>CACZBM010000001.1 GCA_902779445.1 uncultured Lachnospiraceae bacterium
GCTCTTCATCTGCTCATAATCAGAAAGCGACTCCAGATCGACCTGAGGGGATTCACGGAATCCTTTCTCCACTGCATCAGCAAAATGCTCTGCAATCTCCGGAATCGGAGTTCCGTTCTCATAAGAAGCAAATGCCTTTTCAATGCTGATGTTCACTCCAATAGAACTGTCCGTAGGTCTTACCGTGATAGCATCATAGCTTTCATTCATCTTATCTACTCTGCGAGCAGTAAGTTCAACATCAGCTCCTCTAACAGCAAGTTCAGCCTTTAAGGCATCCTGGAAACCTTCTTTGAAACGTTCATAATCCATATTCAGTTTTCTCCTTTTCTTTTTGCATTTTGTTTAATAGAAACACCGGCGCGCGCTTACCGGAATTAGCAATAAAAAAAGCGTCTGGCTTCGTGACGTTACAATCACGAGCTGACGCTCTTTACTTTGCCTATTTACTTTCTGCAGAAAAGGATCTTAAAGGAAGCTTTTTGCTTCACTTCATTAAATCCATTGTAATAATATCATAGGGATTTTCTTTTGAAAATGCATGGCAAGTGTATTCTTAGTGCCCTTTAGGTGTCATATTTGTACCCTTAACTCAAATCATATCTAAAAATTCTTTTATTGCTATTAGGACTGTGTCACCGGCATAGCAGATTATGTGAGGAAGTGCTCCTATTATAGATCCAAATATCAATGCCTCTAAAAACATCTTCCAGTCAATCGGTGATGCAAACAAATAGGTAAAAGATAATAACACAAAGAGGCCGCCTATTATTCCACAAACCAGCCCAAGCACACCACTTGCAAAATGAACCATAGCTATAAGGACTGTTAAAACAGCCTGGACCGGTAAAAGAAGTATTTTCAATATTAAACGGATAAAGCTTCCGAATAAACTTAATGCCATCATAATTCACCCCCTATTTATTCAATATCTGCTCTATAAACTTAATTACTTCATTTTGTTCTGCAGCATTCAGCTTAGAATAAAGTTGATAATACTTGCCTAATCTCCTCATTCTGGCTTCTTCCTCTGAATTATCGCCATAGAGTAGCCAATTACTGGACACATCATATAATGCAGAAAACTTTCGAACTTCTTCTGCAGATACTACTCTCTTGCCAGACTCTATCGCACTAAGAGTTGGACGTGACATCTCCATAGAACGTGCAGCATCCTCTTGATGCATACCTGCCTTATTTCTTGCTTCTTTTAATCTATCAGCTATAGTTTTATCCATAACGCGCCTCCATGTCAGCATTTCTGACATCTTCATAATAACATATTTGTTTTATTATGTCAGCATTTCTGACATGAAATTTTTTTGAAAATCCAGACTCATGAAAATCATGAGCCTGGAATCATGACAATTATTATTTACGCTCTGTTACCTGCCCATTGCTCCAATAGCTGTAGAATCTGCATTTCCATCTCTCTAGCTGTTGTTTTCTGAGGGAAATATTTTTGAAGAATGCTACTATCAAACACCACACGGTTTAGAGGATTTTTCTTTTCCTCGTCCATTATTCTTTCTATGAGTTCTGCAGTACAATTCCCTTCCTGACTAGATTTCTTCAATCTCTGTGCTTGTGATAATGACGGAGTAGTCTGTGCTATTTCCATTGCCTCATAAAACTCTTTCTGCTCTTCCGGCTTCATATAGGAAATCTCTACTGCAGGATTAAAAGCTATTTTCTTTTCATCTACAAGATCAAGAAGCTCTGGAATAAGATTGTTTAGCCTTACAAACCTCTGCACAGTTCTAGCACTTTCACCGGTTTGCTTTGCCAGCTCTTCATCTGCACGTAACCTCGTGCCAACTTGACACGAAGTAAGATCTGTTCGCTTTCCCTGATGCTTTAGTGCCTCCATCTTCATTTTATAAGCCTTTGCCCTTTCACTTGGCAAAATATGTTCCCTCTGTAGATTAGAATCAACCATCAAAATAGTTGCTGTATCATCGTCCATTTCACGAATAATTGCAGGGACTTCTTTTTTTCCTGCCAAGATAGAAGCATACCTTCTTCTATGACCAGAAATCATTTCGTACTCTCCATTACCATCAGGACGAATTATTACAGGTACGAGTACTCCGTATTCTCTAATACTATCAACAGTTTTTCTCATATCCTCGTCATCAAGCACCTTGAATGGGTGATTTTTAAACTCATGAATCTGATTGACCGGAATCATAACAACCTGCTCGCCAGTCTCTTGTCTCTTTTCTTCAGTTGTAAAAATATCTTCATAGCTCTTTAAGCTAATATTAGTTCCTCTTCTGGTCATAGCTAAGCACCTCCTGTGTTAATGATGAATAAGCTTCAGCGACTTTGCCTGAAGGATCATAAGCAAAAATGCTCTTCCCTTCTGCACTCGTCTCAGCAGCTCTAACTGATCTTGGAATCTCTGTCTCAAACACATTTATCTTGTTGCAGTAGGTATCACGAATTAAATTACTGATATCCTTGGCATAATTCGTTCTAGCTTCTACCATAGTAATTAGAATTCCTTCAATGCATAACTTAGGATTAATTTGACGCTTAACCTGGCTTATTGTTGCAAGTAGTTGTTCTAAGCCTTTTGCTGATAAGTAGTTTGCCTGAACGGGAACTAAAGTTGCATCAGCAGCTGCAAGAGCATTTACAGTTAGCATTCCAAGACTCGGCATACAATCCAAAAGAATATAATCATAATCTTCTCTGAGTGTCTCTAGAAACTGCTTAAGAATACGCTCTCTATTCATAGTATTCACAAGTGATACTTCTAGCCCTGCAAGAGAAATATTTGAAGGGATTAAATCAATACCTTCCTGCTGATGGATCAACACCTCATCCAGCGCCACTGGATTTTCACTTATTGTTCCATTCAGAAGATCTGAGAGTGTAAGTTCCAAATCATCAGGTTGTGGATACCCCAGGCTGATCGTAAGTGATGCTTGGGGATCTGCATCTATTAGAAGCACCTTCTTCCCCTGTTTTGATAATCCAATACCTAAATTTTCTACTGTTGTTGTCTTTGCTGTGCCGCCTTTCTGGTTAACTACAGCAATTATTGTTGCTTCTTTTTTCATACTGTCTCCTTCCAATTTGCCATGTCATAACTGACCTTGGCTGTATAATAGTGATCAATGGTTAGCGGTGCGTTGTAGATGGTGGTAAGTAAGTACTGCTTGATATTATGGATATCCGATGTTTGATTCTTAAAACAATCCAAGATGTATTCCATATGGCTTGAATCCAATTTCATAAACTGTGCTTTTACAACCTCTGCTGGCTTATCCTCCCCAGATATCCGGATTGTCTTTGCCTTGCTGTTAAGCACATCGACCATGATTTCAAGAATTTCATTAATCCTTCTGACTTCGTAAGGATTCCTTTGAGTCATTATGTCTATCTCCAGCTTTTCTCTAAGATAATCCTCATATTGTTCTCGTAATCTCATCGAATCTTCCTTTTCCTGTGCCTGTACCACCTTTATCTTCGGAGATGCTGATTCCGCCGATAGATTGATTGGATTGGTATTAATAAAATCAGTGTTGTTATAATTAGTATTATTAGTGCATGATTTCCATGAGTCCGGACCTGTGATTATCACATTTCTAGATTCATGATTTTCATGAGTCTCAGAATCATGATTTTCATGAGTCTGAATTATTCTTCTGTCAGGCCCATAGTCATGCAATCCGGTAGCAAAGTCCTTTACATAGATTTTTGTTGGCTTACCCTGACCTTGCTTTTGTCTTACTATTAAACCGGCTTTATCCTCCAGCTCTTTTAGCATCTTCGTTGCTTTCTGATTAGCACAGTGCATATCTGCCATAATCCGATCCAATTTGTAATAAATAAACACTTTGCCATCTTCATCAAGCCATCCATTTTTTGCTGAAAGAGATGCTCTGTCCAGCATTAAGGAGTAGAGAATTTTTGATTCCATCGTTATTCCCGCAAATTTCTCATCCGTGATCAAAATCTTGGGTATTTGATAAAAAGCAAATTGATCTGCCCCTCTGCCATAAAAATAATCAAAATCCACTGGCGTTCCTCCTTTCTTAGATTTGGAATAAAACAAAAAAAGACGCCTAACTCACAGGAAATGCTGTAAGTTAAGCGTCTTCCGACGATTCTTATTTTGTTTATTTCAGACATATTCAAGTAGTGCACTACTGTCACGACGTAGGCTCTATTTTTGCACCTACTGTCACGAGTTCAACAGCTACAACTACCCGAATATACTTTTTCATGTGCTTTCCACGCTCAGAATAATCAGTCTTATCAAACGTGAAATGCTCGAAAAAGTGCGTAAATTCAAGGATTTCTATTAGTTCACTCTTGTGAGCAACACTACAGTCTCCACATGGCTGGTGCGGCTGAACTGGTCATAAACCTGATATTTCTGCAGCGCGTAGCCCGAAGCGAGGAGAAGTTTCAGATCGCGGGCGAGGGTTGCCGGATCACAGGAAATATAAACAACCTTTGAGGGCGAGAGCTCTGCAATGGTGTCGAGGACTTCCGGCTTCAGGCCTTTCCTCGGAGGATCCACGATCACTACATCTGCCCTTGCGCCAGGATTTTGTTTCATGTATTCCGGCATATAAACTTCCGCCGGAGCCGCGGTAAAATCAACATTAAAAATGCTGTTCAGCGATGCATTTTCTTTTGCATCTGCAATAGCCTCCTGTACTATCTCCACTCCGTGGATAAGGCTATTTGGTGCATATTTTGCAGCTGTGAGTGTGATAGTCCCTATCCCACAACATATGTCCCAGATTTCGGAGCGCTTTTCTTCAGAAAGATCCTGTATTGATCCATTCTGAAACTCAGTAGCAGCCTTTTTCTGCACCTCTGTAAGTCCGGCATATTCCATGGCTTTATGATAGAGTTTCTCAGCCATTACCGGATTTACCTGATAAAAAGACAGGGGAGAAATTCTGAACCTCAGTCCGCACAGCATGTCCTCTATGTACATGGGGCCATAAAGCGGAACACATTTTGAACCGAGTATCACGTTTGTCTTCTCCGGATTGATATTAAGACAGACTGACTTCATACCTGATATATTCATAAGCCTTTCAGACAGAACATCAATGTGCGGGATCTTTTCTGAAGATGCCACTATACAGGTCATTATCTCACCGGTATTGAAACCCTTCCGGATCAGCACGTGTCTTATGAGTCCTTTTCCCTCTGTCTCGTCATATACCGGTATCCTGTATTCATCTAAAAATAAAAGAACCGTCCTAAGGATATCCTTAAATTCCGGAGGTGACAGGAAACAGTCTTCTGTCTCCACTATGTGATGAGTCCTGCCGGAATAAAACCCGGCGATGGCTTTTCCCTCACTGTTAACACCGATAGGATACTGGGCTTTATTTCTGTACCGCCCGGTATTCTCCATTCCGACAGCCGGTTCTTTTGCCCTATCCAGCACTTCCTCCGGAATACCCCCAATACGCTTAAGACAGTTATATACCTTGTTATCCTTATATTTAAGCTCTGCCTCATATGAAATATGCTGAAGTGTACATCCTCCGCAGCTTTTACTCACAGGACATGCCGGAGATACCCTGTCAGGAGAAGGCGTATCTACAGACACAAGCTTCGCAAAACCCATGTTCTTTTTTACCTTCATCACCTTTGCGGTTACATGGTCTCCGACTGCAGTATCCTTTATAAAGAAAGAAAAGCCATCGATATGTCCGATGCCTTCTCCTTCATTTCCAAGATCGTCTATTATTAGTTTTATCTCGTCATTCTTGCGATAATTCACTGTAACCTCTTTTATTACCAATCCCCTGCTTTTCTGATATTAGAATCGAAAAGCCTGTTGAATCCCATCCACTCATCCTTCTTATCAACAGTAAGATGAGAAAGTATCTCACTGAAAGTCTCCATTTTCGCATCCGTATTATCTGCGAAATTAAGCGCAACTGCCTCCATCAGGGCCGGCTTTTTCGGTGATCCGTACTCATACTCCCCGTGATGTGCAAGTATGCAGTGCTGAAGCTCACCTAAAAGTCTGGGCGGAAAATCCGGTATCGTATGAGCTTTTTCCGCTATCATCTCAGACCCCATCACGATGTGACCCAGAAGCTGTCCATCATCCGTATAATCATTCTGCGGAAATGATGAGATCTCCCTGGTCTTTCCGATATCATGAAGAAGAGCTGCCGTTATCAGAAGGTCGTGGTTCAGTGCAGGATATGCTTTTACATAGTACTTGCACATTCTGGTCACAGCAAGGGTATGCTGCAGGAGTCCTCCCACAAAGCTGTGATGAATGGATTTTGCGGCGGAACTCATCTTGAATTTCTCCATGAAATCAGGATCATCGGTAAAAAACAGATTCAGCAGCTTATTGAGATGCGGGTTCTTTACCGTATTTACCACCGCATTCAGATCACTGCACATGGTATCAATACTGAAGGGGCTCATAGGGAGATAATCCGACGGCACATATTCTCCGTCATGTGCCACTTTGATCCTCCTTATAGATGCCTGAAGTGCCCCCTGATATCTGTTCACATCACCGAAAACATAGATATAATCCATGACATCAAAATCAGCTATACCATCAGAATTCGGTTCCCAGACCTTTGCGTCCAGAGTACCGGATTTGTCCTGAAGTATCACATTATAATAGGGCTTACCGTTTCTGGTCTCTGCCTGAGCTTTATATTTACAGAGATAAACATCCGAAAGGCTGTCTCCCTCGTTAAGATCTGCTAAATACCTCATTCTTTATAATCCACCTCATCTGTTTTCTTTAATTATCATTCTTCTTTTCATCGTTCTAAAGATTTTTCGCTTCGCTCAAAATGACAGACTGATCATCTAATCTTTATTTATATGCTTTTCTGCATCATCTATCGTCACTTCAAAAGTCATTTCCTGGAATTCTCCCTTTGAATATCTTTGAACTGTGATGACCGCTTCGTCTCCCGGCTGGTACTTCATCATCTGCTCCATATAGTCCCTGTATGAAGATATCTCCGAGGTTCCAAGTCTGGTGATCACATCTCCGCTCTGTATACCTGCATTAAGTGCCGGAGAATCAAGAGCCACCTTCGTAATGTAAAGCCCCAGAGGCACCCCGCTCTCTTCATTTATTTCCTTCGTGACATCTGTTCCGTATATTCCGAGATATGCCTCCGATGAATTATTGGAAAGCTTCTCTATAAGTCCCTTCAGATCCGATATTGAGTAAGCAGTCAGAAGGTTTGGCGCATCCTCCATAGAAGTCTTCTGTGAGATTATTCCCATTATCTGGCCATCATAATTGGTTATAACGCCTGTCGCATTTTCGCTTCCGTAAATATCGGTGCTGAGAATGTGTATATTCTTATCAACCATGGACATTTCCCTCTGGTTGGAAATGGTGCGTCCGAAGCACTGGCTGCCCTGGATACCAAGAGGACTTCCAAGGGCCATCACAGGAAGTCCCACAATATTTGTACCCCTGGAGTTTCCCAACTCTGCTTCCTTTATCTTCCTGATCGTATCCTCCGTTATCTCTTCAAGAGATACAGATATGATAGCGAGACCCGTATCCCTGTCTGAAGACTTCAATGATCCGGAGTATATCTCCCCGTCACAGAAAGTCACACTTAAGTTCACATTCTCCTCATTTTCAGGGATATTGGTTAAGATCAGAAGGTCTTTCCCGTTATTCGCTACTATAAGTCCGGCAGAATTATCCGCATTCTCATAAGGATTCTCAAACCAGTCCATGTCGCTGGTCACCGCGGTTACCGTCACAATAGACCGGCCCGTCTCATTTGCCACTTCCTTAAGCGTCCTGTAAAGACTCTTATAATCGTCAATAGTCAGGGAAACATGCTCGATCTTATAGGAAATCTGAGGATAGTCTCCATATGGATCCTTCTCCTGTTCCTCTTTAGCTTCTTCAGAAGGCTCAGCAGTCTCCTCCGCGATCTCATCGGCAGAAACCTCTGTCTCCTCTGTTGCCTCTGTCTCATCCTCTGACAGATTGGTCTCACTTATGGAATCAGACTCTTCATCTCTCGGTATATTTACAACTGCAGGCGTTTTTTCCGGTGAAGGCAGAACATTCCTTATGACCAGTACAAACGTACCCGCAGAAATAAGCCCAAAGATCAGACCTGAAATGATCAACAAAAGAAACCTCACAAAAAGCTTCTTTTTATTGAGAGGTCTTTCTTTTATGGTTTCTTTAATAAAATGAAAATCCGAAGAATTGTTTTCGTCCATTTTTTGCACCCTGTGATTAATCATTCTATCATCAAGAAAGCCTCATGTCCACATACCATATCTGGCATAATCGTACCGTTTTGAGGTATAATAACACTATGAATGAAAAAGTATTACACACGCTGGAATTTCATAAGATACGTGAACTTCTCTCATCACATGCCTTTTCATCAAGAGGAAAAGAACTGTGTCTGAGTATCCGGCCCTACGGTACAATAGAAGAAATAGAACACGCGCAGTCAGAAACATCAGATGCTTTCAAACGTATTATAAAGGACGGCAGCATTTCCTTCTCCGGGGTTTATGATATTACCCTTTCTCTAAGACATGCTGAAGCGGACGGCTCCCTCAGTGCGAGAGATCTTTTAGACATAGCATCTTTTCTGGAGACTACACGCCTTGTAAGATCATACGGAGATAAGGCCCGTGAAGAAGAACGGAACCCGGATTCCCTCGAGGACCGTTTCTCATGCCTTGAAAGCGTTGATCATCTGGCAAAAGAGATCCGTAGGTGCATACTTGACGCTGATACGATAGCCGATGATGCAAGTTCCGAACTGAAATCCATAAGGCGGAAGATCCGGGAAGCGCAGTCAAAAGTACACTCCACCCTGTCCAATATGATAAACGGGAAGCTCTCAGATTATCTGATGGATAAGGTGATCGTAATGAGGGACAACCGCTACTGTGTTCCGGTGAAGCTGGAGCACAAGGCACAGGTACCCGGTATAGTACATGATCAGTCCGGCACCGGTTCAACCCTTTTCATAGAACCCCAGGCTGTAGTCAATCTGAATAACTCCATTAAAGAACTGGAACTTGCTGAAAGAGACGAGATCCAGCTTATATTAAAAAATCTGTCGGTTGACGTGGGAAGCAATGCTGATCTTCTGTCTGCCGACTATACCATAATGACGGAGCTTGATTTTATCTTTGCAAAAGCCTCTCTTTCCCTTGATATGGAAGGTACCCGGCCGGTATTTAATACCGGAGAGATAATCGATCTCCACTCTGCACGGCATCCTCTCATTGACAGAAAAAAGGTGGTACCCATAGACGTCTGCCTCGGACGCGACTTTGACCTTCTGGTAGTCACAGGTCCAAATACCGGTGGAAAGACCGTATCCCTGAAAACTGTAGGGCTTCTGGAACTCATGGGGCTTTCAGGTCTCCATATCCCTGCCGGTGAAAGAAGTGAACTTTCTTTCTTCCGGGAGATATATGCTGATATAGGTGATGAGCAGTCAATAGAGCAGTCACTTTCCACTTTCTCTTCACATATGACTAATATTGTGGGAATACTTCATGATGCCAATATCACCTGTCTCTGCCTATTCGACGAACTATGTGCCGGAACAGATCCTACCGAAGGCGCGGCTCTCGCAACTTCCGTTCTGGATTACCTTCATCAGAGAAGTATACGCACCATGGCTACCACCCACTATCCTGAACTTAAGGAATATGCCCTCACCACATCCTGGGTGGAGAATGCCTGCTGCGAATTTGATGTGGAATCTTTACGGCCTACCTACAGGATCCTTGTGGGTGTTCCCGGAAAGAGTAATGCTTTCGCTATCTCAAAAAGGCTAGGTCTTCCGGATAAGATAATCGGCGATGCAAAGCAGAGAATAAATGAAGAAGATGAAAAGTTTGAACATGTACTCGCAAGCCTTGAGAAAAACAGGGTTGCCCTCGAAAAGAAGCAAAAGGAAATAACCGATACCCAGGCAGAAATAGAGAGACTGCAGAAAGAGTTGGACTCCGGCAAACAGAATCTGGAAGACTCCAAAAATAAGATCCTGGCCGAGGCGCGGGAGGAAGCCCGCAATATCCTTAAAGACGCCAAGAGTACCGCGGATCAGACCATCAAAAATCTTCAGAAATACGCAGACACGGACACACTAAAATCTGCCGAAAAAGACAGGGCGCGGTTAAGGGATGCCCTGAACACCACTGCAGATAACTCTGTTCCTGCGCCCTCCTTAAGTTCTGTTCCTGAAAAGGACCGTCCTAAGGGGAACCTCTCTCTTAAAGATATACGCGTTGGAATGAACGTCCGCATAATATCCCTGAATCTGAAGGGTACTGTGCAGTCTCTTCCCGACAAAAATAAGAATTTATCCGTACAATGTGGTATTATTAAGTATAATGTTAATCTGTCTGACTTGAACGCTGATGATAAGAAAACCGGGGGCTACGGTATCGGCAAAGCATCTTCCGGCGGAAAATCTCTTGGTCATGCCATGACTATCCATCCCGAGATCAATCTTATCGGAATGAACGGCGACGATGCAAGGGAGGAACTGGCGTCTTATCTGGATGATGCCTATATTTCCCATCTCCCGGAAGTCCGCATAGTTCACGGAAAGGGTTCAGGTGTTCTCCGGGAGGTTGTACAGTCCTACCTGAAGAAGTGTAAATATGTGAAGAATTACAGGGCCGGAGAATTCGGTGAAGGTGATTCCGGTGTTACTATAGCAACATTTAAGTGAATGAAAGGAAACACTATGGTAGATAAGCAGAAAGTCCTGATCGTAGATGATGATAATAATATAGCTGAACTTATTTCGCTGTATTTCACAAAAGAATGCTTTGATACGAAGATCGTCAATGACGGTGAAAGTGCCCTTAAAGAATATGAGATCTATCACCCGAATCTTATTCTTCTGGACCTTATGCTCCCGGGAATTGACGGCTATCAGGTATGCCGCGAGATCAGGACAAAGTCCCAGACTCCAATAATAATGCTGTCTGCCAAAGGTGAAGTATTTGATAAAGTTCTTGGTCTGGAGCTGGGAGCCGATGACTACATGGAAAAGCCCTTCGATTCAAAGGAACTGATCGCAAGAGCCAAGGCTGTTCTCCGCCGCACCAACCAGTCTGCAGCTTCTCCCCAGGAGAACCAGAAATCCGATATCAAGAAAGTGGAATATCCGGATCTCACCATCAATCTTACGAACTATTCTGTTCTTTATTACGGCAAGTCCCTCGACATGCCTCCTAAGGAACTGGAGCTTTTATATTTCCTCGCATCATCTCCCAATCAGGTCTTCACAAGGGAGCAGCTCTTGGATCATATCTGGGGCTATGAGTATATCGGTGACACCAGAACCGTTGATGTGCATATTAAAAGGCTTCGTGAAAAGCTTAAAGATCACGAAGCCTGGAGGATATCAACCGTCTGGGGTATTGGTTATAAATTCGAATCAGAGGTGTAATACCCTTTCTTTTATTTCCTGTGTCCTTCCCTGATTCCAGAAGTTTGTGCCTATGTATCCGCATGTACGTCTGGCCACATTCATCTTTGCCTGATCGCGGTTTCCACAATTAGGGCATTCCCATACAAGCTTACCATGGTTATCGGTTACCACATTGATCTCTCCGTCATAGCCGCAAACCTGGCAATAGTCACTCTTGGTATTGAGCTCTGCGTACATTATGTTCTCATAGATGAACTTCATTACGCTAAGTACTGCGTCAATATTATCTGTCATCTTCGGAACTTCCACATAGCTGATAGCTCCTCCGGGAGACAGCTTCTGGAAATCCGCTTCAAACTTCAGCTTTGTAAAGGCATCTATCTTTTCCCTTACGCTTACATGGTAACTGTTCGTGATATAGTTATGGTCTGTAACATCCTTAATACGTCCGAACCTCTTCTGGAGACACTTTGCAAACTTATATGTGGTGGACTCGAGAGGAGTACCATATACAGAGTAGTCGATATTCTCTGCTGCTTTCCACTCTGCACACTTGTCATTAAGTCTCTGCATCACCTTAAGAGCGAAAGGTTTTGCCTCCGGATCTGTGTGGGACCTTCCTGTCATATATTTGCACATCTCGTAAAGACCTGCATATCCAAGTGAGATTGTAGAATATCCGCCATAAAGGAGCTTATCGATCTTCTCTCCCTTTGCCAGTCTTGCGATCGCGCCATGCTGCCAGAGGATGGGTGCCACATCGGATGTAGTACCGAGAAGTCTCTCATGACGGCATCTCAAAGCTTTGTGACAGAGTTCCAGTCTCTCGTCAAGTATACGCCAGAACTGCTCCATGTCTTTTCCTGATGAGCAGGCAACATCTACGAGATTGATAGTAACCACACCCTGGTTAAATCTTCCGTAGTACTTATGCTTCTGGCCCTCAGCCGAGAATCTGTCGGGGGTGAGGAAGCTTCTGCATCCCATGCAGGGATAAACGTCTCCGCCCTTATACTCTCTCATCTTTTTCGCTGAGATGTAATCGGGAACCATACGCTTAGCTGTGCACTGTGCTGCAAGCCTTGTGAGATACCAGTATCTGGAATCCTCTGTTACATTATCCTCGTCCAGAACATAGATGAGCTTCGGGAACGCAGGAGTTATGTAAACTCCCTTCTCATTTTTCACTCCGAGAATACGCTGTTTCAGCATCTCCTCTATGATGATCGCAAGGTCGTTTCTGGTCTGTCCCTCGGGAACTTCCCCGAGATACATGAATACGGTTATAAAAGGTGCCTGTCCATTGGTTGTCATGAGGGTGGTTACCTGATACTGAATGGTCTGCACACCATGCCTGATCTCTTCAACTGTGCGGCGCTCAGCCACTGCATTTATCTCTTCTTCAGATGCATTGATGCCGGCAGCTTCAAACTCTTCAGAAACTTCCTTCTGGAATTTCTTCCTGGTCACATCTACAAAAGGAGCCAGATGTGAAAGTGTGATGCTCTGTCCGCCGTACTGTGAGCTGGCGATCTGAGCGATACACTGTGTAGCTATATTGCAGGCGGTTGAAAAGCTCTTGGGCTTCTCTATCATAGTGTCAGAGATGACCGTTCCGTTCTGAAGCATCTCCTCAAGATTTACGAGACAGCAGTTATACATATGCTGTACAAAGTAGTCCGCATCATGGAAGTGGATGATACCCTGTCTGTGAGCTTCCACTACTTCCTGGGGAAGAAGTATCCTGCTGGTCAGATCACGGCTGACCTCACCTGCCACATAGTCTCTCTGGACTGAGACCACCATGGGGTTCTTATTGGAATTCTCTTCCTTAACGTCTTCATTCTCATACTCTACCAGTGTCAGGATCTTGTCGTCAGTTGTATTACTCTTTCTGACAAGTTCCCTCTTATAACGGTAAACTGTGTAGATGGTGGCTACTCTGAAGGCTCCCTCCTCCTGAATAGCCTGTATAACATAATCCTGAATCTCCTCGACCCCTGCTTCATGATCCAGATCCTTGAGTCTCCTGTATACTTTCTCCTCCACGACTCTGATCTGGGAATTCAGAAGCTTGTAGTTCTCTCTAACCTGATCATTGGCTTTCTCCACAGCGGCAATGATCTTCTCTCCATCATATTCCACTTCCTTGCCGTTTCGTTTAATGATATTCACAATAATGTCCTCCCTGATTTATTCTGCCACCCGGTTTTCTCTCCCTGTGATAGCCTAAAAAGTGCAAAAAATACCGGGCACCTGAGCGCCCGGCTTACAATACTAAATATTGTGTCCAGTTCACTTGAAGGCTACCACATCTAGTTGATATGATAAACGAGATTTTTGAAAAAGTGAAGTCTTAATAATGCACAAAAATAAACACAATATTTTGTATGTGTTGACATAAAGACCACTAGTTCTTGAAATAAGCATCTATTCCATCGGCGATCCCGGCTGCCATTTTCTGCTGGAATGCTGAGTTTGCCATGTTAGTATCATCGGAAGGATTGGTCATGAAGCCCATCTCCAGAATGGTGACCGGCATGGTACACCAGTTGATGCCTGTCATCGTATCATTTGCCTGTACACCCTTATTGGCGATCCCTGTTGCAGCACAATATGATGAAAGTACTTTTGATGACAACAGCTGGCTTGCAGGCGCAAGTTTCGCGATATAAGGATTGGTAGCTGAAGGAGCAAGCGCCAGAGCTCCTGATGTGGAAGCGGAATTTGCCCCGTTGGCGTGGAGACGTACAGATATCTCTGCCCCTACACTTGTGGCATACTGGGCTCTTTCCATATTGCTGATATTTACATCATGACTGGTCCTGGTCATATATACAGTATAGCCCCGGGCTGTCAGCTCTTTCCGGAGCTGCTCCGCAACAGCCAGTGTAAGCTGGTACTCATATAGTCCCGTAGTGGTCCCATGGGTTCCTCCGGTCACACGGGCTTTCATAACTGTAGCTCCCGGGCCGTTCGGTTCCTTTGTGCTGTCTCCCTTTGCCTGATGCCCGGGATCAATGCAGACTATATGTCCGCCGGTTGTGGCTGCATAGGCGTTCTCCACCTTTGCTCCCGCTCCTGTATATACGGCAGCGGTCATAATACCCGTTGCAAGAAGTCCTAAAAGTATAGTTTTTCTGATGTTCATGATCATATTCCTCCTCTACACCTCAAATAACAGATCTCCATAGCTGGGCATCGGCCAGTAGTCTTTTCCTACCAGCATTTCCAGCTCGTCGATGGGTGTCCTTAAGTTCTCCATATCTTTTTTCACGGTCTCTTTGCAGAATTCCGCTCTTTCCCTGCCCTCAGGGATCTTTAATGACTCTTCATCATCGGCAATGAGCTTCACAAGAGCATTATGCGCTTTATCTGTAAGGGCCGTGATCTTCCGCAGATTTTCCTCGGCTGCATGGCTTCCGTATCCGGCATTCTTTACTGCGATCACCGTGTCGGAAAGATCTTTTATATATTTTAAGCAGGCCGGGATCAGGGATTTTGAAGCCATATCTATCATTGTGCGGGCTTCTATATTTATTTCCTTTGCATAATCCTCATACTTGATCTCCTCACGGCTCTTAAGCTCCGCCTCTGTGAAGATACCAAATCTTCCGAAAAGCTTAACGGAATTCTCAGATGACAGAGCCGGAATGGCATCTACCATGGTGCGCAGATTCGGAAGTCCCCTTCTCTCTGCTTCAGCAACCCACTCTTCTGAATAGCTGTTTCCGTTAAATATTATCTTCTGGTGTTCGGTAGCATACTTCTTAATAAGATCGTGTATGCCTATCTCCAGATCATCACATTTCTCCAGATAATCACAGGCATCTGCAAAGGCTTCCGCCGTGATGGAATTTAAAACGATATTCGGCTCAGCTATGCTTGCACTGGAGCCAACCATGCGGAACTCAAATTTATTACCGGTAAATGCAAAGGGCGATGTCCTGTTTCTGTCGGTAGCATCCCTTGTGATATAAGGGAGGGTGCTGACTCCCGTATCCAGTTTTTCTCCCTTTATAGAGCTCGTAGCCATTCCTGTGGATACCAGCTGGGTTATAACATCCTGAAGCTGCTCTCCTAAGAATACGGATACAATAGCGGGTGGAGCTTCATTTCCACCGAGCCTGTAGTCATTCCCCACATTGGCAGCTGATTCGCGCAAGAGGTCCGCATGCTCATCCACTGCTTTCAGAATACAGGTCAATATCATCAGGAACTGCACATTCTCATGGGGTGTCTTTCCGGGATCCAAAAGGTTGATGCCGTCATCCGTTACGAGAGACCAGTTATCATGTTTTCCCGAGCCGTTCACACCTGCAAAAGGCTTCTCGTGCAGAAGACACATCATCCCATGTCTCTCTGCCACCTTTTTCATAACTTCCATAACCAGCTGGTTATGATCTACTGAAATATTGCAGTCATTATAGATGGGTGCCAGCTCATGCTGTCCCGGAGCTGCTTCATTATGCTGTGTTTTAGCAGATACTCCCAGTTTCCAGAGTTCCAGATTCACGTTTTTCATGAATCCCGCAACTCTTTCCCTGATAGCGCCAAAATACTGGTCATCCAGCTCCTGGCCCTTTGGCGGCATAGCCCCGAAGAGTGTATGTCCTGTATAAATAAGGTCTTTTCTCTGTAAAAATTTATCCCTGTCAACCAGGAAGTATTCCTGCTCGGCACCAACAGATGGGATAACCTTTTTACTGGTGGTGTTTCCGAAAATACGGATAAGTCTCAGAGCCTGGATATTTAATGCCTCTATGGAACGTAAAAGAGGTGTCTTCATATCCAGGGATTCTCCGGTATAGGAGCAGAAAGCCGTCGGTATGCAAAGGGTTGCTCCCGCTGCATCATGGCGGACAAAAGCCGGACTGGTGCAGTCCCATGTGGTATACCCCCTCGCTTCAAATGTGGAACGTATCCCACCTGACGGAAATGAAGAAGCATCCGGTTCACTCTTTATAAGCTCTTTTCCTGAAAACTCAGCTAATGCTGTTCCGTCTTTTCTCGCAGGTGATATAAAGGAATCGTGCTTTTCCGCAGTGATACCAGTAAGCGGCTGGAACCAGTGTGTATAGTGGGTAGCACCCTTCTCCATTGCCCAGTCCTTCATGGCATTGGCCACTACTTCCGCAGTCATGGGATCCAGGTCTTTACCCTCATCAATGGTCTTCCTGAGCTCTTTATAAACCTTTTTCGGAAGTCTTTCCTGCATAACAGTGTCATTAAAGACGTCTTCTCCGAAAATTTCCGCGATATTGATCATTTCCATCTTTACATCACCTCATAATGATCTCTTTCAGAGTCTCTATAAATATACGCATTTCCTCATCTGTACCGATGGAGATACGAAGATAACCGTCTATCCTGGGTTTTTCAAAATATCTCACGAAAATATTCCTGCTCTTTAAGGTCTCGAATATCCTTCTTGCCAGTTCTTCCCTGCTCTCTCCAAGCAGTACACCTTCATGGGAAGCAAAGATAAAGTTAGTGGCAGAGTCCCTGAATGTAAATCCCAGATCCTTAAGCTGTTCCTTTGTCCACTCTCTTGTGGCGATTATCTTTGAAACAGTTTCCCTGAAGTATGCATCATCCCTTATCGCAGCCGCTCCCGCTTTTAAGGACGGCATGTTCATGGTATAGGAGTTGACCGAAAACTTTACATCATTCAGATATTTAATAGCTTTTTTATTGCCAAAAGCATACCCGATACGCATCCCCGCAAGAGAACGGGACTTACTCATAGTCCGTACTACTATGACATTCTCGTATTTCTTTAATAAGGGAAGAGCGGTCACCCCGCCAAAGTCTACATATGCTTCATCAATTATCACACAGACATCCGGATTATGGGATATTATGTCCTCTATGACTGTAAGATCCTCGATCACTCCCGTAGGAGCATTGGGGTTAGCTATCACAATACCGCCGTTCTTCTCATTCCGGTAGTCCGAAGGGTCAATGGAAAAATCCTCTTTTAGCGGAATGGTCTTATACGGGATATCATATACTTCTGCCCATACATCATAGAATGAATATGTGATATCCGGAAACAGTATCGGATCCTTCCCGTTAAAGAATGTCAAAAAGCACATTGAGAGCACATCATCGGAACCCACTCCCACGAAGACCTCATCCTCATCCAGGCCATAGTATGAAGCCAGTGCAGATACAAGCTCCATGCAGACAGGATCCGGGTATTTCCTCAGTTCCTCGATATTAAGTCCCTCAAGCGCCTTATATACTTCGGGTGCAGGCGGATAGGGGCTTTCATTGGTATTTAATTTTATGACTTTTCCTGTGGGCTGTTCTCCCGGTGTATAGGGAGTGACCTTCCTCACATTTTCTTCATAACTCATCGCTGTTCCTCTCAGCTGAGTCCATAGTGCTCTGCAAGACGCTTAAATCCGGGAAGTGAATTGACTATGGTCTCATAGGAAACACAGTAAGCAAGTCTTACAAATCCCGGCAGCGCAAAGGATGTTCCCGGTACTACGAGAATGTGTTCTTTCTTTGCCTCTTCCACAAATTCTTTATCGGAAACCGGAGTCTCGATGAAAAGGTAGAAAGCACCTTCAGGCTTTACACACTTAAATCCGTATGAAACAAGGGCATTGTATATCTCATTCCTATTCTTCGCATAGAAATCCACATCTGCCTTGCTGTCTAGACACTCAGCTACTACCTTCTGGAAAAGAGAAGGTGCATTTACGCATCCGAGAACCCTGTTTGCTATTGTTACTGCAGTGAAGAGATCTTCGTGATCCGCAGCTTCATCCGGGATCACCAGATACCCTATACGTTCTCCCGGAAGGGACAGTGTTTTGGAGAAAGAATAGCAGACAACAGTGTTGTTATAATACTTTGTAACATAAGGAACCACTGCGTCGGTATAAACAAGTTCCCTGTACGGCTCGTCGGATATTATAAAGATCTCCGTCCCAAGGTCTTTCTGCTTTCTATATAATATATCCGCTATGCTCTTAATGGTTTCCTCTGAATATATAACGCCGGTAGGATTATTCGGAGAATTAATGATCACGGCTCTCGTCTTATCATTGACCGCTTCTTCAAACGCCTTAAGATCCGGCTGGAATGTCTCATGATCGGTTGCCACAGTATTCAGGACACCGTCATAATTAGCAACATAGTTTTTATATTCAACGAAATAGGGTGCAAAAGTGAGAACCTCGTCTCCCGGGTTTATCAATGCCTTTAATGCGCAGTTCAATCCCGCTGCCGCACCCACGGTCATCATGATGTTTTCTTCGTTAAATGAAGTACCATGCTTTTTATTGATAGAATCCGCAACCTTGCGTCTGACATCCGGATATCCTGCGTTACTCATATATCCATGAAGCACAAGAGGATCCTCATTTTTAAGAAGGTCTATTGCCGTATCGCGAACCTTATCCGGAGCAGGAACATTGGGATTTCCGAGAGAAAAATCATAGACATTTTCTTCCCCGAACTTCGCCGCCATATTCCGTCCTTCCTCAAACATCTGACGGATAACCGAATTATTGTTTACAAGGCCCTTCATCTTTTCTGAGATCATGTTAGTCCTCCTCTAGTCATTTAATTTCTTTACAGACGGCCAGTACCGGAGCACCGCCTTTCCGACGATCTTATCCCTGGAAAGATAGGTATTATTCCAGTATCTGGAATCTGCTGAATTATTTCTGTTATCCCCCATCATGAAATAGTGGCCCTCCGGCACGATATAGGGTCCAAAGTCCCCTTCGGTAGTCGTCGTGAGATAGGGCTCACTAAGGATCTCTCCGTCTATAGTCACTTCACCGTTATGTATCTCAACCGTTTCCCCCGGCATTCCGATCACTCTTTTGATATAGAGGATCTTCTCGTTATCGGGGAATTTAAAAATTATGATGTCACCTCTTTCGGGGTCGCTATCCCTGTATGCAAGTCTCAAGCCTATCACCCTGTCATTGGTCATTATGGTTTTTTCCATAGAAGAAGAGGGGACAGTTGCATTTACTATAATGAAATTATTAATAAACAGAGCAACCAAAACTGCTGCCAATATAGTGGCTGTCCACTCAAATATCTCTTTTCTGACCCTTTTATCCGACATTGGTTTTCCCTCTCGTTTACTGTATATAATGCAGAGTATATCAAATTCTTTTTTCTCTGTTAAGTTAAGAAATTCTTATATTTTTCCCGGATCTCAGCGGTGTACTTTTCCGCTCCTCTTTTGTTCAAATGGTTATTGTCACCGAAACACTTTTTATCGTAGACAGGTATCTCTTTTTCTATTATAGACTCAGGATACCTTTCTTCTGCTTTCTCGAGAAATGCTCTGTATCCGTTACTAAACTCATCTGTGATCAACGAATCCGACTTTTCATTATACGGTGCCTGCTCTATTATCATCTTCGCACCCGTATCTTTTAAGAGATCTAAAAGCTTCAGATAGTAGTACTCTGACATCGGAGAAATATCAAATTCACGGAAGTGGACCTCATAATTCTCCTCATTATTCTCTTCTTCTTCTCCGAAAGCAGTATAGCCGAGGTCACGCCTCACTGCATCATACTTTTCTGTATTTTCTTTAAGATTCCCTCCAATACGCGAGGTGTATATGGCATCCAGATATTTATTCGGAAGTCTCAGCTTAAATGAGATCAGGTCCGGCAGCCATTCTTCGTAAATAACTCCTCTGTCCCCGAGCCTGACAGCATTGGCCTCTGCATCCAGAAGTTCCGGGAATGACAGATAATTATAGTAAAGGGTCTGATTCCAGTTATCCAGTTTGCAGAAATGATAGGGCGCAAATATCACTATTACATTCCGGGGCGCAGGGTGGCTGCTCAGGTAGTTCTTCACCGCATAATACATCTCAACCGGAGATGCCCCGCCTATGGCGATATTATAAGCCGACCCGTCATCTGTTAACTCTCCGGGTATGACACTCGACTTTGCTCTCGAGTCCCCGATGATCAAAGTATCAGGTGTTTCATCCCCGACCGCCGTTTGGTTTACATAATCTTTTTCTTCCAGCCACATGGGGTATTCAACCGCCATATAACTCATTGGATAAGCGAAGGTATATACGCAGATCAATATCAGCGGAACAGAGATCAGTATGAGGTTTTTAATTAATCGCAGGTAAGGTTTCATTGGATTAATCTTCTGAGATCCTTCGCTTTGCTCAGGATGACGCTGTTTGCTGAGGGCTTTGCCCGAAGAATCCTTTTCTTCATGTCATTCTGAGGGCTTTAGCCCGAAGAATCCTTAAAATTCAAAATATATAAACTTCGCGGCGCCTATATTTGCGCTCAATAAAATAGAGCAGGTGAAGAAGAAATAAACCGCCCACCTGATATACCAGTCTTTCTTCGTGATAAATACAATGGTTTCCCCTGTCTTTTCCTTCAGTATATCTGCAATGATGAGTATGAACACCATGAACAGGGCTATGCACAGATTCAGGGTTCCGAGGCCTAGTTCCCTTACATCTGTAGACATGATCACTCCGGGAGTGAGTCCTGTGAATATCTTCTCTATTATGGAGAAAGCAGTGGGAACATCCGGTGATCTAAAGAAGATCGTCGTAAATGTAAAAAGCAGGAATGTCATTAACCTGCTGTAAACAAAATGAACTCTCCCCGCGATATTACCTTTAACCGGCGACAGATCTAAAACTCTCCTTCTGATGCCGGCTGTAGCATCTCCGATGATCTGCAGCAGTCCTGATAAAAACCCCCACAGGATATATGTAAAAGCCGCACCGTGCCATAATCCGGATATCGTAAACACTATAAGCACATTCAAATACTTCCTCGCGAGCCCTTTCCGGCTTCCACCGAGAGGAATATACAGATAATCCTTAAACCAGCTCATAAGGGACATGTGCCAGCGTCTCCAGAGGTCAGACAGGGTTCCGGCAAGGAAGGGCTGTCTGAAGTTCTCACTTAATTCTATTCCTATTACCTGCCCGGCTCCGATCGCTATCTCCGAATAACTCATAAAATCGCAGTATATTTCTATCGAAAATACTACTGACGCTATGATAAGCTGCCAGGCATTGGCGGAACTGTAATTATCAAATACCAGATTATCCAGTATCGAAAGCCTCGACACTATCACAAGCTTCAGGAAGTACCCCCAGAGCATACGAAACAGGCCGTTCCTTATCCTCTCATAATCAAAGGTATGTACTTCATCAAACTGTGGAAGCACCTTGGGTGCACGGCTTATGGGACCTGATAACAGTTCTGGAAAAAATGATACGAAGAGAGCATATCTGAAGAAATCTCTCTCCGGCTCTGTCTTACCTCTATATACATCTATCAGATATCCTGCGGATTTAAATATGTAGAATGAGATCCCTACCGGAAGAAGTATCTTTAAACCTGTATCTATCTCAAATGTTTCACAGAAAAAATTGAAATATTTAAATAAGAAGAGGATAAAGAAGTTCAGAACAAGTGTGATAACAAAGACCGCTTTTCTGCCTTTTAACCCAAGAGCACCTAAATAGGTGATGACAGTCGAGAGCAGTAAAAGAGCGGCGTATTCCGGACCGCCGCACATATAGAAATAATAGCTCGATGCCAGGAGCCACATGAGCCTTAATCTCTTCTTATCCTGAGGCAGGATAAAATATATGATTACCGCAATCGGGAAAAATATCCCGAAAGATACAGATGTAAAAACCATAGAAATCTATTACAAAACCTTCGAAAGGAAATCCCTGAGCCTGGGGGTTTCCGGCGCATCGAAAAACTTATCCGGTGAATTCTCTTCCATTATAATACCGTCTGACATGAAGAGTATCCGGGTTGCCACTTCCCGCGCAAAACCCATCTCATGGGTCACAACAACCATTGTCATCCCATCATCTGCAAGCTGCTTCATAACATCCAGTACTTCTCCCACCATTTCCGGATCGAGAGCGGACGTGGGTTCATCGAAAAGCATGACCTCGGGATTCATACAAAGGGATCTGACTATAGCTATCCTCTGTTTCTGTCCTCCCGAAAGAGAAGACGGATAAGCATCCGCTTTCTCCAAAAGATTAACTCTCTGAAGAAGTGCCACAGCCTTTTCCGACGCTTCTTCCTTACCCATTATCTTTAATTTCACGGGAGCAAGTGTCAGATTATCCATAACCGTAAGGTTATTGAAAAGATTGAAGGACTGGAATACCATTCCCATCTTCTGTCTGATCTTATTAATATTGGTGGAGGGATCATTTATCTTCACTCCGTCAAGGAAGATCTCCCCTTTTGTGGGCATTTCAAGGAGATTCAGGCACCTCAGCATTGTGCTCTTTCCGGATCCGGAAGGCCCCACTACCACGATCTTTTCGCCCTGCTCGATATTAAGGCTGATATCCTTCAATATCTCGCTTCTGGTGCCGTCATTATTTTCAAATTCTTTATACAGATGCTTAACGGTTATCACTTCTTCTCATCCTCCTTTCCAGCTGTGAAAGGAGCAGGGTGAGGATCTTGATGACTGTAAAGTAGATCACCGCTGCACCGATAAGAGGCATAAACGCCTCGTATGTCCTTGACTGTATAAGGTTAGCCACGCGTGTAAGGTCATTTAAGCTGACATATCCCACTATGGCAGTTTCTTTCAGGAGTGTTATAAACTCATTTCCTATGGGAGGGATCACATTCTTGATAGCCTGCGGAAGGATGATGTACCTCATGGTCATGGCTTTTGTAAGACCTAGAGACCTTCCTGCCTCCATCTGCCCCACGGGTACAGCCATGATACCGCCTCTTACTATTTCCGAAACATAAGCTCCGGAATTCAGGCCGAATGAAATAGAAGCCACAAGAACTCCGTTGTCGCTGCTCTTCATAACTATGAACCACATGATAAGGAGCTGCAGAACAGAAGGCGTTCCCCTTATAATATCCACATAAACAGTAGCAATGAACGACCATACTGTAGGCTTTCCGTTCCTGTCAGTAGATAACTTCATAAGAGCAAGGACTGTACCAAGTACAAGACCTATGATGGCCGCAAATATTGCTATTTCAATTGTAATTCCTAATCCCTTAAAATACAGCTGCCAACGGTCCTCCGTTATAAAGGCAGCTGTGAATTTCTCTCCGATTGACATATTATCTCCGGACTATTTCTTATTTTTCGATGTACTCTTTTACAAGGGCATCATATGTGCCGTCAGCTTTTAATTCATCGATAGCCTTATTGACAGCTTCCAGAAGTTCCTTGTCTCCCTTGGGAAGTGCGATCGCATATTCCTCAGGCTCGAATCCGAACTCGGATCCATCTATTGCCTTAAGCTGGTCTGAATACTGGCCTACGAATACCTCTGCAGGATTTGTATCTACGATAACGCAGTCAAGTCTTCCGTTAAGAAGGTCATTTACAGCATCTACTGCCTTATTATACTGGGATTCCTCTGCTCCCTTTCCTTCTCCTACAATGTCTTCTGCAGTAAAGTCACCGGTTGTTCCAAGCTGTACACCGATCTTCTTATCAAGCAGATCATCATATGAAGCGATAGCGGAATCTACCGGAACGATAACAGTCTGTACGGCATTGTAGTATGACTGTGAAAAGTCTACTGTCTTCTGTCTCTCTTCCGTAACTGTCATGCCGGCGATAGCCATATCTATCTTGTTTCCGATGGATGCAACAAGAGAATCAAATTCCATATCCTTGACCTCTATCTTCTTGCCCATCTTCTCGCCAACCGCATTGATCAGAGCGATATCAAATCCCTCCGGTGATCCGTCAGCACCCGCATATTCAAAAGGCGGAAATGCTGCATTTGTCCCAACTATCAGAGTGTCTTTGGCGCTTGCAGACTTGCTCCCGCATCCTGCGAGAATTGCTGTTGTCATTATTACTGTCAGTACTGTTACGATGATCTTTTTCATAATATTTCTCCTCCTTATTTCCTCAGGAACTGTCTCAGCTCCTTGAATACCCTGCCCACCGGAAGGCCTACCACGTTACTGTAGTCTCCCTGTATGCTCTTAATATATTTGGCAAAGGATCCCTGAATAGCATAGGATCCGGCCTTATCAAGCGGTTCACCGGTAGAGATATAATCCTTTATCTGTTCGTCGCTGATGGGATAGATCTTTACTCTGGTCCTTTCATTAAAGTGCTTGTAGTGGATATGATCTCCCTCTCTCTTGATCCCGATGGTAACACCGGTAAAAACATCATGATCTCTTCCCTGAAGCTCCTTTAACATATTGAATGCATCCCCGTTGTCTTTTGGCTTTCCAAGGATCTTTCCGTCGATCGAAACTACTGTATCTGCAGAAAGGACTACGAACGGATCTTCCTTTCCCCCGTCCAAAAGCTTTCTCACCACAGCTTCCGCTTTTCTCGCCGATATCTCCTCTGCCGCAAACGCAGGATCTTCTGTCTTAATGGATTCATCAATATTCGCGGGCATTACTATGAAAGGAATATCCGCTTTTGTGAGAAGCTCACTCCTTCTGGGAGAAGCTGACGCAAGTATTATAGGTTTATTGAATATCTTTGCAAAACCCGGATCTTCACCGTATGAAACATCATCTTCATCAATGTCCTTTTCCGCCAGCATCTTAAGGATATCAGGCGTAACATCACCAATGATCAGGGATGCGTTCATGACATCTTCTGCTTTTGCCTCCTCCGGTTTCATGAAGGAAAATTCCAAGCCGGATATGGATAGATATTTTTTCTCTTCTTCTTTACTTAAAGATTTTAATACTAATACCTTTTTCATTCGTTATGCTTCCTGAATCTATGCACTGTCAGCCTCTTGACTGAAGGGCGCTCAGCTCTGGCTGTGCTACGCCACTTAAAAGTGTCTGATAACGATATACGATATATCCGCTGTATCCGCTGTTCATTGCCTTATCTCTCTGCTCTGCGAGATTGGTTGAAGAAAGTCCCCACCCCTTATCGGAGCCCACAGGCTGTCCTGCTCTGTATGCCGCAAGACCAACGTAAAGAGGGATACCTGCTGAATCTATAGCCTTGAACTGAGCCAGTCTGTTTGAGAACATGGTAACATTTCCGGCTGCACCGTAATTATCCGTCCAGTATATCTGAGGACAGAGATAATCCACATAACCTCCGCTTGAAAGCCATGTATCCACGTCTGCAGATGATGCTCTTACATTATCAAGGTTCCCCTGAGGCGAGATACCGAACACCTTGCCGGCATTAGCACATACGGTATGTACCTGACTTATTACGGAATTCATCTCTCCCTTTCCGACAGGAGGGAAGTAATCATCAAAATGAACGCCGTCTACACCATAGTTATTAACTATCTCCTGCACACCGGACACGATATTCGATGCATTTGCAAGAGCTGCGTTTCCGGTGATCGCACCTCCCCTGTATCCGTAAGGATTTATCCATGCGTGGATCTGCAGTCCCTTGGAATGAGCTATATTGACCATCTCCGCAAGGGGATCATATCCGGGGTTTGCACCGTTAAGCATCTGGCTGCTCCAGGGATATATGGCTGACGGATATACGGCATCATTATGTGATCTCACATGAACAAAGATCGCATTCAGTCCATGAGCTGCTGTAGTATCGCACACGGAAGAAAAGGCTGCATCAAAAGAGCCCTGGTCCTTTCCTCTTAAATAGAGCTGCCAGTCAAGGAATGAAAACCATACTCCTTTTAATCCGGCAGGAGCAGATGCTGCATATGTATCAACCATGCCAATTCCCGCAACTCCTGACACTCCTGTGAGAAGTGTCGCTGCCAGAAGGACTGCGGTTAGTTTCTTTAATATCTTCATGATTTTATGTCTCCAATTCTACAACACTCTTCAAACATGTGCATTCTATCACAACTGATAAGCTTAGTAAATACAAGAGACAGGACCTTTAGTCCTGCCTCTCGTATATTCCGGCTACGCCGCTTATGTTTCCGTTGTCTCTGATCTCTAATGTATCTCCCTTATTTACAAACGTTAGTGATACATCTTCATCTTCATTTTCATAAACCGCTTCATGCGTATCATCCTGGCTGACGTATGCCACTCCTGTCAGTTCAGGCTCATCTTTATTGTCTTTTGTAATGGAAAATTCGAAGCAATTGTCATCAGCCGGCTCAAGCTTTACGGTTCTGGGCGACAGATAGTAAGAACTGTCCCAGGATGCCGGACTTTTGCCGTCATCAATATAATACTTGAACCTGTCATACGGCAGAAGCCTGTCATTATCTGTATCATACACCATTACTTCTCCGGAGACAGCACTTACCGCCAGCATCTGATCCAGTTCTTCATTGTTCTCATCTACCACGGAATACAAATATACTGATATATCATCTATATCTGTATATTCGCTGAATATCGCGCGACATTTTAGATCCGAAAGACAATTCTCCAGGATTTCATCTGCGGTTTCCTGTCCGATCTCTTCAAATTCTATCTCATCATCTTCTTCCTCAGTGGGGATTTCAGATGAACTGTTTGGGGTATCATTATCTTTTGGTGATCTGTTACAGGCACTGACAGCAACAACCATCACCATAAGAACCAGTAATAATTTCAGTTTTTTCATATCTTATTGATCCCAATAATCTTCTATTGCATCCGCCTCGGCTTTCGCAGCCTCACTGATAGCATCATCATCTTTCAACTTACCCGCATCAGATGAATTTGATATAAATGCATGTTCTACTATAAGTCCCGGTATTCCCTTTTCTGCCGAAGTTCTGATGACAGAGTAATAATCACCATTCGAGCCTGTTTTGGTCTTTGCACCCCTGTTATTAATGCCAAACGCATTGGCAACTGCGGAACTGATATGCTTCGCCAGCTTCGGTCTTGCGTATTTATCCTTAACTGAATAGTATACCTCTGTGCCGCTGGCGCTGGCATCACCGGAATTGCAGTGCATACTTATAAACAAATTACATTTTTTCTCCTTGGCTATGTCTGTTCTTTTAGTCAGTTCCAGAAAATTGTCGTCAGTTCTGGTATATGTAACCTTTGCTCCCTTATTTTCCAGATACTTACCAACCTTCTTTGCTATCTTAAGGTTTACATCTTTTTCAACAAGGCCGTTCCCGGTCGTTCCCGCATCACTTCCTCCGTGACCGGCATCTATACATATTTTTAGATCGGAAAGGTCGCCGCTCTTCTTGTCTGAAGAGCCGTCTTCACTTTTTTCCACATATATAGTAGCCGTATCATATACTTCCTTATCATTCGGAGATGATACCTTCAGCTTGATATAATCCTTCTTATAAGTAGAAATACCTTTGAGCTTTCCTGAAGACTTATCCAATGTAACATACTTTTTTATCTGAGAAGCAGTCAGGTCATCACTCTGTAAAACATACTCCACTGTATCATTAAAGCAGAATATTTTCTTGAATTCAGACTTGCTTAATCCGTCTGCCTTTTTAGGCAGCTTCTTAGGCTTAAATTTGATCGAAGGCTTCAGAGTCTCATCTACTTTTACCTTATATTTACTCTTTGTAAATGAAACCTCCGTCGGATTCATGAAATAGTAATCTGAAGGTTCGCTGAATACAAATCCGTCATAATTCTCTCCATAACCGATACCGCCATATTTTCTAACGGACTGAACCCTGTACTTTATAAGTTCTCCGTTAACGATCCTCCCGCCTACGGTACTGACATATTTCTTTATTGAATTCTCTGATGTATAATCCTGGAGAACCGTATACCCGGTCAGCTTGTCATAAGCTTTGGAACTCTCACTATAGGCAAAACTCCACCGCTGCACATAATATCCCCAGATATTATCCTCGTCATCACTCCACGTCAGTTTTGCATCACACTTATAATTGCCGTCTTCAAAGTACTGAGCCTTAAAATCCGTAACCTTCTTCTGTCGGCCGTACTGTACTATTACCTCTGAAGTTCCAAGAGCTGTACCATATTCGGTTGCGTCTCCATTTGCTTTTTTATATGCTGTAACCCTGCAGTAATAGGGAATTCCAAACGGTTTGTCCTCCACAACCAACTTCCTGCTATTATAGGCGGAAGCTTTATTTTTCTTACTTAAATAGATCCTTTGTGTATCATTAGCTTCTGACGCCGAAAAATCCTTGTCCCTGCTGTACTCTACAAGATAGCCGTTTGCTTTACCTATCTTATTCCAGTTTAGTTCGAACGATGTATTTGATTTTCTTTTTCCTTTCAACACCGGTACCATAGATACCATTTTAAGCTTTACGGTCTTTGACCAGGCGGTCTCATCTATATGGACAGTTTTCCCATAGTCATATATATCCGTTTCACCCGCCTTTATCCGGAAGCTGAAGGTAGCGGTACCATTACCTGAAATGGTTACATTCGTTCCGCCGGCATCGAGATAATTGTTCACGCTTACGGTACGCTTGGTATATTTATAATCCTCTACAGTTGAATTGTATTTACTTACATTAATTGAATCTCTGGTATTTTTGCTCTTATTATTCCAGTGCTCAAGCGTGTATGAATCTGTATCACTGCCCATTCCTATAAATCTTACGTTGGCATATTTTGTCCCTTCATACGGAGACACAGATACGATCTTGGGTGTGACCCGCACGTATGCCGGTACTCCGCCCTCTCCGCTTATTCCGTAAGCATCTATTCCACAGGGTATGATCTTGTATATAAGTCTTTCCCCGCTTGATGCATCGGCATCAACGTAGCTCGTTTTCTTCAGGTCAGTGACTATCGGGTCGCCCCATGTCCCGTTCTCTCTGTATTTGTATACCTTATATGTGGTCTTTCCTCCCTTTTTCCCGTTATCCTTATATGACTTCACCTTTTTCCAGCTTATTTTAACTGAGCCGTTATTATTTAAAACTGCCTTAGGTTTAGCCGGTGTTTCAAGATCGTTTACCACTCCGTTCCGTGAAGCTGTAATGATAAGATCACCGGGGTCGCATGTGACATCATAGTTATTCTTATCTGCGGTACTGGTTGACGAAACCGAAAACGTATTCTTTACGGATGTATCTATATCAGGATTATCCCCCTTATTCACACCGCTGAATATAAAGCTGAACTGCTGTCCGTCAACCATTTTCCCCTTGACCACGTTCGGCAGATCTTCATTAGCTGCCAGGTTCTGTGAAAGGGGTTTTCCATCGTATTCTTTATAATATGTCTTACTTCTGAAAGTAACAGGCCGGGGGGTTATCTTCACCTCAATGATATCGGAAACCTTCGCACTATCCGTTTCATTTATCGGATACACATAGAGTGTATATGACTCATCATAATTTTTTATAGACGGAAGAGCAAAATCAACATCCCTTTCGGTTGCACTCTTCAATGCAGTCGCGGTTGCGCTGTTGATGCTCACTATCTTCTTTCCTTTGGAAAGCTTGAAATTACCGGGATTATATCTCTGCCCATCATATTCATGCGTATAACGATATGTTAAATATACAGTCGGAGTGGTCTGTCCATCGGACATAATCGACATTGTCGCATTTCCTTCTATCGTGTCATCATCTTCAGCGGATGCATCTGAAACTGTCGAAATATCATCTTCCGAGGTCTCATCATCCTTGTCAGATTTCTCCGAAGCATTATCATATTCCGGCAGATCGTTCTCCGTATCTTCATATGCACTTTCCCCCATACCGGTTTGACCAGTTGTATTAACAGACTCCGAAACGCTTTCTTCCTTCTGTCCTTCTGCATCCTGAGCGTCGATTCCCTCGGATGTCAGCTCCGTCGTTTCCTCAGAAACGGCTTCCGACGCAAAGCCCGGGCTCAATGACATGGCTGTCATCGCCGTAGAAAGTATGATTGCTGTTATGATCTTCCAACGTCTTTTCATTTCGCTCTCCCTCTATCCTGCATAGCTGATAGTATATCTTTATATATGGTACCAAACTTATGTCTACCGGTTTTAAAATATTCGTACAAAATATAGCACATTATTCATCATATTTCTACTATTTCTTGTAATTTATTGAAAAAACGCAGGTGATTTTTAAAAAATTATGTAACCAAATTATAGTTAACAACCCTCATCTGCCCTTCGGCACATTGTCGATGGCAGCTGCGCTCGGCTCAGCTAAACGACATTCAAAACACATAAATAGGGAAGGCGTTAGATTGCCTTCCCGCTGAACTGACTCATATATAATTGATAATAGAATCCTTTTTCCGCCAACAGTTCCTTATGGGTGCCGGATTCCACTATGTTTCCATCTCTCATGCAGAGGATCAGATCCGATTCCCTGATGGTTGATAGCCTATGGGCCACTATGAAGCTGGTGCGGCCTGCCATCATACTATGGAATGCTTTTTGTATGCGTATCTCAGTTCTCGTGTCTATGGATGAGGTCGCTTCATCAAGTATCAGCATATCAGGTGATGACAGCATTACCCTTGTAATACAGAGGAGCTGCTTCTGCCCTGCAGATAGTCCCCCGCCGTCTTCCCCGATATAAGTATCATAGCCCTTTGGAAGCCTTCTGATAAAGGAATGCGAGTGACAGGTCTTCGCTGCTTCTATGATCTCCTCGTCTGTTGCCTCCGGATTGCCGATGGTAAGATTATCACGGATGGACCCTGATCTCAGCCAAGTGTCCTGTAAAACCATTCCGTAGGAATCCCTGAGGCTCCTCCTTGTCACCTTTCTTATATCTTTGCCGTCAACAGAAATGGAACCGCTGTTCACATCGTAGAATCTCATTAAAAGGTTTATGAGAGTGGTCTTGCCGCAGCCGGTAGGACCCACAATGGCGATACGCATTCCCGGATCCACAGAAAGTGAAAAGTCCCGTATTAGCTCCCTGTCAGGTGTATATGAGAAACACACACTGTCCATCCTGACCCTGCCCTCGGGCATATTGAGTTCTTCCGCATCCACAGGATCCGGTATTTCCGGCTCTTCTTCGATCAGATCCACAAGTCTTTCCGCACAGGCAATAGCCCCCTGCAGTTCCGTGATCACTCCGGAGATCTCGTTAAAAGGCCTGGTATACTGGCTTGCATAGCTTAGGAAGCTCGTAAGCTCTCCGACCGTCATGAGTTTCCCTATAGCTGCAAAGGCTCCGGCTATCGCCACCAGGGCATATACCGTATTATTTACGAATCTTGTGGAAGGATTTGTAAGGCTTGAATAAAACGTAGCCTTTAATGATGCCTTTTCCATTCTTTCATTTATTTCATCAAAATCCCGTAAGACTGCTTCTTCCCGTCCAAAGGCTTTCACAACTTTCTGTCCGGCTATCATCTCATTCACGAATCCCGTTTCTTCACCCCTGATGCCGGCCTGGAGCTTTGCGTATTCATAGGTATGGGTAGCTATAAATTTCGCAACGAAGAACGACAACGGTGTAAGCACCACTACAAGAAGTCCTATTCTCCAGTCTATCATGAGCATAAAGAACAGTGTCCCTAATATGGTTACCACCCCTGTGAAAAACTGGGTGAACCCCATCAAAAGCCCGTCTGCAAACTGGTCAGCATCAGCTATTACCCTGCTCATAAGGTCGCCGGAAGGATTACTGTCCAGATATTTTAAGGGCAGCCTCTCTATGTTCTTAAAGGCAGCGTTTCTCATATCCCGGACTATCTCAAAGGTCATCTTATTATTCAGTATGCTCATGATCCACTGGAAAAAACCGGCCAGGCACGCGCATACCGCTATCTTTACTATTATCATTAATGCCCCGTGGAAATTCACATTTCCGGGACCAATTATGCAGTCAACAGCTTCCCCCGTAAGCCTGGGGATATAAAGAGTGAGGAGGGATGACACTGTTGCAGCCATCAGAGCCAGCACAAATAAACCCCGGCAGGGTTTGAGGAAGGGGAGAAGTTTTTTAATTGTAGTTAACTGGTTGGTCATGTGTTGAATCCTCATCAGTCAGTTTCCGAAAGCCGTTAAGTCAAGTGTCATTCTGAGCGCAGCGAAGAATCTAAAGAGAGATCCTTCGCTAACGCTCAGGATGGCAAATTGCCACGGAAGGCTCTAATCCGGAAACTGAGAATAATATATTTCTTTGTATACTTCATTCTCACGGAGTAGATCCTCGTGTTTTCCCATGCCCGCTATCCTACCGTCATCAAGAACAATGATAAGATCGGAATGCATAACGGAAGCTGCTCTTTGGGAAACTATAAATATGGTCATGCTGCGAGCCATCTCTCTGATGCAGGAACGAAGGCGCGCATCGGTCGCAAAATCCAGCGCCGAAGCAGAATCGTCCATTATCAGTATTTCCGGATGACGGACAAGTGCCCTTGCAATAGTGAGTCTCTGCTTCTGTCCCCCTGACAGGTTTTTCCCACTCTGCTCTATAAAAAAGTCAAGCTCTCCGGGCTTTTCATTTACAAATTCGGAAGCCTGTGCTGCATTAACGGCTTCCATAAGATCGCTGTCGGAAGCGTCCGGATCTCCCCATAAAAGATTATCTCTAATGCTGCCCGAGAAAAGGTCAGTCTTCTGGAAGACCATACCCGTCTTTTCTCTCAGCGCCTTTTCATCGATATCTCCGATCTCCACTCCATTTATACGGATACTCCCCTCTGTTGCCTTATAGTATCCCGGGATCAGACTCACAAGAGATGTTTTCCCGCTGCCGGTTCCCCCTATTACTCCGACGGTATCTCCTTTATTTACAGAAAAAGAGATATTTTCCAGGGCAAGATCCGAACCCTCTTCATATCTCAGAGATACGTTGTCAAAGGAAATATAAGGAACATCGCCGTTTTCCGGAGGAAAGCCCTGTTTCTCACCGGGTTCCGGTCTTTCCTTATTCAATATCTCACCTACCCTGTCAGCACTTGCCATTGCCTTCGTGAGAAGGACCACAAGATTTGCGAGCTTCACTAACTCGATAAGGATCTGTGACATATAGTTTACAAGAGCTACTACAGATCCCCTCGTGATAAACCCGTGATCCACTCTCACTGCACCTACATATATCAGTCCGGCAGTAAAGAGGTTCACTATCACAAGGGTAAGTGGATTCATAAGTGCCGAGATACTACCGGTCTTCTCCTGCAGATCAACGAGTTCATCATTTTCCCGTAGAAAAGACTCCTCTTCTCTTTTTTCTCCGTGAAATGCCCTGATCACCCTCACCCCGGTAAGGTTCTCTCTGGTCCTTCCGGTGATCCCGTCAAGCTTTGACTGAACCAGCCTGTATGCAGGACGCGTAACCCTCATTATACCTGCGACTACAATAAACAGTACCGGAATAAGGACCACGAAAACAAGTGCTCCCTGAAGATCTACGGTAAAGGCCATTATCATGGCGCCAAATACAATAAACGGCGAACGCAGGAAAAGCCTGAGGAACATATTGAGACCGTTCTGGACCTGGGCTACATCGGAAGTCATTCTGGTGATAAGGGTTCCCGTACCGGTTTTATCAAGAGTACTGAAATCAAATGTCTGCACAGCCTTAAACAGTGCTCGTCTTACTTTTGAAGAGAACCCCGTAGCTGCGGCAGCGGCAAAATACTGGGCAGTAATGGAAAATGCCAGTCCTGCTGCGCCAAGAAGCACCATAAAGCCACCCATTCTTAAGACAAAGGCAGTGTCATTCCCTCCTATTCCTCTGTCAATAAGAGCTGCCACTGCAAGGGGGACTATCAGTTCAAACAATGCTTCCAGAAGCTTAAATAAGGGAGCCAGAACGCATTCCTTTTTATAATTTTTAAGATACTTTATCAGTTCTTTCATGAAATCTCCGTACCTTTTTGACCCGGATATGATTTTAAGATAAACTTGTCCCTATGAAAAGCCTGACTATAGGAAATCCCTTAAAACTCATAACGCTTTTTGCCATTCCGCTGGCCATAGGCCTTTTGTTCCAGCAGTTCTACAGCCTGGTGGATATCCGTATAGTCGGCTCTGCTCTGGGAGAAATACCCCTCGCCGCCGTCGGTGCTTCCACCGTTCTCTCCGACTTTATCGTAGGATTCGTAAACTACTTCTGCAATGGCTTTGCCATTGTCATTGCCACCTGTTTTGGTTCCGGCAATGATAAAAATCTTAAAAAAGCAGTTGCCGCTTCTTTTATAACAGGAACCGTTCTCTCCATTATCCTTACGATTTCATTTCTTATCTTTATGGATCCTCTCCTTAGGATCCTGAATGTAGATGCATCACTGATGGAAATATCCAAAGATTATCTGCGTATTATCATACTCGGACTTTTCTTTTCCGTTCTGTATAACACGTGCGCTGCTGTTCTCCGTGGTATCGGTGATACGGTAACTCCGCTTATTTTTCTCATCCTTTCATCACTGCTGAATATCTCACTGGATTACTTATTTATAAAAGGCCTCCATATGGGAGTGGCAGGTGCATCAATAGCCACAGTCCTTTCCCAGGCGATCTCCGCAGTTCTCTGTATGATAAGGATCATAAAGAAATATCCGATCCTGCACCTTTCAAGAGAGGATTTTTCCTACGACAAAACGATATATTACGATATTCTGACAACCGGTTTCTCCATGGGACTTATGATATCTCTTGTACACATGGGCACCCTGATCCTGCAGAGCTCCATAAATTCATTCGGCGCATACACTATTGTAGCCCATACGGCTGCCAGAAAGATGAGCCATCTCATGATGATGCCCTGCAGTTTTTACGGAACGGCTCTGGCAGCCTTTACCGGACAGAATTACGGTGCCGGTGAATATGAACGTATCCGCATGGGATGTATCAGCTCCATCATCGCCGTCAGTATATGGAATACGGCCTGGCTGATCCTTGTATGGATAGCCGGCCGTAACATGATAGGCCTCATCTCCGCCAGCACCAATGAAGAAGTACTGTACTGGGGATCTATGTATCTTAAAACAGATATCTGTTTTTATATACTGTGCACGTTAGTCTGTCTTATCAGAAATACCCTGCAGGGAATGGGTCATTCAGTGACAACGATAATATCAAGCTTTTTAGAGCTTCTGGTAAAAGCGGTCATAGCTTTCACACTCGCTCCTGCGATCGGTTACTGGGGCATTATCTGGTGCGAACCGATAGCATGGGCGATAATGCTGATACCTCTAATAGTTAAGTGGTTCCTTGTCTTTGGCGAATACCGCCTTGAGAAGGACGGGTGTCAGTAAGGAGCTGACTATTATCAGCAGGATCACTGCCGTAAAATACTCGCTTCCGATGATCCCGGCCTTTAGTCCCCTCTGGGAAACTATAAGTGCCACTTCTCCCCTGGTCATCATACCTATTCCAATCTTCAGCTTATCCATCCCTTTATAGCCGCATAAGCCGCTCATCGCGCCGCATCCGATGATCTTTGCGAGAAGTCCCACTATCACAAATGCTATGGAGAAGATAAGTATCGTTGCATCCAGAGTCCTGAGGTTCGTCTGAAGTCCTATGCTTGCGAAAAATACGGGTCCGAAAAAGGTATATGAATTAATATCCACTCTTCTCTCTATGTAGTCCGAGTCCTTAAGCGAGCTTAAAATAACACCTGCGCAGAAAGCTCCTGTGATATCAGCAACTCCGAAATACACGTCTGCCACGTAGGACAGGATAAAAGCTATGGCTATGGATATGATGGGGATCCTGCGGGTATGCGGATATCTCTCGTCGATCCTCTTCATTATCTGATATACTATCACACCCACGATAACAACGAGAACAAAGAAAGCCACGGTTTTCCCCGCCACAAGTCCTATATTGCTCGTGGGGTCTTTCATGCCTATCACGGCCGTAAGCACAAGGATACCGATAATGTCATCTATTATGGCCGCACTCATTATGGTCATCCCTGTCTCTGTGGATATCTTCCCAAGCTCTTTTAACACCTGCACGGTGATACTGACAGATGTGGCGGTCAGGATAGTGCCTACAAATAAAGCTTTTATGAATTCGGGAGAATCCATGGGTACGAAACCATAAAAACTCATATAGAGTACCGTACCGCACACAAGAGGTACAAATACTCCTGCGCAGGCTATCAGAGTCGCCTTTATCCCGGATTTTTTCAACTGATCCAGATTCGTTTCCAGTCCGGCGCCGAACATGAGGAGGATCACTCCCAGTTCCGCCATTTCCGAAAGAAAATCCGTAGGCTGGACAAGATTAAGCAGGGTGGGTCCGATGAGAATCCCGGCCACTATCTCTCCTGCCACCTGGGGTGCTTTCAGTTTTCTGGCCAAAAGGCCGAAGAATTTGGCGAAGAGGATTATCATCGCCATATCCCAAAGGATGTCTAAAGTATTCATATACTTACCTCATCAGTAATACTTCATCTCAATTATCATCCTAAACGCAGTGAAGGTTCTCAGAGATTCTTCGCTTCGCTCAGAATGACAAATTATTTAATCATCTGCTCTTTGCTTCGCAAACTGTATGCCGATACCCGCTGCTGTCAGGATAAGCTTCACAATAAGCCAGACAATGGAGTTCTCACCCGGCAGGAAGCTTACGTCATAGGGCGAAAGTATAAGGATCTTCAATAAGATTGCCGGTATCATAAATCCCCCGACTACGGATGTCAAAAGTATGATAACCGGTATATCGGCCTTTGTCGCCACAAATCCTGCCACTACTGCTGATGCGAATGATATCACCATTCCTATGGTCCCAAGGGGCGTTAATAGCGGGCTCACTATGATGAAGACTGCGCATGCGGCCCCTATAAAAAATCCCAGTTTTATTACCAGGAAAGACAATGCTCCCAGTACCAGTCCACAAATTATCTGAACAATAAAAGACTGCCACGGGAAGGTCGGGATCAGCTTAATAATATTTCCGCTCACCGTGAATCCAACGATAAATCCCAGGAAAAATACTGCGAGTTTATACAGTTTATAACCCTCTGCCCATAGAAATACGGCTATTACCAAAGACAGTCCAAGTACTATTGGTGAAGAATCCAGAATCTCAGCCATATATACACCTCATGCTGTCATCCTGAGCGTTAGCGAAGGATCTTTCATGGAGCTACAGGAGATTCTTCGCTTGCGCTCAGAATGACAATAATTAACGGCATTGGCACCGTTCAGAATGACACTAATTTAACGGCATTGGCACCGTTCAGAATAACACTAATTTAACGGCATTGGCACCGTTCAGAATGACACTATCTTAATAACATTGGAACGGCTGCTCCGGTTGTTTCCGGGGCAGCCGCTGAAAATAATCATTATTTCATATTTACGCTTTCTTCTTATTTCTGAAGAAATCGATGGTAACAGCGAGAAGGATAACTACACCCTTTACAACTGTCTGCCAGAAAGAATTGACATTCATCAGGTTCAGACCGTTATTCAGTATACCGATTATAAGTGCACCGATCAGGGTACCTCCGAGCTTACCGGAACCGCCGGCCATGGAAGTACCGCCGACTACAACTGCTGCGATGGCGTCCATTTCTGCGCCTTCACCTGCAGTAGGCTGTCCGGAGTACATACGGGATCCGAGGATGATACCCGCAAGTCCTGCCATGATACCTGAGTATGTATATACGAAGAACTTTACCTTCGAAACATTGATACCGGAGAATCTGGCAGCCATATCATTTCCACCGACTGCGTAGATATAACGTCCGATCTTGGTACGGTTAAGTATCAGCAGGGAAATTACGAATACTATTGCCATTATTATAACGGGAACAGGGATACCTGCTGCATAACCGGCACCGATCCACTGCCATTCCTTTGAAACAACGCGGACGGGTGAACCGCCTGTGTACACGCCTGCCAGACCTCTGGCAATGTTCATTGTTGCCAGTGTAACAATGAAAGGCGGGATAGTAGTCTTTGAGATAACAAATCCGTTAAAGAGACCGAAGATGACACCTATCAGGATACCTACGATCATTGAAGGTGCTATTGGCATTCCGTAACGGGAAACACATCCTGCGGCGATAACTCCGCTGAGTGCTATAACAGATCCTACGGAAAGATCAATACCTCCGAGGATGATGACCATTGTCATACCACATGCCAGTAAGAGGTTTGTGGAGATCTGTCTCAATACGTTAAACAGATTCTTTACTGTAAGAAAGTATTCGCTGGTTCCCGGGAAGATACTTAAGATCATGCAAAGTATTATGAGCGCCGCAAGTATTCCCATATTATCGAATACAAATGTCATAAACGCGTTTCTCGGTGCTCCGGAAACCACAACCTTATTTTTATTGTTCTCAGCCATTTTTTCCTCCAAATTAAACTGCAGCCAGTTTCATTATTGCTTCCTGCGAAAGCTCATCATGTCCGATACAGCCGGCAATCTTTCCTTCAGCCATTACATACACCCTGTCACTCATATTGATGATCTCGGGCAGTTCTGAAGATATCATGATGATCGATACACCTTTTTTCACCAGCTCATTCATTATGGAATAAATCTCCGATTTAGCTCCCACGTCGATTCCTCGTGTAGGCTCGTCCAGAACGAGGATCTGTGGATCGGATGCCAGCCATCTTCCTATCAGCACCTTCTGCTGGTTTCCACCGGACAGGTTTCCGATACACTGCTGATGGCTCGGAGTCTTTGTAGACATCATATCTATATATTTCTGGGTGATCTCGGCTTCCTTTTTATTATCTACCCTGAAATTTTTAAGGAACTGATCCAGTACTTCGATGGTGGTATTGTACTTCACATCCTGTATCAGATACAATCCCTGCTCCTTACGGTTCTCAGGAACCATTACCAGTCCCTGTTTCATGGCATCTGTAGGTGAGTGGATCTCTACCTTTTTACCATTGATGTAAACGTCTCCGGTGGAGTTTGGTGTAAGTCCGAATATAGCCTGCATGGTCTCACTACGTCCGGCCCCGACAAGTCCGGCAAATCCAACGATCTCTCCCTTTTTGAGCTCAAAGGAAACGTCGAAGACCCGCTTATTATCGTTCATGTGCTCAACACGCAGCACTTCTTCTCCGGGATCCAGGAAGTCACGCTCATAGTAATTCGTGAGCTGTCTTCCTACCATCATGGCGATCAGTTCGTCACGATCTGTTTCTTTTACTACCTTTGTACCGACATATTCGCCGTCACGCATTACGGTCACGCGATCACAGATATCCTGTAATTCGCTCATCTTATGGGATATATATATAATACCAACGCCGTGTGATGTCAGATCTCTCATAATTCCGAAGAGATTTTCAACATCCTTTTCACTGATCGAGGAAGTGGGCTCATCCATAACGAGTATCCTGGAATTCGTGGATACCGCCTTGGTGATCTCTACCATCTGCTGCTGCGCTATCGGAAGATCCTTGATAAGCGTCCTGGAATCGATAGGCATTCCCAGTTTATCCAGCATAGCCTGAGCTTCCTTCTCCTGCTCACGAAGATTAACGGCAGGACCGTTACCAAGCTCGCGGCCCAGGAAGATATTCTCTGCAACGCTCATATAAGGTACGAGAACCAGTTCCTGATGGATGATGGCGATTCCGTTCTTCTCGGCATCCTGAACGCTCTCGATCCTCACGGGCTTTCCGTCGATCTCTATCTCTCCTCCGTCTGCATGATAGATACCGCCCAAAACCTTTATCAGCGTAGACTTACCCGCACCGTTCTCACCCAGAAGGGCGTGAACCTCTCCGGCCTTGAGATCGAAGTTTACACCACTCAGGGCCTTTACACCGGGGAAAGTCTTGGTAATATTTTTCATTCTTAAAATTGTATTATCACTCAATTTACTACCACCCGCTTTTTCTATTCTTTTCTTAAAAAGGCACGGCCTCCTCCTTTCGGATTCAGACCGTGCCAGTTCATTGTCTTTTTCCGTAACTGTATTAAGTTACGTCGCAACTAAATTACTGCCAGCCGTCTACGCCGTAGTCGTTTACGTTGTCAGCTGTGATAAGGAATGTCTCAACAGGATATCTGTCCTCAAGAGTCTTTCCATCCATGTAATCGTACATGATCTGAACAGCCTTCTTAGCGATGGATACAGGAGACTGTGCACCGGTACCTTCGATAAGAGAATCGCCGCTTGCAAGCTCAGCCTTGATATCAGGTGAACCGTCAACACCGTAGATCTTGCAATCCTTGATGCCTGCTGCGTTTGCTGCTGCAAGTGCTCCAAGAGCTGTAGGATCGTTTCCGCCGAAGATAGCTACTACATCGCCGTGAGCCTGAAGAAGGTCTTCTGCGATACCCATAGCAACTTCAAGATTTCCCTTAGCATCCTGCTGTGCTACTACATTGAATCCCTTTCCATCGATAGCATCGAGGAATCCGTTTGTTCTGTCAACAACAGACTGCATTGTAGGAGAGTCAAGAACGATGATGTCACCGCCGTTAGGGCACTTCTTAACAAGGTCTTCACCACAAACCTTACCAGCGTTGTAGTTATCAGATCCTGTGTAAGAAACGAGATATGACATATCAGCAACTTCTGTATCGAATCCTACCATGGGAACGCCAGCTTCCTTAGCTGCATCAAGTGCAGGAAGGATACCTTCAGCGTCAGCAGGGTTCATGAAAAGTCCGTCAAGGTTCTGGGAAAGCATATCCTCAACCTGTGAGATCTGCTTTGTAACATCGTTACCGGGATCAGTTACTACTAACTCATCTCCTCTAGCCTCAATTTCTTCCTTCATAGCATCGATGATGGTAACGAAGAAAGGATTTGTGCCGTCCATGCAGGTGTAGCCGAACTTATAGTGTTTCTCGCCTGCGTCAGCTGCGGGTGCTGCTTCCTCTGCTGCGGGAGCTGCTTCCTCTGCTGCGGGAGCTGCCTCTTCTGCTGCAGGTGCTTCCTCAGCTGCAGGAGCTTCTGCTGCAGGTGCTTCTGCTGCAGGTGCTGCTGCGTTTCCGCCGCATGCTGTCATGCTCATGACCATAGCTGCAGCAAGTACTACTGATAATACTTTTCTCTTCATTATTTTTTCCTCCCAAAATAATATGTGCTTGGTTGCTTTGCGCAATCCTTTGAAATTTTAACAAATTGTAAACGTCTTGTAAACTTATATATTGTATTTAAAAAGATACAAGTGCTAATCTGTCGGTCTCCTGTAGAACCTTCCTATAACTCTTTCAGTCTTAAGGACGTTAACAAATGCATCCGGATCTGCCCCTTTCACTGCGCTTATTACCCGTCCGGATTCAGAGCCGGAAACCACGGAATAAACCACGTTTCTCTCGCAGTGTTCATAAGATCCCTCGCCCTCCAGGACGGTGGAACCGTGTCTGCTTGTTTTTGAGATCGCCGCACACACTTCCTTCGGCTTATTCGTAACGATAAAAAATGTAGCCTGCTGATATTTCCTGTATATAACCCGGACTGTAGCTGTGGAAGCGTACTGAAAGATAATGGAATAAAGCGCTTTATCCCATCCAAATAAAATACCCGCTGCAGTCAGGATACATCCGTTTATTATCAAAGGGATATTGAAAGAATCGATCCCTCTTTTTTCCGAAAGATAGATCGCAATGAAATCAGTACCACCGCTGGTAGAGTCCATGAGAAGACACATACTTATGGCAAAACCGTTTATAAGTCCCCCAAATATACTTATCAGAAGTATGTCCTGGGTTATCACATACGGTGGTAGAAGATCCGCCAGGACACTCGTAAGAAGGATCACAAGAACCGAGAGCAGAGTAAACTTTTTACCAATATATCTGAATCCTATGTAAATCGGAAAAGCATTTATCAGAATATTGATGACAGTATACGGTATCGTGACATGAAAAAACTTGATACCAATCTCCTGTATAAGCAGTGTAAGCCCGCTGGCACCCCCGGGCAGAAGGCCTCCCGTATGGACAAACGTATTGATGTTTATAGCCATGATAAGAGCTGCAATAACGATGACCACTATCCGCAGTCCCATAATCTTCCTGACTTTATGTATCTGGACCTCTTCCGTTCCGGCATCAAACATACTCACACCCTCTTAAATACATACAATCCCGTATCTTTATCGTGTTCAACCTGTTTGAAAGTATCTCCCATGATATCGGTAAATACGTCCGGTGTTCCGTTCATTACCTGATAAATATAGACAGTGTCCGCTGACATTATCCTTTCTGCCATATCGCTGTCATCATTGGAGATCACATGCACATCCGGCCATTCTCCGCCTCTTTCCAGATAGTATTCTTCGAAGCCGTCTGCATTGGCGCGGTTAGCGTTTATTGCTATAACGTTCTTCACGCTGTCTGAACGAACATCATCAAGAACCCTGTCCCTTATATTTCCATAGGTGTTATCAAAGGGCGCTGACACTTCGTCTTTCACGTCATAGTAGTAGTTGGGACTTCCCACATAAGTCACCATGAAAATGATGAATATCCCGTAGATCATAAATGCGGAAACTCCCAGCTTTTCCGAGATCCGGTCAAGGATCTCATCTGCCAGCACCGCCACAGAAAGAAGGGCTGCAGGAAGAACGGACAGAAAATATCTGCTTACGAATATGCCGCTTCTGGTGTTGATATGTGCGCTGTAGATATAATCTGCCACTATGAATAACAGGGGCATGAAGGCAAACGCAAATCTCGCAAACCTGTTATCGAAGTCCCTTCCCTCATTAAGGATTGAGTCCAGCATGAGAAGGGCAGCTGCTATCATGGACAGAAGCAGCAGGATAAATACGATCTCATCATTACTTACAATGTACATGAGGGCTTTCGGAATGCTTTCAAATGTAGGGGTCTTTGGCCAGAAATCCGCAAGATCCATGGTCCGCCTTGTCAGCATCAGTATAAACCATGGCAGGAGACATCCCCCAGCTATGAGATAGGACACGAAAAAGATACCTTTTATCCTCTTTCTCAGGAAAAATACCGCATCCACGAGAAACAGATAAACTATGGTGAGACATCCGAAATAATGGGAATAGGCAAGACCCGCCATGGAGAGACCAAGGATGATCACGTCCCGCATTGTTTCATTTCCCATGGATTTAAGTCTTTTCACATATCTCCAGAGAGTAAGGGATGTAAAACACATCCAGAAGGCATGCACCCTGAACGTCAGACCGCATTTATGCATGACCAGTGAGGAAATGCACATGAGCACAGCCATGATCACTCCGGTTTTCTCATCCTTATATTCTTTTGCAAATTTGATGGATAAGATTATAAATATGGTGGTGAGAATTACCGTATGAAGCCTCATCCAGCCTTCACCGTATGGTACGATCCTGTACCAAAGAGCTGCGATCAGCGGCCACAGGGGCAGATTGGTGACTTCGCTGGTAAGGTAATAGTCAACTATTCTTCCCCAGGAATTTTTCTTTGCGATAAAGCCTATCTGACTCACCTCATCAAGGGAGAAATACTGCCTTCCCATGAAGCGGAGAGAAAATACGAGCTGTATTAAAATAAGAATTCCGCACACTATGTAAAACCAGTGGGTGCGGCAAAAATCTGCTGTTTTTTTCATTGTTCTAGGATAGCATTATTTAGAGGGGAGGGCAAGGATTACTGCGAATGCAAGAAACTAGACTCGCGTATTCTTCGAATCCGCGAGCCAGATTTCTGATTGGATTACTGCGAATCCAAGAAACTAGACTCGCGTATTCTTCGAATCCGCTCGTTAGTTTCTTGCATTCCAATGAATTGCAGCACAAAAAAAGAACTCTCCAAGCAAGCTTGAGAGTTCTTTCCTTGTACTGCAATTCGCAGTAATCCTTATCTTTTACTAAACTGTGGAGCACGACGTGCGGCCTTTAAGCCGTACTTCTTTCTCTCCTTCATACGAGGATCTCTTGTAAGGAATCCTTCCTTCTTGAGAGTAGCCCTGTATTCATTATCTACCTCGAGAAGTGCTCTGGAGATACCGTGACGGATGGCTCCTGCCTGTCCTGTGTATCCGCCTCCGAATACATTTACCTTAACGTCGAACTTGTCAACTGTATCGGTAGCCACGAGAGGCTGACGAACGATCATCTTTAATGTCTCAAGTCCGAAATAATCATCAATGCTCTTTTTATTGATAATGATCTGTCCCTTTCCGGGAACAAGATAAACTCTGGCAACTGAGCTCTTTCTTCTGCCTGTGCCATAGTACTGAGTTGCTGTCTTAGCCATTGCTTTCCCTCCTTATCAGAATTTCAGTTCCTCAGGCTTCTGAGCTGCGTGATCGTGCTCAGCACCAGCGTATACGTGAAGCTTTTTGAACATCTGGCGTCCTAAAGGTCCCTTGGGAAGCATTCCCTTAACAGCGAGTTCTATAACTTCCTCAGGCTTCTTATTGAGCTTCTCCCTAAGAGTCTGAGTCTTCAGACCTCCAACATAATCAGAGTGTCTCTTGTATATCTTATTATCAAGCTTCTTTCCTGTAACCTTGATCTTTGATGCGTTAACTACGATCACATAATCACCTGTATCAAGGAAAGGTGTGAACTCGGGCTTTGTCTTTCCGCGAAGAACTGCCGCAACATTGGAAGCAAGACGTCCGAGTGTCTGTCCCTCAGCATCGACAACATACCACTTTCTGTCGATAGTAGAGGCACTGGCCATATATGTATCCATTGTAATTCCTCCAAATTAATAAAACGAATAATATGATTTATATTTCCGCGCGTTGAACCGGGGCTGTGGTTCGCAGCGTCAAACATTTTACAATAGCCATGTTTCGCATGTCAAGGGTCTTTACATACTTTTTGTTTTTTCAGATAATAATGAAATGAATTATTTCAGAAAAAACTTCATTAATATGCTTATTGCCCTGTCCATTCCCGTCATTTTAATACTGGCTGCTGTATTTGTCGAGGCAGGGGACGGGGAAGCTTACGATAAAATCGTCATAAATGAAGTCTGCCCCTCCAATCTGTCCTGTGCCTATGATGAGAATGGTTTCCATCCGGACTGGGTCGAGCTCTATAATAAGGGTGACCGAGACATAGACATTTCAGACTGGAAACTGTCCGACTCAGAGACCCGGCGTAATAAATGGTCATTTCCCTCAGATACCCTGATCCCCGCCAAAGGCTATATCGTAGTGTATCTGGACGGAACTCCTGCTAAGGACGACGGATCTTCCGGTCTGCATGCTTCTTTCAGATTATCCGGTGGGAATGAAAATCTCTTTCTCTCTTCCAGGAATCTGCATCCCGTGGATTCAACCGAAATCCCAAAACTGAAGTACGATACTGTGTGGGCCAGGGAATCCGATGGTTCTGATACTTTTATGAGAAAGACCCCCACCCCTTCCGCCCCAAATTCAAAGGGAGAAGCTGTGGTTTTTCCCACTCTTAACAAACCTGCTTTTTCAGTGACAAGCGGATTCTATGATAAGGGCTTTGATCTCACCCTAAGCTCCGGAGAAGGGGAGATCCACTACACTTTAGACGGCAGCATTCCCGGCCTGGATTCTCCCGTTTACAGGGAACCTATACACATAGCAGACAGAAGTCCTGAAGAAAACGTCTACTCAGCCATAAAGGAATCTTCCGTTGACCTTATGGATTACATGAACACAACCTTCACTCTTCCCGAGGATCCTGTGGATAAATGTACCGTAGTAAGGGCGGCGGTTTTTGACGATTCGGGAAATATATCGGAAACTGCAACCGCTTCCTATTTTATCGGCTTCAATGAAAAGCATACATATGACGGTATAGGAGTCATTTCCCTGGTGTCTGATCCCGAAGGACTTTTCGGGTATGACGACGGAATATATGTAATAGGGAAGTACGGTGTGGATCACTTCAGGGAAAAGCTTGCAGCCAGCGAAAATGCCGTTAAATATCTGCAGGAACATCCGGAAACTCCTACTGACGGTACTGTCAGCATCAACGGAGTAAAACTTAATGAATATTCAAATTGTAATTACGACCAGAAAGGATCAGCCTGGGAAAGAGAAGCGGATCTTACGGTATTCGACAGCGATCACCTGTTAAACAGCGAACAGGATCTGGGAATCCGTGTGAAAGGACACCGATCACGCAACTTCCCAAAGAAAAGCTTTAATATCTATTCCCGGAATATTTACGGAACTAATACTCTGGACCCGGATCTGATCGGTTTGCATAAATCATCTGCTTCTCTTTTTACCGGTGGGAATGACAAGATAACCATGATCGTAGATCTTCTCATCAATGATATGGTAAAGGGTCTTAATTTCCCGTCAGTCGAACTTGGTGATCCTTATTACCTCTTCCTGAACGGTGAATTTTGGGGGCTTTACAGAATAAGTGAGAAACTTGACGAAGACTATATCAATTATCTCTATGATGTCAAAAGCGATAATGTGATCATCGTAAAGGATCGTGTACTGGATGGCGGTCTTCCCGGAGATGACGAGATCTATGGAGAGTTTCACGATTTCTACTATAATGCGGATCTTTCCCAGGATTCGGAATATGAGAAATTCAAGGAAATGGCAGATATAGATAACTTCATTGATTATTTTGCCGCCAGGATCTATGTAGAAAAGTGTATCGACTGGCCAAACTCCAATCTGGCTCTCTGGCGGGCCAGGGAAACCGATAAGAGTAATCCCTATGCAGACGGAAGGTGGAGATGGATCAACTTCGATAATAACGTCAATCTGGACTATGACTCCGTCAGCAAAAACACTATAGAAATAGCGATAAACGGAAACAATAACTTTAAGCGTTACGAACCCTTCTATAATCTGATGCGGAATAAAGATTTCCGTAAGCGTTTCTACGAGAGATTCGTTGAAATAGTTGAGGATACCTTTGATCCTGATCACGCTATCGAACTGTTAGATAGATATGCAGATGAAATAAGGCCTTATGTGGAGGTCGATCATAAACGGTTCTACGGAGATAACTACAGCCTTGAAACCTTCGACGAAGAAATAGAGGATATGCGGAAATTCTTCAGAGAAAGGGCCGGATATATTATTCCGTATGTCGAGGAGGCATGTCGGTAGAACCCTCATCAGCCTCCCTCATCCGCCTGCTCCGCAGGCACCTTACCGATGGCAGCCGTGCTTAGCACGGCTAAACGCCATTCAAAACGTGCCACCGGCACGTTTTGCCCCAGAGGGGGAAGGCTTTAAATATTCATCAACCCATAAAGACACTGTCCAAGGGCAATTCCTCCGTCATTTGGTGGTACAAGGCTATGAATCAGAACGTCTATGCCATACTCCTCAAGCTTTTTTTGTACCTCACTCAGAAACAGAAGATTCTGAAAACATCCGCCGCTTAATGCGGCGGTCTTTATTTTTGAAGATCTGCATCTTTTCCTTATTTCCATGGCAGTCATAAGTGCAAATGCTTTATGGAAAATAAGAGCCAGTCTGCCGCTATCTTCTCCCTCAAGCCTCCTTTTGACTATATACTGAAACAGTCTGTCTGTGCATGAAAGGGGCGAAGGGCCAAAACCGGACACGGTTTCTCCTACTTCTTTCTCAATCTCTATGGTATCTGCAACTTCTTTTGCATAGCTTTCCGCTGCAGCCTGCATAGCCATCGATGCTTCCCCCTCAAAAGTGGATCTATTGCAGATACCAAGAACTGCACTGATTCCATCAAAAAGCCTTCCTGCGCTGGTTGACATAACTACACCAATGTCGGTATCTATCATCTTATCCACTGCCTCTGCTTCAGCCATGGCGCAGAATCCAAGTTCTTCCTCTATCCTCTTTTCATCCTTTTCAGAATAGAATTCATGAAGCATGGCCACCGCTATCCGCCAGCCTTCTTTCGCTCCGGCATCTCCTCCGGGCTGCTTAAAGGGACGAATGGACGACAGTCTTGTAAAACCCTTCGTGTCAGCTTTTAATATCTCACCGCCCCATATAGTTCCGTCATTACCATATCCCGTTCCGTCAAAAGCTGCACCTATCACAGGTTTCAGATAGTCATTTTCAGCCATTACAGACAATATGTGGGCATAGTGATGCTGTACCTTCATGAGATCCTTCCCCATCTCAGATGCAGCCACTGCGGAATTGTACCCGGGATGCATATCACAGATGATCTTATCCGGAACTGTTTCCAATAGATCTTCCATTCTGTTTACTGACATTTTAAGTGCATCTACAGATCGTTTATCAGTCAGATCTCCGATATACGCGGAAAGGTACAGATTTCCACCAATCCCAATGCAGAACGAGTTTTTAAGTTCTCCTCCCACCGCCAGAACAGTTTCTTCATTTTCTCCGGAAATAACTATGGGAAGCGGAACATATCCTCTGGAACGCCTTATCATATACGGCCTGCCATTATAGATATCCATGACCGTATCATCTGCTCTTGTGAGGATCTCTCTGTCGTTTGAAAGGAAAAGATCCGCAATATCCGTAAGCTCCCGTACCGCCTCATCATCATTCATGCATATGGGATCTCCCGAAATATTTCCGCTTGTCATAATAAGCGCATCCGTGTTTTTTACCCCGTCCTCCATATTAAAAAGCATGAGATGTACCGGAGTATACGGCAGCATGATACCAAGCCTGGGATTTCCCGGGGCTATCGCCTCAGGCAGCGTTCCTTTTGCTGAACGTTCCAGAAGTACAATGGGTTTCTGATACCCTTTAAGTATCTTTTCCGCTTCTTTACTGCATTCACACTCCGATAATACGGTCTTCATATCTTTCATCATGACCGCAAAAGGTTTCACCGGACGGTTTTTCCGCTTTCTTAGGAGGTCGACCGCTGCCCCGTTTCTCGCATCACAGCAGAGATGGAATCCTCCGATCCCTTTAACAGCTATAATGCCTCCCTCAGCAATACATTTTCTAGCTTCGGTTATGGCTTCTGTTCCCTTTGATTTCCCTCGAATTATGTAAACCTCCGGACCGCAATCCCTGCAGCATACCGGCTGGGCATCAAATCTGCGGCTTTCCCTGTCTGAATATTCTTCCGCGCAATGCCTGCACATAGGAAATCCAGCCATGCTGGTGCGTTCTCTGTCATAAGGGAGATTCTTAAGGATAGTAAATCTTGGACCGCACTGGGTGCAGTTTATGAAAGGATGAAGATACCTTCTGTTCCCGGGATCAAATAACTCTTCTGCACATTTGTCGCAAATAGCTATATCCGGAGGGATATACTTCTCTCCTTTTCTGTGGACGCTCTCAGTTATGAAAAATCCTTCTTTCGTAACATCTTTTTCAGAATCTTTATTCTCGCTCCGAAGTATCACAGCTCTTTCCGGCGGTTCTGTTATCAGCGCATCATAAAACTTCCGGATATCCTCAGAAGATCCGGAAGCCATTATCTCCACATAGGAGCCCTTATTCTGCACTGTACCAGTGATATTAAAGCGGTCAGCCTCTCTTTTTACGAAAGGCCTGAATCCTACCCCTTGAACAATGCCATAAATTCTGATCCTTTTACATACTTTTCTCATCCAGTATCCTGATGTCCATTAAAGTAAGTCCCTGTGCAGGAGCAGTAGGGCCTGCCTTCTCACGGTTCAATGCATTTAGTATCGTACTCATCTCACCGGGCTCTGTTCTTCCCCTGCCGACTTCCACCAGAGTTCCCGCTATTATCCTGACCATATTGTAGAGAAAGCCGTAGCCTTTCACTGTTATATGGATCTCATCATCCTTTTCCTCTATCCCGATATCCGTTATCTCCCGGACTGTAGTTCTCGCATCCGTGTGAACATTGCAGAATGACTTGAAGTCATGCTCTCCCTTGAGGTATCCCGCTGCATCTCTCATTTTGTCGACATCGAGGTCATAGGATACATTCCATGTATATCTTGCTCTTATGGGATCAGGAAATTCGCCTCTCTGTATCCTGTATAAGTAAGTCTTTTCGGTATGAGCAGATCTGGGATGGAAATCCCCATCCACCTCTTTTGACATTACGACCCTTATATCACTTGGAAGCCTGGTATTCAGGGCACAGGAAAATTTCTCTCCCGGAATAGACGAGTCTGTATCAAAAACCGCAAGGTTAGCCTTCGCATGAACTCCGGCATCTGTCCTGCTCGCACCGCCTATATCCGGATCTTCCCCGGTCAGATCCCGGATCGCTTCCATAAGCTTTCCTTCGATGGATTCCCCGTCCTTTGCGAGCTGCCATCCATTATATGCGGTTCCGTCATATGCGATTTTCAGGAGAATGCGTTTCATAATAACCTTTATATGGGGAGATACCTGCCACCCAAAATGCCTGCTGCGATTATCAAAACAATGTATAGCGCAAAGACACCATAGGCCACATGATCACGCCTGTTGTAGGAAAGAGGCTTCATCTTAGTCCTGCCTTCTCCCCCTCTGTAACATCTGGCCTCCATTGCCATAGCAAGGTCATTCGCCCTTCTGAATGCTGACACAAAAAGCGGAACCAGAATGGGTATCAGAGCCTTTGCTCTCTCTAAAATATTTCCGCTCTCAAAATCCGCCCCCCTTGCTTCCTGAGCTTTCATTATCTTATCTGTTTCTTCCATCAGGATAGGGATAAAACGTAAAGCGATAGACATCATCATTGCAACTTCATGCACTGGAACCCTGAAGATCTTTAAGGGTGACATGAGGGATTCCAGCCCGTCAGTCAGGTTATTCGGTGTGGTGGTCAATGTCATAAGGGATGATCCTATTATCAGGAACACAAGCCTTATAGCTGTAAATATGGCTATTTTCAATCCCTCATCTGTTATGGAAAAATTCCATATTTTGAAAACCGGTATTCCCGGTGTCAGAAACATATTAAATATCACGGTTATAAGGAGAATAAAAACGATACTCTTCATTCCCCTTACCATATATGAAAACGGCACTTTGGACAGCTTTATCATAGAGATCAGAAATATCGCTGCCACAGCCGTAGCCAGAAAACTCCTGAAAATGAACAATGAGATTATAAACACAAAGGTCCCCACGATCTTTGTGCGAGGGTCCAGCTTATGTATGACTGAGTCAGCATTATAGTACTGCCCCAAGGTAATATCTCTCAGCATACGCTCACACCCCCGTCTTTCCGCCGGAAGGCACAAGCCTGCGTATCTCTTTCACGGCATCATCAATAGTGGTTATTCCCGGGTCCAGATCAAAGCCTCTCTCCCTCAGGCTCCTCATAAGGTATGTTACCTGAGGTGCAGAAAGTCCCATTGACTCCAGCTCATCAGAGCGCATATAGATATGCTTGGGATCACCGTCCATTATGATGGATCCCTTATCCATAACAAGTATCCTGTCCACATAGTTCGCTACATCTTCCATACTATGGGAAACAAGTACTATGGTGATATTCTGTTTATCGTGCAGGTCCTTAACCAGATCCAGTATCTCATCCCGGCCCTTAGGATCCAGTCCTGCCGTAGGTTCATCCAACACCAGGATCTCCGGCTTCATAGCGAGAACTCCGGCTATTGCAACCCTTCTTTTCTGTCCTCCGGACAGTTCAAAAGGCGAACTGTAATAATACTCCTCCGGTAGGCGCACGGCTCTAAGTGCCTCAAAAGCGGCAAGTTCTGCTTCTTTCTGTGTCTTTCCTATATTCTTTGGCCCAAAGCATACATCCTTAAATACGGTTTCTTCGAAAAGCTGATGCTCAGGATACTGGAAAACAAGCCCCACCTTTGAACGGAGCTTCTTCCTGTCATACTTTTTCTCGGATATATCCTCTCCCTTATAATAGACATGCCCTTCACTGGGCGCCACAAGACCGTTTAAGTGCTGTACAAAGGTGGATTTTCCTGATCCTGTATGGCCAATAAGTCCGATGAACTCGCCCTTTCCTATCTGTACGGAAATATCGTCAAGAGCTCTTATTTCCTCGCTCGTACCCTTCTCGTAAACATAACTCACGTGATCCAGAATAAGGGACTCTCTCGGATCTCTCTTTATAACTCCCGGAGTTGTATGACGGAATGCGCTTTTCTTTTCTTCCACATTTTCAAGGGCACCTCCGTAGAATCTGCCTCCGGTGTATTTCACAAGTTCATGGATAAAATCTTCCCGGGTCAGGATCCCGTAGGGGAGATTAAAACCTGTCTTATTAAGTTCATGTGCCAGCATGGCAGGCTGTGGGACATCCAGCCTTAGTTCACGCAGTCTTTCCACATCTGAGAAGATCTCCGCGGGAGTCCCCTGCATTGCGATCTGCCCCTTGTCCATAACAAAGACACGGTCTGCGTAAATAACCTCTTCCATGTAATGGGTTATAAGGATAATCGTTATCCTTTCGACATCATTTAAGGCACGTGCCTGTCTGATCACTTCTTTTCGTCCCATGGGGTCCAGCATCGCGGTAGGTTCATCCATGATAATGCACTTTGGATGCATAGCCATTACTCCTGCTATGGCTACACGCTGTTTCTGTCCTCCGGACAGCCTGTTCGGGGAATGCTTTCTGTATTCATACATTCCCACAGCTTTCAGGGATTCAATGACTCTCTCCCATATCTCTTTTGTGGGAATACCCATGTTTTCCGGGCCAAATCCCACATCTTCTTCCACTACATTTCCGATTATCTGATTGTCGGGATTCTGAAATATCATCCCGGCTTCCTGCCTGATATCCCAGAGATTCTCCGGTTTCCTGGTATCCTTTCCGTCCACGTAAACCGTACCCTCTCCCGGATAGAGAATGGCGTTGATATGCTTTGCGAAGGTAGATTTGCCTGAGCCGTTTCCTCCGAGGACTGCAATGAATTCTCCCTTTTTTATAGCGAGATTTACACCGCTCAGAGCCCTTACCACGCCCTCTACGTTGCCTTCCTCGTCCCTTTTTATATATTCATATACAAGATCTTTTGCTTCAATAATGCCCATAGCATGTACATTATAGCTATAGCCTTAAAAATAGGCAAGGAAAAAGCGCACCCCTGCAAAGGCTATTGAAATTTGAGATTTTGACTGTTAGAATCGTCTATGTTTTGAAGCAAATAAAAGGCAAGGTATTATGACATTCACTTCAAATCTGTTCTTAATAGGATTATTACCGTTTTTCGTGTGTTTATATAATCGGGTTGGTAATAAAAAACCTGCAGCCAGGCAGGTCCTTCTATTACTGGCAAATAGTCTGTTTATTGTGTGGGGTGGCGTAGGCTATCTCCTGTTTCATTGTGCCTTCTCGATAATCATTTCTTTGCTTGCAACAATCGTATATAAAATCAGAAACAGGCTCATACTTACGTTTTCAGTGTTATTATCTGTTGTACCTCTTGTTGTTACAAAATACACGGCATTCATTATTAATATTATAAATTCTGTAACCGGCTTTAATGCCACTGCACCATCAATTGTTATTCCAATAGGTATTTCTTTTGTTACCTTTGAGGCTATTTCCCTATTGGTTGACATCTTTAGGGGAACCGTCAGCAGGAACCCGTCCCTGTTCAACACATATTTATACCTTAGCTTTTTTCCAACAGTAACCTCCGGTCCAATCATAAGATATGACGATTTTAATAATGGTCTTTACAATCATCACTTTTCTTGTGACTATATGGCTTCCATAGAGAGGATTGAGATTGGCCTGTGCAAAAAAGTATTAATAGCAGATAAGATTGCAATTTTAGCAGACTACTACTTTGATGGAGTCGCACTTGGAAACAATTTTTCCTGTGTTGGATTATGGATTGGATCTATAGCGTATTCACTTCAGCTGTACTTCGATTTTTCCGGTTACTCTGATATGGCTATTGGTATCGGAGGATTATTAGGATTCAATATTAGCGAAAACTTTAACCAGCCATATCAAGCATGCAGCATATCTGATTTCTGGAAAAGATGGCATATTTCATTAACCCAGTGGTTCAGAGATTATATCTATATACCCCTTGGGGGAAACAGATGCGCAAAAGGCCGCCATATAATAAACATGTTGTTGGTATGGCTGCTAACAGGAATATGGCATGGTGCAGACTGGAAATATATCTTTTGGGGAATTGGTTATTTTCTTCTTATAGTTTCCGAAAAATACCTTGTTCAAAAACATATCCGGGTTTCAAAAATCATCAGTCATATATACACGCTGTTTTTTGTAAATTTGCTATGGGTGCCTTTTAGAGCTGATAATCTATCCGTAACTGTAAATTATATATCCGGACTTTTTGGCAAAGGCATCGGTAATATCGAGGCAAAAGCGGTACGATTTATACCGCTGATAGTTTTAGCAATTATCCTATGTTTTCCCTGGAATAAGCTTTTCCGCATATTCCGCGACAGTAGATGGTTTTATATCCTAAAAGGTGTTACTTTGATCATACTTGTATGCCTGGCAATATGCGCTACCGTTAACTCATCATACGCGCCTTATATTTATGGGAACTTTTGAGAGAGTGTTTTATCATGAAAAAATCCATTAATATTAACATGCAGTGGCACATCATTATAGTTACTATCATTATATTTATACTGTCTATTACTTCATGGTTTAATTTTGCCCGGAGTACCGGAAGAATAATAAAACATCAATATCTAGATAGAAAAGAAACAGAGATTACATTAGATAAAGGCTCAATAGATGCATTAATTGACCAGATCGATTCAATGTGGTCTGTTTGTAAGATGTCTGAGCTAAGCAGCATTGACTCACTTGTAACGTATTTTGTGATTGGAGAGATCTCATCGGATCAGGTCATTTCCGGAACAAACAGATGGCTTTTCTATAATTCAATTGATGATTTCGAGGGAACAAGCAGGTATTCCGCACCGGAATTAGAAAACATGGCTCAGTCCGCGTTATTTACCCAAAACGGATTAGAGGAAAAAGGCATTAAATTGGCAATAGTAGTTGCTCCAAACAAAGATAATATATACCCTGAGTTTATGCCTGATATATATACACATGCTGAAAGATCCAGGACAGATGAACTGATTGAGTACCTTATGCAAAGAGGGGTTAATATCGTCTCACCAAAACATGCATTACTTGAAAATCACCTTTCCCAACAGGTGTATTATTCTTATGACAGTCACTGGAATCAATTAGGCGCCTACATAGGGGTTAGAGATACATTGAATTCCCTGAATATTTCAATGCCGGAGTTATCAAAAAGAAATATACTCTCAAGCGAATTACGCGGTCATTATCATTATTGCGCCGAAGATGATCTAGCGAAAATGGTTGGTCTCAGGCTAGCTTTTTCCGATGAGAAAGAGTATGAGGTCGATGGCACGGTACTAATGGATTGGGTGGCATTTGACTCAGAACAAACCGCAGAAACAATATCTCACTTTTATAATGAAAATGCTGTCCGTAAAGAAAGTGTTTTTTTGGTGGGGGATTCATTCCGGTCTTCCATGGTCCCTGCTTTGAGAGAACAATTTTCTGATGTATATGTGGTTCATCGTTCCTACTATACACCGGAAATGCTTGATGACATCCATCCGGATTATCTGATTGCAGAATATGTCGAAAGATTCTCTGATCAAATTGAAAAAATAAACTCCCTTTTAGAAACGGCATAGTCGCACTGTGCGACTATGCCATAGCAAGTATACTTTTGCTCGTTGAGAATCGAATAATTGCTTCGCATTTATTCTCAGACTCGCATAAACATCTTCGATATTTCTGCTCGTTTCTCACATCAGCTTTCTGAACATTGTTTCGAAGTCGGCGATGGAAGCCTGACGGGGATTTCCGGGTGCGCAGGCATCGGCTGCTGCAGACTCGCAGAGGAAAGGAAGATCCTCTTCCTTAAGCTTCTCAAGCTTTGTGGGGATTCCCACATCAACCGAGAGCTGGCGTACTGCGTCAATAGCTGCCTTTCTGTATGCCTTCTCATCCATTCCGGTCGTATCAACACCGAATGCTTCGGCTATATTCTTAAACTTGGTGCCTGTATTCTCCTGATTGAACTCCATGACTATGGGAAGCATCATCGCACAGGCAACACCATGAGGTGTGTCATAAACAGCGCCGAGGGTATGTGCCATAGAGTGGGCGATTCCGAGGCCTACATTTGAATAAGCCATGGCAGTTACATACTGTGCAAGAGCCATTCCCTCACGTCCGTCAGGGTCATTTTCAACTGCCTTGCGAAGATTCTTTGCTATGAGCTGAATTGATTCAAGATTCAGTACATCTGCAAGCTCCCATGCAGCAGCAGTGGTGTAGCCTTCGATAGCGTGGGTAAGCGCATCCATTCCTGTGGATGCTGTAAGTCCCTTAGGCATTGATGACATCATATCAGGATCCACAACAGCTATATCAGGGATGTCATTAGGGTCCACGCAGACGAACTTTCTTCTCTTCTCCACATCTGTGATAACATAGTTTATGGTGGACTCTGCACCGGTTCCGCCTGTCGTGGGTACTGCTATCGTAAATACCGTCCTCTTCTTTGTAGGTGACAGGCCTTCAAGAGAACGAACATCGGCAAATTCAGGATTGTTAACGATGATACCGATTCCCTTACCGGTATCCATGGAAGATCCTCCGCCTATGGTTATCATGCAGTCAGCGCCGGACTTTTTATAAGCCTCTACACCGTGCTGGACATTTTCAATAGTCGGGTTGGGTTTGATATCAGAATAGAGTTCGAACGCGATCCCGTTTTTATCGAGAAGATCGGTCACTTTCTTTGTAACTCCGAACTTTACGAGATCCGGATCGGATGCAACAAACGCTTTCTTATATCCCCTGGATGTGATAAGTCCCGGGATTTCCTGGATAGCGCCGTGTCCATGATAAGAAATACCATTAAGCACAAAACGATTAACTGCCATTTAAAATACCTCCTTGAATAATAATGAGACACTTCTCATGTCTCCCCAATACGAACACGTAAATTTTACTATATTACATATCGGGCCTCAAGGAGTATTTACGACTTCTATCGCTTTCTGAAGCTGGTTATCCGTTCCCTTTTTATACTGCTCGACGTCTAATTCCACTTTTACATCAGGTTCGATCCCGGTTCCCTGAATATTGATCCCGTTAGGAGTATAATATCTGGAATTTGTGAGCTTGATCGCAGATCCGTCCTGAAGGGGATAGATATTCTGTACTATACCTTTTCCGTAAGTGGTAGTCCCCACAATGGTACCTATTCCGTAATCCTTAACCGCTCCTGTCAGCAGTTCGGATGCGCTTGCCGAGCCTGAATCCACCAGCACCACAAGAGGGATATCCAGCTTCTCCGGTGTGACCGCATTATAATCATGTCTCTTTCCCTTGCTGTCCAGAGTATAGGTAACAACTCCCGGGGGCAGCAGTTCATCTGCGATCTTTACAGCAGCATCAACCATTCCCCCGCTGTTTCCGCGAAGATCGATGATAAGACTCTTCATGCCCTGCTCTTTCAGATCCTTATATGCCGCTTCAAACTGTTCCGAAGTGATCGTGTCAAAGATCCCTATTATAATATATCCCGTGTCTTTTTCCAGCATGTTATGAGACACGGTAGTAGCTTCTATTATGCCTCTCTTTACAGTAACCTCTACCTCTTCACGATCCTCACCCCGGAGCATTGTGAGAACGACCTCGGTTCCTTCTTCACCACGAACCTTGTCCACCAGGTCAGAAATATCCACACCCAGTACAACTTCACCGTCGACTTTATAAAAGATATCCTCTATTTCAACTCCGGCTGCTTTTGCCGGGGAATCATCAGATGTAAAGCCCGAAACATAGAAATAGCCTTCATCGCTGGAACTGATATTAACTCCGACACCGGCAAAATACCCTTTTTTCGATTCGGAAAATCTGGAATACTCCTTAGCCGTATAATACTCGGAGTAGTCATCGTTAAGGGATTCCACAAGACCCTTGTACATTCCCTCTGCCCGATCCTCTGCTGTTTCTCCGGAGTTATCATCTTCCTTGTAATCCAGATAATAATAGTCTATGTAGTCGTTAAGAAGATCCACCTTTTCCTGCACAGCAGGAGACAGGATGCTGTCTTCACTGCTGACCACATCCGTACGACCCAGTATAATATTGTGAATGGATTCTCCGAACAGCACGACAATAACTGCTGCCAGAGCTATAAGCAGACCTGCTATCAGACCTCCCCAAAAACCGGGACCCTTTTTCATTACGTACCTTTCTTTATACCCTCAGATGTTTTCTGACTGTGGCGAAGCTACCTAGAAACCCTATTCCCACTCCAAGTATGAGTGACGCCGGAACCAGGGTAGTGAATATCTCCTTGATGGAGAGGAACTGAAGCAGTGAATCAAGTACTGCAAACTTCTCTACAAGATACTCTACTGCCCGTTTATAGATGAAATAAATCGCTGCCAGCGGAATAGCCGCCCCAACTATACCAAGGATCATTCCCTCAAATACAAAAGGCGCCCTGACAACAAAATCCGTCGCTCCTATAAGCTTCATGATACCTATCTCTTCACGCCTGACCGTGATACCGATAGCTACGGTATTGCTGATAAGGAATATGGAGACTGCGAGAAGGATCAGTATGATACCCATGGAAACGATTCCGATAAGGGAATTCATACTGGTAAGCATGGTAGCCACTACCGCGGATTTCCTGACCTGACGGACTCCCGGCAGGCTTTCGATATACGTGACAAGACTCTCCTGCATTGAGATATCATTCATATATATCTCATAATTGGAATCCTCGGCCAGCGGATTATCATCTCCGAAACTGTCCACGTAGTCTCCGAGATTTTCTGTCTTAAATGCTTCCCACGCCTCTTCGGCGGAAACATATACTATCTTCGATACTTCCGCCCTTTTACTGATCTCGTCTCCGATAGCTTTTATCTTTTCATCCGAAAGACCCTCATCAAAGAACACAGTGATAGCCACTCCGGACTGTGCCTGTCTTACGATATTGGAAAAATTCAGAACTATCGAATAGAACATTCCGAAAAGGAACACACAGGAGGCTATTGTTGCAATAGTAGCCAAAGAGAATATCTTATTTCTGAATATATTTTTGATTCCCTGTCCCAGAGAATAAAAGAATGCACTAATCCTCATCTATATAACCGCCTTTTTTCTGATCGCTCACGATAACGCCCTTTTTCATCGTGATAACCCTCTTACGCATCTCGTTTACGATCTCACGATTATGGGTTACAACGAGGACCGTTGTGCCGTTTTTATTGATCTGTTCTAAGAGCTTCATGATCTCCCAGGTGTTTTTGGGATCCAGATTTCCTGTGGGCTCATCCGCCAGAAGAATGGGCGGCTTATTAATAATGGCCCTTGCCAGTGCCACTCTCTGCTGCTCTCCTCCGGATAATTCCCTGGGGCGGCTCTTATATTTTTCCGCAAGTCCCACAAGAGAAAGAACGCTGGGAACGTTTCTTCTGATCTCCCGGGCCGGTACAGAAATAACTCTCTGGGCGAATGCCACATTTTCATAGACATTCCGGTCTTTCAAAAGTCTGAAATCCTGAAAGACGACTCCTATACCCCTTCTGTACCTGGGGATCCCACGGTGCTTCAGCTTTACAACGTCTGTATGATTGACCATTATCCTGCCGCTGGTGGGCGTAAGCTCCCTGAGCAGAAGTTTTATCAATGTAGACTTTCCCGAACCGGAATCTCCCACGATAAATACAAACTCTCCCTTTTCGATATGGAGGCTCACATTATTCAATGCAGGTGAACCGGTAGAAAAAGACTTATTTACATCTTCCAGAATTATCATTTTTTACCCTTATGTGGCGGATACTTCCGTCAATAATTCGTATCTTCCATGTACTTCATGTATTTCGCCACCATAAGAGCGATCTTGAAAGTAATGGCATCCTCGAATATACGGAGATCCAGTCCGGTAGTTTTTTGCAGCTTATCCAGCCTGTAAACAAGAGTATTCCTGTGAATATACAGCTGGCGGCTGGTTTCCGACACGTTCAATGAATTCTCGAAGAATTTATTGATGGTAGCCAGCGTCTCATCGTCAAATTCCTCGGGAGATTTACCCTCAAATATTTCATGTATGAACATCTTGCAAAGAGGAATGGGAAGCTGATAAATGATACGTCCTATTCCAAGGGAACTGTATGCCACCACACTTCTCTCTTCGAAGAATATCTTACCTACATCAAGTGCCATTTTGGCTTCTTTATAGGAACGGCTCACATCCTTGATATCCTCAACGACTGTTCCGTAGGATATCCTTACCTTTTCCTCCCCGCCCTTATTCAGGAATTCGAGGAGATTTGAGGAGAGCTTTCTATTCTCCTCCATGGTATCGCTCTCTGTAACCTCATGGACCACGATGACATTTTTCTCATCTACAGCAGTCACGAAATCCGCAGGAGTGGATATGAAGTACTCCCTGATCTTTTCAAGTGCGGCTGTATTGGTCTCCCCTTCCGTCTCTACAAGAAAGACGGCTCTCTTAACATCAGTCGCAATATGAAGCTTCTTCGCCCTGTTAAATATATCCACCAGGAGAAGATTGTCAAGGATCAGGTTCTTAACAAAATTATCCTTGTCAAAACGCTCCTTGTATGCCACAAGGAGACTCTGTATCTGAAAGGCTGCGATCTTGCCCACCATGTGGGCATCATCACCGCCTCCGCCTGTCACCAGAATATATTCCAGCTGTCCGTCATCATCATGGATCTTAAAAAACTGAAACCCCCTGATCTCCTGACTGTCCGCCTGTGATGACGCAAAGGAAACAACATCTCTGCTATTTACCTCATCTGCGCGGAAAGTATTCGCCAGATCTTTCCCCTCAGTGTCAAAAATGCACATTTCGATCCTGGTGATATCCTTCAGTCCATCAATCGTATTCTGTAGTATTTGGTTTGATATCATATTTTTACTCCTTCTCCGAGTACTCAATAGATTCTTTTATCTTAATACTTTAATACAAAAAATGGAATAGTTTCACCGATATTTTTTGTGTATTTTTTACAAAGAAATCCCTGAGGGTTTCAAATATCGACTATTTTGCCGTTGTCCTCCTCCATTGATGTGGCAGGGTTTTCATCCTGATTCTCTGCCTCTGCGGTCTTTTCGTAATTATCAGCCGCATTCTTAAAAAACTTTCTCAGCAGCATTTCTCCGATACCGCCTCTCTTTACAGCACCGTCTCCGTTGATCCTGAGCGACACATCACGAAGTTCGATGATCAGCTGCGATCCGAGTTTCATCTTATTGTCCCTTATAAAAGTCTCGGCATCGGGAGATTCCAGATTCATAAGTACTATATCGGGCATACACCCGTTAATCTCATTTACGATAGTATCATCTCCGCCAACAGTTTCTTCCCGCACGGCGGATGAAATGATATTTAATCCGTCATAAAAAGTGCAGAGAGCACTTTTGAAACCCTGAAGTCTGGCATCCGTTTCGGAGATCAGGAAAATACTCCTTTTTTCCTTCACAAATTTCCGTAGCATCCCCTTCAGGAAAAGATTACTGTTTATCTCTTTCTCTCTGGATCTGCTGCTAAAGGAACCAGCCTGGAGAATATCATTACTGGTAGCAACCGCAATATCCATGGACTCTATATCTCTCTTCATATCTTCGTCCGTTGACGCCCTTAACAGAGTGTCATGGGTAATAAAATCCACGGTGTTGCATGAACCGTTATTTAAGTATGTGGAAATCCTGCGCATCGCTTCTCTGACTGAGTAGTCCCTGAGCATGATCCCCATTACCTCGATTTTTCTCATGGGGATAAGTATAACCCACGAATAGTTGCTTCGCAACTTCCATGCGTTATATAATTGGGCCATGGATATTTCTGGTATAAAAAAACGGCTTTCTGATCCCGTATCTATACTTTTCATCACTGCCCTTTTCGGGAGCATATTATATATTTCCCTGATCTACAATGACAATCTGTGGGTGGATGAAGCATTTACCGCTTCCCTGATAAGAGGCAGCTGGCCGGAGGTCATAAGGGATACAGTGGCAGACACTCTGCCCCCTTTCTATAACTTTGCCGGAAAATTTCTGACAGAGATATTCGGATACTCATCCCTTATCCTGAAACTTTTTTCCTGCTTACCCATGATCCTCCTTATCTTTCTGGGAGGCCGGCGTGTTTTTAATACATTTGGTTTCAGAACAGCCTATTTTTTCGAGCTCTTTCTTCTGTCCATGCCATATTTCTTCCATTATGCGGTAGAAATAAGGATGTACAGCTGGGGCATGTTTTCATGCGGAATGGCTGCGGTCTTTTTTACGGAGATCATTGACGGAACAGACAGCGGATCTGTAAATAGATCTTCCTGGGCTGCCTTTACCATGTTCACGGTATTTTCCGGATATATCCATCATTTTGCCCTGATCGCTTCAGGAATGATGTGGCTTATCATCCTGATCTATATAACTGTAAAGAAGGAGGCTTCCCTGTTCCGTTCTTTCGCAGTAAGTCTGATGCTTTTTCTCATTTTATATCTGCCCTGCCTGTTCCTCACAGTAAAGCAGATACAAAATGCCAGCAGCTATTTTTCCATGTCTCCGCTGTCATTTGGCACATTACTCAGTGACATCAGGTATCCCTTCGTCACACACATAACTATCCTGTCTGCCGTCCTTTTGATCCTTGCATTTGCAGCAGCGGTTTACAGCCTGTTAAAAGGCTTAAGCATAAAAGGTTTGATGCTTTTTTCCGTGATCTATCTAACACTTCTTTTCGGATACGGAGTTTCACTGGCGGCAGGGAAAAGCCTCTTTACAGCAAGATATCTGTCCCCCGCTCTTCCTGTGCTGTGGCTCGGCGCAGCCATCCTTTTTGACTGTGTCATCACTACCTTTAACAATAACCGGTATATGATCACGATCCTTATTGCACTGATCGTCATTACCGGCACAGTTGACTACAGAAATGCCTATATTTCCGAATATGCACCGGGCGTTGAAAATATGAAAGCTTTCTTTGATGACAACCTGACTCCCCGGGACGGATATCTGATCTTTGAAGATAATTATGAGATAGAGCTGTGCTTCAGATATTACTATCCCGAACTCAAAAAAACCGACTGGGAAAACGCCGGAAACATACAGGGAAATCTATGGTTTTTCGAGACTGATGGATTTAAAAAAGAACTTGATAAGGCCGAAAAATATGGCTATAATCCTATATATATAGGTGATTTCAGCTTTGACCGGTATTCATTTTCGCTATACCGGTTAGAGAGGGCTTGATTCAAGGAAGGAGGATGTTTACATGGATGTATCATCACTTGCTATGCCTGACATAGCCAGCCTGTCAATGTACATGGCAAAAAATGAGACTCTTCAGGATGTGGGGACCGCTCTTCTTTCGAATGCACTTGATGTTCAGAAAAGTATGGGCGCTGCCACCATTAATATGATGGAGCAGTCTGTGAATCCCGCTGTGGGCGGAAATATAGACCTTCGGGTTTAAGAAACCTGCATCTGCAGGACAAGGATCCCGATCATTTCTACAAGGGCGAGAATGATCCCAAAGACCACCGGAACTGAAAAGACCGGTGGTCTTTTTATCAGTTCTTCTCTTCCATCCTTTGTGATCACTTTAAGATCATGTCCCCGGAATATCCTTATTAGCCGGAACTTTCCTCCGGGTTCATTTGCGGCTATCCTAATAAGCAAAAGCACTGCAAACCCTGTAAACAGCACAGCAAGCATAGCATTAAACGCAATACTCACCAGCAGGTCATTTGCGGAGTACTCCATTTCCAGGGCATCAGGAAAATATTTTACTAAAGCGAAACCGCTTATGGCTCCGCCTATGTTTATCATAAAATGCCCGATAAGTCCGGGCCAGAGACTCCCTGTGACTTCATTCAGTATCCCCCAGGCAACTCCCAATACAAAAGCATAGCTCATCTGGTTAAAATTAAGATGCATGAGCCCGAATAACAGCGCCTGCAGCAGTATGGCTCCCAATAATCTTCCTGATCTTCTGAGCCCTGCATATATAACTCCCCTGAAAGCAAGCTCTTCCGCAAGGGGTCCGATAACAGCCATTGCAACAGCCAGACTTATAAAAGACGTGTCCTGTGTTATAAACTCCTCGGCGATCTTTAATGCCATATTGTCAGTGAATAAAAGAGAAATGGAATTAACCAGACTTATTAGCGGTTCCATGCAGATCATGAAAAGAACTGTCAGAAGACATGTACTGATCTTTATCTTCTTAAACCTGAAGATCTCTCCTACTTCTGCACCGCACACAGTAGCCATCAGTAATGCAGGCACCAAAACAATGCCCTCACTCAGGAAAAGATCCTGAAATAAGGACAGCTGAAGGGAGTCTCCTCTCCATGCCAGTAGTGACACAAAGAAAGAGACTCCAATGGATATCACGATTATTATCGTAAATACTATGCCGGCTCTGGCCGGCGTCATGCCTTTTATCTTCACTGATTCATCATAAAGTTGACGAGCTTATCGATATCTTCGGGCTCGTATGCTACAACTTCAAGCTCCTGAATAGTGCCGTCAGAGAAGATATTTGCCATAGAAACATACTGGGAAAGCTTACTCTTCAGATTAAGACGGTCGCCCTCTCCTGTAACGAGCTCAACCTTTCCCTTGCAGTTATCTACAACCTTAAAAAACTTATCAATGTCTGTAATATTCTGTACCTTCATGATATACCTTTCCTTTCTTGCTAAACTTAGATTATGATAGCATAATTTCTATTTTTCTGCCACAATCCGTATTGATCCTGCCCCTATTTCCACCTTTCCTTCTTTCATCAGATGACCTACCGCTCTCTTAAAAGCAGCCTTACTCATGTGAAAAGTGTCTCTGATCACTTCGGGATCGGCTTTATCGGTGAACGGGATCTCTCCGTCCTGAGCCTTAAGATAATCCATTATTGCTTTTCCGTCAATATCCAGCTGGAGATATGCCTTTTTTCTGACAGACAGATCCAGCTTTCCATCTTCCAGGACCCTTGTAACTCTGGCTCTTATGAGATCTCCCGCATGAACCTGTCCGTTCAGGTCCTTTGCGGGGATCAGGGCGGAGTACTTATTATCCACAGCTACAAAAGCGCCAAAGTTCCTGCTTATTTCGTATACCAGTCCCTCTACCTCGTCATCGGCTTTATAGGGTGAAGAGGTGGACAGGTATTCATAGACTTTCATGGTAGCTGCCAGTCTTCCGCTCTTATCAACATACATTGCTGCGAGTACATATCTGTCAGCTTTCACTTCATAGGTCTGTTCGGAATAGGGAAGGAGCAGGTCTCTTTCAAGACCAATATCCAGAAAAGCCCCGATCTTCGTGACTTCTTTGACCTTCAGCCTTCCCACTTCATGAAGTGTGACGAAAGGCTCTGCCGTAGTGGATATCAAACGGTCTTCCGAATCCCTGTAAATAAAGACTTCAACCTCATCTCCGGCCTTTTTCCCTGCGGGTATCTGCTTTCCGGGGAGGAGAACCTCTTCCCTGTCTTTTCCCCCGCCAACCTCCGGCAGCGATAAATACGCACCCTGGGACACTATTCTGTTGATCTTCAGTCTTTGCTTTTTGCCGGGTTCCATCATTTTATCAGCTGTTCTCTCACTATCTTTTCCAATATGTCCGCTGTTTCATCCACACCGAATCTGCCGGTATTGATAAGTATATCCTTATGAGCAGGATCATCCTGCATATAACCCGCATAATGCAGATAATAATTATTTCTGGCCTTTTCTGCTTTAGGGATCATCTTAGAGGCCTCATCCTCTGACATCCCGAGATAGTCCACGCAGTACTTCATTCTGGATTCAAGGTCTGCATAGAGATATACATGGAGGGAATTCTCGTGATTCTTCAACACATAATCCGAACATCTTCCAACCACCACACAGGATTCCCTGTCTGCCAGCCTCTGTATCACATGTGACTGGGCTGCGAATATCTTGTCCTGCTTATTCTTGGGACCATTCCCCAGCGGATAGAGCTTCTCAAAGATGGTGTCCTGTCCACCGTTTCTCAGTTCTTCCTCTTCCAGGATCTCTGCTGCCGGAATATCCAGCTCTTCCGCAGCCTTATCAACAAGATCTCTGTTGTAATATTCGATCCCAAGCTTTTCCGCCAGCTTCTCTGCCACTGGAAGTCCTGCTGCTCCAAACTGTCTTGCAATAGTAACTACATAATTCATGATATTTAGTCCCCCAGATATGCTTTTCTTATAGAATCATCCTCTAAAAGATCAGAGGCATTTCCGGATGTGGTTATGGAACCGGTTTCCAGTACATATGCCCTGTCAGCGATATTAAGGGCTTTTTTTGCATTCTGCTCCACCAGGAGCACCGTAGTCCCGTCCTCATGAACGGATCTTATGATATCGAATACCTCGTTGACCATTATGGGCGAAAGTCCCATTGATGGCTCATCCAGTAACAGGATGGAAGGCTTAGACATGAGAGCACGCCCCATAGCCAGCATCTGCTGTTCTCCTCCTGAAAGAGTACCGGAGATCTGATTCCTTCTTTCCTTCAGCCTCGGGAACCTGTCGAATATCATGGACATGGTATCATTGAGCTCTGCTTTATCACGGCGGGTATATGCACCCATCTTCAGATTTTCTTCTACCGTCATATCCGCAAAGACACGTCTCCCCTCAGGAACCTGGGCAATACCCATATTCACCCTGAGATGACCCGGAACCTTTGATATATCTTTACCCTCAAAATTTATCTCTCCGGCTTTTGGCTCTATCATACCGGAAATAGTGTGAAGGGTCGTGGTCTTTCCTGCACCGTTGGCGCCGATAAGAGCCACTATCTCTCCTCTGTCTACAGAAAAATCTATTCCTTTTAGAGCCTGGATGACTCCGTAATAAACACTTAAACCTTTTATCTCAAGAAGCATTATTCATCATCTCCCAAATATGCACGTATTACCTCAGGATCAGCCAAAACCTTTTTCGTCTCACCTTCTGCAAGAACCTTTCCAAAGTTCAGAACAGTGACCTTCTCACAGATTCCGGAAACAAGCTTCATATCATGCTCGATCAAAAGGATCGTGATATCAAATTTATCTCTTATAAGGCTGATAGTATCCATAAGCTCCGCTGTTTCATTCGGGTTCATCCCGGCTGCCGGCTCATCCAGCAGCAGAAGCTTTGGTTCTGTAGCCATTGCCCTTGCGATCTCAAGCTTTCTCTGCTGACCGTAGGGAAGGTTGGAAGAAAGAATCTCGGACATCATATCAAGGTCAAACACCTTAAGTATCTCAAGTGCCTTTTCCCTGAGCTTCTTTTCTGCTCCCGCATATCTTCCACAATGGAACATAGCCTCAAACGTGGAATATTTTTCGAATGAATGCAATGCAGACTCCACATTATCTATTACGGAAAGCTGCTGAAAAAGCCTGATATTCTGGAAGGTTCGTGCTATCCCGTCCTTATTGATCTCTTCCGTCCGGTGTCCCGTGATATCAGTCCCATCCAGAAATACCTTTCCGGCGGTAGGCTTATATACTCCTGTAAGCAGGTTGAATACCGTAGTCTTTCCGGCTCCGTTGGGTCCGATAAGTCCGTAAAGCTCTCCTTTTTCGATAGAAAGGTTAAAATTGTCAACCGCCTGCAGACCGCCAAAGGATATGCCTAAGTCTTTTACTTCAAGCAGTGCCATTTCTCTTCATCCCCTTTCTTATGCTGTCAAAGAAGGCTGTTCTCTTCTCTATAGCCTTAGGTGCCCAGTTGATTATCATCACCGCTATAAGCACCACCGAATAAATGAGCATTCTGTATTTATTAAGGCCTCTAAGGAGCTCAGGCAGAAGATACAGGATAACAGCGGCTATAACAGACCCTCTTATGCTTCCTATACCGCCAAGCACCACATATACCAGGATCATGATCGACACATTGTAGCCGAAATACTGGCTGGTGGACTGCAGTGTAGCAATATTATGTGAGAATATCACGCCTGCCATTCCTGCTATAGCTGCAGATATGGTAAAAGCAAGCATCTTATACTTGGTAACGGGAATACCGATGGACTCGGCGGCGATCCTGTTGTCCCTTATGGACATTACAGCCCTTCCGTCTCTGGAATCAATGAAATTCTGAACCACCACAAGAGCCAGCAGCAAAAGTATCACTGCGATCGTAAAGTTGGCATCATGAGGTGTTCCGGTAACTCCCATAGCTCCGTTGATAAGAGTCTTTCCTTCAGGCTCCATGTTGAGCGCCATCTGACTCTCAAAGGAAATATGAACTCCCTTTGAATCCACTCCGAGATACATGGCATTTATTATGTTCTTTATGATCTCACCAAAGGCAAGGGTGACTATAGCGAGGTAGTCCCCGTTCAGCCTGAGCACCGGTATACCGATCAGAAATCCGACTATCGCAGAAACTATGACCCCGATCACAAGTGCGATCAGGAATCTGACCCCGTCAGGCATTACTCCGTCAGTTACAAGTGAAAACAATGCGCTGGAAAAAGCACCGACGCACATAAACCCGGCATGTCCGAGAGACAGCTCCCCCAGGATCCCAACACAGAGATTCAGGGCTACAGCTACAATGGCATAGTAGGTCATGGGCACCAATAATCCCTCAAGATGGCTGGACATAAGCCCCGCACGCATGAAGATCTCCATTATGATCCATGCGGCTATTACTATCCCATAGGTTGTAAATCTGCCTTTCGAATTACGGGAAAGCATTTTCTTTTTTAACATGATCTCATTCTCCTTCCCGTTTCTTCAGACTTTTTCCTGGATATTTTTGCCAAGGATTCCGGTGGGCCTGACTATAAGAACGACCACCAGTATCCCGAACACTATGGCATCCGCCAGCTGCGATGAGATATAGGTACGGCTGAGGATCTCTATTATCCCCAGTACCAGTCCCCCTATCATGGCACCCGGAATGGAACCGATCCCTCCAAGCACGGCAGCAACGAATGCTTTTATCCCCGGCATTGCTCCGGTATACGGAGTAAGGGACGGATAAGCACTGGCGAGAAGTGCTCCCGCTACAGCAGCTAATGCCGAACCTATTGCAAATGTCAGGGTTATTGTCTTATTTACATCTATCCCCATCAGCATTGCGGCTCCCCTGTCCTGGGAGACTGCCAGCATAGCCTGTCCTTCTCTGGTCTTATGTACGAATAACTGCAAAAAGATGAGTATCAAAAGACTGACAAGGATGGTTACTATTGTAATTCCCTGTATCTGAAGGCTTCCGCCAAATAATGATATTCCCGCCCAGGGAACCACTGACGTGAAAGACTTTGTATCAGCACCGAAAATAAGCAGTGCCAGATTTTCAAGGAAATAGCTCACTCCAATGGCAGTTATGAGAACGGCTAACGGCGATGCCGCATTTCTTAAAGGTCTGTAAGCCACCCTCTCAGTCGTTATCCCGAGAAGGGTACATAAAACTATAGCTATCAAAATAGCTGCCACAGGGTTAAGCCCCAGATTAGATGAAAATATAAAAATGATATAGCATCCGACCATGATAAAATCGCCGTGGGCGAAGTTCAGCATCTTTGCTATACCGTAAACCATTGTGTATCCTAATGCAATTATTGCGTAAATACTGCCAAGGCTAAGCCCGTTTACAAATGACGTGAGAAAGCTCATCATTCACTTGCCCTCCTTACATCTCCTGAAAATGGAAAGATAGTGAGGGCCAAAAGACATTTTGACCCTCAACTAATAAATTTACTGGGCGCTGACGTATGCTCCGTCCTTGATCACTACTGCCTTGGGCTCCTTAGTAGGCTCTCCGCTGGCATCCCATGTCATTCCGGTTGATGTAAGTCCGTCAATGCTTATCTCTGTCATACCCTTCTTCATAGCATCACCGATCTCGGTAACACTCATTGAAGGAGTAACATTTTCCTTTTCAGCTGCTGCCTTGATGGCATAAATAGCATCATATGCATCTGCTCCGAACTGGTTGGGAGTTATCTCGTACTTTGCCTCAAATGATTTCACGAAGCTCTGTGTAAGCTCATCGGTTGCATCAGCTGCAAAAGGTGTAAGAAGCATTGCTCCCTCTGCAAGAGATGTGTCAAAGTTTTCCACTCCGAGGATTCCGTCAAGTCCGTCACATCCAAAGAAGATGGGCTTGTATCCCATAGTGTTAGCCTGCTGAAGTATAAGTGATGCCTCTGTGTAGTAGATAGGCAGGAAAACAAGCTCTGCTCCTGCATCCTTTGCCTTCTGGATCTGAACTGAGAAATCAGTCTTGCTGTCAGCTGTGAATGCTTCTGCAGAAACGATCTCGAATCCCTGGTTTGCAGCTTCCTGTGCAAATGTCTGATAGATTCCTGATGAATATACATCAGAGCTGTCATAGATAACACCTACCTTTGAAGCTATGCCGTTCTGTCCGATATACTGGGCAGAAGCAGCTCCCTGTGCGGGGTCAGAGAAACATACGCGGAATACGTTATCATATTTTACGCAGTCAAGAGCTGAACCTGAAGGTGTCAGCTGGAACATATTGTCGTTCTTTGTCTCTTCAGATACTGCTATGGAACAGGCACTGGTCACACAACCTACAAGCATATCCATTCCCCAGTCCTTAAGGGAATTGTATGCATTTACAGATTTCTGAGCATCCAGCTCGTCATCCTCTGCTTTGAGTTCCACCTGCTTACCGTTGATACCGCCTGCGGCATTGATCTCATCAACGGCGATCTGTGCGGAGTACTGTACTGCGGTACCGTAAGCAGCAGCTCCACCTGTAAGAGGTCCGATCACTCCGATCTTAAATGTATCTCCTGAAGATGAACTTCCCGATGCACCGGATCCGCCACAACCTGCCAGCAGCGACGCAGCCATAACAGCAGTTAACGCGATACTCAATAATTTCTTTTTCATAATGCTCCTCCTTATAAATAATATATCGCAACACACACTAAACGTGTGGAATGCACCTAAATTTGATCAACTCTCTTCCAGGGCATCCATACCCAGTTTCACTGCACCCATGATACCCTGATCATCGTTTAAGCTGGCAGTGACGATGTAGTGATCTATGTCCTCAAGGATCTCTTTCACAGCAATATAGCCGTTCAGCTTCTCCAGAGTATACTTCCTGATAAGAGGCATCAGACGCTCCGCCTGGTGCATTACACCCCCTCCGAGGATTATCCGTCTCGGGCTGTACATCAGTATGGTATTCATCATCTGCTGGGCGATGTACTTTGCTTCCATATCCCAGACTTCCGGTCTGTCGGTCAGTTCCTTCGCGGGTTTCCCCCAGCGCTCTTCTATGGCAGGGCCCGATGCCACGCCTTCAAAACATCTTCCATGATAAGGACAGCGTCCTTTATATGTGTCTCCGTTTTCCGGATTCATCATGATATGTCCGGCCTCTGCATGCATAAGGCCATGCAGCAGCGAACCGTTTACCATTACTCCGGCTCCGATCCCGGTTCCGATGGTATAGTAGACCACGTCCTGTAATCCCTTTGAAGATCCCCAGGTTACTTCACCGAGCAGAGAACCGTTGACATCCACATCAAATCCGACGGGAATGTGAAATTCATCCTTAAAAACCTTTACTATATTATAATTCTTCCATCCCGGCTTGGGTGTGCTGGTGATATAACCAAAAGTCGGCGAATCCTTGACCGGATCTATGGGGCCAAAGCAGGCAATTCCCATTGCGGCCATATCTTTACCCTTGAAGTATTCGATCAGCCCCGGGATAGTCTCATCAGGTGTGAGGGTAGGGAATGACTTCTGTTCCAGTATCTCTCCCTTTTCATTACCGATAGCGCATACCATTTTGGTTCCGCCGGCTTCAAGTGCTCCGAATAACATAATCTCCTCCATTTTTGTTTTCTTATTAGAATACCATTAAAATCAGATTTGAAAAGCCCTTTTTTCGGAAAGTATACTCATACCCACACTGTAACACTCTCCGTTCACCATATCTTTAAGCCATTCATGCATATTTATACCGTCCGTTTTTCCAGTAAAAAACAGGGGATTTCTGATGCAGGTATGGACTGTACCTGTTTTTATGATACCGCCGGGCATATCGGGAACAAATTTGTAATCATTAATATAAAAACAGATACCCGGGATCATTTCCATAAGGCCATAGACCATTTTCCGGAGTTCCTGCTCAAATTCCTCCCTGATATCCGGATCTGCTCCATAATCATTTCCCCGGACAGAATTCCAGTAGGATGCCAGCACCTCGTCCTTTCTGGAACAGGCATACAAAAGCCTGACGGCTCCGCCATACTTTTTATATACCGACTCAAACCAGTCTGCCACAGGGTTTTCCGTCTTTATTTTTTCATATATCTCCGGCACCGTATTCCATAGGTCCCTCATTACTGTCTTCCATCCGTCCCAGGGGAGCAGTGAACTGTCTGAGCAAAGGGTTATCCTGCTCCTTTCAGGATCATAGCGGCTCATGATATCTTCAGCCAGTGCCGCTGCCCCGAAGCCCCCCGCGGAATCCCCGGCTATCAGAAGATTTACCGGTTCCGGGAATATCCTCTTTATCTCCTCTATTGCCGTGGAATAATTATTATATCCGTTAAAATACATGATCTTTTCGGGATCATCTTTATCATAGCTTAATCTGTTCCTCCCCAGGTGGAAATCCCCTGTAGAGTACGTGATAACTGCCATATTCCAGTCATAAAACCAGTTGATGGATCCCCTGTTTTCGGTTATGCCCTGATTTATATTCATAAATTCGGTAAACGGCCGGAGATTAGCCCAGTAAAATCCCGGGTCTCCTGCCAGGACTCCCGCTGCCCCGGTGGGATGCGCTGCCGTAAAGCTGTTCCACACAACTCCGCCTCCGGCAAAGAAAATGATAAGATTTCTGCTGTGCCCTTTTGAAATATAGAAATGATACCCACTCCCATCACCTGAAATGCATTCGGGGAGCGGTACCTTATACCACCTGTTATAACGCGGGCGCTTTTTCATTTCCTCCGTCATAAGTTAAGTCTCCTCGCTATGGCAGTCAGAAGGTCTCCGAATCCAAATATCACTACACCTGCGTCCATCAGAAGATACAGAGTCACAAGGATGATAGCCGGTATCGGGAACCAGTTCATCCCGAGTTTTATAAAAATAAGCTGGGACAAAGCCACAAGAGAATCTATCATGAGATAAGCTATAAATTCATCCGCATGGAGCTTAGCCGCTTTAGATACTATAAGGGTAGCGATCATTACAGCAAAAAGGATCGAAGGTACTACCCAGGTGATCGACCAGCGGTGCCATCCGGTAAACAGATCTGATATCACAACAGCAAGTATTATCACGAAAGTCTCGATCGTGATAGTCTTTAGCACATTGTATTTATAATAATTAATGACAAAGATATCTCCCCAGATAAAAAACGCCGAGATCTGGCAGATCCTTATCACCGCCTCCGTATCGGGAAACATAAAACTTACCATCCATGTAAGTATACAGAATGCCGCCAGCATGAAGGTGAGTATCTTCATAAAGGTTACACTGGAGATCTTTCTCTCAGGAAAAACAGGAAAATTACCGGTTCCGGAATTTCCGGGTTCCAGTTTCTTCTGGCAGAGAGGACAGACTCTTTTATTTCCCCGTATGCTAACCCTGCATTTAGGACAATTCTGCATTTTCTGCCTCCTCTCCGTCATAGTCATTGGTAGACAATTCCACCTCAATGCCCATGTTAGCGATTATCCTGAAGAAATGCATCATTACCCCGTGGGTCACATAGGGGCTCACTTCTCCGAACACCATCCGGTCCCCGTATGTGGATACACAGATCTGTTCCGATGGCGCAGCCATAAAAGCACTGAAATAATCTATGTATTTATCCGGTCCCTCGGGCATGACGATCTTTCCGAGGTTTGACATGGTGCAGGTCACACCTCTTTCTGCAAGGAAACTGAAGATGGATATACCGATATCCTTTATCGTGAGGGGTATCATCTTTACGGCTATATTGTGTTCAAGCGCCGCATATGAATTCATGTTTTCCTTGATCTTTTCTTCGGAAAGCTGTCTTTCAAACTCATTCTTAACTCCGGGAATTATGCTCTCTATAGTGCCGTTATACTCTGTGGCATCAAAGGAAACATTTATCACACTGAAAAAATTCCGGGCGGTATAGGATTGATAAAACTGCCTTAAGTTCACCGGCACACTGACCACTATGGGCTTCTTTTTCTGTCTGACCGTCATTCTCTTTATTGCAGCTTCAATGTATATCGCAACACAGAGAATACCGACCGTGGTGTTATATTCTTTGGCCTTACTTAAGAATTTACCTGCCGAGATCACGCCCTCCAAAAGGTGACAGCGGAGGTTTGGATCCTTTTCCTCATTTAACTGCCATGCCTGGTGAGACTTCATTTCCTTTAACTGCTCAAGACCGGCACTTTTCTCGTAAAATGTATCAAAAGCATCTGCACTGTTATCCTGCAGGGATGAAATATCATCCTCAAAATGCGTGAGCGGCAGAGAATGCCTGATCTCCAGATATTTGGCCGTAAGATGCTTAAGGAACATAAAAGCACCGGTACCGTCTGCAAGAACGTGAAACACCTCAAGGTTTATCCGCTTTTTGAAATAACTCACTCTGTAAAGAAGATTTCTTCTGCCCGGATAGTATAGTGCTTCCAGCGGATATTCACCCTCTTCCGTCACTTCCGGCACCATATCACTGTCTTCCAGGTAATACCAGAATATCCCCCTTTTTAAAACAACATTAAAGATCGGGAATTCAGGAGCAACTTCCTGCAGCGCCTGTTCCAGAATGTCCTTATTGACCTCTTCCTTTAGCACCGCCGTAAGCCTGAATACCCTTGTATCTGCTCCGTGAGCCTGGGAAGGCACGATCTTGGCTGCATTATCAAGTTTATACCATCTGGAGGATTTAGCCATTTCCGATCACCCTTCGTATCAGATCATATGTTTTCCACAAAAGTCCTTCGTGAAAATCCCTGCTCATCACAGGGGATCCGTTTGCCATCCTTATAATATAAACGGCTGCAAATGAACAGGCAATAAGAAAAAAGGAAATATTATATACCTTCGGAGGTATTTTATCTTCCTTTATAAGCATGATCGCACCCGGAATAAGCAGAGGGAAAAGAGGATGATAATAAAACGCTCCTCTTATATCTCCTGAAAGCAGCGCCCTGCAGGCCCTTGTCATACCACAGCCGGGGCATGAAAATCCCGTCATCCGTCTGAAAGGACATAGGGAACCAAGCAAAGTAGCCACCAGCAAATATGCAAATACCGCCATGACTGCCGGCAGAATTGTTTTTTTGAATTTATCTTTCATTTTTTACCCATATTGTTTAGTTATATAACAACATTTTTATAGCATATTCCACAAAAATATTGTATACTGTAATCAGATTTTTTATGCCTTTGAAGGGAGAATGTTATGTTAGCAGCTCTTATGCCTCTTTTTAATGAAAATATGACAGTAAAGGCTTATTCCGTCTTTTCCGAGAAAGAGAATCCTTTCCTCAATCCGGATATGGCGGTTGGCGCCCGATATGACGGAGTAGGAAGAGTTTCCGGTCTGGAAGTGGTTTCCAGCATGGGAAGCGCAGTACTTTCCGATGAAAAGTCTGTATTTGTTCCTATAGATCATATCGCAATATTCGCCGATCTCGCTGATCAGTGTAAGGTTCCGAAGAACAGGGTAGTCCTTCTCATGGATCCTTCCATCACCCCCGAGGATGATTATATCAAAAGGATCAAATTCCTGCGTGGGCAGGGCTTCCGTTTCGCAATAAGGAAGCTGAATGTGGATCATTTTGAAGCATACCGGCCCATCCTTTCGGAATGCGAGTATGTACTCCTCGATCACAAAAAGATCGTTATTTCAAAAGCCAAAATATATTTCTCCAAGCTTTATCCCGACATCAAACTTGTTGCAGTTAATGTAAACAGCCAGGATGAATATAATGAGCTTAGCAGCGACGGAAAGTATGATCTTTACGAGGGTGAGTTCTTCAGGGTTCCCGTTACAAGCAATGAAAAAGAGGTAAATCCCTTAAAGATCAACTATATCGAACTCCTTAACGTGGTGAACGCTCCGGACTTTGACCTTACGGACGCCGCTGATGTTATAGGCAGAGACGCCGGTCTTGTTATTTCCCTTCTGGAGATCGTAAACCATATAGCCATCAATTCCGAGATCACTTCTGTCCGCCACGCAGCTGCAATGCTTGGACAGAAAGAACTTAAGAGATGGATCAATACCGCTGTTACAAAAGAGCTTTGTGCAGACAAGCCCAGCGAGATCACCAGGATGTCAATGGTAAGAGCGAAATTTGCAGAAAACCTCGCTCCGGTTTTCAACATCGGCGGTTTTTCTTCCGAGCTCTTCCTCACAGGACTTTTCTCCTGCATAGATATCATGCTGGATAAGCCCATGGATGAAGCCCTTAAGATGCTCCATGTAGCTAAGAATATCAACGACGCACTTATTAGCGGCAAGGGTGATCTGGCACCTGTCATCGACTTTGTACGTCTCTATGAAAATGCCGAATTTATCGAGGTCTGCAGGCGCATGATCGTGGATGACATCGATATGGATACTGTTTATGAAGCATACCTGAACGCCCTGAGCTGGTACAGGGATCTGTTCATGAACATGAAATGATACAAACACCAATAGTACAAATGGCGTCTGAATCATAAATTGATAATGTATTTAAAAAAGTACGATATTTCCGTTGTTTTCTTGACTTCTCTGTGTTACTATCAGCATGTATAGATAGCTTTAATGGGCTTATTGTACATGCTGATGTCTATTCTGTTCAAGGATTAGAGATAGCTGCGAAAGGAATCGCAGTACCCACGGCTGGGAATAATGCAGAAAGGAGGGATCCGGTATGTCAGCTTTTACACTATCAAACATATATTCAAATGTTCTGACATCGTACGCGCCTAAATCCACGCGCTATGATTCCCATAAACGTGACGAGCTGAAATCTGTCTACAAATCCATTGTAAAACAGAATGAAGATGCTCCCCTCTTTCTGATGGACGAAAGCGGTGAGTCTCAGAAGTTTGCGGTTAATCTCAAAGAAGATGCCCGCGAGCTCAAGAATACCATCTCATCCCTTAGTTCAGACTATTCATCCAGCGTACTTGATAAAAAGATCGCTTCCTCCAGTAACGAAGATCTGGTGGAAGCTAAATATATCGGTCCCGATGACACTATTGATGATGCTCCTTCTTTCGATATAAGCGTGGAAGCCCTGGCAACCAATCAGGTAAATATCGGAACCTTCCTTCCGGATAATGAGATGGGTCTGGAACCCGATAATTACTCCTTTGACATACATGTCAGTGATACCGATTACGAATTTCAGTTCACGGTTGAGGAAGGTGACACCAATAAAGAGATATCTGCCCGGATAGCCCGGCTGATAAGCCATGCGAACATAGGTCTGACCGCATCAGTCATTGCAGATGAAGGTACCAGCGCGTTAAGGATAGAGAGCGTCAATACCGGCATCCGCGGTGAGAACGGTCTTAATTTCCTGGTATCAGACGACAATACCAGCCGCCGCAGGGGTGCTGTACAGTATTTTGGAATAGATGATGTGGTTCTTGAACCCGGCAACGCCGCCTTTACCATAAACGGAAATTCACATACGGCACTTTCCAATAATTTCACCGTAGATAAATCGTTTGAGCTGAGCCTTAAAGGGGTTTCCGAAGAGGGAACTTCCGTTCACATCGGGCTGAAAACTGACCTTGATGCACTGACTGAGAATATCAATAATCTGGCAGGAGCTTATAATGATTTTATCAGGAAGGCTGCCGAATACACGCAGAATTACGGAAGATCCGGCAAGTTCATGTACGAGATGTCAAATCTCGCCGGAAGTTATGCCAATGCCTTAGATGCAGTGGGACTAGTGCTTCAGTCAGACGGCACACTCTCCGTCGATAATAACCTTCTCACAGCTTCCGCTTCTGAAGATGATCCGAAGATAAGCCTTTCTGCCATACAGAAATTTACCAATGCTCTTACAAGGAAGAGTAACGAGATTTCCTTAAATCCCATGAAATATGCCGACCAGGTAGTAGTGGCATATAAAAATCCGGGAAAGAACTTCCCGAATCCTTATATGACCAGTATGTACAGCGGCATGCTGTTTTCCAGTTATTGCTGATGCAATTCCGCTTCAAGCACCGAGTGCGGGAGTGCCCCGCACAGATGTCATTCTGAGCGAAGCGAAGAATCTCTTAAATAAAGATCCTTCGCTAACGCTCAGGATGACACAGCAGCTCTCTCGCATCTTTCAATGCATCGATAATGACATCATCCATGTCATAATATTTATATTTACCGAGACGTCCCCCGAAGTGAACACCCGATTCATCCGCAAGTGCTCTGTATTTCTCATACAGGGCGTTATTTTTTTCATTGTTAACAGGATAATAAGGCTCATCACCGATCTTCCATGTAGCAGGGTACTCTCTTGTAACCACAGTCTTACCCTTTTCGCTCTCTCCCGTGTATGAGCCGAATTCCTCGAAATGTTTATGCTCTATTATTCTCGTGTAGGGAACTTCATATTCCGTATAATTGACTACCGCATTTCCCTGGAAATTATCTGTATCCACGACCTCTGTTTCAAATCTTAAGCTTCTGTATTCCAGAGGTCCGTAGCAATAATCGAAATACTCATCGATAAGCCCGGTAAATATCACTTTGTCTGCTTCAGCGAGAAGTGCATCCTTATTCTTGTAAAAGTCCGTGTTCAGGCGTACATCGGTACCCTCAAACATCTTCTCTATAAGTGTAGTATAGCCTCCGACAGGAATGCCCTGATATTTATCATTGAAATAATTATTGTCATAAATAAATCTGAAGGGAAGCCGTCTTATAATAAAGCTGGGAAGCTCCGTTGCCTTTCTTCCCCACTGTTTTTCGGTATAACCCTTGATAAGCTTTTCATAAATATCTTTTCCACCGAGAAGCAGCGCCTGTTCTTCCAGGTTTTTCGGCTCATCTCCGATCTTTTTCCTGGCTTCATCGGTCTGGCGTTCTATTTCCTTCTTCGCTTCCTCCGGAGTCTTTACTCCCCATAGCTGATGGAACGTATTCATATTAAAGGGAAGATTATATAATTCATCCCCATATCTCGCTACCGGCGAATTTGAGAAACGGTTAAATGTTGCATATCGGTTTACATAATCCCATGCCTCGTCACTGTCTGTATGGAAGATATGTGCACCGTACTTATGAACATTTATACCATGCAGCTTCTCAGTATAGATATTTCCGCCGATATGCCCTCTTTTATCTATCGCCAGGCATTTCTTTCCTGCCTTTTTCGCCTCAGCTGCGAAAACCGCTCCGTATAGTCCTGTTCCTACTATTAAATAATCGTACATATTGTCCTCAATTCGCTTCGTAAATTGCTCTTAACCCGCCGGTACGGACGATGCTGACACCGGCTCCTATGATGATAAATATAATGGGCGTGCATATGATCTGCTGATAGCAGAAGAAATTATGCCAGAAGTACGCCGCAATACACATGATCGGTGCGATCAGTTCCGGGATCTTATCGGATTTCTTTGTAAATAGTACGATGGCGCTGATAAAAATCCCGAGATATGCTATCCCGCCTACAATACCGATATTTACGATCTGTGAAAGCCACTCATTATGCGCGCAGGTAAGAATAGTATTCTCTCCCCACTTGGCATAGAGCTCCTCAGCATGATAGGTATATACGGTATTATAGAAACCGTCAGGACCGGCACCGAATATGAATCTTAACGGATCATGGAAAAGTGTCTGCTTTATGGAATCAAGAGAGATCATCCAGGAGCTTCCTCTGTTATTTCCCCAACGGTCATCGAAATAGAGATACCAGTTATCAGACCTCATAGACTCCGGAAGCAGGCCATTCGTATTCAGGATAATGTATATGATACAGGCAAGTACTCCTGCTACCAGGAGCACAGTCATGATAGACCTTAATATCTCAAGTCGAGTTATGTCAACCTTTCCCTCTTTATCTTTTTTCGAGAAGACCACATAAATTACTGCGAGAATAGCTATAAGCACCCACATAACGGGATTTCTGGATCCTAATACCATGAGCTCCCCGGTCTGAACGGCCTGTTCAGGAAATGCCATCTGCATAAATCCGATCACTCTCCAGGAAAGGAGCATAATGAGCAGGATCTCTAGAAATCTCTTCATATACTTGTTCTCCCTGAAGGAAAACAAAAACAGTGTGAAAAGTGTGGCTACAAGTGCAAAGAACGCACTGTCCGAGTCCTGAGTGATAGATGTCATAAATCCGATCACCAGATAGATAAAAGATGCAGTTCTGATCCATTTTCTTTCTGCATACCAGTACATAAATATACCGATAGGGAAGAATATCATTACATAACTGGAGTACCAGGTGGCCTGACCGAGAGTAGACAGGAACATGGCAATATACATATCGCTCAATCCTTCATACATATTCAGGGGATCGATCTTGAACCTGTTTAATACCCCAAGCAAATTAACAGCAGTAGATGCAAGGAAATACAGTCCTACCATGATATCATCCCATCTCCAGAACCGGGATACAAAGAAATACAACGAGCAGAAAGCAAACTGGGCGATCATACCCATGAACCAGCCGTCATATCCCCAGATAATAAAATCTTTATACGGAGAGATCGCTGTGGAAATAAGACATGCGATAAGATAAAACAACACGAATTTATCTGTGATATTCACGTCTTTCTTCCAGAATTCCAGGATCTCATTTCTCCTGGCGAGATCTATCTGATACCAGATAAAGGCCAGTAGAAGAAGTACAAGAAACGTGGGTATCGGGAAAAGCGGACCATCAATGTAATATGTAACGGTCCTGAAAAAATGCCACTTGGCATCTCCCATGTTGTAGTAAGCATCCTCATAATACAGAGGGTAGATTACAAATATGAGAAAGAGATAAACTCCCAGTATCTCCTTTACAAATCTAAGTGACAGCAGCTCCTGCGCCGCCTGTTTCGCTTTAGCCATAATAGCCCGACCTTTCATTCTTTCGATCTATGTTTTTTCACGATAAAAACACTTTCAGTAGTATATCAAAAAGAGCCCATTTCTTCAAACAGGCTCTTTCCAATGTTATCATCTGTTTACTTTTTCTTATCCAGAAAAGCTGCGTCTGCCTGGCCTTTCGGGATAACGCTATGCATCTGATTTGCATATAGGTTTATCTTCTGTACTGCATTTCTCCGGTCACTGAGTTCTTTTCTCTTATCCTTAAAGAATCTTCCCGCAGAAGACTTATTTCTGCTCTGTTCTGCTTCGATCTTTACGGATTTATCGGTTATAACGGTGATCAGTTCCTGCATCTTTTTGATCTCGTCCCGATAAAGATCCATATTATCCTGAAGCTCATTCCTTACTTTTGAATAAACGGATTCAAATCCATCATTCAGTTTATCGAGTTTTCCCGCCAGTTCGCCGATCTTTTCCTGGTTCTCTCTAAGTTCATCCAGATCAATCTCAGGCTCTTTTAATATATCCGCCTGTTCTGCATCGGTTTTAATGATCTCATCCAGAACTTTTATCTTATCTTCAAGACTCTCGATAAGTAGGTTTACATAAGAATTTTTCATGCTCTCAGGCCTGTCCTACCGCCTTTTCCTGTGTATGTGCGGTCCTCATAACTTCTTTCCAGGTATCTCTCATGGTACGCATGTGTCCTGCGCACTCTTCGAGGATCTCGTTATCCTTTGCTATATTAGCTTCTAAGAGCCTCCTCTTCACATAAGAATATACTGCATTGAAGTCTTTTGCAACCTCATACCTGTCATCCAGGCTGGACTGAAGCTCTATTATGATCCTCTCAGCCTTTTTGATATTGGTGTTGGCCTTTTCAATATCTTTCTCATCAACACCCATCTTGGCAATGTTGATGAACTTTATGCATCCGTCATAGAGCATAAGTGTAAGCTCTGCCGGGGAAGCAGTGAGTATTTTATTTCTGTTGTACTGAGCATAAGCATTAGATGATAACATTTCCTTGTCCTCCTTGATTTTGCCTCATATTTCAGGTTGCAGTACCGTTTAATTTCCAAGCATTGATGCGAATGATCCACTCTGTGTGTTCAGCTTGGACAGAGCCTTTTCCATTGCTGTGAACTTATCGTAGTAATGGTCTTCCATATCCTGAACTTTCTTTTCCTGAGCAGCGATATCATTTGTCAGGTTGTCATATTCCTTCTGAAGGAGCTTATCGTCATAGACCTTCATTGCAGATCTTGTGCCTTCTATGAACCTCATGGAAGTATTGAGTTCAGTATATACTCCTTTGAAAAGCTGTGTGAAGAATCCGCTTACGGCTTCCGGATCAGAAGCGATCATCTTCTTAAGAGCATCATCCTTACTCTTGGAGCTGTCATCATCAGGATCACCGTCTATATGGTACATTCCATGTTCATTCTCTTTCGCTTCAAAGTATCCGAGAGTAGCTATCCCGAATGAAGCCAGACTGTACTTTGTCCCGTTAACCTCATAGGACTTTGAAAGCCCGTTCTTAAAGAGATTTATAAGAGAATTCAGGTTACTGTCCTTACGAAGAAGGGAATCCTTTATCTTGCCTTCCCATTTCTCAACTTCCTCATCAGACATTGCGTCTTTCTCATCATCGGAAAGTACGTCATAACCCTTGGCTGCATCAGCGTTGTAATATGTATCCATCTTCTTGATGAGTTCGTTGTAGGACTTGAAGAAATCCTTTATCGAATCATAGACGGTGTCTACATCGACACTGGTAACTATCGAAGATTTCTTATATGTCGGAGCGTCTCCGTCCGTAAGCTTTTCAGACAGACCCTTTACCGTGATATTAAGGCCATTCACTGCGAAGGTATTGGAAGAGGATTCGAATTCAGCACCATTCAATACTATTTTCGCATTCTGTCCTTTGATCTTTACTGCACCGGACGTAGCATTATCCTGGGTGTATTTTAACCCGAGCTTTTCTATTGCATCCCTTGCCTGACCGACGCTGTTCCCATAATCTATTTCAAAGTTGGCATCTTGTCCTGATGTCTTGGATGCAAGGAAAAATCTGCCGTTTGTTGCATCGAAATTAGCATTCAACCCTATCTTTGAAAACTTCTCCGCAATAGCTGTCATCGTATCATCAGCTTTGATATTAACGGTTTGCGGGGTTTCTCCAATAGTAACCGTAATATTGATCCCCGCTTCGGGAATCGTATAATCACTTGCAAAGAGCTCTGAGAATTTAGTCGCAGCTTCCGGCTGCTTATTATCATTCGTCTTTACCTTGTCCCCGGTAAGATAACCGGAAGTAGCCATCTGATGCACTTCCAGAGTCTGTGAACCAAGAACCGCGTTATTGTCTGCAGTCACAGTTGCCACATCACTGTCAACCGTAGCCTTCTTTGCATTATAATTTCCGGAATAACGGAGATTATCGAGTTTCCCTGAATAGAGGCTGTATACCTCCGAGTTTATACTCTTCCATGTCTCCTGCTTCCATCCGAGCTTGGTCTGAGTATTCTTTAATTTGGTTGTCTTATAGCTGGCTGCGGATACAAGGGCGCCTACTATGGCTTCGGTGTCCATTCCGGAAACCAGTCCGCTCATTCTTAAACGATCTGACATAAGCCTTACCTCCTTTCAGAATACTTTAACGCTTCTCGTCTACCAGGATACCTGCCATCTCCCAAACCTTTGCGAGCATATCGAGGGTCTTCTCGGGAGGAAGCTCTTTTATAACCTTCTTGGTATCCTTATCCACTATCTTAATGGTTACACGATTGGTCTTTTCATGTATGCCGAATATTGCTTCGGAATGATCGATCATCTTTTTATTGATCTCATCGACCGCCTTTTTGATCTCTTCACTCGCAGTCTTACTGTTTCCAAGAGCTTCCTGGATATTTTCCATATTGGAACTGTCATAATTTCTGGACTGTTCCTGATTATTCTCCTGGTCTTTTGAAGATTCTGAAGATTCCTGTACTATCCTTCTGGCGGATTCCATTCCTTCGGACGGCACTGCAGCAACATTGCTAACCGGCTCGGGAGCCGATGTGTTATAACCTGTTGCCTGTGATATTGCACTGTTGATACTGTTTATAGAAGCCATTTTCCCACCTCCATGTTCGGAAAAAACAAGCCATTATGATTCCTATATGCTTATTATCGGACGAACATGCAAAATAATTTAGAGCATTAAAAAAGATTTTTTAACGCTTCCATTCCATCAACGTTCATAGAGTTCTTATTGGATTCCTGGATCTCCAGATAAATCTCTTTTCTGTATACCGGTATCTCCTTCGGTGCTGCAATGCCTATCTTTATCTGATCGCCTCTGATATCCAGCACCGTCACTTCAATATTATTGTTTATTACAAGGGACTCACCCTTTTTCCTTGATAATGTCAGCATTTATTTTCCCTCCTTTGCGGCGGCAAGAATGTCGTAAATAGGGAAGTGGATATCATTATCACCCTCTGTAAGGATGACCTGTGCTCCCTTTCTGGTCTTAGCATTAATGATAACCGGCGCCATAAGGTTAACGGTCATCTTCTTGATATCGTGAGGAACAGTTACGGTCACAAGCACGATAGTCTCTTCAGGAATAAGCTCACCAAGACCTGAAAGAAGATCATCCTCCACCATCGGATTGTAATCCGGTTTAACAATATGGGGATCCATCGCAGGCATAGCGAAAGCAGGCTCATCAAGAGAAAGAAGAAAGCCCAGTGATGAGCCATCTGATTTCTCAGAATCGTGAACCAGAGCAAATTTATTGAGATCAGGAAATCCCACGATACCCCCGGGGAACTCGATGATCTTCTCATCGTCGATCTCAATCTTTCCAAATAGTTTTGTGTTGACTTCCATAGAATACCTCCTGAGTATTTTTCCGATACTTTAGTACCGTAAATTATAACATAACACACCTCATCAGTCAGCCTGAAAGGCTGACAGCTTCCCCTCAAGGGGAAGCCCTTATACCTTATATGTAATTAACCAAAGACTGCTGGCTGATCTTTCCTGTTACCTGAAGGGCTGCGCTGTAAAGGAGAGAGGCCTCATTTACGTCTACAGTAAGTGTGGAGAGATCCACGTTTTCATTCTCCGATGTCTGGGTGTTAACAGTAGTCTTATCTGCCACAAGCCTGTTCTTTATAAGCTCCAGTCTCTTTGAAGAAGTTCCTATATCGGTGGCTGCGAGGTTTACTGTATCAAAATACTGTCCGGACTTTGTCATGCCGCGGCTGAATAACTGATCTACACGCTCTGATGCATATTGCAGTTCCTTCTGAGCTGCTGCCAGCAGATAGTCAAGCTTAACCTGCTCTTCAGGACCATATGTAGCTGTGTCTGCCTGCATACTCTGTATCTTGTCCACTTTGCTCTGGGCGTTCTCCATGGCTTCCATGAATCCCTGTATCTCTTCCAGATCTCTTCTGGCATCGAGAAGAAAGACTTCACAGGCATTGGTGTTTACCTTAATGCTCTGGCTGTCACCCACGTGGTAATTCATTTCCTGCTTGTGATCTTTATATTCTATAGATCCTGCTCCGACAACACCATCAAGTCCTTTATCTACACAATTGAAGTAGTACTCCGGCTTGGCGTCACCTATTTCCCAGTTTTCTTTATCATATTTGATGGAAATATCATATCCCTTTGAAAAATATTCATTTAATTTCTCCTGGGCCTTCTTATTAAATATCAGATTTCCGGTGTCTGTATTCAGGTAATAACATTCATTATTTTTATCATCAAGCTTGGCCTGATCGATCTCATAATCCTTTGTTATGCACATGCTTTTACTGATCGTTATTGTGGTTATTTCATTGTCATCAGAATCCTTGACCGTGATCGTGTATTTGCCGTTATCGTCGAGTTTATCAATATTTCTGTAGGAAAGCCGCATCCTGTAGGCATTGTCAACATTTACCACTTCTGTCTCGTTGGCAACATTATTCACCGTGGCTGACTTGACATTCGTTATCTCATCCCCGGTAATACCGCTCGCCCCATCCGGCCCGCTTTTACCCTTTCTTGCCGTGAATTCATAGGTCTCAATATCAGAAGCTTCGAAATGCTCTGTAATATCCTTGTATGCAAATTTGGCACCCGTCATGGCATCATCTCTTTTTTCAAAATCCTCAGCCGTGAAGGTGAGGGTATGTTCTGTGCGATAACCTGTGAAGAGGTACCTGTCCTCACTGGCGGTATTCCCCACATCAAAGTACTCATTCACAAGATGAACCATGTTTTCATAGTAGATCTTCTTATCCTTTATCTCATTGGTTCCATTCGCCGCAGACGTATACTCCGCCTTCAGATCACGCATAAGTTCCTTTGCAGTATCAATAGCTGATGCCGTGCTTTCGGTCCAGCTCACCGCATCAGATGCGTTTCTGTCGAGATACTGGGATACTTCGGAGAGACTACTCCTGAATCTTAAAGACCTCACTGCAGTAATGGGGTCATCTGAAGGATCTGTATATTTCTTCTGTGTAGCCATCTGAGTGTTTAATTGATCCAAACGGCTCTTATTATTATTAATGTTGTACACAGAATTGCTGTTCATCATTTTACGGGTAACTCGCATACTTTGCCCTCCTGACCTTCTGATAAGTGCGACTCCATTCGGCCTTAGGGGGCTTCATCCGTGAAACCCGCGTATTTACAAATCATTTAAAATGAAATCCGGTCGTGCCGTTCATATTATTTATCGGCAGGACCGGAGTATTTCTGTAGGGGAGAATATGAAATTTTTATTTTGATGTCATCCTGAGCGTTAGCGAAGGATCTTTTCTGGTAATATAGAGATTCTTCGCTTCGCTCAGAATGACAGCGGAGTCACGTTTCTTCTTATTCTGCGTCAGAATGACAGCGGAATCACGTTTCTTCTTATTCTGCGTCAGAATGACAGCGGAATCATGTTTCTTCTTATTCTGTGATGAGAAGGCTTTATAGGAAGTTCACCAGGGACTGCTGGCTGATCTTTCCTGTTACCTGAAGCGCCGCGCCATAGGAAAGGGTTGCGGCATTCACATCAACTGCCGTGGTAGTGATATCAATATTTTCGTTATCAGACGCCTGAGCCGTGATAGTGGTCTGATTTTCAGTAAGGCGGTTCCTGATGATCGTAAGACGCTTCACCGTGGTCCCCATATCTGTGCCTGCAAGGTTCGCGGTATCAAAATAGTCCTGAGACTTGGTCATTCCATTACTGTATAGCTTATCAACCTTTTCCGTAGCGTATTTGAATTCTTTTTCTGCCGCAGCGAGAAGATATCCAATATCCTCAAGTTCTTTTTCCGAATATCTAAGAGAATCCTCTTTCATTTCCTTAAGCTTGTTAACTTTCTCTTCTGCAGCTTCAACTGCTTTCAGGGCGTCTCTGATCTCATTCAGATCCCGGATCGCATCAAGGGAAAATACCCTGTTTGCGTTTGTATTTACCTTGATAACCTGATTGTCGCCAACGTTATATTCGATCGATTGTTCATGATCTGAATAATCCATGGCCTTTTTTATATCGGTACCTATTCCTATATCCACACAATCAAAATAATGCTCCGGTTTAACATCTCCATCTTCCCAGGAAGTTTTGTTGTATGAAAATGATACTTTCCCGCCATTATTCATGGCTGTAGAAAATTTCTCCTGTATTTTCTGTCCAAATATCAGATTTCCTGTTTTATAATTCAGAAATACTTTATCACCTGTCAGATCATCCGAATTGATATCATAATCATTCTCAATAAAGGTGACAGGATAGTGATCTATTATATTATTCTCCTTATCCAAAATGAATATCTCTTTATTATCTTTTCCGGTCGCTGTTTTTGTTTCTTTTATCGGATTTCCATATATGTCTTCTATGAGTTTTCCATCTTTGTCCTTTTTATATCCCTGATATGTATACTCTTTCGGATCAATATCCTCATATGAAAGCCTAAGGCGATATGCCTCAACATTTTGAATATGGGTTTCATCCACCTTTGCCCGTGTATCCGGATTTATGGCTGCTATCTCTTCCAGCGTAATACCGGGGGTCTTTTCTTCCGGATCCCCTGTCGCTGTGTCCGTTATTCTGGCTGTAAATGTATATCCCTGCAGATCATTGATATCAAAGGTTTCCGTAATATCCACATATTTGAAGGTATTTACATGGCTGTTTGAAATATCATCCGTAGTACCTGCAGCTTTTTTATCCTTAACCCTGTCATCAAAGTTCTTTTCATTAAAAGTAAAGCTGTCTACTGTCCTGGCTCCGGTAAATACGTATCTATTCTCATTGGTGGTATTTCCCACGGCATAGAACTCGTTGACCAGATTCATCATATTATTGTAATAGACCCATCTGTCTTCATTTTTATTGGTTCCGTTGGCTGCAGAAGTATACTCAGACTTAAGCGAACGCAGGATATCCTTGCCGGTATCAATAGCTGTCTGGGTGGTGTCTGTCCAGCTTATGGCATCGGTTACATTCTTTCCGAGAAACTGCTCTATCTCGGAGAGGTCAGCCCTGAAATGAAGGGATCTTGCTGCGATCACCGGATTGTCCATGGGCTCGGAATACTTTTTCTTTGAGGACATCTGGTTATTCAGTTTGTCCAAAAGATTCTTATTTTTATTGAGGTTGTAGACATTGTAGTTGTCTGCCATTTTGTTGGTTACTCTCATTGTAGAACCTCCTATAGATCCTTCGCTTCGCTCAGGATGACAATAATCACTCTGAGGGCTTTAGCCTTGCCTGTCATCCTGAGGACTTTAGCCTTACCTGTCATCCTGAGGACTTTAGCCCGAAGGATCTCTTATACTCCGGTCTGTAATATAAGTCTGTCGTAGATCTCTGTCATGGTCTGGATGACCTTTGCATTCAGGTTATATGCGTTCTGGAATTTCACAAGATCCAGTGCTTCTTCATCATCATCAACTGATGAAACCGAATCCCTCTGATTCTGTATAGCATTCTTTATGTTGGTGCTGTTCCCCTTAAATGTCTTGGCACTCATTGAGTTAAGGGAAATATCCGAAAGGATACAGGTCAGGAATTCTGCTGATGTACAGCCCCTGAATTCCATTATTGACTTATTATCCTTGATCTCTATAAGCTTCTCCACGAGGTCCGAATCCGATACGTTTTCATCACCCATCTTTGTAGTGGTAGCCATCTTCCTCGTATCTTTTATAACTTCTTCATTCACATAGAAGTTCTCTGCCTGAAGGAAATAATAATTGTCCAAATCACTTTCGGTATTAAATGACCAGGATGTGGCATTCTCAGGATATTCCTTAAGATCCTTTTTTCCTGCATCACTTCCAACATTGTAATAATATTGGAAGAATGAGCGATTTTCCGTTTTTTCGCCATTCAGGTCTTCACCATGTCTTTCAATAGAGTTGAAATTATAGGCAAACTCCCTTACCCATTGGTTCATCTGGGTCATGTAATAAGGAATTCCCTGATAATCCACGGTCTCACTGAGTTTTACCGTTGTCACGTCCGCATGAAGGCTGGAAGCTGTGGGATCAAACGGCTTTCCTTCAGCAGTCTTCAGGTTCTTAAAAGTGAATTCCGGTTCACTGGCCGCAGTATCTTTTTTCACACTCCAGCCTTCATATGTATATTTCACACCACCTATGGTAATAGTCCCCTGCTGAGGTATATTACTGGAAGCAATAATATCTTCCAGACTCTTTTTTACTATGTCCGGATCCTTCACGGTCATGGTGATATTGCCGCCTGTATTGGCATCAACCTCTCCGCTTTTATATGTCCCCTTCAGATTTTCCACATTGTTTCCATCTCTTAATTCAAAGAGAGCTTTAAGAGATCCCGAGAGATTATCTGCCAGTACACTGAAAGATGTGTTTGTCTCTTTCCACTTGATATCATAGAGTCCGTCTATATCTGTCTGATTGTATCTCTGTTCGGGGGTACGACCCACAACCTCGAGGGTATTAAAATCATAATTGCTGACAAGAGTAGCTCCGTTACTTATCTGTACAGTAAAACGGTTCGCTCCGGTAGGCTTATTGTTATCAGATTCATTTACAATAGGAACCTCAGATGTGGTGACATCCACGATCTTTGAAAGTTCATCCACAAGAAGAGCTCTCTTATCCCGAAGCTCATTAGCTGCTGCTCCCCTGAGCTCGATCATATTGATCTGCTTATTGATGGACGCGATCTCTTCAGCGATCGTATTGATCCTCTCAACCGTAGTCTTTATCTCAGCATTAAGGGATTCCTGCTCACTCTTTAAATTGTCAGCCATGGTTCTGAAGTAATCCGCAAGGCTCTGAGCGTTTCCGAGAAATGCTGTTCTGGTGGAAGTCTGTCCGGGATTCTTCTGGAGTTCTTCGAGACCATTATAAAAATTATTATAGAGCGTCGAGAAACCGTTTATCGTGCTGGTATCCACGAAATATTTCTCTATGCGGCTCATATAGGTTTCCTGAATCTCATACCTGCCTACGTCAGATTCATTGGCCCAGTATTTATTATCATAGTATTCATTTCTGTACTGCTTGATACCCGTAACAGTAACACCGGCACCCTGCATACCATATGAAGTGTAGGTACGGAGTGCATCAGTTGCCTTTCTCTCGGCATACTGTCTCGAATATCCTTCCGTCTCCACGTTCGCCACGTTATTTGCCAGTGTATTTTCTGCTACCTGATATGCTGTCAGACCGGAATATCCGATCATAAGACCAAAAAATTGGGATGTAGACATGTGTCGTCCTCCTCATGAATCATCTGGTGATCTTGTCCTGTCATCCTGAGAGCTTTGCCCGAAGGATCTCCTTGAGATTCTTCGCTACGCTCAGAATGACATCTGTATATCAGAATGACATCTGTATGCCAGAATGACATCTGTATGTTAAGTCAGCGATGTCAGCAGTGTGTCGAGCATGCTGTTGACAGTGTTGATATAACGGCTGCTGGCATTATATGCATTTTGGAATCTGATGAGCTTGGTCATTTCCTCATTATCAGAAACTCCCACAACCTGCTGTCTGCCGTTTTCTATGGCGAGAACCGAAGCTTCCTGTGACTCTGCCAGACTCTTATTGGTATTTCCCCTGTCAGCGTACTGATTTACGAGATCAATGTAGAAATTCTCATATGTCAGCTCAGTGATGGTATCCGGATTTAGGTTCGTCTTATCGGTTGAGAAGAGATCCGCAAGCTTCTTGGCCTTTTCATAATCGGTAGTCATGTCATCCTTTACAAAACCACCATTACCTACGTCAGAAAGGAGTGACGGCTGCCTCAGAAGGTCCTTATTTATCATGATGTTCGCCGTGGTATAGGTGGACAGGTCATCCTTTTCCATATCCTCTATCCACTCGCATGTCTTACCAATACGACTGGAGTCATTCATAAAATCCTTGTACTGATCAGACGTCACAAGTACCAGCTCACCTGAATTACTATCAATCTTATGAATTGTAGTCCTCTGGAAGAGCTCCGGTGATCCGTTTGAATTGTTCTCGGTCAACAGGTCATTTATCGCTGTAACAATATTATGGATAAGATCGTCAAACTCTGCCTGTATCTCAGAAATACTAAATCCTGCCGGTCCTACAAATTCATCATATGTACCATACTTTGAAGTATGATCTTGGGCCTGCTCGATCACATTCCCGTCTTTATCTTTAAGATCTTCAGTGATCTTACCGCCATTATAGTTGGCCTTATCGCCTGAATATACACCCTCCTGTACATCCCTCCATGTTCCGTTCTTATACCCACGGGTGAAATAAAGGGCTTTTAGAGATCCGCTGTCAGAACCTATATCTGCGTTTATGGCCTGTGAAGTATTGAAAACCTTCTGGTTATCATACATGGACCACACAGGGGTTACGAATCCGGTAGCTTCATCGCCTTCAAGCACTACAGCTGCCATAGGATTTGTGTCGCTGTGTTTGACGAGGTTCACTCCTTCAAAGTAAACTTCCACTCTGCCCTGGAGATCTTCCTTATAGTCTATCCTTCCATATGATGAAAGCTCATCCAGCAGCTGATCCCTGGCATCTCTCATATCGTTAGGGCTCTCGATACCGGCCACTTCATATGAAGAGATCTTGTAATTCAGCTCGGCTATCTGATTCGCGTATTCATTTATCTTGTCGACCTTGTCGATTATCTGCTGATTCAGGTTCTGCTGATAGGTGGAAAGGTCTGTATAGACTGCATTTGCCCTGTCAAGGAACTGGGAAGCCGTATTTACAAGAGCTGCCTGGACTGTTCCGTCTGAAGGAGACTTTGCCAGATTTTCCAAAGCATCCCTTAAATTCTGCAGTGAGGTCTGAAACTCAGCTCCCTCGGTTTCTCCAAAGAGAGTATTGATCTCCTGTATTACCTCATAGTTTGTGGAATAATAGGCTGATCTGCCTGACTCTTTTCTGTACTGCAGGTCGAGGAATTCATCTCTTACCGCACGTACATCAGTATAAGCTACACCGAGACCTACCTGGAGCTTATTATTATAAGACTCACCGATGTTGTCGAGGTGCCTGTTTCCCTGGAGCACCTGCTGCCTCGTATAGCCTGTGGTATCGATATTCGCAAGATTGTGTGCTGTTGTATTGAGTGCATTCTGGCTGGTCTGTAAACCTGATGCCCCAACATAAAGAGCGCCCATAAGCGGCATATGATCACCTTTTCAATCTTTCCGGCAGGTTATCCCTGCCTAAAGTTTACTGTTTGGCGTCAAAACCACCTTGGGCACTTCCTAATACATTCCCCGCACTTGATGCGTTCTTTGTATAATTTCCTGTCTCCGGTGCCGTCCTCATAGATCTTTGAAGCGACAGATTGAAATCTATCATATCCAATGATTGACGGATCAGTTCGCGGTTCTGGTTATTTATCACCATTAGCTCACCGATTGTGGCTTTGAGCCGGTCGTGAATACGTGACAGATCTTCACGTTCCTTAGGTCGTTTCCTAAGCATCTCTTCGAGATACGAAAGCTTCAAAGTCTTAACATCCGTGTTAAGCACATTGGCGACGTCTTCCATCACCGTTTGCCGGTTGAGGTCGATATTTGCAACCTCATCGACAATTTTCTGTTCCTCGTCCGTGATCTTTTGAAGTTTCTCAATGTCTCCCTCGATTATTACGGGAGTCTTTTTCTTCGATAGTTCGAGAAGGACCCTATATTTTTCTTCTTCCTCCTGTAACAGGCGGATAAGTTCTTCCATCAGGCTTGCCAACTGAAACTACCTCTCATTTGATAAGAATTAAGATTACAATCCCAGCTTTTCCATGAGCTTTTCAGCGAAGCTCTCGCCGGACACTTCGTATGTTCCGGATGCAATCTGCTCTTTTAATGCTGCAACTTTATCTTCCCTTATATCAGATGCTCCCTTAACCGCGTCTTTTGCGATCTGGAAACTCTTTCCTATATTGGAGATCTCTACTGCATCCCTTCCATAACTGGTATTTGATACGGAAGTCGCACGCCTTTTGGGCTGTGTGCCGTATACCTGCTGAATCTGTGATAATGCATCTATGCGCATGTCGACTCCTCCCTTCCTTGTCGTTGCCTCCCGCAGCGTCCTTGCCGCAGTCTTCTGGTTGCTTACATTTACTTTATCGGACGATTTTGAGATTACTTTAGAGTTTTTATGTTTTTAAATTAGAACAATTTATCCTAATTTTTCTCTGTCGTTATATTCTGATAAAACCGGCCTTTTCTCTTCAAGGGATTTTTTCACATCAAGCACCCTCTGATTCGCACTGCCCCTGAACCTTAAAGTGAGATCCTTTTCCAGTGTATGAAATTCCCCGTCTACCAGGATATCGAGAAGCGACAGCATCGGAAGTGTATCTTCCGTGTGGCATCTTTTATTCTCCGGGTCATTAAGCTCCTCCCAGGTAAACCCGGAGTATGCCCAGATACTCTTATCCGGCACTTCCTCCCTGACTCTTTTCAGGAACGGAAGAAGAACCTTCTGATTCCCGGGCTCAAAAGGTTCTCCGCCAAGGAGCGTAAGTCCTTCTACATAATCACCCTTCAGTGATTCTATTATCTCATTCTCCTGGACTTCCGTAAATTCCTCGCCAAAATCAAAGTCCCAGGTCTCGGGCTGAAAGCAGTCCCTGCAATGATGCGTGCATCCCGAAACAAAGAGTGTGGTACGCACTCCTATTCCGTCTGCTATGTCAAAGTATTTTATGTTGCCGTAATTCATTCTGTGCTCCTTTTCCCCTCATCAGTCAGACTTTCAGTCTGACAGCTTCCCCCAATGGGGGAAGCCTGTAATAAGCCATCTCCACACTTAATCTCTCAATTAACTCTCCCGCTTACTTTTAGGTAGTGTGAAGATAAACTCGGTCCCGACACTTTCTGTCGAAATTACATTTATATTTTCCCCGTGAGCCTGAATGATCTCTTTTACGATGGAAAGACCGAGACCGGTGCCTTTTTTATCCTTGCCCCTGGAAAGATCCGTTTTATAGAACCTGTCGAATATCTTACCCAGAGATTCCTTGGGAATACCTATTCCATAATCCTTTACGGAAACAAAGATCTTTTCTGATTTTTCCGTAGTTTCAATCTTTATTATAGAGTTAGTATGGGAGAATTTTATGGCATTGTCCAGAAGATTATACAGAACCTGCTGGATCTTTCCCATATCCGCCATCACATAGAGTCTTTTTCCGGTAAGCACCAGTTCTATATTTATCTTCTTCTCTGTACAAGTTCCGCCGAATATTTCGGCAGTCCTCTTGATCACACCATTAATGTCAAAATCCGACACTTCAAGTATCATAGAACCCCGGCTGGAAAGGGTATTAAGCTCCAAAAGTCCGTTGGTGAGCTTTGTAAGCCTGTCCGTTTCATTAGACACTATGGATATGTATTTTTCATGCATTTCCGGAGGAATAGTACCGTCCAGCATTGCATTGAGATATCCTTTCATGGACGTCAGCGGAGACCGGAAATCGTGTGACACATTAGCTATGAATTTCTTCTGGTTTTCCTCTGACTTGGCTATTTCACTGGCCATATATTCCAGCGTACCGGCCAGATACCCCATCTCGTCATGTGTATGGCTTTCTTTCAGGGTATATGTCATATTGCCCTTTGCATATTCCTCCGCGGCCTTTGTGATCTTACGGAGCGGCTGGTAAACAAAGGTTGTAAATCCAAGTAATACAGCAAGAGACAGGATAAGTATCACTCCCGTCGTAACAAACATGATATTAAGTATCTCATTCCTGGATTCGGTTATGGATTTCATAGGCTGGTGAATGATCACGTACCCTATGACCTTAAAATTAGACGTGATAGGAGAGAATACGCTCAGAGTCTCTTCTTCAAAAGCCCCGTAAAAATCTCCCGTCATATAATACCCGCCGGTAGCTGCAGGATCAAAATCCCCGTAAACCGGAGCATCATAATAATCTGTTGCCTGTCTGGAATCGAAGAGAACCCTCCCTGCGTTATTGATTATCCACACATTGGCAGAAATATATGTGTCTATAGCCTGAAGCTGGAGTTCGGCGTCGGCCTTCGCCCCTTCATCCTTGTCATAGATCTGAACCGCATAATTAGACGCTATAAGAGTTGCTTCCCGATATAATGAGGAAGCAGTCCGGTCGGTAAGATGCTTTAAGGTTCTCTGACTTGCAAAAGTCGCAATGACTATCACACACGCGATACCAAAAAGCACATAGATAAAGAGAAATTTTAAATAAAGAGTGCGGCGGAGCTTCATCTCAATTCCTCTATAAACTCTTTTATCCTTTCAAGTGCTGTCTTTAGATTATCTATGGAATAAGCGTAAGAGATCCTGACAAAGCCTTCTCCGCAGTCACCGAAAGCAGTTCCCGGCACAACAGCAACCTGTTTTTCCTTCAACAGCCTTGTGCAGAATTCATCACTGGTCATACCAAATTCCTTAATGCTCGGAAAAACATAGAAAGCTCCATAGGGCTCAAAACACTTAAGTCCCATTTCTTTGAATTCATTCATGAGAAATCTGCGTCTCTCATTATAAGCTTCCCTCATCTCCACCACATCTCTCTGTCCGTGGCGAAGCGCCTCGATAGCCGCATACTGGCTGGTGGTCGGTGCACACATGATGCAGAATTGATGAAGCTTTGTCATCTGTTCGCATATAACCTTTGGTGCACAGGCATAACCCAGTCTCCACCCCGTCATGGCATAGGCTTTGGAAAAGCCGTTTATATAAATAGTCCTCTCCCTCATTCCGGGAAGGGATACAATGCTTGTATGCTTTTCTTTATAAGAAAGCTCTGAATAAATCTCGTCACTTATAACATAAATATCATTATCAATTATAAGATCCACTATCCGCTTTAGATCTTCCTCTTCCATGATAGCCCCGGTAGGGTTGTTGGGATAAGGAAGTACCAGGATCTTCGTCTTATCTGTAATAGCGTTTTCCAGTTCATCCGGCTGAAGCCTGAATTCATTCTCTTCCTTAAGATTTATTATCACCGGAGTTCCGCCTGCCATTACAGTACACGGAACATAGGATACATAGCTTGGCTCCGGGACTATAACCTCATCTCCCGGATTCAGAAGAGCTCTGCATGCAAGGTCAATAGCTTCCGACCCGCCTACTGTGATCAGAACCTCATTTACAGGATCGTACTTAACACCCTGTGAATTCTCCACATATTTGGATATCTCGTTCCGGAGTTCTTTTAATCCGGCATTCGAGGTATAGAATGTCCTTCCCTTTTCAAGCGAGTAGATTCCCTCATCCCTTATATGCCAGGGTGTATCAAAATCCGGCTCTCCCACTCCGAGCGAAATGGCATCATCCATCTCACTTACAATATCAAAGAATTTCCGGATTCCGGAGGACTTTAACTCCGTGACCTTTTTAGCGATAATATCTGTCATGGTGTTATAAGCTGCCTTTCATCCTCATATTTCTTTGCAAGTATAGTTCCGTGATCCTTATATCTGCGGAGTATGAAATGAGTCGCACACGAAAGTACTGCTTCCTGTGCAGAAAGCTTCTCTGTTACAAATCTTGATATCTCTTTTAACGTTCTGCCTTCAATGGTTATAAGAAGGTCGAATCCGCCGGAGATAAGATATACGCTGTTAACTTCCGCAAATTTATAGATGCGCTCTGCAACCACATCGAAGCCCTGACCTCTCTGGGGTGTACATCTCACCTCTATAAGGGCTGTGACTGTCTGTTCATCGGTCTTATCCCAATCGACCAGAGTGAGGTATCCGCAGATGATCCCCTCTTTCTCCATTTCATTCATCTCGTTCAGGATATCGGTCTGCTCCATATCCAGACGGATCGCAAGCTCGGAAATATCCACTCTTGCTTCATGTTCAATGGCCTTTAGAATTCTGATGCGTTTTTCTTTTTTGTCCATGTTGGTCCTTTCTATAGAGATCCTTCGCTTCGCTCAGGATGACACCAATTTCATCTTTGTCGCGAGGGCAAATGAATCTTCTTATGCTGTCATTTAGGATGACACGATCTTTGGTGTCATTAGTCTTTCCGATCACTGCCGCATTAATACCGTTTTTTTGCATTATATGCGAAAGATCATGACCCTTTTCGGTGACCAGGAGAAGCGATCCGCCTGATAAGAGCTTGTAGGGATCGATATCGAAAAAGTTGGATATCTCTATGGTCTCCTGTTTCACCGGTATGGCTTTAAGTTCGACTTCAAATCCAACACCCAGTTCTTCTCCCATTTCCCAAAGAGCCTTGTATATCCCTCCCTCTCCGGTCTCACAAGTATATAAAACGCCAAATCCTTCAGCGATCTCTCTTTCTCTCTGAACCGAAAGATAGCTGTCAAAACACCTGGCGATATTGATGAAATACCCGGAAAACTCTTTTAAAAGTTCGTTTTCCTTTTTCTCCGCTATCAGACTGGTTCCCTTAAGGGCGATCCACTTGGTTAAAACAATATCACAACCGGTCAATGGTCCCCTTCCTCTTCGTTCTGACGTTCTTCATGATGTTCTTCCTGCTCCGGCTGTGGTTCTGCAGCCTGCTGTTCTTCCGCGGCTCCGGCTTCATCTACCACTATCTGCCCCGCTGCCGCCGCTGCACTGAGCTGCTGCTCTGCAAGCGCCGATGCTCCGCCATCCAGCTTAACCGATGCGGCAACCGCCTTCGCATAATCACCGTTCTGAGTGGCAATGGCATTCTGGATCGCGGCCTTTGTGACCTCATTATCCGTTGCGGTACCAAGCGTGATGGTCCGTGGCACAGCCTTATAATAACTGGTATTTACCTTGACCCTGTCACTCTCTTCTCCATTGATCTTTATTATCTTCCAGAATTCACAGCTATAACCGATATGAGCTGACTGACTGTGTACATATCCGGCAGGCTGGGAAGGATCTCCGATCACCTTATCTCCCACCGGCTCTTCCTTGGAAAGCTCCACGCTTTCAAATTCCAGTGTCCTGCCCTCGGTATTTCTGGTCTCTACTCCGTAGATCGTAAATGTAATGGTCTTTCCTCCGGTCTGTCCGGATATATATATCGGATAATCCGTATTGTTCGTAAATTTGAAATCCTTAGCGGTTCCGGCAATGGCAGCATCGCCTCCGTGAGGAACGTAGTCGACCACCATAGAGTGATTGCTTCTCTCGTCCACCTGAAGCTCTGCTCTGAGTACTGCCTGATAAAGAGTTGTGGACACCTGGCATATTCCGCCCCCCAGAGACTCTACCACGAGGCCGTTAAGATACGAACCCGCCAAGTGATATCCGTTCTCTTCCGTGAAGGGACTTACATGCTCATATACCGAGAACTGTTCACCGGGATAAATGAGCGACCCGTTGATATGCTTGCATCCGGCTGCAATATTAGCGCTTCTGTCCGCTCCGGAGGTCTCATACTTTGTGGTGAAGCTGCCAAGCTTATCTTTAATCTTTGAAAGCGTTTCAGTGTCTCCTCTCGGCTTCACCGTATCTATCACAAGATCTACAGTCCCTCCGTCAGTTGTGAACCCGTCATTTAAATATGAACTCACAATTTCCGCAGACCTGTCCAGATTGACCTCCTGCCCGTCCTTACCTTCAATGATGGTAAAGCTTCCGCCGTCTTCCGGGATCAGTTCAGCATTCACTGCCTTTGTATCATAAACCTTACACCTCTCGTTTATGATACTCCTGATAGCTTCTTCATCAGTAGTCAATTCTATATCATAAACCTTGTTATGCTTCTGCAGGTCAGAAAGATCCTTGAAGCGGCGGATGATATTTCCGGATCTGCCGAGAGAAACCGCATCTGCGATGATATCGCTGTTTCCCCAGTCAATGCCCATCTCGGACGCAGCTACAGAAACGGAATTTCCGCTGACACAGTTTAACGCAATATTCGTATTTTTAAGGCTTTCCACATAGCCCTCTACAGCATCAAACGCTTCCTTCTCTGTCATCCCGGAAAGATTCACCTCCCCGGCATAAACCCCTTCATGGATAACGCTGCTTCCCGCGTCATCCGCAAATACAGGGACAGAAAGCAGAAGACTCATAAATAAAGCTGTGATTATGATCTTTATTGCCCTATTCATTAAACAAAAACCTCTGTTTCCGGTATTCGTGTTTATGGTATAATTCAATTACCCGGAATGAACATCAGTACCATGGCAACGATGAGTGCTATCACTATCACCGTTGCTATCGTCTTTTTGTTTCTTCCGTTGAAAAACTTAAAAAAATTCACGATGCACCTCAATCTTTCGCCATGTGGCAAATGTACATTAACATTTGATTATAGATGAAACTAATTACTTTTACAAGCGTGATACTTATTGGTCTGGTGATCAATAATGCCATCAGGAGAAGCAATGCCCGTTCGAAAAAGATAAGGGACGAATTCTGGGAAAGAGAACGTTCTTCCCGTGCGACTCCGGGGCGGTCCACCGAGGATCTGAAATTCATACAGTTTCCCGATGATCTGCCACTTCATATTAGCACAGATGACCCCCAAATCAAGGAGTATCAGGAAACTTTGGTGAACATCACAAAGAAACCGGTGATAAACCTGTCCGGTATCAGCAATACTGATATCCGTCTTGCCTACGGTGCTCCCAATATGGAAGAACTCTCCCGGGCAGATGAACGTTTTATCGTCCTTTGCCGTACCTTAAATAATCTTGCTGATTCATACGGGAAGGAAGGTTATAAGGATGAAGGCACCAGACTTCTGGAATTTGCCGTTTCAGAGGGCAGTGATATAAAGGAAACCTGGACAATGCTTGGGCAGTTTTATCTGGATGCCGGAAACACAGGGGCACTTTCCGATCTGATCGCAAAAGCCGGAAAACTTAATGATGACCTTCCCTATAAGGAGGACATCCTGACCTCACTAAAAGACTTCAAAAAACTATCGGACATCGTTTCATGACAAAAAAGATCAAGGAAATCATAGAAAGACTGAATAAGGAATACGGACTTTTTACCGAGCCGACCCTTGACTATGAGACGCCCCATGAGCTTCTCATAGCCACAATGCTCTCTGCCCAATGTACGGATGAGAGGGTGAACATGGTAACCAAAGATCTTTTTAAGAAATATACTTCCGTTGAAGATTTTGCCTGTGCAGACTTAAATGAACTGGAAAAGGATATCCACTCTGTGGGCTTTTACCATGCAAAAGCCACTCACATTATAGAAGCCTGCAAACGGCTTCACGAAGTTTATAGTGATGAAGTGCCATCTGACATTGAAGACCTCACCAGTTTATCCGGTGTCGGAAGGAAAACGGCCAATGTGGTCCGTACCCACATTTTCAATATCCCCTCGATAGTAGTGGATACTCATGTAAAAAGGATCAGCAACCGTCTGGGTATGACAAAGGAGCAGGATCCGGTAAAGATCGAATTTGACCTTATGAAAAAACTGCCAAAAGAGCAGTGGTCAGCCATAAACCTTCAGCTCATTACACTGGGAAGAAATATATGCACTGCCAGAAAACCTATGTGTGGGAGATGTTTTTTAAGAGATGTATGTCCGTCAGGGGGGTAATTGTCATCCTGAGGGCTTTAGCCCGAAGGATCTAAGAGATTCTTCGCTTTGCTCAGAATGACACCGGCTGAATGACATTGCATTCACCGCAGGTGACTTATGAGGATAAAACAAGGAGGTAAAACATGAACGAAGGAAGAAGAATGTACGGTCTCTGTACCAGAATGTTTCCTATATGCCGGAGCATTACCGGTAACGGTGTGAGAGAGACTTTCCGTTTGCTGCAGTCGGAGATACCGGGTATTCCGTTTGAAATGCACGAGGTTCCCACCGGAACCCAGGTCATGGACTGGAAAGTACCCAAAGAATGGAATATTCATGACGCGTATATTGAAACCCCGGACGGAGAACGCATCTGCGAGTTCAAGAAGAATAATCTCCATATTCTTCACTACAGCATCCCTGTAGACATGACTGTAACTCTTGAAGAATTAAAAAAACATATTACAACGCTCCCGGATCAGCCGGATCTCATTCCCTATGCTTCCAGTTATTATTCTGAACGCTGGGGATTCTGCATGTCCCATAATGAATTTCTTGAATTAAAAGAGGGGAATTACCATGTTGTGATAGATTCTGAACTGACAGACGGAAGCCTTACCTACGGCCAGATACTTATCCCGGGTGACCGTGATGAAGAGATCTTCTTCTCAAGCTATGTATGTCATCCCTCAATGGCCAATAATGAATGCTCCGGTCCGAGCCTCATTATCGAGCTTGCAAAATACCTTAATTCTCTTCCCAACAGACGGTACAGCTACCGCCTGGTTCTGGCCCCCGAAACCATCGGTGCCCTTACCTATATCAGCAGAAATCTGCCCTATCTGCAGTCCCACGTAAAAGCCGCATTCAATCTCACCTGTGTAGGAGACGACCGCACTTATTCAATCGTACATTCCAGATACGGAAATACCCTTGCGGATAAGGTACTTACCAATATTCTTAAGTTCCATTATCCCGACTACAAAGATTATGACTATACCAAACGTGGATCCGATGAAAGGCAGTATCAGGCCCCGGGAGTGGATATTCCCATGGTGGCATTCTGCAGATCGAAGTATCACGTATTCCCCGAATACCACACTTCTGCTGATAATCTGGATTTCATTTCACCTGCAGGTCTTCAGGGTTCCTTTGATGTGATGAAGAAAGTCATAGATACTCTCGAGTATAACCGGTACTTTAAGGTAACGACTCTGGGTGAGCCGCAGCTTGGAAGGCGCGGACTGGTTCCCACAATGTCCAGCAAAGAAACATACCGGCAGACCCTGGCTCTGAAAGACCTCATAGCTTACGCTGACGGAACCAATGATCTCGTTGATATTTCAAATATCATAAATGTCCCTGTGGATGTACTTATCCCGCTCATCGACAAACTGCTGGAGTGCAGGCTGTTCAGAGAGGCCGCAGTGGATTAGCACAGAAAACCATTATAGAACGCTGGCGGATGGTTATCCTTTCGCCGGCTTCTTTTTTATCTTTGATAAAAGGTTCTTCCTCAAAAGTATCGATCGCAGCATACCATTTCAGACCACACTCCACCGGGAGTTCGGGCAGGCTTATCTCCACGTCTTCCCAGTATGTATTAAGAGCGATATATACAATATCGTCGCCTCTTCCCTTGGGATTTCTGCCGGCAAACATCACTCCGATATAGTGGTCGTCATCTGAAAAACTGTCTTTCCACGGAGTAACGCCATGTGTGGAAACCGTCGGAAACATGGCCGAGCACATCTGTCCCTCTTTTCTGATGGCAATGTGCCGCTTTCTGAAACGGATCATTTCCCTTACAAATTCATGGAATTTCTTATTGAGTTTCAGAGTATCCCAGTTAAGCCAGGAAATATAGTTATCCTGACAGTAGGCATTATTATTACCACCCTGTGAATTGCCGAATTCGTCTCCCATGAAGAACATGGGTGTACCCCTGGAAAGCATCAGCGCTGCCATGGCATTTCTCATCATCCGGCGCCTTAACTTTCTTACCTCAGGATCGGATGTCTCCCCTTCCACTCCACAGTTCCAGGAAAGGTTGTCATTTATCCCGTCAGTATTACCCCAGTTATTCTCTTCATTATGTTTTTCGTTATAGGTATATAGATCGTGCAGCGTAAATCCATCATGACAGACAAGGAAATTCACGCTGGCATTGTACTTCCTCGTATCTCCGTGGTAGAGATCCGGAGACCCCATTATCCGTTGGGCTGCGGCATTGGCTTTTCCACTGTCCCCTTTAAGGAAAGCTCTCATATCATCCCTGTACCGACCGTTCCACTCTGCCCACCTGTTCCAGGACGGGAATGATCCTACCTGATACAGTCCTCCCGCATCCCAGGCTTCAGCAATAAGCTTAACCTTTCCAAGTATTGCGTCAAATGCAAGACTCTGTAAAAGCGGCGGCTCGGACATGGGAGATCCGTCCTCATTCCGTCCGAGAATGGTAGCAAGATCGAACCGGAATCCATCTACTCGATAGGCAGTTACCCAGTAACGGAGACAGTCCCTTATCAGTTTTTGTACGATGGGGTGATTGCAGTTAAGCGTATTTCCGCATCCGGAGAAATTATAATAATACCCGTCCGGTGTGAGCATATAATATATATTATTATCCAGTCCCTTAAAGCTGATATAAGGTCCGTTTTCATTTCCTTCAGCAGTATGGTTAAATACCACGTCCAGGAACACTTCTATGCCGTGATCATGAAATTCCTTTATCATGGCTTTTAACTGGGATCCCTCCCTGTTATGCTCTCTTTTAGACGCATAGCTGGTATTAGGAGCAAAAAAGCTTACTGTATTATAGCCCCAGTAATCCATCAGTTCCCTTCCATAGAAGTCACGCCGGCCAAGGATCTCATCAAATTCAAAAATAGGCATGAGCTCTACGGCGGTAACCCCGAGGTCTTTAAGATACGGTATCTTCTCCTGTACGCCTTCAAACGTCCCAAACCGTCCTTCCCCAACTCCGGATGATTCGTCCTTGGTAAATCCCCGGACATGCATCTCATAAATGATCAGGTCTTCCATGGGAGTTAACGGCATTTCGGATTTTCCCCAGTCAAAGTTATTCTTTACCACTCTGGCATGGTATCCGCCGATCGCCTTTTTTCCCCACTCGTGCTGTCCTGCAACAGCTTTTGCATAAGGGTCGAGAAGAACCTTTGTCTTGTCAAATATCAGTCCCTTCTTCGGATCACAGGGTCCGTCCACCCTGTATGCATACTCGAATTCTTCGATATCCAGGTCAAAAACTATCATCGAATAGACATTTCCGATCCTGTAATTATTCGGAAAAGGAATACAGGCATAGGGCTCCTCCGTGTTTCTCTTAAACAGCAGAAGCTCTATACCTGTAGCCTGGTTTGAAGATATTGTGAAATTAACTCCGCAGGGAATGGCAGTAGCTCCCATCAGATCATAGAAGCCGGGTCTGATATCAAATCCGTCCACATGATCCAGCGGAAACATATGGATACGACCATACTTCGGCATATCATTAACAACATCATAGCTTGGCTCCCATTTTGTGGCAGGCCATTTCTTTGATCCGTTCTCAGCTGCGGTTTCAGTCTTTTTTTTCGCCATATTTCCCCCTGTTCCCTATACGATCTCCGTTTACCAAAACGGCGGAGCAGCTTTCACTGCTCCGCCGGCTGTCACCCAGAATTATATCATTTAAAAAGATTCGGGTCATCCATAAGATCAATTAAACAAAAACCGCGGGGACTTTATAATCCTCGCGGTTAAAAATTCATTTATTTTCAGATAATTATCAGACTATTCTCCTGATGGTAACGATATCACGATAGGTAGCCGGAGTGAGCTTGATGCCCGTTTCCGGAGTGGACGCATGACAAATAGTGTTATTGCCGATATATATACCAACATGACCTGAGTAACAGAAAAGATCACCCGGTTGTGCCTCGGAATAGGATACGCCTCTTCCTGCCGACTGCTGCTCCCAGCTGGTTCTGGGAATGGAGTATCCAAAGTGTGAGTATACCGACTGGGTGAAACCGGAGCAGTCACATCCGTCAGTCAGGCTTGTTCCACCGGACACGTAGGGATTACCCAGGAACTTCTGTGCATAAGACGCCACCTGATTTCCGGTTCCGCTTCCTCCGCCGTTCTTATCGCTTGGCGGGGATTCTTCTTCGTATTCTCCCTCTTCTTCAGGAGCATACGCTTCCTCTTCTTTCTTTGAGGATTTTCCTTCCTCTTCTGCCTTTTTCTTTGCGGCTTCTTCTGCTTTCTTCTTTCTGGCAGCCTCTTCTTCCGCTTTCTTCTTTCTTGCGGCTGCAGCTGCTTCCTCAGCTTCTACTATCTTCTTGATCTCTTTATTCTGAGCTGCTATCTGGTTCTTGTACTGGCTGGCCTTTGCTCTGGCAGAAGCGAGCTGTTCATTGAAGTTCTCCACCTTGGCCTTCTGATCGTTGATGGTCTTCTGGAGTTCATCGGATTCTTCCTCGTAGGTATCCTTTATTTCCTTTAACTCATCCAGCTCGTTCTGGAGTCTCTCTTCGCTTTCCTTAACCTGTTCCTTCGTCTTCTTGTATTCCGCCAGAAGATTTCTGTCGTACTCATATATCTCTTCCGCATAGGCAGAGCGGTTCAGCATTTCCGCAAAATCCGATCCACCTGAAAAAAGCTCGGCATAGGGGCTGATGGATCCACCATGTTCGTACATATATCTGATGCGTCGCTTCATGGAAGCATACTGGTCTTCTTCCTTCTTCTTGGCAATATCGTACTGCTCTTTGGCTTCCTCGACTGCCTTTGTCTTATCCTTTATCTCATCTTCGATAATGGATACAGAAGTGATGATCTGTGCAAGCTTCTCCTGACTCTCGGCCATTTCAGCCTCGGTCTCTTCGCGGTTTTCCTCGATACTATCGGCTTCACTCTCCGCCTGATCCAGATTCTTCTGGGATTCAGCCTGTTCCTTTTTAACGTCATTAACAGTGCGCGCACCAAATGCGCTCACTGTCATACATATCGATAATGAAATTGTGAGGAGCGCGCAAAGCGCGCGGGATACGTGTTTCAAAAAAGGATCCTCATTGAATATAATCAAGTTGGTGTCATTCTGAGCAAAGCGAAGAATCTATATAAGCCATGGTAGAGATCCTTCGCTAACGCTCAGGATGACACCGGAGAGTTCATAGTTCGCAGGTACCTACTGTTCTCGGGAAAGGAAGCACGTCGCGGATATTCTCAATACCTGTTATGTACATTACAGCTCTTTCAAATCCCAGGCCAAATCCTGCGTGTCTTGTGGAACCGTATTTACGAAGATCCATATAGAATCCGTACTGTTCCTCCGTCATTCCGAGTTCCTCTATACGGGTCTTAAGCTTTCCGTAGTCATCTTCTCTTTGTGATCCGCCGATGATCTCTCCGATACCGGGTACGAGACAGTCCATGGCTGCCACAGTCTTCCCGTCAGGATTCTGCTTCATATAGAAAGCCTTGATCTCCTTGGGATAATCTGTCACAAAGATGGGCTTTTTAAATATGGTCTCTGTAAGATATCTTTCGTGCTCGGTCTGGAGATCGCATCCCCAGGATACCTTGTATTCAAATTTATCATTATGCTTTTCAAGCATCTCGATCGCTTCTGTATAGGTTACACGTCCGAAGTCGGAATTCAGCACATGGTTCAGCCTGTCTAAGAGCTCATGCTTCTTATCTATGAACTGATTGAAGAACGCCATCTCTTCCGGAGCGTTATCAAGAACATACTTGATGATATATTTGATCATAGCTTCGGCGATCTCCATATCATATTCAAGATCCGCGAAAGCCATCTCCGGCTCTATCATCCAGAACTCAGCAGCGTGACGGGTGGTATTGGAATTCTCCGCACGGAATGTGGGTCCGAAAGTATAAATATTCCTGAACGCCTGTGCAAAGGTCTCTCCGTTAAGCTGTCCGGAAACCGTGAGGTTAGTAGGCTTTCCAAAGAAATCCGAGCTGTAATCCACGCTTCCGTCCTCGGATACGGGAATCTTATCCATGGGAAGGGTTGTAACCTGGAACATCTCTCCAGCACCTTCACAGTCTGATCCGGTTATTATGGGAGTATGTACATAGATAAAGTCCCTCTCCTGGAAGAACCTGTGGATCGCATAAGCTATGAGGGATCTAACCCTGAACACAGCCTGGAAGGTATTGGTCCTGGGGCGGAGATGGGTGATGGTGCGCAGGAACTCCATTGTATGTCTCTTTGGCTGAAGGGGATAATCCGGTGTAGAAGCTCCCTCTACCATGATCTCTTCCGCCTGAAGCTCAAAAGGCTGCTTTGCCTCAGGAGTCGCTACAAGCTTTCCCTTTGCTATAACCGCAGCGCCCACATTCAGCTTACAGATCTCGCCGAAATTTGACATACTGTCATGGTATACGATCTGGAGCGGTGCAAAAAACGTACCGTCACTTACAACCAGGAATCCAAATGACTTGGAATCCCTGTTGGTACGGATCCAGCCGCCTACGGTTATTTCTTTGTCGATATATTTATCTGTGTCACGAAACAGTGAACGTATCTCTTCTATTTTTTCCATGTTATTCTCCTCTTAAAATAGATCCTTCGCTCTGCTCAGGATGACAAGCCATTTACCAATTTACATTCTCAGGATTTTCAACCTTGGCATTCTTAAAGAGCATCTCCTGGACCTTTCTTGTGAGAACTGCATCTTTGAAACTGTCTTCCTGTCCCTGTGCCTTTACTGCTGCCTTAAAACCCTCTGCGTCAGAATACCCGTATGTGGCGGCATCTTCTTTATACTGGGCTTCAACATCGGCATCCGAGATCGAGATATTCTCCGCCTTTGCGAGAGCCTGTACCAAAAGCTGCTGTCTTGCTATAGACTGTGCATAAGCTTCAAGTGTCTTATCAAAATCAGCCTCTGTCATTCCCTGCTGTGTAAGATAAGTATTTAAGTCCATTCCGTATGCTGCAAGGCTTGCTTCGAAATTTTCTTTCTCATCTGCCTTGTTCTGTTCCACCAGCCACTCAGGGATCGCATCACCGACAGCGATATCCGAACTATCCTGAACCTGCGTGAAAAGCTCATTATAAGCCTGGGTTCTGGCAGCTGCTGTCTTCGTAGTCTGAAGTGCTTCCTTCAGCTTATCCCTGTATTCCTTTGCAGTGGACACATCAGGATCCAGTTTTTTTGCTGTCTCATCATTCAGAACCGGGGTATCATCTTCGCTTATGGAATTGATCTTTACCGTAAACACCACATCCTGACCGGCAAGATCTGCACTGTGGTAGTCTTCCGGAAATGTAAGATGCAGTTCCTTCGTATCCCCTGTGTTCGCTCCGATAAGACCGTCTTCAAAACCATCTATGAAAGTTCCGCTTCCTATCTTCAGATCATATCCCTTAGCAGTTCCTCCCTGGAACGCCACTCCGTCTTTCTTTCCCTCGTAGTCTATATTGACAGTATCTCCTTCACGAACAGCCCTTCCTGTTACCGGCTTCGTGGTAGTCAGCCTCGCAAGGGAATTCTCTTCAGCTTCTTTTATCTCTTCATCTGTTACGGCGGTCTCATTGACCGATACGCTAAGTCCCTTATAATTTCCGAGAGTCACGTACTTTGTGATATCAATGTCATCAAAGCTTCCCTTAGCCTCTTCCCCTGTTTCATCCGTTTTTTTAGCAGAATGAACGGTTTTATCGGCTTCAGTGACATTAAAATCCGATCCGCCGCATCCCATCATAAGAACCGCAGCCGTTCCGAAAATGGCTGCAGCCAAGTATATTCTTTTCATAATTCTCCTCGTTATATATCTTTAATTCTTCGCTTCACACCTCATCCGAGATCCTTCGCTTCGCTCAGGATGACAAATAAGGTGTTATTTCAAGGGCTTTGCTCCGGCCTTTGCCTGAAGATTATCACGCCACTCTGCGAATTTTGATTTTTTCTTTTCAGGGGCCGGTGCAATGGAGCCTCTGATCCCCTTGATATTAGTGATATAGAGGCCGCTGACGGTGGCTTTGACTTCCTTTTTCAGCGGAGCGATATCATACACTGATATATCGGCTATAAAGGTCATTATCTGGGGACCAACCTTGGCTTTGATCACCGGCACTCTCGTACTTCTCATGTACCAGGGGGTCTGCTGCAGTACCATATCAGGAAATCCTGCATCCTTGATCTTCATTTTCTTTTTGTCGATTATCAGCATGGACACCGTCTGTTTAACCGCGTCCATTGCTTCCTGCTGTTCAGCCTGCTTCTTCTCGGCTTTCTTTCCGAGAAAGACCAGTACAGCCAGTATAATGGCCAGCACGGCCAATATAACGATCAATACAATAGTTACCGTGTTCATTTTGCTCCTCTCAATCGTAATCCAGCATTTCTGCCATATTATTATTCAGCTCACTTAGATAAGCCTTTAATTCCTCTGCTATCTCCGGGTTTCTGAGGCCGAATTCAATATTCGCCTGCAGGAATCCCGTCTTGGAGCCCACATCATATCTGTGTCCCCTGAAGATATATGCATACATAGCCTGATCATTGGCCAGGCGCTTCATGGCATCTGTCAGCTGGATCTCTCCTCCGGCACCCTTTTCCTGGGTCTCCAGGTATCCGAATATCTCAGGTGTGAGGATGTACCTTCCAAGTATAGCCACATTACTGGGGGCTTCCTCCGGCCTGGGCTTTTCCACAAGGCCCTTTACCTTATATACTCTGTCATCCACCTTCCTGCCGTCAACGATTCCGTATTTGCTGACAGCATCATCGCTTACCTGCTGTACTCCCACAATAGATGTCTGGTATTCATTAAACACCTCTATCATCTGCTGCAGACATGGCTTTCTGGAGATCACCACATCATCTCCGAGTAAAACCGCAAAAGGCTCATTTCCTATAAAATGACTGGCTGTAAGCACCGCATGCCCAAGTCCTAGAGGCTGCTTCTGCCTGATGAAATGGATATTGGCGATCTCGGGAATGGCCTGCACCATATCCAGCATCTCATTCTTTCCATCCTTTTCCAGTTCCATTTCAAGCTCGATGGATCTGTCAAAATGGTCTTCGATGGATCTCTTATTTCTGCCTGTAACAACTATGATATCTTCGATACCCGCTGCTGCCGCTTCCTCAATAATGTACTGAATAGTCGGTTTATCAACTATCGGGAGCATCTCTTTCGGCTGTGCCTTTGTAGCAGGCAAAAACCTGGTTCCAAGACCCGCTGCCGGAATAACAGCTTTCCTAACCTTCATTTGCTTTCCTCCTTCTGGGTGTTATATCCAATGAAAGATGACAGTCTGCCACGAATTCATAATTGAATTCCAGACCGTACTTCACTTCGGCATGTATCCTGTCATCACTTTCTTCAACAGAGATCTTATCAGTATTTATCCCTACGAGCAAAGACCCGAAAGGAGTAGTATAGCTCGTAAGTGTTTTTTCCCTGTCCATAAAAGTCATGTGAAGCTGCGTGCCACCCCTGCGGGTCAGCTCCATGGCTTTCTCGTCAAAGGTCAGCACATTTTTGGTAGGCGTTCCGTCATCCTCATACTGCTCGAATCTTAGGAAATGCCTGCCGTTTTTTTCATTGTATTTACCGTTTACAAGTATCTCAACGGAATTCTCGTCATAGGCTTCATCTATCTGTAAGCCCTTTATGGATACGAGTACGTCTTTCTTCATCTCTTCCTTTTTTTCTGAAGCTTATTTTCGTTTTCCAAATGATAATAAATACCAAGCTCCTGGTCGTCAATATGCAGCTTTATCACCTCTACTGCCTTATTATTATCGCCTTCTTCAAAAGCCCTGCACATAACCTCATGCTCGTTAACGAGATGCTTATGATCCTTGGTATCCTTCAGATATTCATACTGGTAACGGAAAAGCTGCTCCCTTAAATGCTGGAGGATCTCCATGATCCTTGTATTTCCTGCAGCCCTGGCTATGGCTTCATGGAAAATATAATCCGCATCAGCCATGGCAACAGTATCATCTGACTTTATAGCTTCCCGGAATCTCTCATTACATTCCCTGAGCTCAGCGATCTGATCCTTTGAGATCCTTCCGCAGGCTGCATTAACAGTAAATGCTTCCAGTGTACGCCTGGCTTCCAGCATGTCCTCAAGCTGCTTATTATCTATGCTGGCCACATGCGCTCCGCGTCTCGGCAGGATCACCGCGAGGCCTTCCTGCTCCAGCATTCTGATGGCTTCTCTGACAGGAGTCCTGGAAACCCCCAGCTTTTCTGCAAGAGCAACTTCCATAAGCCTTTCACCGGGCTTCAGCTCTCCATGAAGGATCTGTAATCTGAGCTGGTTGAACACCGTATCCCGAAGAGGCAAAAAAGCATCATTGGTCACGTCCGCATATGATGGTATACTCATACTTTCTCCTTTTCTGAACAGGTCTCTGTCAAAATAACCCTGCAATCCGGGAATCTCTCCCTGCAGCCATCGGTCGCCTCCATAAGTAACTGCCTGTCTTCATCGATGGCAAAAACTGTTGGTCCGCTTCCGCTCATCAATACCCCCTGTAATCCTTTAAAAGACAGCCAGTCCTTTATTTTCTGTATCTCAGGAACTCTCGGAATAGTCACATCCTCCAGAACGTTTCCGATCCTGTGCCCAAGGCCTGAAATATCTCCGTTTCTGATATCTTCAATGATACCGTCAATATCAGGATGAACGCTGTGTTCCGTCCCGTCATAAGCCTCATATACTTCTTTTGTGGAAACACCTTTGGCCGGCTTCACAAGCAAGATCCCGCATTCTTTTAAGCCGGGAGTCACCGGAGTCAGCACTTCCCCGATTCCTTCCGAAAGCCTGGTTCCGCCTTCCAGACAATAAGGAACATCCGCTCCCAGCTTAACTCCTTCCCTCTTCAGCTCCTCCAAGGAAAGCCCGAGAGAAAACATTTCATTCACAGCTTTCATAACGGCGGCAGCATCACTGCTCCCCCCTGCCAGTCCGGCTGCAACCGGGATTTCCTTTTTAATATGTATCCCGATCCCGGAACTGATCCCGTATTTTTCTTTTAAGAGAAAAGCTGCGCGATATGCAAGATTGCGCTGGTCGTCTTCAACCTCTTCACTGTCTGTAACAGTCCTGATGCCGTATTCCGGAGATTCCTCCGTAACCGTTATCGTATCATGAAGTTTTAGTGACTGCATCACCATCCTTAAAAGATGGTATCCGTCCTCCCGTACCCCTATGATATCCAGGCCGAGATTGATCTTTGCATGAGCGTTCATTGTATACATTCTGAAACCTTTTTTTATAAAAGTCAATTATTTATCATTTTTTATTTCTTTTTAGCTGCATTTTCATCTCGTACATCCGCTTGTCAGCCAGATTGTACACTTTTTCCGTGGAGCAGTCTTTTACCTCATCACTTCCTGCAAGTCCATATGCGGCGCTTACACTAAATCCCAGTTTCCTTTCTGCATCTTTTTCCAGAGCGGGGAGCCATGAAAGACGGTTTTTAAGCTCCTGCTTCCGGGCATCATCGGAGATTATCAGGAATTCATCTCCACCGGGTCTGATGACATCTCCCACATCAGAAAAACACTTCCTCAATATATCAGCGAAAGCCCTCAGTAATCTGTCTCCTTCATGATGACCCTTACTGTCATTGATCAGCTTAAGTCCGTCCACGTCGAAACTTATCATATGATAATCTCTGGTGTCATTATCCAGCTCTTCCATCTTCTCCTTACAATAGGTTCTGTTTAAGAGACCGGTAAGACCGTCCGTAAAGGCTATCTGTTTCAGAGTATCCTCTTCAGCCTGCTTAAGATAGGAGACATACAGCTCATATATATATGATCCCAGCATCATGAGCACGAGAAGAAGTGTGCCATAGAGCAGGAATGAATGCTGAAGTATAGGGATCCGGAAATTAAACCTGGAATGAAGAATATACCTTATTGCCTCTGCACTTATAAAGACAAAGAAGCATACTCCTTCCCTGAACTTTTCGGTATAGAAAAATCCCTGTCCCCTGCATTTCCTTAGTTCCAGAAGAGATACGATCACCATGCTTAAGAATCCGGTTATCTGGAAGTAATAGCGCATATTGCATATATGTATCTTACGGAATAATGCCAGAGTGATGACAACAGCAACTCCGGTAAAATTAAAATAAAATATGATATTCTGAAGGAGCTTTTCCTTTTTCCTCCCTTCAACCTCAGCGGAACTCAGGATACATATTGCCGGCAACAGACTCAGATATCCGTATGTGTATCTCGTGAAAGTATTCCATTTGAAGTCCAGAGAGAAAAGCTGAACCGCGTGTATCATACATAGATTCCAGACGCCCACGGTAAACAGCATGATCCCCGTATGGATTATCTTATGCCAGTCCCGGCCCCTGAACGCAAGAAATGCCGAAATAATGATGATAACCAACCCTCCCATGATAAGGGATATGGATATTATCACAGGATATATATTATAGTTGATATAATCCGTGAACCCCCAGGTGGCCCCTTCCAGAGTCATGCCCGAAATGTATGCAAAGGCTCTGTCTTCTCCCGCTCTTATTACGATCGAAACACTCTTTCCCTGGGAATTATCGGGAATCCTGACAACATGGATGGCTGAACCCACCATTTCTCCCGCTGTCAGCTCTTTTGATCCGTATCCGTAGATCATACATTTATTTACTTCTACTGAAATCGTAGACAGTGTCAGGGGAATGACCAGGGCATCTCCGTTTGGAAGATCCAGAGGCAGTTTATTCCTGAGAGTCAGAAATTCTCCACGCTTAATAGGCCTTGGAAGTCTGAAGCTTTCAAGATCCACATTCTCGTACTCCTGCCCATCATACAAAACCTGCCATCCTTTAGAGAAATCCTCTCTTCTGGAAGCCGACGAAAGCCTTGTAAGATTCACCAGATTTACAAGAGCAACTATAAAGATCAGCATCAGAAAAGCGCTTATCGTGATCTTTCTTTTTCTACCGATATTACTTATCTTCATCCTATCCCTTAAGCTCTTTCCTTTTTAAGGTTTTTCTTCATTTGGTACATTCTCTTGTCTGCAAGTATGTAAACATCCTCAGGATCTCCGCTCTCAACCTCAAGGCTGGTAGCTATACCGAAAGATGCATCTATCGAGAAGGGGATCTTCTCATCCCTGGCAACTATCTTTTCAAGTCTTCTGATAAATTTCACCTTATTCCAGAGGTCATCTTCCGTTTTCCCGGTGGCGATATACAGGAATTCATCTCCTCCCATCCGGTATATCTTTCCTTCATCTCTTAATGCCTTTCCTATGATATCTGCAAAAGTCAGGATATACTGGTCTCCCATCAGGTGTCCAAAGCTGTCATTAACAAGCTTCAGACCGTTTAGGTCCATATTCATCATCGCAAACGGTTCCCCGGATTCACGGAGTTCCCTGAACCTCTCTTCACACATTCCCCTGTTCATAAGTCCAGTCATCTGGTCTTTGTGGGCCAGTCTCTTAAGACGATCCTTCTCCGTATCCTTTAGCCGCATATCATATATTTCCATCAGGAATCCTATGAGAATGATCACCACATATATCAGGGTTGAAACAGGTATGACCATATTGATGAGCCTTGCTGAGAATGAATAGACAAGATCAAAGCAGTAATAGATCACATACTCAAGCAAGGCAACCGATGCCATAAATATAAGCCCTGTCTGGAACATCTTTTCCGAGGGATTCATTCGTTTCCACTTGGAATTTCCAACGAAGAAAAGCACAAAAGTAAGCGGCGGAAGCAGGAAGTGGAATACAACGACACTGTTTGAAACATCCACGATATTTGCAGCCTGCAGGATAAAGGCTGCAACAAAGAATATACCTGACACAACAGTAGCGGCAGATATGATCTTCTTCGCCCGCGGCGATGCTGAATGCCTGAAATGCCGGCTAAGAAACAGAACCGGTACCGGCAGGAAGTACATGCTGAGATATTCAAGAATGGAATTCAGAGTAACATCCCCCGAAAAGATCTGAAGCGCTTTAACGGTAGAAAGACACCATATTCCGGAGGCAATAGAGAAAAGCCCTATCGCACCCAGCGGCAAGAACCGGTAATCCATGAAAATAGCGATCATTAGCAGCAGCACCAGAAAGATCCCCACAAACATGAGCAGTATTCCGGAGAAAATACTGAAGACTCTCTCCTTTGCAAAACTGATTATTGCAAATTCCGCCGAAGTAATGCATATTTCCGGCGCAGCATTTATAGCATCTTTCTCAGATGCTGTCATTTCTATAGTGAGTTTTTTCCCATAATAACTGGTAGGGAGAAGGATAAAATGATATCCGCTGCCGGCCATGCTGTGTGAATTGATATTAGCATAGCCGTAACTGTAGATCTGCTTATTGTCCACCATAACCCGGATGGCGGAAAGCCTGGCATAAACTCTGAGTGTCAGTGGATCATGGGTCTGTACATTAAGAGGATGGGACATCCTTACGGTCTCATTCCACTCAAAATTGTCCAGAAGATCCGTCATCTCATCCACAGTCACATTCTCGAATGTCCTGTCCCCTCTTTTAACCTCCCATCCTCCCGGAAGATCAAATACTTCACCTTGTCCGGCATGGAGTATGAGTGCAGCAAAAAAGAGACACACCAAAACAGCAGCTGTCAGAAAACAGCCTGTCATTGACAGTATCTCTCTTTTTCTACCTTTCTCCATATCCTAATATTATCCGAAGTAGTATTCACCCAGATAAGCCACAACGATCCCGAGGATACAGCCTGCAGCCACCTGAATAGGAGTATGTCCCACAAATTCCTTCAGCTTTACGTCCATACTGATACTTTCTTCGCTCAGATGATCCAGAAACTCAAACATCTCATTTATCACCTGGGCCTGTTTTCCGGTTTCAAGCCTGACACCCATGGCATCATGCATAACCACCAGCGATACAACTGCCGCTATGGCGAAATATGCAGATCCGAATCCACACTCAAATCCTGTCATCACCGCCACACTCGTGACCGTGGCTGAATGAGAACTCGGCATCCCCCCGTCTCCGGCAAGTCTTCTCAGATCGATCTTTTTATTCATAAGAGCATATATTATGGTCTTTAATACCTGGGCTATGGCCCATCCTGCTATGCCCGTCATTAATATCCTGTTTGTCAGGATCTCCTCTGCAATGGACAAAATTATTACCTCTTTGACTATCAATGCCATTGAGATTCTTCACTTTGCTCAGAATGACGCTAATTAACGGCATTGAATTGATTATATTATGAAATGATCGTCATAATTATATCACACACTCATAAATACGTAAAAAGCTCCCGGCGTACAGGAATGATCACATACACCGGGAGCCACACAAACTATACCCCTGTCAGAAAAGCTCTGATCTCATCAGCGCTTCCTAAAATTTTGATTCGCCGGCAGCTTCCATTGCCGCCTTTTTGACTTCTTCGAGAGTAGATCCGCTCTCTGCCTCAGCAGCTGCTGCGGCTGCGCCCTCAACCATCGGACAGTCTATCATTTCAACCTTCTTACCCTCCATGCTCTCAATGACCATTTCGGTAGTCATACACGAAGAGCCAAGATCCATGATAACTGCAACACCGTCGTCACTGTATACGGAATTAATGGCCTCTTCTATCTTCTCATAGCTGGTTCCGAATCCTCCGTCATCCAGTCCTCCGGCTGCGACCATCGGACACTCTCCGGCAATAAGCCTGGAAAGCTCCACTACTCCTTCTGCAAGTTTTTTACTGTGGGATACGATAACTATTCCAACCATAGTTGTCTCCTCTCGTAGACACGGTTTGCTACCTGATCAAAACCAGTCGTACCCGATCCCGTAACTCGCTGCTTCGCAGCTTCGAACGGTATCTGGCTCCTTAGTACGCTGCGGCGATCGCTTCCAGGACAAACGTGAAGGAGGTTGCTCCGGGATCCTGATGTCCTATGGAACGTTCTCCCACATAGCTGGCTCTTCCCTTGGTGGCTATTATGGTCTTAGTATATTCCACGCCCTCTTTGGCAGCAGCCACACCGTCCTTTAAGAATTCGCCCGGTGCCTTTCCTTCTTCTACGCCCTTCTTCATTGCCTCAATGGCGGGGATCATGGCATCCACCATGGTCTTCTCACCCTTTTCGGCCTTGCCGCGAAGCTGAACCCCTCCGAGAGCAGCATCCATGATAGCGATAAAGTCATTGGCGTCTATCTCGTTTTTCCCGGCAGCTACAGCGCCGGCCTTCATGAAAGCAGTTCCGTAAAGGGGTCCCGATGACCCTCCTACGGTAGATACCAGATCCATACCCACTTTCTTCAGAATAGCACCTATATCCTTTCCTTCCAGTCCCGGAAGATCCTCCAGAACCTTCCGGAATCCACGATCCATATTGATACCATGATCATTGTCACCTATGGGTGCATCCAGATCAGTAAGAAACTGGGCATTCTCATGAATGATACCGGCCATGGCCTTTATGATCTCTATTACCTTAGTGTTGTCTGTCATATTTACCTCAAAGTACCTTAAATGCAGGTGTGTCAGCAGTAGCATCGAGAAGTTTCTTCATCTCATCATCAAGCTTCAGGAGTGAGATAGAGAATCCTTCCATCTCAAGACTTGTCATATACTCGCCTACGAATGTGCGGTATACCTTGATGCCCTTGTCCTTTAATACATCACTCACATGATTATTAACGATAAGAAGCTCCATAAGAGGTGTAGCTCCGCAGCCGTTGATCATAACAGCTACTTCACTTCCGCTGTAGTCGATGTCAGCAAGGATCTTTGTCAGAAGCTGATCAACTATCTGGTCTGCTTTCTGCATCTTTTCCTTATGTGTGCCGGGCTCGCCATGGATACCGATACCGATCTCCATCTCATCTTCAGCGATCTCAAATCCGGGCTTTCCTGCTGCAGGAACGGTACAGGGAGTGATGGCCATACTCATGGAACGTACATTAGCGATAACCTTTTCAGCTACTGCCTTAACTTCCTCGAGGCTTGCTCCTTCTTCAGCCTTAGCACCTGCGATCTTGTGAACAAATACTGTTCCTGCGATGCCACGGCGTCCTACCGTATAAAGTGATCCGTCAACTGCAACGTCATCATTAACTACTACTTCGTCAACCTTGATGCCTTCATCTCTGGCCATATCAGCTGCCATCTCGAAGTTCATAACGTCTCCGGTGTAATTCTTTACAACCATCAGAACGCCCTGATCTGTTGCTATCTCTTTTATCCCCTCAAATACCTGATCCGGAGTGGGAGATGTAAATACTGCACCTGCAACTGCCGCATCAAGCATACCTTTACCTACATAACCTGCATGAGCGGGCTCATGTCCGCTTCCGCCTCCGCTTATAAGAGCAACCTTACCGGTCTTCTTCTGCGAACGCGTAACAACTGTAGTCCCGTCGATCCTTTTAACATAATCAGGATAAGCTTTTACTAAACCTTCAACCATCTGCTCCTCAACCTGGCCTACATCGTTAATGATCTTCTTCATGCTGTTCCTCCTTAATTATTGATTAGGTAATATTCACGAAATATTCATCCGGATGATGTGGCATCCATCTGCATATCTCACAAAGACAAGCCAATTTTATATCAAATTTCTGTTACTTTCAACCATGTTTTTTAATCATTTTTATAGATTCTTCGCTTCGCTCAGAATGACACCATTACCTGAGATCCTTTGCTTCGCTCAGAATGACAAAAAGATGTCATTCTGAGGGCTTTAGCCCGAAGAATCTTTTGCAATGATCCTTTGCTTCGCTCAGAATGACAAAAAGATGTCATTCTGAGGGCTTTAGCCTGAAGAATCTTTTGCAATTACAGCATAATTCTGCTACATTTATAGCTATGAATAAATATAAGAATCTTTTTTTACAGCAATCATACAATGACAGCACTGATCTGTTCCGGGATATCATAAACCGTGAGCAGAATCATTCAGAACGGCAGATACCCGTATGGGATCATGTGGTACTCTCCGCATCTAACGATGCCCAGGCCTATGCCTACAGAGAGCAGATAGAAACACGTCTGAAGGAGAAGCGTCTGCCTTCCAGGACCAAATATTCCGTCGTGGCCGATCCGGGCGGCAAGCGCGTGGGTTCAGGCGGCGCAGCTTTCAATATCCTGAAATATATCAACGATATCGATAACAGGGATCTTGAAGCCATGAGAATACTGGTCCTCCATAGCGGAGGGGATGCCAAAAGGACTCCCCAGTACAGTGCATGCGGCAAGATCTTTTCACCTGTTCCGAGAATGCTCCCGGACGGACACCGCTCCACCATTTTTGACGAATTCATGATAGCCATGTGCGGCATACCATCCAGGATATCCTCAGGCATGCTCACCTGTTCCGGGGATGTTATGCTCCTTTTCAATCATCTTCAGCTTGATTTCTATGAAGAAGGAGCCGCTGCTCTTTCCATAAAGGAGCCTGCCATGATCGGCAAGGATCACGGTGTTTTCCTCGGTTCGGAAGACGGATACGTAAGGCAGTTCCTTCACAAGCAGTCTTTACAGAGCCTTCGTTCCAGCGGAGCGGCTGACTCCAGAGATATGATAAATATCGATACCGGTGCTGTTATCTTCAGCGGCAAGCTGGTACGGGATCTCTATTCCCTCATAGATACTGATGAGAAATTTAATGAGATGGTAAACGAAAATACCCGGCTTTCCTTCTATGCCGACTTCCTTTACCCGCTCGCCGAGGACAGCACTCTGGAACAGTTTTATAAAGAACAGCCGGAGGGAGAGTTCAGTCCCGAGCTCGAAAAGGCACGAGAAAAGATTTGGCATGTCCTCCGCACATACAGGATGAAGCTTATCCGCTTCTCCCCTGCCTCATTCCTTCATTTCGGTTCCACGAGGGAAGTGCTGAAGATGGTCACTTCCGATATAGAAAGCTACAGTGACCTTGGCTGGTCAAACACTGTAAACAGCAATTATCTTGGCGACAAATTTGCCGCCTCAAATTCCTATGTCAGCGTCAGGGCTACCATAGGTGAAGGCAGCTATATAGAAGACAGCTATATCCACCATAATACAGTTATAGGAAAAGGCTGTGTGATCTGCGGCATGACCACGGGAAGATCCTTCTCCCGCAGCACAGATAAAGAAAACAGGAGTTCAGACAGCAGCTGGAATGATGTGATCTGGATACCGGACAACACTGTGATCCATGGTCTCAAGCTGAGAGACGGCAGGTTCGTGGTCCGTATGTATGGTGTGGACGATAATCCAAAGGAGGCATTATGGTTTGGAAAACCCATTGACGAGCCTCTTTGGACCAAGCCTCTGTTCCCGGTAAGAGATACTCTGGAAGAAGCTCTCCGCGACACGCTTTCCCACAATACCAGCGGCGAATGCATGAGCCTGATGGAAAGCTTTAATGCCGCCGATGCAACCCAGATCATCCCATGGCAGGAAAAGCTTAATGACCGGATGAAGGCGGGAAGCCTTTTAGAAGCCATCGAGAAAGGTATTCCCTGTAACGAAGCCATTAAGATATTCAAAACCGGTATTTCAGAAAGAGTGGAGCGCCTCCTCATATCGAAGGCCGAACAGCTGGACGTAAATGATCTTACGGAATTCGGAAAGAAGATCCGGATATACTACTATCTGTCAAAAGTTATAGATAAGGAAAGAATGGCAGAAAGCTGCTTTAAGACCATCAGAGACACCATACTCTCCACGGCGCTTAAGGAGACCGGCTATAACTCAGAATATCATATTGCTAAAGATGAAGTGATAATAAGACTCCCCGTAAGAGTAAACTGGGGAGGCGGATGGTCCGACACCCCGCCATACTGTATGGAGCACGGTGGAACCGTATTAAATGCGGCAGTTACTCTGAACGGAGAACTTCCCATTGAAGTGACATTAAAGAAGATCCCCGAAAAGAAGATCGTTCTTACAAGTACAGATATCGGAAGCTACAGGGAATTCAGGTCTTTAGACGAGCTTCAGGACTGCCAGGATCCCATGGATGCCTTTTCCCTTCATAAAGCAGCCCTCATCGCCTGCGGCGTGATCCCATACGAGTCCAAAGAAGATGAAGATCTGAGCCTTGAAAAGATCTGCGACAATCTCGGCGGCGGTATCTATATGAATACCAGAGTCATCAATATTCCCAAAGGAAGCGGACTCGGGACAAGCTCGATACTGGCCGGCGCTTGCGTAAAAGGAATATATAAGTTCCTGGGTGTCACAGTATCAGATAATGAGCTTTATAACCGAGTACTCTGTATGGAACAGATCATGTCTACCGGCGGCGGTTGGCAGGACCAGGTAGGCGGGCTGGCTCCGGGAATAAAGATGGTAACCACCAGAGAAGCTATCCATCAGAAGATAATCTGTACTCCCGTTCAGATCAACGGTAATACACTGGATGAATTGAATGACAGATTTGCCATCATATATACAGGGCAACGGAGGCTTGCGAGAAACCTTCTCCGCGATATAGTGGGTAAATACCTTGCAAATGAATCTGATGTGGTGGATGTCCTCTACCGGATACAGCAGCTCGCGGTCCTCATGCGGCTTGAGCTGGAAAAAGGACATGTTGACGGTTTCGCAAAGCTCTTAAATGAACATTGGGAACTCTCGAAGAAACTCGACGGAGAATGCACAAATACATGTATAGACCAGCTTTTCCTGGCCATAGACGACCTTATCTCCGGAAAGATGATCTGCGGTGCCGGAGGAGGCGGATTCATTCAGGTAGTCATGAAGAAAAATGTTACCCTTACCGATCTCCAGACAAGGCTCGACGAAGTATTTTCCGATTCCGGCGTTTCAGCCTGGAAAACAGATTTTTATTTCTAGTGTAGTGTAATTCTGAGCTACCCGGTGTCATTCTGCGCTACCTGGTGTAATTCTGAGCTACCCGGTGTCATTCTGAGCTACCCGGTGTCATTCTGAGCGGAGCGAAGAATCTCATATACCTGTAGGAGAGATCCTTCGCTGACGCTCAGGATGACACTGTCTTATTTAGTCCAGCGCTTCTTTCTGAGGCACTTCAACTTTTTTCTCAAAGCTTGTAAACATCTCATCCACTGCCGAAGCATCCATCTTCGCTGTAAAGGCACTCACCAACGGAACCACTATCAGTCCGCCCACCATGGCAAGCACACCGGAATTTATCGATGACTTAAATATGAATCCGAAGAAAGATCCCCAGGATGATACGTCTGTTCCTGAAAGGGTTACGAAAAGCTGGATAACAGCTATAGCACATCCCCATATATAGCAGGCAGCTACAGAAGCTCTGGTAACGTTTTTCCAGTACAGCCCATAGAGGAAAGGTGCCAGAAACGCGCCGGCCAGTGCTCCCCATGAAACACCCATCATCTGGGCGATAAATGTGATCCCCGGGAATGAATCCTTTACCACCGCGAGAACAGCAGAGATCAGTATGAAGAATATTATAAATATCCTCATTCCGGAAACCTGTGACTTTTCGCTCATGTCTTTTCTCACGGTCTTTATCACATCCAGGGTAAATGTGGAGCTGGAAGTGAGTACAAGAGACGAAAGTGTCGACATTGATGCTGCCAGCACCAGAACGATGACTATAGCGATTATCATCGAGGGAAGAGTTGATAACATAGTGGGAACGATCGTATCAAAAAGAGGCTTGCCGGTAGTCTCATTGTACTGGATGCGCTCTGCATACAGTCTTCCGAAACCACCAAGGAAATAACATCCACCGGCTACTATAACTGCAAATATAGTTGAAATAACAGTTCCCTTATGAATGTCCTTCTCACTCTTTATGGCATAAAACTTGCTGACCATCTGGGGAAGCCCCCATGTTCCGAGGGAAGTAAGGATCACCACAAAGAGAAGCGAAAGGGGATCAGGTCCGAAGAATGAAGAAAACGCTCCGTGCTCCCAGTTCTCAGCCGGTATCTCGGAAAGTCTTTTTGCTGCTTCCACAAGTCCTCCGTTATCATTTAACACCGCAATGATAACTGCCGAGATTCCAAATAACATTATGATACCCTGAATGAAATCGTTTATAGCTGTAGCCGTATATCCTCCGAATACCACATAGATACCGGTAAGTACTGCCATAATAGCGATCACAAGCCAGTACGGGATATTGAACACGAGACCGAAAAGACTGGAAAGGCCATTATATAATGAAGCAGTATAGGGTATCAGGAAAATGAACACTATGACTGAAGCCGCCACCTTAAGGGGAACAGAGTCAAATCTCTTTCCAAAGAAATCCGGCATTGTCTTTGCATCCAGTTTCTGGGTCATGATCCTTGTCCTTCTGCCAAGTATATTCCATGCCAGCAGGGATCCGATAAAAGCATTCCCGAGTCCTGCCCATGTGGCTGACATTCCGTAAAGCCATCCGAACTGTCCTGCGTATCCCACGAAAATAACCGCCGAAAAATAGGAAGTTCCAAAAGCAAAAGCCGTGAGCCATGGTCCGACAGACCTTCCTCCCAAGGCAAAACCTTCCACATCCTTTGCCATGTTCCTCGTGTAAAATCCCACAAAGATCATAACAGCAAAAAAGATGATCAAAAAAATACTGCTGATTACCTGTGTCTCCATTTTTTACTCTCCTTAATTATTTGCCTTTTGAGATCCTTCGCTTCGCTCAGGATGACGTGTGCGCTTCTGCTGTCATTCTGAGGGCGCAGCCCGAAGAATCTCACTTCTTAATCTCCTGCTCCACTATACGGTCTGCTCCGTATCTCTTTCTCAGAACAGGTTTTTCTATCTTACCCGTCGCATTTCTCGGAACATCCGCGAAAATGACCCTGTGCGGTCTCTTATATCTGGGAAGAGCCTCACAGAACTTATTGATCTCTTCCTCCGTGGCCTCTACCCCCTCTTTAAGCTGTATGATCGCTCCTGCTATCTCTCCAAGACGCTTATCCGGAAGTCCGATCACGGCCACATCATTGATCTTGTCATTTGTCCTGAGGAAATCCTCTATCTGAACAGGATACAGATTTTCTCCGCCCGATACTATTACATCCTTCTTTCTGTCAACGAGGAAGATGAATCCATCCTCATCCTGCACCGCCACATCACCGGTCTTCAGCCATCCGTCACCGGGCAGTACTTCTGCACTTGCTTCAGGATTTTTGTAGTAACACTCCATCACGCCGGGACCTTTGACACAGAGCTCACCCTCTTTTCCTGAGGGAAGTGTATTGTAATCTTCATCCACGATCTTTGCTTCCCAGTTATAACCGGGTATGCCTATCGCGCCGATCTTATGCTCATGATGAAGACCAAGGTGTACACATCCGGGTCCGATGGATTCTGAAAGACCGTAATTCGTATCATAGTCATGATCCGGGAAATAATCCTTCCAGTGTTTTATCAGTGAAGGCGGAACCGGCTGTGCTCCGATATGCATCAAACGCCACTGCTTCAGTTCATAATCGCCGGTCTTCACATCCCCCCTGTCCAGAGCATCCAAGATGTCCTGTGCCCAGGGAACAAGAAGCCAGACGATAGTACACTTTTCTTCAGAAACTGCTTTTAATATAGTATCCGGATCGGTTCCCTTGAGAAGGACAGCTTTACTTCCGGATATCAGGCTTCCGAACCAGTGCATCTTGGCCCCCGTATGGTAGAGCGGCGGTATGCACAGGAACACATCGTCATGCTCCTGCAGATGATGCTTCTGCTCCACCTGGGCAGACTGGGTCAGAGATCTGTGTTTATGAAGTATGGCCTTGGGGAATCCAGTTGTCCCGGAAGAGAAATAGATAGCCGCTTCATCATCATCACTTAAGGGAATGAGCGGCGGCTGGCTGGAGCAATCCTGAACAAGCTCCATATAGCTGTCCGCAAATGTCGGGCAGTTTTCTCCCACATATATAAGAAGTCTTCCTTTACTAAGCTTCTCTTCAATAGCCTCTATACGGCCAATAAACTGTGGTCCGAAGAAAAGAATACTGACATCTGCCAGGTCTGCGCAGTACTCTATTTCATCAGCCGAATATCTGAAATTAAACGGAACAGCAATGGCACCGGTCTTTAATATGCCGAAATAGATGGGAAGCCATTCAAGACAATTCATCATAAGTATCGCAACCTTTTCTCCCCGTTGTATTCCGCGGGAAAGAAGCATGTTGGCTACGCGGTTTGCTTTTTCATCGAATACTCCCCATGTGATCTCGTGGCGGTAGGGTCTGTCCTCCGTCTGCTGTATTAGAGAATAGTCTTTCCAGGTAACCCTCCTGGTCTCTTTCATTTCCGGATTAAGCTCTACTAAAGCTACTTCATTTCCGTAAAGCTTGGCATTCTTTTCCAAAAGGTCTGTGATAGGCATGGCGTCCCCCTCTAACTTGATTCTTTATTTTGTATGTATGCGCTTTTAACTTTTTGCATTTAAAGCGTCAACGTAACAAAGTATAACACAGTATTGCGTTTTATTACAACAACGGTCTATACTATACGAGTTGACAAAATAATTTTGGGGTGATATATTTCATACCAATCACATAGGAAAACCATTAAATGGTTTTGGAATATTGAATAATGGCAATAATCGAAATAAAGAATCTTTATAAGACTTTCAGTACTAAAGACTCTGAGGTGGAAGCCCTTAAGGACATAAACTTTTCGGTTGAGGCGGGGGATATATACGGCATCATAGGTATGTCAGGTGCCGGAAAGAGCACTCTTGTCAGATGTCTTAACTTTCTGGAACGCCCCACCAAGGGTTCCGTCCTGGTAGAGGGAAAGGATCTGGGGAGCCTGTCTTCTTCCGAGCTCCGGTCCTTAAGATGCAATATCGGGATGATCTTTCAGAATTTTAATCTGCTGATGCAGAATAATGTCATGGATAACGTGACATTCCCTCTGACGATCCACGGTATGTCGAAAAAAGATGCTGCCGAAAAAGCAAAGCATCTCCTGGAAGTGGTAGGATTATCCGAAAAAGCTTCAGCCTATCCGGCTCAGCTCTCCGGCGGTCAAAGACAGAGAGTCGCTATAGCGAGGGCACTTGCCAGCGATCCGAAGATACTCCTCTGCGACGAGGCCACCAGTGCTCTGGATCCACAGACTACCCAGCAGATCCTCGATCTCTTAAAGAAGATCAACAGGGATACCGGCATAACGATAATAATAATAACCCATTCCATGAATGTGGTCCGTGAGATCTGCCGGAATGTGGCTATCGTAGAAAACGGAGAGATCGTAGAAAACGGCCTCGTGGAGGATATATTCACCCACCCGAGATCAAAAGCAGCACGCAGACTTATAATAGAAGGAAAAGATCCGGATCAGTGGGATGAAGAACATTCAGAGAAAAAGACTTCTCCTATAGTCGATCAGCTTAGGGAAGACAGACGCATAAGGATCGTATTCTCCAGCAATTCATCCTATGAACCGGTCATCGCCAATATGATCCTCTCTTTCGGCGCCCCGGTAAATATCCTCTATGCCGCCACCAAGGATGTAAACGGCGTGGCCAGAGGCGAGATGATACTCGGACTTGCCAAGGACAATGAACTTGCAGAAAAGCAGATCTCCTACTTAAAGGAAAGAGGTCTCGCAGTTGAAGAAATAACCGGAGCAGAATATGACACCACAGGAAATTGAAATGATAATAAGAGGTATAGGAGAAACCCTGTACATGACGGTAGCAGCCACCCTTTTCGGATATGTTATCGGTCTTCCCTGGGGAATAGTCCTTACCGTTACCGGAAAAGACGGTATACATCCAAACCGTGCACTTTACCGTATACTGGATGCAGTTACCAATATCATGCGTTCCATACCTTTTTTGATCTTACTGATATTAGTGCTTCCCATCACGCTTTTCATCGTAGGAAAGACATACGGTTCTACCGCAACCATCGTCCCTTTGGTGATATCAGCTGCACCGCTGATAGCGCGAATGGTGGAGTCTTCACTTAACGAAGTGGACCACGGAGTTATCGAAGCTGCCCAGTCAATGGGTGCCAATAATACACAGATCGTTTTAAGGGTTCTTTTGGGAGAAGCCAGGATCTCACTTATCTCAGGTGCCACCATCACTACAGGCACGATCCTCGGTTATTCTGCCATGGCAGGAACAGTAGGCGGAGGAGGCCTGGGAGATATCGCGATCCGCTACGGCTATTACCGCTATCAGGCCAACATTCTCTGGGTAACCGTTATACTGCTTATCATCCTTGTACAGATATTCCAATATACGGGAAACCTTATATCGCTGAAGCTGGACAGGAGGAAGGTGTGAAGCAGAGATTCTTCGCTTCGCTCAGAATGACACCGATTATAATCCGGATACCGTGTCCGTGTAAGTAAGCCGGACATTGTATATAGAAAATCATCTAAGGAGGAGCAACACTATGAAAAAGAAAATCTTTACTGTGATCATCGCAGCAGCACTTACAGCAGGTATCTTTACCGGATGCGGCAGTAAATCTGCAGCGAATGACAAGGTTATCAAGGTAGCCGCTTCAGAAACACCTCATTCAGAGATCCTCGCAAAAGCAAAGGATGCTCTGGCAAAGGAAGGATATGATCTTCAGGTTACAGTATTTGAGGATTATGTACAGCCCAACAATGTAGTAGAACAGGGAGAATTTGACGCCAATTATTTCCAGCACATCAACTACCTCAATTCATTCAACGATGAAAATAAGACCCACCTGGTAGTTGCAGATAATGGAAAGATCCATTATGAGCCCTTCGGCATCTACGCAGGTACAAAGTCTTCATTAAGCGATCTTGCCGATGGAGATTCCATTGCAATTCCCAATGACACCACAAACGAAGCAAGAGCTCTTCTTCTTCTCGAGCAGGAAGGTCTCATCAAGTTAAATGAAGGCGCAGGCGTAACAGCTACAGTCAACGACATTGCAGAGAACCCCAGGAACCTTGAGATAGTAGAAGTTGAGGCAGCTCAGGTTCCCAAGCAGCTTCCCAGCGTTGCTTTCGGCGTTATCAACGGAAACTATGCACTTGAAGCAGGCCTCAACGTAGGAAAGGATGCCCTTGCAGTAGAAGCAGCAAGCGGTGAAGCTATTCAGCAGTATGTAAACATCATCGCTGTTAAGGAAGGCTCACAGTCATCTGACAAGATCAAGGCACTTACTTCCGTTCTTAAGTCTGACGACATTGTTTCTTATATTAACAGTACCTACGAAGGTGCAGTAGTTCCTTACGACGGAGAATAAGTATTTAGTAATCGGGCTTTCCATTGTCATCCTGAGCGTTTCAGTTGTCATCCTGAGCGTTTCAGTTGTCATCCTGAGCGTTTCAGTTGTCATCCTGAGCGTTTCAGTTGTCATCCTGAGCGTCAGCGAAGGATCTCTCTTACAGCTATAAGATTCTTCGCTTCGCTCAGAATGACAGTAAAAAGCTTACCTGACAGTAAAAAGCTTACCTGAAAGTAAAAAGCTTACCTGAAAGGCGCTTCCGGCGCCTTTTTTGTTTCTCATAAAATACACGTTGAGCATTGTATACAATAACATAAGTGTGCTATTATTATCTTGATCTATGGGTTTCTTATGCAAGGAGGTTTATATGGATTCCATTTCTACCCTCGGCAGCAGTTCATATTACAGTAATTACGGCAGCTATATAAATGCCGCAGATATTTCCATTGAGGAAAAAGCCATTGCTCAGGCAGGCGGATTAAAAGCCGGTACTGAGAACGTTCAGGAAGGAAAGGATCTTATCAACATCGCAGACGGAGCAGCCGGTCAGATAACCGATTATCTGCAGTCTATCCGCGAACTTGCCATCAAAGCCGCGAACGGAACAGCTTCCGCCAGCGACAAGGCCGATATCCAGAGTCAGATAGATCAATATAAAAAGGGAATAAACGATATCGCCGCTACCACAAAGTATAATGAGACCTATCTCATGAACGGAGAGAACAGCAAGATCGGAATAGTAACAGATGGCAGTAAGAGTACCATCAACATTTCCGGTTCCAACTCCCTTACTTCCAGACTTGGAATTGACGATTTTGACGTAACAAAGGGAAATTATGATCTCGATTCCATAGATAATGCCCTGAAAAAGGTAAGTGACCAGAGATCCACAAACGGTGCCCAGTACAATTCCCTTTCTGCTCAGGAAGCATATAACAGAACAGCCATCCAGAATACCATAGGATCCAGTGCCATAAAGGATGAGCTTGAAGAGATCGTAGAGCAGAATCAGAAGAATAAACAGGGACAGCTTTTAGAGAATGTCCGTCTTATGATGCAGAAGAAAGATGAAGAACAGATGAAGCAGTCCACCACGAATCTGTTTGTATAAAACGAAAACCGGTGTCATTCCGGAAAAAAACAGTGTCATCCTGAGCGCTCAGGATGACACTCTTTTAATCCAAAACCTCTTCTATTGCTTTCAGCAGATCATCGAATCTCTCATACGCCGGAATATCCGGGTTATCAGCAATGATCTGTTCTGTGGATCTGAATAGAAATCCGGCTTTCCCCGCCTTTATCATATCCAGATCGTTATATGAATCACCGCATGCGATCGTTTCATATCCTATTGACTGCAGTGCTTTTACCGTTGTCAGTTTGGATCTTTCAATCCTCATTTTGTAACCGGTTATCTCACCGGATGGCCCAACTTCAAGTGTATTACAGAATAGTGTGGGCCAGTTAAGCTTTTTCATCAAAGGTTTTGCAAACTGTGTAAAGGTGTCACTAAGTATGATAACCTGTGTCTCTTCCCTGAGTTTATCCAGGAATTCCTTCGCTCCGGGCAGAGGATCTATCGTGGCGATAGTATCCTGTATTTCATTTAACCCGAGACCCCGGTCCTTTAAGATCTCCAGTCTGTATCTCATAAGCTTGTCATAATCCGGTTCGTCTCTTGTGGTTTTTCTGAGCTCCGGGATCCCGCTTGCATCCGCAAATGCTATCCATATTTCGGGTACAAGCACCCCTTCCATATCAAGACACACTATTTCCATTTGAAAAGTCTTTCCTTTCTAAAAGAGACAGGGGAATTATCCCCTGCCTCAATGCTTTCTACAAGAAAATCAATTACTTTTTCTTTCCGTTAACAAGATCCTTAAGAGCCTTGCCTGCCTTGAACTTAGGAGACTTGGAAGCTGCGATCTTGATCTCTTTTCCTGTCTGAGGATTGCGTCCCTTTCTTGCTGCTCTCTTAGCAACTTCGAAAGTACCGAATCCGATGAGCTGGATCTTTCCGCCCTTCTTTAACTCTTTTCCGATCACATCAGTAAAAGCCTTGATAGTAGCATCGGTATCCTTCTTGGATAATTTGGTCTGTTTTGCAATTGCTTCAACTAATTCTGTTTTGTTCATAGGTTCCTCCAATCCTTATGATCGCTATGAGGAAGCGTTGATTTGCAAGTATTTGCTGCCCCCTCAATCAATTAGTACCCTTATTATAACAGACTTTTGCGATATTGACCACTAAAAAGTCAAATAATATCAATATTTTTAGAACATAATATCGATTTTCCCTTTTATTTTCCTAGGTCTGTCTTTCTGATAGCGTCTCTGACCCTTAAAATATGGGATGCGCTGACTGATAATTCATCCACACCCATCCTTAAAAAGGTCTCCGTAAGAGTGGTATCGGCAGCCAGCTCCCCGCAGATCCCTACCCATGCTCCGTTCTTATGACCGTTTGTAATGGTCATTTCAATAGCTTTAAGAACAGCAGGATCATGAGGATCGTTATATTTTTCAAGCTTTGCATTTTGCCTGTCTATCGCCAGGGTATACTGGGTCAGATCATTGGTGCCGATAGAGAAAAAGTCAACCTCCGCACTCAGTTCCCCACTCAGGAACACGGCTGCAGGTGTCTCCACCATGATCCCCAGTTCCACTTCTCCGAAGGCAATGCCCTCCTTTTTCAGGGATTCCTTTACTTCATCCACGATCTTCTTTATTTCCCTGACTTCATCGACGGAGATTATCATAGGAAACATGATGCCGATATTCCCATAACTGCTGGCACGCAGTATTGCCCGCAGCTGGGTTTTGAAAATATCTTTTCTGTCAAGACAGATCCTTATCGCCCTGTATCCGAGAGCAGGATTCTCTTCTTTCTCCAGCCCGAAGTAATCACACTTCTTATCCGCTCCAATATCAAGCGTCCTTATGATCACCTGCTTTCCATCCATCTTCTCAGCGACTTCTTTATACGCGGCAAACTGCTGATCTTCTGTAGGATAATCACTGCTTTCAAGGTACAGGAACTCACTTCTGAAAAGCCCGATCCCACCGGCATCATTTTTCAGAACATCCTGAACATCATCCACTGTACCGATATTTGCGTAGAGCCTTATTTCCTTTCCGTCTATGGTTTTATTTTCTTTACCCTTAAGTTCCTCTAAAAGCTGCCTTTCCTTTTCCTGTTTCTCGCGGATCTCCATGTAATGCTTCAGCGTCTCTTCATCCGGCTCTATTATGAGCTTTCCGGAAAAGCCGTCCACGATAGCTTCCTTCCCGGCGATATCTTCCGGATAATCAATGCCGATGAGTGCCGGAATATTCATGGTCCTTGCAAGAATGGACGTATGTGAATTCGTGGATCCAAACCTCGTTACAAATGAAAGGATCTTCGACTTATCAAGCTGCACTGTTTCCGAAGGTGCCAGATCATCAGCCAGCAGGATAACCGGCTTATCATGGATGAGTGACTCCTCTTTTTCTCCGGAGAGGATCTTCACCACCCTGTTACTGATATCCTTAACATCCGCAGCTCTTGCCTGCATGTATTCATCATCCATGGCTGCAAACATTTCGGAAAAATTCTCTCCAGTAGTAGAAACAGCGTATTCAGCATTCATGGATTCATTTTTGATGATATCTTCTACAGACTCCAGATAATCATCATCCTCCAGCATCATCTGGTGAACCTCAAAGACTGCGGCATTTTCTTCCCCCACTTCTTCCACAGCCTTGTCATAAAGCTCCCCGAGTTCTTCCTTTGCAGCCTCAACCGCATCATTAAACCGCTTGAATTCTGCATCTGTGTCTTCTACAACAGTCTTCTTTACTGCATTATCTTTTTTGCGATAGACCGCGGCCGTCCCTATCGCCACCCCGGCAAAAACCGCCTTCCCTATCAGTTCCTGCATATATACCTCCCAACTGTCATCCTGAGCTACCCTATGTCATCCTGAGCTACCCTATGTCATCCTGAGCGTTAGCGAAGGATCTCTCCTAATGCATATATGAGATTCTTCGCTTCGCTCAGAATGACATTAAGATACTCATAATGACATCAAGATGCTCAGAATGACATCAAGATGCTCATAATGACATCAAGATGCTCAGAATGACATCAAGATACTCATAATGACATCAAGATGCCCAGAATGACACTTACATAATTACATAAACTCAGTATCAGACATGGCGGAATATACGTCAAGGATTTTATGCTATAATAAAATAACACTTTGAAAGGATTCAGGTTTTACAATGAAAAAATTATGGGACGATAAATACATAAAGATAGCCATACTCGCTATAATAACGATATCGGTTTCATATCTTTTGATAATGCTGATCGGGCAGAGTGGTGCTTTTCTAAAAGGACTGCTGGCCTTTATCTCCTGGATACTGGGAGTAGTAGTTCCTCTTATCCTCGGACTTATATTTGCCTACATACTGCTGCCGGTTGTGAATTTATTCGACAATCTCCTGAACAAAGTACCTATTATAAAGAAGAAACCCGGATTATGCAGAGGTATTTCAATCTTTGCCACATTTTTTACCTTTTTCTTTATTATCTTTATGCTGCTGTCCCTGGTCATTTCAACCATCACGTCAAATATTCATTTCATAAGTTTGGAAGATCTGAATATGATGGCCAAATACATTAGTATACAGTCAACAAATCTCTATAACGAGATCCGGGATACTCTGGGCAGATTCGATATTGTTATCCCTACTCTTGATGCACTGATCGCCTCTTTACGTCAGCAGATCTCCTCCATCGACGGCAAGAAAGGAACCGATATTGCTGCCGTATTCGGAACAGGACTTTTGGGTGCGTTCAATATCGTAAAGAATTTTGTGGTGCAGTTTTTCTTCGCTGTTATCTTCAGCGTGTATTTCCTCTTCGACACAAAGGGAATGTCAGCTTACTGGAGCAGGGTATTTCATGCTCTTCTGGGAGACAAGGCCTACAAGGTCTTTAAGATATGTCTTTCAGACCTGGACACATGTTTTACCGGATATATCCGGGGACAGCTGGCTGATGCGATAATCATGGCAGTTTTAGTGACGGTCGTATTTTCCATCGCACGGATCCCCTACGCTGCTCTGATCGGTATAGCAACAGGTATAGGAAACCTCATACCCTATGTGGGTCCTGTAGTGGCCTATGGCATGACCGTGATCTGCTGTCTCTTAAAAGGAGAATTCAAGCTGATAATCATCGGCATTATCCTTGTTTTCATTATCCAGACGATAGACGGTAATATAATAAATCCCAGGCTGTTAAGCAGCAGTATTGATGTTCACCCTGTCCTTGTTATCGTTGCCCTGCTTTTTGGCGGAGCCATCGGAGGCCTTCTCGGTATGCTGCTTGCAGTTCCCGTTGCAGCTTTCTTAAACATCCAGTTTGAAAGGTTTATAAAATACAGGGAAGAAAAATCCAAATCCGTGTAATAAACATTCAAATCCGTGCAGATTTATCCCGGTACCTCCTGTCAGTGATATACATATATCGTTGAAAACAGGAGGTACTTATTTATGGAAAACATAATCGATAATAGAAATGACAACGTGATGATATCTGATGATGAAGCAATGGCAAGAGCTAACATGGTAGTAGAAGGCTTTAGTGCTCTTATAGTGATCGTAGCACTGATCATGGGAGCGATCATCATACAGGGAATTTAAGCCAATCTCCCAAATATTTTTTCTCTTCATACAGAAAAGGGCACCTTCTACGGTGTCCTTTTCTTATGTCATGCACAACTACTTTTGACGCTTAATTCATGATATAATCAGAGAAACAGGAGGGCTTCTATATGGCAAAAACAAGAGAAGAAGAGTTTATATATGAAGAAGTCAAAAAATATGAGGGAATAAGCGTGCCGGTCAAGGCGGGGTTCCTGGAACGCCTGCTGGTTCGAAGTGTATCCTGTAATAAGCTGCATCCGAACCCTGATGATGAATTTTGCATTCCTTCAGTAGGGCCTTCTTTTTCCATAGTATCAAATTATGAAAAATCCTTCAGGAGGAATTCTGTTCAGCTAGAACCCCTTACCGTTCAAAAAATGCATCCGGACGGATATATGCTCCTTAACGGACATCACAGGTGGCTGGCCGCCATAAGATGCGGGATCAAGAGATTCCCGGTAGAGATAGTCAATCCCACAACCGTAGATGATATTAAGAAAATGCTTGCTTCTTCCGACCACGAAAAGAGGGTGACCCTCGATCTGGATGAAGTTGTTTTTTCTTCTGATGATAAAGAAGCCCTGGAAAAAGAACCCGGTTTCCCATACAGCCTGATCTATAAAGAACGCATAAAGCTCGGCATCCCTGCCCTTTTCCACTATTGCAATACCAAGGGATATGATATCTGGGTGTATTCTGCAGACTTCTACTCTCCGGACTACATACAGTCCTTCTTTAAGAGATACAATTGCCATGTTGACGGTGTCATTACAGGTACTGTGAAAAAAATGGGGAAGGACTCAAAGAAGAAAAAGGAAATCGAGAATCTCGTAACGAAAAAATACAACGAAACCATCCATATAGATAAAGATATGCTCATACGCACCGACAGCCGCACCAGGGAATTTGATGAATATCCTTTAAGCGGTTCCTCTGCAGACTGGTCAAAAGAAGTGATGAAGATCATGGACGGTTTTCAATGAGCAAAACGACAAACAGCAATAAAATGCGGGTTTCTTTTGATCTTGACGAGGTGCTCTTTGTGTCTCCGGAAACCCATAAGACCGAGCCGCCACTCATCTTTCCCTTAAACAGGATTTTTAAGGAAAGACTGCGCCTTGGTACACCGGATCTTATTAAAAGCCTTCAGAATATGGGATATGAAGTCTGGGTATATACCTCCTCTTTCCGCACCATAGGATATATTAAAAGCCTGTTTTTTTTCTATGGTGTGAAATTCGACGATATTGTTAACGGAACCAGACATCTGAAAGAAGTTCAGAGAGACAGAAAAGATATCCTTCCGCAGAAGCTTCCAAACCGCTACCGCATTTCCCTTCATATCGATGACGAAACCATCGTCTGCTCCATGGGCCGTCAGTACGGTTACAACACTTATCAGCTGGATGCCGAAGACGATAACTGGAAAGAAAAGATAATCGAGCGGGCTGAAGAGATACGAAAGAGGACAGCACTGGAATAAGGGGGAGATCATGTATTATTCAAGCTTTGGTGCTTTATCCATAATAATTCTTCTCATTATAAATTTTGATATTATCTGGCATTCTGAGGCTTCGCCCATCAGGGTGAAATACAGAAATTTCCTTTTCAGTATTATTCTCTACCTGATCTCAGATATGCTGTGGGGTATTCTTTATGAGAGTAAACTGGTTATTTTTGCGTACTCTGATACTGTTCTCTACTTCTTTTCCATGGTCCTGTCTGTTCTCATGTGGACCCGGTTCGTAGTGGAATACCTGGATACCAAAAGAGGATTTGGCTCCATGCTGAATATTACGGGCTGGATAATATTCGTTTATGAGATCATCACCCTGGGCATTAATTTTTTTACACCCATCGTATTTTCATTTGACTCGTCAGGTAAATACTATCCACAACATGCGCGTTACATTACCCTTGCTGTACAGACTCTGTTGTTCTTTATCTCTTCCGTCTATACCCTGAATTCTGCCCACGTCACTGAAGGTAAATCAAAGCTTCACCATACTACCGTGGCTTTATCAGGTCTCGCTATGACCCTTTTCATCATCCTGCAGACTATTTATCCCCTCCTTCCTTTCTACGCTATTGGATGTCTTATCGGTACCTGTCTTATACATACTTTCATAGTGGTGGATGAAAAAGCCGATTACTACAGGGAACTGGGTAATGCAAAGTTTATGGCCTACACCGATCCTCTTACAGGGGTAAAGAATAACCACGCCTACATTAATGCCAAAAAGAAAATAGACGAGAGAATAAGAGAGGGTACATTAAAGGATTTCGCCGTAGTGATCTTTGACATCAACAACCTGAAGCTTATCAATGACACCATGGGACATGGAGAAGGCGATAAGTATATAAAAATTGCCTGCAACAGCATCTGTTCCCATTTTAAGCACAGCCCGATCTACCGTATAGGCGGCGATGAATTTGTGGCTTTTCTGGAAGGTGAAGATTACCTTAACAGGATCATCATCCTGAGTATGTTTGACCGGGAGGCAGAAAAAAATCTCAGATCCGACCGCCCGGTGATAGCTACCGGTATAGAAGAATACCACTCTGATAAGGACAGGGATTTTAACACCATCTTTGAACGGGCAGACTATAGCATGTATAAGAGGAAGAAACAGCTGAAGGAGATGTAACTTTAAGTTAGTGTCATTCTGAGCGAAGCGAAGAATGACACTGGGATTTAACTAAACGGCATTGGAACCGTCCCCGTTGACTCATAAAAAGTGTGCTGCCTGAACAGGCAGCACACCGTTTTTTGATCAACTGATATTCATATGATGATATCTCTGATCACTCTTTTATTCTACGCTGAATACAAATCCAACGCTACTGTTCTTCCAGATACCCCTGCGGAATTCCTTACTACTCTTCTCTGTAATGGGAGACTGTCTGAATGCCCATTTGTATCCCCACTTGGGAGCTGAAAGTGAATAATCATTATTACTGTACGTCCAGTTTCCTTTATCAGGGAAATTAAGGACTGCAACATCCTCTCCAGCAAGTTTTTCGACTTTAAGTGTGTAGTCGGAACCTTCCTTAAGTTTTACGTCTTTATCAGCGCGTTTCTTGCCGTTAAAGGTATTAACCTCATGGCTTACATTTGCCTTTGCCTTGCCGTTATTAAGTTTGAACTTTGTTACTGTAAGATTGTAGACGGTATGTTCCTCATCGTCACCACTGCTCAGATATCTAGTATTACCTTTAATCCTGCCCTCCGAAACGGCTGCTTTATCTTGATCTCCGGAAGTGGGGAATCCAGGTATAAGACGTGTAAATGTTACTTCGTCTATCCATATCACACCCTGACGAATTCCGAAGTGATACTTTTCAGTATTTTTCTTTGCTGCATTAACAATGGCTTTCTTCGTGTCGCTTTTAATATCCTTATTATT
>CACZBM010000002.1 GCA_902779445.1 uncultured Lachnospiraceae bacterium
GCGTGACCGATGCCAGATGCGCATAGCGCATCTTAACGGCATTCAAAACATGCCACCGGCATGTTTTGCACTGGCACGCAGCACCGCTCAGAATGACATTAATTATCAACATTATCTATTATACTTTGAAAGTACATAAAGCCTGTAACCGTTCCGCGAGGGTTTTGCGAAGCAAAATCCCGAGTTGTGCAGCGGTTTTGCGCTCGGCGAAGCCGAATTGCAATCGCAAAACCGCCACTAAACGCCACTTTAACTTATGGTGGTATCATGGAATATGTTATGGGCGTTTAGTAAGATATTCCATCATATCGTCAAAGATACGGACCGCGGTATTGTAGCCATGCTGGTAAAAGCTGTCCAGGCGGTCCAGATTGTTTTCAATACGTCCCACCGGCTTTTCAGTGGGCCTGATAACGAAAACCCGGCCCTCTCTTTCGAGGCGCTCTAAAATATCAAGCTGCCTGTTATAGACTTTTGGCCGTTTTAAGCATGTGCGTACAAGGGTGGGCTCATTCTTATATACCTGACGCAATATTTCATTGCTCTTTGATTTTAGTTTCTTTCTGTAGCCCATTTCCCGGGTTAAGATGACCACATGCTTTTTATAGCCCTGCATTATGCTTCTGCCGTAGGGAATGGAATCTGAAAGACCGCCGTCCATATATCTCCGGCCGTCCAGATGTACAATAGGTGCAAGAAGAGGCAGGGTTGATGAGGCTCTGCATATATTCAAGATACGGTCATTATCTTTGTTTTCCGTTAAATAGACGCTTTTCCCCGTATCTATGTCGGTAGCCACCATTTCGCATATTATGCCGGATGACTTGAAAGTTTCAAAATCAAAAGGAAAATATTTATAGGGAAATTCGTAAAAAGGCTTATCCATATCGTAGAAGTAGCCTAATTTTATGAGATTTCCAAAGGAAATGCTCTTTAATGACTTGTCTCTTAATATAAAGGTATCTCTGGACCGTCCTATCTGCTTTGAACAGTAGTCGAGAGCATTGCATGCTCCGGCAGACACCCCGACCACATAAGGGAAATAAACATTTTTTTCCATAAAGTAGTCAAGTATGCCGGCAGTGAAAACGCCTCTGGAACCGCCACCTTCAAGAATAAGGGCAGTATCAGAGGGAAGTGTTGCTATTGTATTATTCATATTTTATTCCTTCTATTGCGTTACCGGTAAATTTAAGCGCATCCTCTATCTCGGAAACGCTGAATTCGCTGTTTTCAGCAAGTTCCTCTATAGTCAGATCGCGTTTCAGGTCATTTGAGAGTTCGGAAGCTATTTCGTTTATCTTATTAATGTTTTCAAGGATCCTGTCTATCTCATTTTTAAGATCCTGGTCATTTCTGATGGCAGCGTCCATGGAGTCCATTATGGTCTTTCCGATAAGGCCTTCAGCCTCTTCCACGCTTTCAACGGTTCCAAGGAGGTCTATTGCCATGATGAGACCTATATTTCCTTCTCCGATAAGATCTTCAAGTCTCATGCCATGATACACATAGAGCTTCGCGATATCTACAACATCAGAAAGATGTATGTTGATAAGCTTCTGCTTGGCTTCAGCATCATCATCCTCCATTACGGCTCTGTAGATCTCAGATATTTCTTTATCCGGGTATTTAGGAAGGCTCTTGATCTCCTCCAGGTAGAACTCAAGATAATTTCCGTCTTCATCAGAAAGGGGCAGATCATCATCTTCTGCGCCCTCCCATTCTTCAAAACTAATATGCAGTTCTTTTAGGTAATCCCGTGTAAGCCTGTCCTGTTCTTCCGTGAGATTTAAGGGCTCAAAGAGCCTCCTATATTCCTCCTCGGATAGATGGTTCTTACCTTCATGGGCAAGTCTTACTGCCCGGTCTAAAGTGTTTTTATACTCTTTCTGGTCCATATTAACTCCGTTAAAGCTTTACGTCGTTTCCTCCCATCTCCTTTACCAGATAGCACTTCTGTACTGCCCTGTAATAGTTGGTCTTAAATGTATCCTCGTGTCTTATCTTTACAAGACCCACTGAAACGGTGACCGGAGTTTCAGCCTTTACTCTTTCCGTAAACTGTTGAAGGAGCTTTAAGCTGTCTTCCGGAGTGCTGCGTAGTATTATAACAAATTCATCTCCACCCCATCGGAGTATCTCTCCTTCTTTCCCGAGGAGTTCCTCATAAATATCTATGATATCGAGGATCGCTTTATCTCCGTCGATCATTTCATTGGCGGCTTTGAAGTGATCAATATCAAATACCCCCATGATCTTCATGTCCTTATTTCTAACAGGACCCAGTTCACCATAGGTCTGATGGAAATAATCCCGGTTTTTTAATCCTGTGAGCCTGTCTTTTAATGACTTTTCAGGCGGGGTTTTCTTACGAAATATACTCATCTCCTATACTCCTGTCATCATTCATATAATAGGTGGCATGATTTCCTTTTATCCGCTTACTCTCATAGGTGCATTTATCAGCCATTTTATAGAGCTCTTCAAAAGTAAAGTTGTCGTTTGGAGTATAGAAAGCAATACCAACGCTGACTGAGATCTTATGACCTTTAAGCTCCGGAATACTGATCCTGTCAATCTGCTTTAAGAACCGGTTTACGATTATCTCTCCGCCTTCTTTATTCAAGACAAGCGGTGCATAGGCTGCGAATTCATCACCGCCGAGACGCATGATAATATCATTATTTCTGAAGGTGCGCTTCATGCAGTCTGCAATGGCGATAAGTACCTTATCTCCGATATCATGGCCGTAATTATCATTTATGGATTTGAATTTATCCACATCAAGGACTATGAACATACCACCGTCACCGGTAAGAAGCTGCTGCTTAACCTTATTTTCTCCGCTTCCGCGGTTATTGATGTCGGTCATCCTGTCGGTTTCAGAGATATAGAGAAGTCTATCACGGCTCCTCTTTTCCTTATCTATAACCTCCACCATGAAGAGTACACTCTTTAAGTTTCCGTCAGGATCTCTGTCTGCTGTAATAAATCTCGCACGGTTCCATACCTTTTCGATATTCAGGAATTCAAGGGTAACCGTATTATTATTCTTCAGTCTTCTGTCCAGTGTATCAAGATTTGTGAAGTCCAGAAATTCCTGTCTGGTTCTTTCGTCTGCCCTCAGATTGGCGATATTCTTAAACATCTTTCTGGCTTCTGTCCTGTTATCGCTCACTAGATTAGAAATCTTTTCCGAGAAACAGTTGATCTCTTCGAAAGTATCATCTTTTATATTGATGTTGTACATACACACGTAGATCGCGGAAATTGAATTTAGCTCGATAACATAGTTCTCTGCTTCCATCCTTCTTTTAGAGATCATGATCAAAAGGAAAAAGATGATAAGAGTTCCGATAAGACCTATCATCAGGCTGTCTCTTGAAGCAGTAAACAGGGCCGAGAGAGTCTTACCCTCATCGGTTACGGATACAACATACCATCCGCCTCCCATGTCATGGGTATAAACAAGCTCGTTATAGCCATTATTCTTAACCGAAAATTCTTTTTTACCCTCTATCAGGAAATTATAGGCAATGGATCTCTGGGGTTCTTCGTTACTGTGGAGATAATTCTTGCCTGTTTCAGTAAAAACAGTATGTGTTATGACTTCGCCTTCGTCATTTAATATAAATACATTACCTGAACCACTTTCATTTACAAGAGATTCTGTAATGCTCTGCAGGCCGTCCATCTTAACGTCTATAGCCATAACGCTCTGTCCGTCTGATAAAAGCTTTGCTATGGTCATAGTCCGTTCTCCCGACATTTTATCTGTATAGGGAGTTACATATACCATTTTCCCGCCTCCTGCGAGGCCTGTTAAGTACCAGGGTCTTGCGGTCGGGACATAATCTTCGGTTGGTATCCAGCCTATACCGGACATATATTCACCGTGAATAAAACCATAAACTCCTTCGGTATCCATTTCCTGGGTGGTCTTTATAAACTGGGTCTCACGGACAAAATAATCAAGGATCTGCTCATTGGAAGCGTTTGAACGGAAAAGATCCTCTACGTTATAGGAAGCATGTTCCATTATCTTGCAAGCGGGCTGAAGGTAATCATCAAGTTCCGATGAATACTGTAAAAGAGTTGCCTCTGTCTGATATTCGATATTCTTTGAAGTGATGGAATAATTATATCTGAAATTAAGGAAAATGATACAGATATAAACCAAAGGCAACAGGAAAAAGAGGAGCAAATAGGACTTGCTCATTCTGCTGAAGAACTCTTTTGCACTTATCCTCGTCTTTATCTTTTTCCGATTATCCACTAAAAACCTCAGCGATCCTTTACGTGTCCGTCAGGATCATATATGGCTGTGATTATTTATGTGTTCGCTGCAATATTCGTAATTTCCGTTGCATTTTGAACAGAATCTGAATTCCAGTTCCGGATTTGTAAGCTCTGTCCTTCCGCAAACAGCGCATTTATGCTTTGCTATGGCATTCTTCCCGCCCTGTACGGTATGGAATCTGCTCCGCATATCGTTATTAACAGCCTTCTTATAAGCGGCTCTCCTGTGCATCTCGTGCGGAGAGAATCTCCGGAGATTTCTGGTACTTAAGAAGAATACAAGGAAATTAAGGAGTGAAACAAGAATAACTCCTTTTCCGTACCAGGGGCTCTGCAGAAACTGCCAGAGTATCAGTACTCCGTCCAGGATAGCGAGATACTTTATCTTTAAGGGTATAAAGAAATACAGAAGTATCTGCATATCCGGGTAACTTGCTGCAAATGCGAAAAAGAGGGACATGTTAACGAAGTATGTGGATACCCAGGTACTGAGCGAGTAGCCAAAGGTATCAACGGGATAGCCGAACATCCTTATTCCGATAAAATATATGATAACGGATCCTATAAAGGTAAAGATGTATCCCATGAAGATATATACGTTATATCTGAAATCCCCCCATGTTACTTCCAGAGAACGCCCTATCTGGAAATAGAAAAATATCATAATGATTGTAAATATATTAAATGATGATGGAGGCATTAAGATCCAGGTAAACACTCTCCATATCTGGCCCCTCATTATGAGGTACGGGTCCAGGCCTATAAGGGGTATAAGCCCCATAAAGCTCATCAGATATCCTATGATATATGTAAAGATCACAAAAACCGTAAGGTTTGGTACAGCGTACTTTCCAAATTTCTTTTCCAGATTATAAAGCCAGTTATTCAATTTAAGATCCTTCTTTATATTTTTTCTCGAATACGTATGTTTCCTCAAGGATATTATACTCTGAAATGCTGTTAAAATCAAATTATACGAGTGATTTGAGGTATATTGTGATAAGGTATTGCAGGTATTTACGACCTTCAGTCAGAATGCGCGTGGACGATTACGCTCACTGCCTTTGTTTTTCGCCGAAACATCCGGACAGTGCTACCGCGATAATAAAGCATTATCGCTTCGCACTGCCGGTTTCGGCTTCAAACTGCAGTCGTTCGCTACTAATCATCCGCGCACATTCTGTCTGAAGGTCTTATGTACTGCAAAACCTACGGATAAATAAGCGCTTCAATATCCCATGTAAAGCTAGACGCAGATATAATTTCAGGAGTAATCAGCCATATAGAGCCTGTATCCAACTTTTCTGCACAGTGAAGATATATTTCGATATGTACCGCCTGCCAATAAATGAACATCGACAAGGATGTGCGGGTAAGATTAATAGCGAACGACTGCAATTTTGCGCTGAAACTGGCGGTGCGAAGCGAAAACGCTTTTTTTGAGGTAAAACGTCCAGTGGACGTTTTACGACCCCGTTTACGAGCGCTATGTGCGAGTGGGGGCCGCTGGTAGCACCGTCCATATGTTTCAGGGCAAAATAAAGGCAGTGAGCGTAATCTGACCGCACGTACTTGTCGATGTTCATTTATTTGGGGAAGCCATATTACATCCCGATTGATTTATTTCGAGATAAATCGTATACTACATGCTGGTTAAGAAGGTATAATAGAGAAGAAATGAGTAAGAATAAAAACAGAAATAAAATAAAGACAAATACAAATACTGTAAATAAGTCGGAATATTCGCTGGGAATAGATATAGGATCAACCACCGTTAAGGCTGCGATCCTGGATAAAGACAATAAAATGATCTATTCCGACTACAGACGTCATTTCGCAGATATCAGGGATACTCTAAAAGGGCTTCTAGAAGATGCTTTTAAGGAGACCGGTGATATCTTTGTGTGTCCTGTGATCACAGGTTCCGGAGGACTCGGACTCGCAAACGTACTTCAAGTCCCTTTTACCCAGGAAGTTGTGGCGGTAGCTACTGCCCTGAAAGATCATGAGCCCAAAACCGATGTGGCCGTTGAACTTGGCGGTGAAGATGCGAAGATAATCTATTTTGAAGACGGCAATGTGGAAGAAAGGATGAACGGTGCCTGTGCCGGAGGAACCGGTGCTTTTATCGACCAGATGGCTGCTCTCCTTCAAACTGATGCAGAGGGCTTAAATGAGCTTGCCAAGGATTACGAATCCCTTTACACCATTGCTGCAAGATGCGGTGTATTCGCAAAAACCGATATCCAGCCCCTTATAAATGACGGAGCGAGGAAAGAAGATCTGGCAGCCTCCATCCTTCAGGCTGTTGTGAATCAGACTATTTCGGGACTGGCCTGCGGAAAACCCATAAGAGGCCATGTGGCATTTCTGGGTGGTCCTCTCCACTTCCTTACCGAACTAAAAAAAGCATTTATCAGAACACTTAAGCTTGATGATGAACATACCATAGATCCTGATAACAGCCACTTATTCGCTGCTATTGGTTCTGCCCTTAATCATGAGGACCAGTCTCTCCTCTTAAGCGAGCTTATAGATAAGCTTAAGGGTAAGATAAAGATTGAGATAGAGGTTCCCAGAATGGATCCTCTCTTCAATGATGAAAACGAGTATCAGGAATTTGAAAAACGCCACAGTAAGGCTAAGGTAAGTAAGAAAGACCTGTCATCTTACAGAGGAAACGCATTCCTCGGTATAGACGCCGGAAGTACAACCACAAAGACCGCACTTATAAGTGAGGACGGCCAGCTTCTCTATTCGTTCTATTCAAATAACAATGCGTCCCCCTTAAAGACTGCGATACGCTCCATTAAGGAGATCTACGACCTTAAGCCAAAGGATGTACGGATAGTAGGTGCCTGCTCCACAGGATATGGCGAAGCACTTATGCAGGCTGCATTTAAGCTTGATCATGGCGAAGTGGAGACAGTTTCCCATTATTACGCTGCCAGCTTCTTTGATCCCGAGGTTGACTGTATCCTGGATATCGGCGGTCAGGATATGAAATGTATAAAGATAAAGGATCATTCCGTTGATTCTGTGCTCTTAAATGAGGCCTGCTCTTCAGGATGCGGATCCTTTATAGAGAATTTTGCCAATTCGCTGCAGTATGACGTTGAAGACTTCGCAAAGGAAGCGATCTATGCAAAGCACCCTATAGATCTGGGTACCAGATGTACCGTATTTATGAATTCCAGAGTTAAGCAGGCGCAGAAGGAAGGAGCTCCTGTATCTGATATTTCTGCAGGACTTGCCTATTCTGTCATCAAAAACGCTCTGTTTAAGGTTATCAAGGTTTCAGATGCTTCAGAACTCGGGCACCGTATAGTCGTACAGGGCGGAACCTTCTATAACAATGCGGTTCTTCGGGCGTTTGAAAAGATCGCTGACTGTGAAGCCATAAGACCTGATATCGCAGGCATCATGGGAGCTTTCGGAGCTGCCCTTATTGCAAAAGAACGGTATGTGAAGGGTACTGAGTCCACAATGCTCTCTATCGAAGAGATAAAGAATCTGGAATTCTCCACGTCCATGTCCAAGTGCCAGGGCTGCAATAACCACTGCAGACTTACGGTAAATCATTTTACCGGAGGCAGGACCTTTATCACCGGTAACCGTTGTGAAAAAGGTATCGGAAAGGCTAAGGCACATAAGGACGTGCCAAACCTTTTTGAATATAAGAATAAGCGTATGTTTGATTACGAACCTCTCAGCGCTGATGAAGCGGAAAGAGGTGTTATAGGTGTGCCCAGAGTCCTCAATATGTATGAGAACTATCCTTTCTGGTTCACCTTCCTGACGGAATTAAAGTTCAGGGTTATACTGTCTCCTCCATCCAGCCATTCCATATATTCTCTTGGAATAGAATCTATTCCTTCGGAGTCCGAGTGCTACCCTGCCAAGCTGGCTCACGGACATATAACATGGCTTATCAGGAATAATATAAAGAGGATCTTCTATCCTTCTCTTTTCTATGAAAGAGAGGAATTCCCCGATGCCGGTAACCACTATAACTGTCCTATTGTGACAAGTTATCCCGAGAATATAAAGAATAATGTGGAAGAGATAAGTAACGGATATATTGATTTTATTAATCCATTTATATCCTTTACTTCTCCTGATAATATTTATCCCCGTCTTATCGAGGCATTTCCCGAGGTTGACCCGGGTGAGATAGTTCCTGCGGTCTATAAGGCCTGGAAAGAACAGGAAACCGCGAGACGTGACGTGCAGCGTTACGGAGAAGAAACATTGAGATACATGGAAGAACACAATATGAGAGGTATTGTCCTTGCAGGACGCCCTTATCACGTGGATCCCGAGATAAATCACGGTATTCCGGAACTTATTACCCAGTATAATGTGGCGGTTCTCACAGAAGATTCTGTTTCACACCTTGGAAAGATAGACAGAGAGCTCAGGGTAATGGATCAGTGGATGTATCACTCCAGGCTCTATGCCGCAGCAGAACTCTGTAAGCAGAGGGAGGATCTGGACCTTATCCAGTTAAATTCCTTTGGATGCGGTCTTGATGCTGTTACTACCGATCAGGTGGCTGAGATACTTAACGGATCCGGAAAGATATATACATGTCTGAAGATTGATGAAGTAAATAATCTCGGTGCCGCAAAAATACGCATACGTTCTCTCCTCGCAGCTCTTAAGGTTAAGGAAATGAAGGGCGAAAAACGTATAATTAAGTCTTCTGCCTTTAACCGTGTGGTATTTACCGAGGAAATGCGTAAGGATAATTACACGATCCTCTGCCCACAGATGTCTCCTGTTCATTTTGACATCATTGAAGCTGCATTTAAGAGTGAAGGATACAACCTTGAAGTCATGGATAATGACGGCAGGGAAGCTGTGGATACCGGTCTTAAATATGTTAATAATGATGCCTGCTATCCTTCTCTCATGGTAGTCGGGCAGATAATGCATGCCCTTAACAGCGGTAAATATGATCTGAATAAAACTGCTGTCATAATGTCCCAGACCGGCGGCGGATGCCGTGCCACAAATTATATCGGGTTCATAAGAAGAGCTCTTGAAAAAGCCGGAATGAGCCAGATCCCTGTAATTTCCCTTAATCTTTCAGGGCTTGAAGGAAATCCCGGGTTTAAGATCACTTATGACCTTGCTTTGAGAGGATTATATGGCCTTGTATTCGGAGACATTTTCCTTCGCTGTGTTCTCCGCATGCGACCCTATGAAGAGAAAAAAGGATCTGTTAACGAAGTACATGAAAAATGGCTTAAAAAATGCAGGGATTTTGTTTCAGCAAAGAAGCCTTCCTTCTTGAAGTTCAGAAGCATGTGTAAAAAGATGATAGCCGAATTTGACGCAATTCCCATAAAGGAAGATCTGGTGAAGCCCCGTGTCGGCGTGGTTGGCGAAATACTTGTAAAATTTATGCCTGCCGCAAATAACCATCTTGCCGAGCTTCTGGAAAAAGAAGGTGCTGAACCTGTCGTACCTGATCTTATAGACTTCTTACTCTATTGCTTTTATAATCAGATATATAAAGCTGAAAAACTCGGAACATCGAAGAAAACTGCCTTTAACTCCAGAATGGGTATAAATGCCATTGAGTTTATAAGGGGAGCTGCGGTTTCGGCATTTAAGAAGTCAAAACACTTCAGTCCTCCGAACCGGATTGATAAGACAGCTGAAAACGCTTCAAGTATCGTATCCATCGGAAACCAGACCGGAGAAGGATGGTTCCTTACAGGTGAAATGCTTGAGCTAATCCACGACGGAGTAAATAATATCGTTTGTACACAACCCTTCGGTTGTCTTCCGAACCACGTGGTGGGAAAGGGAGTAATAAAGGCTATACGCCGTTCATACCCTCTTTCAAATATAGTAGCGATAGATTACGATCCGGGAGCCAGCGAGGTAAACCAGCTTAACAGGATAAAGCTCATGCTATCAACAGCTAAGAGTAATCTTAAAATGAAGACTGATAATACCATACCCGAGCCCGATCCGGAATCGGATGAGTTTATTGATGATTATGCGTGAAATAATGCCTTCTTCCTATAGCAGACGGATGAGTGAAAAATGGGACTTAGATACAAAAAACAGATAACCATATTTCCGGGTGTGAAACTGAATATCAGTAAGAGCGGACTTTCCCTCTCTGTCGGGAAAAAGGGCGCTCATGTTACAGCAGGTACAAGTGGCAGAAAATCCGTATCTGTCGGTCTTCCGGGAACCGGACTCTCCTACACCAAGTCAATAGGTAAAGGGTCAAAAAGGAAGTCCTTAGGAATCGTATTTACCGCAGTTGTGATCACAGGAGCCGTTATTGCAGCCATATTCGCTTATAAGGATAAAGCCGCAGATCTATTAAAGTCATTTGCCAGCAATAAGACCGCAACAGAGACCACTGTAGACTCTGCCGGCAATACTGAAACAGCTGCAACCAGCACCTATGTTATAAATACATCCACCAAGAAGATCCACCTCGAAAGCTGCAGATACGCTAAGGGAGATAATGTAAAGACTGTCAGCAAAAGTAAGCAAGAGCTTATTGATCAGGGTTACACACCCTGTAGAACATGTAATCCATAGATCATTTATGAAACGAAAGGAAGGTATTATATGGCAGGAAACAGAGAAGAAACTATAAAAGATCTATTTAAGTCCGTGACTGGTCAGGAGTATGTTCACGGAGTTGCGATCGGAGAAGGAAATTACGACCACAAAACAGGAATCTTACGCGCTGCTGACGGAACCGAGTACAAGAATGACGATATCGAAGCTGCCGCAAAGTACTTTGAGGAAAGATGCAAGACCCTTCATAAGGATCCCTCCAGAAAGAAAGAGAGTGAGTTCTGCGCCATTGCCTATGAGGCTATAAAGATCATGAAAGGCAGATTTGGAAGTAATTTCTGAGTTTTGTTTATCAGATAATTTTACCCTCCCTACACCTCATCCGGCTCCTTCGGAGCCACCTTCCCCTCAAGGGGAAGGCGAGATAGTAGGGAGGATTTTTATTCCCATTATAGGCTTCCCCCTATGGGGGAAGCTGTCACCGTAAGGTGACTGATGAGGGCTTTGTATATAGTGGGTACTGCTCTCAGTGGGTACTGCTCTCAGCGGTTCGGCGCTAGCCGACTCGAAAATACCTGCACAAGGCACGCTATTTCACTACGCCTCGCTTCCGCTTGGCTAGTGAAATATGTGTCGTCGGGCGCCTATCGCAGAGGCAGTACCAACACTGAGCAAAGAACGCTCAGTGGGTACTGCTCTCATTTAAAGAACGCTACTGCGTCTGAAAGCTTCTTGGCAAGTCCGTCAAGCTGATCCGCAGATCCTGCAAGGACATTAACTGTGGCGTTAAGTTCCTGCATAGAAGCAGAGGTCTCTTCTGTTGAAGCTGCATTCTCTTCGGAAATAGCTGAAAGAGAATCCATAACATCCACAACCACATCCTTTGCGGACATACATGTCCCTGCATCACTGGAAATAGATCCCACACCGGTAACCGTAGTCTCGATATTGGCTATAAGTCCATGGATACTGTCAACCGTAGCCTGAAGAACTTCCTGCTGCTCAAGAGCAACCTTCTTAACCTGCTCTGCTTTAAGAGTAGCCTGTTCAGACTGCTGTAAGAGACTTGTCATTTCTTTACGGATCTCATCAGCCGTTGTATTGGAATCTGTAGCAAGATTTCCTATCTCTGTGGCAACAACCGCAAATCCCCTTCCTGCCTCACCGGCTCTGGCAGCCTCGATACTTGCATTAAGCGCAAGGAGGTTAGTCTGGGATGCGATGTTGGTGATCATATCTACCTTCTCATTAACTGTATTAACTGCGCTGCTGGTTGCGCTGATGGCAGCTGTGATCTCTTCTACGTTCTTATTCATCTCTTCAGAACTCTTCATAAGTTTATCAAGTTCGGAAGCGGAATCCTGGCTGCTCTCATTCATCTCATTAGCAGTATCTGCCAGCATATTGGAGTTCTGGGTAACTCCGGAAACAGCTTCATCGATATTTCCAACACTCTGGGAAGCATGCTGGATATTGTCAGCCTGCTCTGTAGCACCCTTGGCGATATCCTGAATTGCATTTGAAACATCATCAGCAGTCTGGGATATCTGACCTGCGGTCTCTGCAAGCTCACTTGAAGAACTTCCAAGGGCAACGGTTGTATCACGGATATCACTTATAATGTCATTTAATTTATCAATAACACTGTTGGTATTTTTGATCATGCCGCCAATCTCGTCGCTATAATCAAGATAGCGGTCGATCTTCACAAATTCACCGTCAGCAAGATGTGAAAGTGAGTTGCTGATCGCATTCGTACTTCCGAGAATATATCTCAAAACAAATATAGTTAATAATGCGATGAGAACAATAACGATAATAAGGAGCACCATGAGAATGATAACCCTGTTCCTTATCTCAGCCTGCATCTTTTTATTGAGATAATTTCCGTAATCTTCTGCAATATCCTGGAAATCTCCGATGATCTCCCTGGCTTCCAGGAATACTGCATACTGGGAATCATAATCTCCGCTTCCGGTATGGGGATCATATACAGCTGCCCATGAATCCACATTGGCTTTTGCCTGTTTAAGCTGATCTGCTAAGGAATCGGTCTGCCCCTCCATGCGGAAGGTGTTATAAAGATATGGATCCTTTGAAGCAGTTGCCTCAATAGAAGTAAGTCCGTCATATACCTGTTGTTTATTCCCGTCATAATCATCAAGAGCCTCAGTGACACCGGCCTCATCTCCTTTAGCCTCGAGTATATGCGCTCTGTCACTTCCGAGCTGTGCCTGATAGAAATCACGGTCACAGGCAAGCACATCATCGATTATGCCTGCGAGCTCTTCGTAGAAGGCATGTCTGGATTCATTCAGAACAGACAGCTGACTCACACCTGAATAAATGCCTAAAATAACGGCAAAAACAGCAAGAGGTAAAGTCATAAGCAGCATTTTGAATAGTATGCTCGTTCTCTTTAACATAGCGAACTCCCTTCTTCTTCAAAAGAAGATATATATGCTTCTGCAAGTAAAATAAAATATCTGCAATTATAGCACTATTTAACAAAAAAATACATATTTTTGACTAAAATATGTATTTTTATACAAATTTTAGAATTTTCAGTCCACACTGTATAAGAAGCCTTTATCGGTATCGTAATATATTCCATAGCGTAACATCTTACTGTCAATCGGTGACTGCCTGAATGCCCATTTGAAGCCAAGCTGTGACAGATCGCTTTCGTAATCTTTATTAAAATCATCGCTCAATGTATAGGAATAGTTCTGTATTGCGTCTGTACCATGATTTTTACCAATCATTTTATGATCCATGGGTTTGTAAGCGTAGTTCCCGTTTTCCGTAAATTCCAGCACCTTCACAGGACAGCCGGCAATGCGGCCATCTACAAGGTTGTAATCTTTTCCGGGTTTTAGGGTCGCAAGCTCTTTATAAGTATCATCCTTCAGATACTCCCCGACTAATCCTACCGCTTCTATAGTAGCTTTGCTCTCCTTCTCACGGAAGTTGCTTATCTTGAACTTCCTCGAGCCGAAAAATGCCTTATCGCAATCAATACCATTTTTTTCATATGCCTCATCTGAAAGCTTCTTCTCAGCAATATCCTTTTCAATATTTCCGAACGAAAGAGTATAAGTCTTCACACCGGTATTTGGATCCTCTGTAAAAGACACATTATCATAGAAGTAACGGAGATAATCAATACCAAAACTTCTGACTTCAACACAACACTGCTGTACCCCGAAGAAGAAGGTCTGGGCCTTGTCCTTAAGGAGCTTATCCACATTTTTTTTATAGGTCTTTGCCTCAGCTCCCTTTAACTTCACGCTCATAGTGAATGAAGGCATCGTATTGCCAAGGGCGGCATACTCATTAACATAGATATCATTAGCAAAGACTGCACCTTTATTTCCATATGCTTCCATCCTTGTTTTTGCAACATATTTACCAGTATTATCCTGAATAGCAACTACCCCTTTATTTTCAACAACGGAATAATCCAGGGCCACAGAAGCGGCTTTTAATGCTTTCTTATCAATCCTTACATTTTTTACAGCCACGCCGGGCACTTCAGTCACAACGCCGTTGGAATAAGTCACTATCGAGGCCTTGACATCCAGGATTTCCTTTTTGCTCCTGGTAAACTTATATTTTCCACTCTTATTATATTCAATCTTACGCCCATCCCATTCTGTAACAGGGATAGTCGGCATGTCCTGCTCCTGTATGCCATGATCCACTTTGGAATTCTCAAGACCGTCATAGCCTGCCACATGCAATAGTTTTGGTTCATCCTCCTTAAAACCATATCCCACGAATAGATAGCTTTTACCGTTTTCGATAGGTATCACTCTGTATGAATTGAACGTTTGACCATCCCTGTATCCCATAGGATGATCATTTGCAGGTGTTGGAAATGCCTTATTTTCACTTACAACATAAGGAGCGGAAAAGTTCAGATAAGTGTCTGTATTGTTTGTCCCATTTAATACTATATTGATCAGTGCCTGTGCATAGAAATTGTTCCACGAAACCGGATCCGTAGTATTGGTTATGGTTGCTATATTGGGTTCTTTTGACTTCTTATCAGTTTTGTCAGTTACATAGGTAACGGTGGTAAGGGGTATTCTAATGCTATCATCGTTATTATCAACTCGGTAATAGATTCCATCATGTACTTCAATATGACTGTTCTCCGGAGTCAGTGTATTGACTGTGCTGTCCATAGTCACCGCATCACCGGATGACTCTTCTGGAGCAGCTTCTTCTATCTCCGCCGTTTCCACTTGATTCTCTGTCGGAACCTCTCCAGCAAACACGAATGTATTCGTTGTAAATACAATCGATGCCGCAAGAGCAAGAGTAATAAATTTACTGATCCTTAACCTCAATCTTAATTTCATCTTCTTTTCTCCTTATTTAAAATATTTTTTCAGCCTTAAACAGCATAAATACATTATTTGTAGTAATATCAGCAACTGTATTCCTTGTTACTGCTGAAAGCATCAGGTGAATAGTGGTACTGAAAACCTCCTCTTCCGGTATATCAGTCCGTATAGTATGATCTTTCACGGCTTTCAGGTAAATATTGTGGAACTGTTTACGGATACCCCGGATCATTTCCTGATAAGGCTTCAAGCTGTCCTTATCAACCTTCTCTGACTGGATATAGACATTAAAAAACTGATTAAACCGCAGTAATTTCCGGTGGTTACGGTAAAGCTCCAGGAATGAATTCAGATAAAATTCAAAAACAGAATAAGCAGTCATTCTTTCTTGCATCCCTTAAGGGTAAACAAACAGATGAGGTGCCTTTGATCAGAGTTTTTATTCTTTGAGATGATTTAATTTGAATGCCAGCATGGTAAGATCGTCAAACTGGGGAGCTTCTCCCACAAAGTTATCAACATCTTCTTTAACATTTTTAAGAAGAATATCCAGGCTGGCATCAGTATTTTTATTGAGAACGTTTAGCATCCTCTCCTCGCCGTAAAGCACATTCTCAGCATTCGTAGCTTCCGGAAGTCCGTCTGTAAATACAAATACGGTATCTCCCTCATGAAGTTCAAATTCATGCTCTTTGAAAGGGATGCCTTCTATAGTGGCAACTGCAGGGGAATGCTTGTATTTGATCGACTGGAACTCTTCTCCCTTTCTCATAAGAGTGGGATGCTCGTGACCTGCATTGGATGAAATACCCTTTCCGGTAGTGAGATCAACTATAGCAAGCCACACTGTTACAAAGAGTTCTGCTTCGTTGCCTTCAAGAAGCTGGTCATTAACGTAACTTAAGATCTCTCCGGGATTTCCGCCCATAAGAGCGCGGTTCTTTATAAGGGTCTTTGCAATCACCATGAAGAGAGCCGCAGGAACTCCCTTACCGGAAACGTCTGCCATTACCATTGCAAAACGGTTTTCATCTACAAAGAAGAAGTCGTAGAAATCACCACCCACTTCCTTTGCGGGAGTCATGGTTGCATAAATATCAAATTCATTCCTGTCAGGGTAAGGCGGGAATATACGCGGCAGCATATCCGCCTGGATCTGCGTAGCCACATTGAGCTCGGCTCCGATCCTCTCCTTCTCTGCAGTCACATGCACCAGATTCTCCATGTATTCAATGAGATTTTCCTGCATGAACTTGGTTGCAAGATACAGCTCTTCTATCTCATCGCCTGTATGGATGTCGAGGGAAGTGATGTTCTCTTTCTTATAGCCTTCCTCGCTGTGTGCAAAGAGCTGGGCATCTTTTGTGAGGTCTTCAACAGGACGGGTTACTCTCCTTTTAATGATGCAGGAAACGATATAGCCTATAATGAGAGCTGCAATTACAGCTATCAGAAATACTATAACAGTGAATTTCAATATGCCGTTCACTATATCTGTAACATTAATATCGACAAAAACAACGGCAGGACTATTGCCAGCAGAATCTATAAGGGGCTCTCCGGCGGAAGAAAGCCATCCGAACTCAGAAAAAGATGTAGTGGGGGCAAGACGCATATTGCCTGTAAGTGCGGTAAATTTGCCTTCCAGCAGATCAGCGTTACCAAGACAGAAAAAAGAATCCTCAGCATCAAAGAAATAAACAGCTTTTCCGTCTACGATATTCTGAATATACAGATATTCGATCCCCATGTCATCACAGACAACATCCAGGAAATCATCTATTTCTATATATCCTTCATATAGCCCCTTTTCTTTTAGCCACTCTTCTATTGGAGAACTGTCAGACTGAGCATCAGCTTCTTCCCTGACCTTGACAAAGTCCGGATCCTCAAGTGCTTCAGAAAGCTTTGCCACATAGTCAGAATCTATGGAATGGGTAACAGTTTCGGCAATATCCAGTGATTTTGCATTATAGAAAGAAAAATACTCTCTGCTGTTAATAATAGAACTTCCGACCAGAAGGAAGAGGCTGACAAGAGTAATGGCACCGGCGATTATTTTAAGTATACTGATATGAAGGCTTTTTTTCTTATTCATATTACAATATGTCCTTTTTTATTCTGTTTTATTCTCAACGGTTTCTTTTCTGCCAAATACAAACGATCCTATGAGGAAAACCAATGCAAGCGCAGCAATGATATAAATGACGGTCATAAGTCCTTCTTTTAATCCAACGACAAAAGCTATACTGAATATAAAGGAGCTTACGGACTCTGAAGCGTTCTCCAGGAGACTGTAAATACCGAGAGCTCTGTCAAAACCGAATTTTTCAACGATCTTAAGATCGGTAAAGTATGCGGGCAGCATGATGGAAAAGCTTTCTGCAAGTCCGAGTATAAATACCGATGTGAGCAGAGCCGGAATATTCTGAAAAACAGCTACGAGCAAAAATCCGCCGGCATAAATCAGGGCTGACAGGAATAGACCAACATTCTTGATCTTATGGTTAGACATAAAGGCTGAAACAGGCGTTCCGGTTATCAGTATAACGAGTCCGTTCAAAATAAACGCATAACTTATATAGGTCTCCGATAATCCCCATTCTGCACCCAGGATCGGGAAGAGGTAATTTACAAAGTATCCGCAGACAAGAAGAGGGATCATAATAAATGCAAAAAATGTCAATACAGAAGGATTGAGAAGGAATTTAAAGAGATTACCCTTTTCTCCTTCGGACTCTTCTGTTGATCCTTCTTCGGGCAGTTCATGATTAAGATACTTTATGCATACAAAGTACAGAGTAATACTGAGTACGGCAGTTACGGCAAAGAGAGCCCAGTAAGGCATCCACTGTATCATAAAACCGCCAAACACGGCAGCACAGTTTATACTGCTCAGAGCTGAAACACTGTAGTAAGCGTAACCTCTGTCCTTTTCTTCGTCGGGAAGCATGGCGATCAGGACATTTACAAGAATAAGAAGAGTTGCTTTTCCGGCACCGACAAGTATTCCGCTTAAGGAAAGAACTATGATATTCGGCACGACCCTCATGGCAAGGCCTGCCGTAAATAAGATACAGCTGTATATAACGGTTTTACGCGCACCTAATTTATCTATAACCGGGCCTCCGAGCATTGAGAATACAGCCCCCGAGATTATCTCTATTGAAATAGGGAGCGCAGCCATCATAACCGGTGATACTCCGGGAATAGCAAGTTCTTCTGCAAGCTTTACGGCATATATAGGCAGTATCGCACAAGTAAGGCTGGCAAAAAAGAATATAACGAAAACAACAAATCTGAAGATCTCGACAGGTATCTTTTTCTTTTCCGGAGGATCATCATCAAATTCATATGACCTGTGTCCCCTAATAAAGTAGAGGAATTCGATCATAAACATAAATGATACGACCATAATAGCCAGAATGTTTATCGACAGTGAAAGAAGGATATTATTATTCCTCTCATTAACGCTGTGCAGATCGGTACCAATCTCTATCATGCCCTGGATATCACCATTCTCATCTATAAGAGGAGCATTAACGTACACAAAGCTTCCGGCGCTGGAACTTTCAGATGTTGTAAGAGTTTCTCCGCCTTCCATTACGGCCTGGTAATCGCTATCCTCATATTCCCAGTCGTAAGGATAAACTACGCAGATATCCTCCATTGTGTATGTAAGGGTAACGGTACCGTCAATAACCTTATAAAGCACACAGTACAGATCTTTGGAATCATCAGACTCCATGAAGAACACATCATGGACAGCCTTTCGGACCGCCTTATAATCTTCATTCATGAAGTCAGAGGGCTTATTTAACCTCAGAAAAGAATCCATGGGAATGGAATTATTTATTACATTGGCTGCCAGCATCTCACGTGAATATATCTCTTCTGTTACCTGTGTATTAAGTTCGGGGAAAAGAGTCCCGATAAACAAAAGCGAAAGAATAAGAACCATTGAAGCAATGGCGAGAGCTGCCTTAGTAAATCCGGAGGATTTCAGTAATATATATCTGATAAGTAAAACTATAATAACTGCTGCAAAAAGGATAGAATACAGAATAGCTACAAAAACAACTGTACACTTAAAAAGTGCATTCTTGGCAAATCCTGCTTCGGACATCATTTCATAATTTCTGTCAGGACCCCAGAAAGTAACCGCAAGACTTGATACACTTACAAGAGAATTTGCGGCAGACAGATTGGTATCTATAGACCTTTCAGACTTTTCTCCTCCGACATCAAACCTGTCTACAGCAAAGGATGTAGTATCTATAGCTAAAATATCTCTTTTACCGATATCATTGCAGTAGAGAATTCCATCATTGAAACTGATATACTGTGGTACGCTTTCAGGGTCACTATCACTGTTATAGAGCAGAATGTCATCTGCACCCTCTGCAAATTTCATGATCTTACCACTGTAGGTGGAATAATAAAGATCATTATTTTTGCTATCATATGCAGCGGAAAGAACAAGTTCCTCTGCATGAGTAATGGGAAAGACGAGACGTTCATAGCTCTCAGTATTGTAAACAGCAATACTGCCTGAATTTTTCACTGCATAAAATATACCATTATCCTGTGGGAACAAACCAATAACGGCTCGTCTCACTGTTCCCTCAGGCGCATCAATCGTTTTTATTATTTCAGATTGATGATCTTTTTCACTAATACGTAGGATCGTTTCGCTATCAATACGTACGCCGGATTCTATTTGCACATCATGAACATATATATTACCGGAATTATCAGCTACTGCTTCTGCAGGACTTACAAAATCCCCTGCGAAGCAGGTAAATCTGTCAGTCACGTTTCCGGAGGGGTCAAGCTTTATAAGCGATGTTCCGGAATCTCCGATAACATAGGTATTTCCTAAAGAATCTCTTGAAGCATACGTGGTGTCTTCAAGTGAAAAGACTGAACAAGGGTTTTTATCTATCCAGTTTCTCAAAATAAACATGGCTGCCAGTGCGGCAAATAAAAGTATAACGGCAGCCGGTATAAGGATTATTTTTTTTGAAAATCGTTTTTTATTCATATTTCAGTAAGTGTATAGGAGTCACCGAGCGAAAAAGACGGTGCCATGTGGGATTTATAGTATCTTAAGTTTTCGTTTCCGAGGTCTTCCGTATAATTTATAACCTTTGCGTCACCCATGAATCTTTCGAAGCTTTCTCTCAACAGGTATTCATTGATCCCTTTATATTTGTTTATGGCATTTTTATATTGATAGACCCCGAAATTATTGCGACAGCTGACTATACAGAAACCTGCGGTCTCTCCGTTTACCCTGACAATAATGCCTTTAACCCTTAAAATATCAAAGTAATTAACAATATCCACTATCACCTTTTTTAAGCAACCGAAAGCACAGGTGTCACAACCAACATTTTCACACCAGTGGTCATCCATGAACCTGTCTATCTCATCCCTATGCTCCGGGGTGATCTCGAATACTTCAAAAGGAAACTTCCTTTTGAAATATCTGTACCGGTATCGGTCATCCTGAGTATCCATTCCTGCCAGGAATTCTTCGTGAGTAAAGAGGTACTCCATATGATCACGGGGATTTTCTTTTTGGAACTCTATTCCGGCTGAGTCATAAAAAGGAAGCATCCAGTCGGTGATATACGTGAAAGTGAGTTTTCTTTTCAGAACGTCGAAGTCTTTTTTCAAAAGTAAAATCAGATCATGTATCTTTTCCTTTGTGTGATGTCCGAGGAACGGACCGGCAGCCAGAAGGTCATCCATCTTAAGATAAGCGATAACAATTATAAATTCGCCCTCCTCTTTCATATAGATAACTTCAGAGTCCATCCAGCCTATGAAATTCGGAAAGCAGCTACTGGAAGTCCAAGTCCCGTTCATCCGGTCATAATACGGATCGAAAAGGCTCTGATCCTCCGGCACTACCTGTCTGTAACCCAGATTTTTAAGTCCTTCGGACATTTCTCCGGGCATGTCGTAATACTTTTTTTGATCCCTCATAATTAAAATTGTTTACCTGAAATATGCAACAGTCTCGTCAAGATCTGCTGCTGAATCCTGTGTTGCTTCACTGTTGGAAGCAATGTCTCTGATAGCATTGGCAATATCCGAGATAGATTCGCTGACTTCCGCATTGGAAGCTGCGTTTTCTTCTGATATCGCACCGAGGTCGCTTATGGATGCAGTGATAGAATCCTTGGCAATATCCAGATCCTCGGCTTTGGAAGAGATATCGTTGATCTCTGTAAAGGCTTCCTCGATCTTTTCATTGAGAACCTGGAAGCGCTCCTGGGTCTCTTCGATGTATTTCTGCTCTTCATCTATGATCTTTGCCACATCTTCTGAAAGTGAAACGCTCTTTGCGGATTTATCAACTATCTCGGAAACGATGTTCTTGATATCTTCCGTGGATTTATTAGTCTGCTCCGCAAGGGAACCAATCTCTCCCGCAACAACCGCGAATCCTCTTCCGGCTTCACCTGCTCTTGCAGCCTCAATAGAAGCATTGAGAGCTAAGAGGTTTGTCTGGCTCGCAATGGAGCTTATCATGTCAACTGCTTCCTTGATACGGTCAACCGCCGTATTTGTCTCGGATATCTGGGTAGAGATATCATTAACGGCCTGTACGCTTTCTTTAGAGGAAGCTGAAACCTTATTGATGTAATCCGTAGCATCATTATTGGCATCCCTTATACCGGTGGAAATAGTCACAAGGGATTCCGCACCATGTGTTATGTTTTCAATGGAATCGCCCATCTGAACGATCTGCTCGTTGACATTCTGAACATTTTCGGCCATCGTGGTGGCGCCGTTTGAAAGACCCTCCATAGCCTGTGCGATCTGCTCGGCCCCTTCTCTGCTGTTGCCGGCGAGACGTGAAACATGCTCGGCTCCGGAGCTTAAGGATCCGCTGATATTCTTTGTCTTACCTATAATCTCATTCAAGTTCTCCTGCAGCTTGTCACAGGAAGAAATGATCTCGTTAAATTCAGCGATCATGGTGTGTTCATTAAATGAAACATTAAGATCACCGTCAGCCATAGTATGAAGATTACTGCTGGTATGTATAAGGGCTTTAGATATTCCTGCTCCTGAAAACAGAACCAATACCACCACAACAACCAGCAGGATCACAGATATGAAGATAACAAGCGATATCATGGGCATAAGGGCTTTTGTATAATACTTATATGGTTTTCCGGCAAAGGACATGCCCCAGAAATTACCGTTTGCATCGTACATGGGCTCATAACATACAAAATAGAGGGTGCCGCCGATATTTACCTTCTCAGCAGTTACTTCATTTCCGGCCTTAACCTTTTCGTATATGGCAGGATCAGCCTGGCTGCCTTCGTTATAGGAGCCGTCTGCCTTCTTTAAGGATGTGATAAGTCTTGTGTCCCCTTCAAAAAGGGTCATGTCTATTTCAAGATTTTTAAGGGATTCGATGTAAACATGATCCGCATACTCGTCATAATTGACACTGCCGTTATTGACAACGTCATAGACAAAGTATTCATTTACCTGATGGGAAGCTACCCGGAGCTGTTCCCAGATAGAATCTTTTAGCTCTCCGCTGATCATAAAGGCTGAAGCTACAGTAACTACTACGATCGCGATAAATGCAGGTCCAAGCGCCGCAAGCATGTAGAAAAGGCTGAACTTCATCCCGTCTCTTTTTCGGATACCCTTTGCTTTTGCCATGATACTCTCCTCCTTATGGTTGATGTTTAGAAGCCCCTCTGCATTCCAAACGGCTCAAAACGCTTTAAATATTTATGATTATACCTTTTTCGCCCTGCAAAATCAATTATAACAATGTTTTTACCCGTATCTCACAATATTACCCTTTTGTATATATACGAGCTTTGCTATACTTTAGGCAAATTAGGCGTAAAGCCTGTAAATAACTGTATTTGAAACGGAGGAATCATATGTTAGTTGAAACAAAGGCAAAAGTCGGTGTTTTTTCGATCGCTCTGGGCGCTTATCTTCCCCAGTTCCCGGAACTCGTACCTGAATTCGAGGGTCAGTTTGAGGCATTCAAAAAGACTCTTCCCGATACCATCGAGATAATCGACGGCGGAATGGTTACCACTAAGGAACAGGCTCAGGCAGCAGGCGATAAATTCAGGGCCGCGGATGTGGATCTCGTGTTCTTACAGCTCTTAACCTATGCTACCAGTTACAATATGCTTCCTGCAGTTAAAGATCTGGATGTTCCTGTTGTTCTCGTTAACGTTCAGAAGAATAAGAAGCCCGATTATGACAATACCGATATTCCCACATGGCTCGGAAAGCTCTATGCCTGCGGTGCAGTTGGTGAAATGGTCGCAGACCTTGAAAGATACGGAAAGCGCCATGCAGTTATAACAGGCGTTGTTGAAGGCGGCGATGAAAGAGTTTCTACCGAGATCGAGGACTGGTGCCGTGCCGCTCAGGTTCGCCGCAGATTCCGTAATACAAATATCGCACAGATCGGACGCCCCTACCCCGGCATGATGGATCTCTATATCGACGAATCCAATCTCTACAGGCGTCTCGGCCTCTACACAAAGCAGTTTGACTGGGAAAAAATGTGGGCTATTGCTGACGCGATCGATGATGAAGATAAGATCCGCGCTAAAGCTCAGGATATCCTTGATACTTTCGATATTGAAGGCGGCGGTACCGTTGAAAAGGTATGGGATATGGCTAAGTACGTAGTTGCTTTTGAGCAGTGGGTAAAGGATGAAGAACTCGGGCTCATTGCTTCACACTATGACGGATATTCCCAGGGTAAGGCTGGTGTCCTTGATTCCATGCTGATCCCCGCATTCTCAATGCTCATTAAGCAGGGAACTGCCTGCGCTGTAGAGGGTGACATGAAGGTTGCCATGGCTATGAGTATCTTAAAGACAATTTCCGGTACAGGCCAGCTCTCAGAGATGTACTCTATCGACTTTGATGATGATATCTGCATAATCGGACACAGCGGATCCGGTGATTATGATATTTCCAAGGCTAAAAAGCCTACCATGAAGATAGTTCCCGTATTCCACGGAAAGACAGGCGGCGGATACCTGACACAGTTCTATCCTCCTACAGGCGATATTACCTATCTTGCCATCACACAGGACGGTGACGGACACTTTAAGTTTATAGCTGCTGAGGGTGTAAATGAGGAAGGACCTATCTTCACATTCGGAGATACTAATATGAGAACACGGTTCTCCATTGATGCCCGTGAGTTTGTGAACCGTTGGAGTGAGGCAGGTCCCACACACCACATGGCTGCAGCAATCGGACACCACATCCACACTATCGAGAAGGTCGCAAAGATCATGAACGTGCCGCTTGATATTGTTTGTCAGTGAGATTATTGATTTTATATCGAATTAATTAATACTGTAGTGTTTCATTTTTGAGTTGTGCGCCGCACCCCGTCCATTGAGGGACGTTCTCACTCTGAGAAAAAACGTAGCGGTTCTAAGGCTGCAAAAAAACGCAGCCAAAGAACCGACGTTTTTTACAGCCCTCAATCGGACAGGTTGCTCCGCACAACTCTTCTAAGTTTAAATTCTTTTTTTGAATCATCTCACTTACAAACAATAATTGAATAAGGGTGAGAGAAAAAAGAATAGTTTAGGGCATATTTCTACTATGTCTTCTTGCAGCAAACAGATCTTCAGTCAGAATGTGCAAGTAAGATTGATAGCGAACGACTGTAGTTTGAAGCCGAAACTGGCGGTGCGAAGATCAAATGCATTTTTTGATCGGTAGCACCGTCCATTTGTTTCGGCTGAAAACAAAGGTAGTGAGCGTAATCTAACTGCACATTCTGTCTGAAGATCTGTGCTTTATAGAAATTGTTCAGTAGCATCGTCCGAATATTTCAATACGAAACAAAGGCAGCGAACGTAATCTGTAACATACCTTTCGCCGGAGTTCTTTAGTACAAAAAATCTTAAATTTTGTGAAAGAATTAACACAGACTTGACAATATGTGATATATTGTATCAGTCACAGGGCGAACGCCCATGTATTGTATCCCGATATTGTATGGATGAGCCCGGAGATCTTATTATGGCCAGCGGCACTGCATCGAACTCGAGCAGGAGCCTTAAAGCCCGGATCTGAACGGCAGTATCTGACAAAGGGAATAATAACAGGAGGAATTTAATATGAGTAATTCTAATTCACACTTCAAGGTAGTGAAACTTGCTACCATGGCGCTTCTTACAGCGGCAATCTTTGTTCTTCAGTTTGTTACAGTACCCTTAGGAGCAATTACAGTATCATTAAGTATGGTTCCTGTAGCTGTTGCGGCAGTTACCATGGGGCCGGTTTACGGTCTTATCGCGGGAGCGATATGGGGACTCGCCAGCATCATAAAGGCTCTTATGGGAAGCAGCGGCCTTACTTCCACCCTCTTCACCATAAGCCCGGTACTTACCGTGGTACTCTGCTTCGTTCCCAGAATGCTGGATGGATTTCTTCTTGGATTCATCTATAAGGGCTTGAGAAGATTCTCAAATGTGCTTGTATCCGGATGTGTAACAGGATTTTTCTCTGCACTGTTAAATACGATATTCTTTATGTCCACAATTGTATTACTCTTTGGAAACACAGAATACGTACAGACAATGATGGGCGGCAAAAATGTCATCATCTTTATCTGCTCCATCATCGCAGGAAATGCAATATTTGAAATGCTTGTAGCAAGCGTAGTGACCGGTCCGATAGTTCATGCCGTTACTTCAGCAAAACTCGTTCCGGCTACACATCCTGCCACTTGATATCGAACACCTTACTGAATCTCTTGATGGGAACAGGTCTGGAGAAATAGAAGCCCTGGAGATAATTACATCCCAGCTCCACCATCTCCTTGCCCATGGCTCTGGACTCAATGCCTTCGGCAACAACGTCCATACCTGAGCGCCTGATATCATCAATGAGATGCGGCAGAATACTGTTATTGGGGTTCTCGTGATATTGCCATACAAGCTCCCGGTCTATCTTGACCGCAGTGAAGGGGTAATTGCTAAGACGCATTACATTTGAGAATCCCACACCAAAATCATCGAGTTCAAAACAGAAGCCATGCCCTGATAGTTTGAGCATTTTATCACGAAGCTCATCCTCATCTACCATGGCTTCTTCTGTTATCTCAAGCTTAAGCTTATTTCCGGATACACCGTATTCCTCTGCAATCTTTATAAGCTCGGAAATAGGTTCATCTGCTACACACTGGATAGGTGAGAGATTGATATTAACCCACTGCAGTCTGTCATCTTTATTCTGTTGTATGAAGCTGCAGGTTTTCCTGAAGACAGCCTCTCCGATCTTTATAATGTAGCCGTTTTTCTCAGCTATAGGAATGAAATCATAGGGCTGGATCATACCAAGATCAGGATCATCGATACGTGCAAGAGCTTCAGCACCGGTGATACGCTTCTCTTCCACAGAATAGATAGGCTGCAGATAAACCTGTATACTATCGTTTTTAATAGCGTTATTAAGAGACTTCTGTACCTTAAGATTGTGGTTGATCTCCATAATGTGATCATGATCAACTACGATCTTTCTCTTGCCTACATCCCTGTCAAACCTGGAGAAAACGTCACTTGTAACTTCAATAAGCTGCTGCCCGTTTTCCAGACTCAGATCCTGCGGAAATTCAATGGTACCAATAGATACCATGTGGTTTTTTATTTCTTTGATCTCAAAAGGCTTTGAATCAGCCACTATGAACCTTCCGTTACGAAGGTAGAATAAGATCTGAGTGGGATATGCTTTTTTAAGGGCATTACGGATATTCTTAAGCTCAATATCCATCTGGGGCCCGCCAAACATCCTTCTCAATTCATCATAGTTAACTATCCCGTATCCGAAAAGGAACAGCTTACTATCATTTAGATGCTCGATAGCATACTGATGAAAAGCCTTATTATTGAATAACCCGACTCTCAGGTCTTCATACAGATGTACATCCTGGAACGAAAGAAAGATAATGATTATTGCTCCGTTACAGAAAGTATTTAATACAAGAAGACTCGGGAAATGAAATCTTAATATAGTACCTATAAATATAATGGTGATCATCATACTTCCGGCAATGATCTCACGTCTGGAGAAATATTTCCTGAATAAAAACATCAGAATATACATCTCGATAATATAAACGAACATGACGAAATAGATCAGATTATAGTATGACCCACTATGATAACCCGTGTTATCTACATAAAATATCCATCTGGTAAAAAAGCTGGACAGGAATATTCCCTGAAAGATAATGAAGAATACATGATTAAAAAGACTGAGCAAACGTATGCGGTCATTACTATCAGGAACAGAAATAATGTATTTTGCGAAAAAGTATATCCTTGAGATGAAGCTGACAAAATACAGCATATTAATGATATAAACATAAGCTATGGAATACAGCTGATAGTTATTGCACAGGATACATGCCCAGATATCTGTAAAAATGGTCAAACCCTGGAAAAACAGGAGCAGAATGAAATTCCTGTTACGCTTAACAGGAAGAATGGGATTAAAGAAAAAGTAAATAGTAAATATTACATAGATAAAAGCAGTAGGTAGGGAGAAATTATAGTTATATAACATAATCTGGCCGCCTTTTCCACTGAAAAGAATTACTTATACTATAGCATCATTCATTGCTTTATGAAACCCTGAGATATCAATATATTTTTAATATCTGTTACGATCTCGCTCACGTTCCATCCCTTTTCATGGATCTTACAGTGGGCATATTTTTCATATAAAGGAGTCCTTTCCTCATAAAGATCCTTAAGGGTCTGTCCATCGCGCAGTACCACTCCTCTGTCCTTAAGATCCGAAAGTCTGCTCTCCAGTTCGGAAAGACTGCATTCCAGATAAACGATTATATCGTTCTTTCTGTAATTCTCCATGGCTTCATGACCGTAGCAGGCACTTCCGCCTGTAGCTATAACAGTATTCTCGGCATTTATACTCTTATTGATCCGGTTTTCAATATCAATGAAACCATCAATACCCTCTGTTTCAATAATATCTTTTAAGAGTCTTCCCTCTTCTTTCTGGATCACAAGATCCGCATCAATAAAGTCCATTTTCAGGACTTTAGCAAGAATGATTCCCGCGGTACTTTTTCCGGACGCGGGCATTCCGATAAGAATTATATTTTTATTCATTGCGTTTTCCTTTTCATAGCTCGTGAAGAGCCAGTTCTTTCCATTCAACGCCGGAATTTCCGTTAGAAATAAGTATTCCGGTATATTTGAAACCACAGGCAATGGCATTTTCCACAGCTTTTTCGAATCCACCCGTTATTTTACCGGTTTCGTGAGCGTCGCTGTTTATTATTATACGTCCTCCGAATTCGAACAATGCTTTTAACAGCCTTTTATTAGGATACAGGTCTTTCTTTCTGCTACGGTTATAGGCTCCGCAGTTTATTTCAAAAGGAATATCTTTTTTGACCAGAAATTCCATGGTTTCAAAGGCGCTGTTTATATATGCAGGATTTGATTCATCAAGAAAATGCATGGAATCATTGAATCTTGTAATAAGATCAAAATGTCCGATAAAATCAGGGTTGATTTTATCAACTATCTCTGCTTCTGTCCTGTAATACTCCTTAGCAAGCCTAAGATAATCTCCTCCAAAATATTCATTACATCCGTTATCTAATTTTTCTTCAGTATCATCTACCGGTATCACATTTCCTTTGTAATATATGCTATGTGTTGATCCTATCACATATTCCAGTTCCTTTTCTATCTCAGGGTTGGGATACAGGCAGTCGATCTCCCCGCCAAGGAGAATGTCAATTCTGTCTTTATATTTTTCTTTTATCCTCTTAATCTCTTTAAGATATTCTTCTGTTTCCATATGGACACCGTTTTCCGGGTCAAAGTGTCCGGAAAATCCCATATGTTTTAATCCTAAATCTATAGCAGCTTCAGCCATCTCTTCCGGTGTATTCTTCCCGTCACAGAGAGATGTATGCATATGATAATCAGCTTTTAACATAATAATGCTCCTCGATTTTTTTATATATTATTATACAATATTTTGGGAGTATTGTCTTAGTGAAAAGTGAATATACGTAAAGTATGATCTTCAGCCAGTATGTGCAGTAAGATTACGCTCACTGCCTTTGTTTTACGCTGAAACATCTGGACGGTGCTACCGCGAAAAAAAGGCGTTTTCGCTTCGCACCGCCAGTTTCAGCGTAAATCTGCAGTCGTTCGCTATCAATCTTCACTGCACATTCTGTCTGAAGATCATTCTCTAAGTTTCAAATAACTCCAAATATATGTGTGGAATTGAAAATCTGGCACATACAGGATTTTCTGACGCAGCACGAAACGAATCTTCTTGGTGAGCATGATTCACCAGCGCAAAACCCGCATGGATGCGGGTTTTAGCCGAAATTGAACACGGACGTGAATAGAGGCGGGCGCGTCATTCTGTGTCAACCCTTCAATGCGAACCTTAGAAGAATTCGTTGAGTTGCGAGCACGAAAAGACTGTATGTGCCAGATTTTCATTTTATAAAAAATATAATTAGATATATTAAATTAATGTTGACACTATCTAATTATTGTGATATAAAATAATCAGTTAGTTAAATCTAACTTCTGTGATTCTCCTACCATACTTTTGTGCCTGCAGCCTTACCAACTGCAGGCACTTTTATATTCGAACTTCTGTTCTTTTTCGAATGTATATGCTATCATATCTTTATGAGAAATCCATCGGAAAATAAAACCTATATCGCCATAGATCTTAAATCATTCTACGCCTCTGTGGAAAGCAGTGAAATGAATGAAGATCCGTTAGATGTGTGTCTCACTGTGGCAGACAGGAGCCGGACAGAAAAGACGATCTGTCTGGCGGTATCTCCTGCCCTGAAATCTTTCGGAATTCCCGGTCGCCCCAGACTCTTTGAAGTTGAATCAAAAGTTAAACAGGTTAATAAAGAAAGGCTGAAAAAAGCTCCGGGAGGAAAATTCACCGGGAGCTCTACCAGTTTAAAAGAATTGAATGAGCATCCTGAATACTCACTTGATTACATAACAGCTGTTCCAAGAATGTCCCTTTATATGGATTACAGTTCCAGAATATACGGTATATATTTAAAATACATAGCACCTGAAGATATTCACGTTTATTCCGTAGATGAGGTATTTATAGATGCAACGGAATACTTAAGGATCTACGAAAAGGACCCCCACTCTCTTGCCATGCTCCTTATTAAAGACGTATTAAAAACTACAGGTATCACGGCCACAGCCGGTATCGGCACAAATCTTTATCTATGTAAGATCGCTATGGATATAGTCGCAAAGCACATGGCTCCGGATAAGGACGGGGTAAGGATCGCAGAGCTTGATGAAATGAGTTACCGTGAGAAACTCTGGGCTCATACTCCCATTACCGATTTCTGGAGAGTTGGCAGAGGTATCGCAACAAGACTTGAGAAAAACGGGATCTATACTATGGGTGATATAGCACGCTGTTCTATAGGTGACGAAAAAAGTTTCTATAACGAAGAATTACTCTACAGTCTTTTCGGTATAAATGCAGAGCTTCTGATCGATCATGCTTGGGGTTATGAAAGCTGTGAAATAAAGGATATAAAGGCTTATAAACCGGAAAGCTCCAGTATGAGCGAAGGGCAGGTCCTTCATGAGCCTTATACTTTTGAAAAAGCGAGGATAATTGTAAAAGAAATGACTGATTCCCTTTGCTATGCTCTTGTAGATAAGGGTCTTGTGGCTGACCAGATCGTACTGACAGTTGGTTATGATAAAGAGAGCCTTGAAGACCCTGTTATCAGCAGTAAGTATTCAGGTCCTGTTGAATACGATCATTATGGAAGACTGATACCTAAGTCTGCCCACGGTACCATTAATTTAAGTGAATTTACATCTTCCACCAGGGAATTTATGGAAAAGTGTGTGGAATTATTTGACAGTATAGTAAATCCCTGTCTTTTAGTTAGAAGGATGTACGTTGTTGCAAATCATGTGATCTACGAAAAGGATTACCTTCAGAAGAAAGAAACGGAAAGAAAAGAAACCTATGTACAGATGGATCTTTTCACTGATTATGAAGCAATAGAGAAAGAGAAAAAAGACAAGGAAATAAAGAAACAAAAAGAAAAGGATCTTCAGGAAGCTGTCCTTTCATTAAAAAAGAAATACGGCAAAAATGCGGTATTAAAGGGTATCAATCTAATGGAAGGGGCCACGATGATGGACAGGAATAATCAGGTCGGAGGCCATAAGGCATGAAAAAAAGAAATATTGAAGATTACAGGGATATTATTGATCTTCCCCGTCCTGTATCAAAAAAACATCCTAAGATGTCGGACCTTAACCGTGCGGCTCAATTTGCTCCATTTGCAGCACTGACCGGTTATGGAGATAAAATAGAGGAAACTGAGAAGGATACGGAGGAGGGACGGAGCAGGTAAACAGATGATGTAATCCTAAGCGTTAGCGAAGAATCTCAAAGAGATCCTTCGCTAACGCTTAGGATTACATAGGTCTAGTTCAATTCATCCAGCGTCTTCCCGTAGGCCGGAAGGAATTCTTCTACAAAATCCCTGACTTCCGGGCATTCCTGAGACAGCTCGTCGATCTTCTTCCTGGTGGAACTTTCAGCAGTTCTAAACTCCGAGTTGCCGGACTGCCTTTCTTCCATGCATTTTATAAGAGCTGAAAGCTTATCGGCAGCTTTAACAAGCTTTCTCATATAGATTTCTTCAGGATCGTCTTCATTCTTCTTAAAGATCCCGGTGAATTCCGTTTTGAGGTCATCCGGAAGCTTATTTAAAAGCCTGTCGGAAGCAATGTGTTCCACAGACTTATAAGCTTCTCTGATATCGCTGTTATAGTATTTAACAGGGGTAGGCATGTCACCTGTGATGATCTCAGAAGCGTCGTGATAAATGCCAATTAGCGCAGCCTTTTCAGCATCCATCTTATGTCCGTAGCGGACATTCCCGATCACTGAAAGAGCATGCGCTACCATGGCTACTTCCAGAGAGTGCTCTGATAAGGTTTCCGCTCTGGAATTCCTCATCAGAGCCCATCTCTCAATATATTTCATTCTTGAAATGGCTGCAAAGAAATTATAGACCATTAAACCAGTCAATCCTTAAAGAAGCTTACATTATCATTGAGCTTGTCAGCAATGCTCTTCAGATTCTCTGCAGATTCGGCAAGAGTCTGAACGGTTGCATTAAGCTCTTCGACAGAAGCGGAAGTCTCCTGAGAGCTTGCAGCATTCTCCTCTGATACTGCGGAAAGTCCGCTCATGGCATCGATGACACCGGCCTTGGAGCTGTCGCAGGCAGCCGCATAGGATGTAATGCCTTCAACTTCGCTTACTGTTGTATTGATGCCGCTTAAGAGGTCATCAATAGCAGCAGTTGTGCTTTCCATGATCTCTTTCTGGTTCTTAACAGATTCCTGAACCTTTGCAGCTTCTTCAACTGCAGCGCCGGAGTCTGTGATAAGTCTTTCCATTGTTTCTCTGATCTCTTTTGCAGAGTTTGCGGAGTCATCTGCAAGCTGTCTGATCTCGTCAGCAACAACCGCAAATCCGCGTCCGGCTTCTCCTGCTCTTGCAGCCTCGATGGAAGCGTTGAGTGAAAGGAGGTTCGTCTGCGCTGCGATATTATTGATCGCATCAACCTTGCCGTTGATCTCGTCAACGGCTTTCCTGGTAGCTTCGATCTTCTCGGAAATGGAAGTAACGGATTCCGCCATCTCATCGGAGGCAGCAACCAGGGTCTCAAGTGACTCAGCGGATTTCTTGGATGTCTCGTTCATGGATTCAACAGTACTGCTGAGAGTGTTCGCACTGGATGAAACGGAAGCAATGGACTCGCCCATGTTTCCGACATTCTCTGTAGCGGACTGGATATCCTGAGCCTGCTGTGTAGCACCGTTCGCCATTTCACCGACTGCAGTTGATACACCTTCTGTAGTGGTAGATATCTGTAAAGCTGCATCGGAAAGGCTGGAGCTGTCTTCTCCGACAGCCTTTGCCTCTCTCTTGATATCGGAAACTATTTTATGAAGCGTATCGATAAGGCTGTTGGTATCCCTTATCATATCGCCAAGCTCATCGTTTCTGTCCTGATATTTATCTATCCTTACAAATTCTCCGTTTGAAAGATGTTCTACGGAATTCAGGGTTACACTTACCACATCCGCGAGCTTATTTGCAATGAAGTAAACAATAACCATAGCAATAACGGTGAGAACCAATGCTATCACAACAACCATTATGATCGCGGAATTTATCTCGCCTTCAACCTTGGATTTGGGTTCTCCGCAGAAAGCCATGTCCACGGAGCCGTCTTCATTAATGATCGGGACATATGCCACATAATACTTCTCTCCTGCCACATCCGTGTTTCTGGAAGTAAATATCTGCTTTTTATTCATAACGGCTTCGATAACTTCGTCGGCTGCGGGAGTTCCAAGTGGTCTGGTGCCGTCCTTCTTTATAACTGATGTAGCATATCTCTTGCCGTCTGAGAACCAGGTATAATCATAACCCGTCTCCTGCTTCATACGGTCCTCGATAGTGCAGTCACCTTCGGGGGCATCCTGCAGAACTCCGTAATCTCCGTAAAGGGTTGCTGCGGCCAAAAGACCTTCTTCCACCTTCTTCTCAAGGGCATTCTTCATGTTAACGCACATGATTATAAGAATTGAGAGTCCGACTATCAGAAGAGGCAGAATTGCCTGCATCAATAGCTGAAACTTAATACCCAACCTTGCTTTACTGTTCTTTTTCATTTTCCTTACCTCACTTTTCTTAAAAAATCGGGTTCCGTCCCTGTTTTCTGATTTAAGAAAACAATCTCCCGTTGAACTGACGTTGTTTAACGCCGTGAACAACCTATTAGAATTGTACCACAGTTTATGTAAATTGGAAGTATAAATCTGTATACAATCCATAAAAATCGACAAAAATATAAAAAATAATTGAATATTTTAAATAAGACAACATATATTTATTTTTTTACATAATAATGTCTGGCTAACCACTGTGAAAGACCATCCAGACCGGGATATATCACTCTCTCGCTTATATTTAATTTATCGAGGAGGTCACGAACCTGCCAGCGTATCTCTTTCTTTATGATGAACCGTGTGGTTTTTTCGGTATGTTTTTCGAGAAATTCCTCAACATCAGGAAAATCACTGGGGATTATGGAGAAGAAGGAATACTGGTTTATGATCCTCTGCTCTATTGAAGGAGGTTCCACAATGAGCATAGACCTGTCACCCATATCGGCATCATATTCCAGAGGACCTGAACAGGCTTCCATCAGCATTTTAAGAGAGAAAACCGTGGTCTTCTCTTTTTTCATTATGGCCTGGTATTTTTCCGGCAGCATGGCGTGGAGCTCATCCACATCTATCCTCCATACGACACTGTCATGGGCATTCATGTTTTCCAGATTATTTTCGGTTACGGCAAAATGAAGACTGATAAGAGGAGAAAATGACCAGTCAAGGAGTCTTGTGGGAAGTCCGTGATGCTGTCCCATTATCATCTGTCTCCATACGCTCTCTTCTATTGAAGGATCTTCAAGAGCTGCATATTTTGTAAAAGTTGACAGGATAACGGGCTCCAGGAATTTTTTCTTATCCTTGCATATACGGTTTAAGGATGTGATTATCTTAAAATCCGCATTTGGCATGCCGCGGTATATATTTAAGGACCTGTATCTGTCCAGATCCTCTCTGTAGCGCTGTTCAGTCAGGAAATGGGAGATCCCGAAAACATCATCGATAACCACAGTTTTTATCATAGCAGGCTCCTTTTTTACACATTCCGTAGGATTTTACCCTTTAATATTATTTAATTGTATTATATACTTTCAATGTTATTTATCCAATGAATTTATAGGAGCAGGATAATGTCAGAGAGAGATAATGAACAGATAAGAATAGTACAGGAAACTGTTGCAGGAAAAGAGATCACATTTGCACATATTATGGGCGGTCCGGCACCTGTCATATACCAGAAGCTTGGCCTTAATCCCCAGGTGGATTACAGCTCTTCCGCTATCGGTATAATGAACATGACACCTCCGGAATCTGCCGTCATCGCTTCGGATATAGCAGTTAAAAGCGGAAATATCTATCTCGGGTTCGCAGACAGATTTACCGGAACTCTCATAATCACAGGAGAACTGTCCGATGTGAATTCCGCTATGACTGAGATAGTTAATTATTTCAGAGATGAGCTGAATTACGTTGTCTGCAGGATCACAAAGAGATAATCATGACTAATCTTTCCCAAAAAGAACTACTGGAAAAAATATTTAATGAGCCCTATGAGGATCTTATCGGAAGGACGCTTCGTGTAACCAGGGTCAGGATACCCGGCAGGGAAGTGTCTTTTGCCCATGTGATAACACCTGACAGCGATGTGGTATATAAAAATCTCGGCTTAAACATCGGTGTGCATGAGGGTGAGGATCATACTGGAGAGTCGATTGGGCTTATCCGTTTTACCCCCTGGGAAGCTGTGGTGGTAGCTGCGGATACTGCAATGAAGGCTGCAGATGTGCAGATCGGTTTTATGGATAGGTTCTGCGGTTCGCTTATAATAACGGGTGGTCTCTCACAGGTTGAAACCGCCGTCCGCGAAACTGTCCGTTTCTTTCACGACGAACTGGGATTCCCGGTACCGGAAGTACATGTATCATGAAAAAATTATTCTTAATGGGCCGAAGCGAGGCCGGAAAGACCTCTCTTATACAGGCTCTGAAAGGTGAAGATCTTCACTATATAAAGACCCAGTATACCAATACATCAGATGATGCTATTGATACACCGGGAGAATATGCTGAATCAAAATATTTCAGCCTTGGTCTTGCCTGCTTTTCTTTTGAATCTGATGTGGTAGGCATAGTACAGGCGGCTGATGAACCTTTTAATCTCTTTGGGGCCAGCATCCATACCTTTATCCAGAGACCCCTTATAGGTATAATCACAAAGACCGACTCTTCTGCTGCCAATATTCCTATGATCCGTCAGTGGATGGAAAATACCGGATGCGAACGTATCTTTGAAGTAAATAATGTGACAAGAGAAGGAATAGACGAGCTTCTCGAATACTTAAAAGAGGATCTCCCAAGACTATCATTAAAGGAAGCCATGAAAAAACAGGCGCTGGGCTTAAGAGAGTGGGATCCGTATCCCCTTTGATCTCTGTCTCGCAAGCTCTGTCACTTCCTGAACGCTTTTTCTCTCAGACCCGAGTGCGATACCGTAGATCACACGGAGACTGCATTGTCTGTTATCTATGTCTTTAACCTCTCTTAATGCATCAGAAAGCTTTTCCGCATTTATCTCAGCTTCTTCAAGCGTCATCTTCCGCGCTGTTATGCCGAAATTAGCCCCGTAGATCCTGGCGATCGTGACCTTCGGTCCGAATACATCAAGTATCTTTGATGATATTAGACGGATAAGATCCTCTGCGACTTCGGATCCATAATCCTTTACTATGTCATCGTATGATGTGACTTCAAAACAGATATAGGCAAAATCCTCTTTATTCTGCAGATAATTATCGAAAAGCTCGATCAAAATACCCATCTGGCCGTACATATTCATCATTCCGGTCTTGGGATCCATAAGACCGCCTTTTGACAGGTTATCATCGGAATTTATATCTTCGTCAATATCAAAGAAATAGCCCATAAGTCCCACGATCTTTCCGTTTTCATAGATGGGGAACTTTGTGGCAGCAATATTATGGATCACCCCGTTAATGATATTTTTGCCAATGGCATTCCTGATAATCTTACCTTTTTTAAGAACGTTTTTCTCAACGCAGTGGAAGTGACTGTCATCAATATGCCATCCCACCTCTTCATCGGTTTTTCCGAGGATCTCGGTAACAGATGAAAATCCGTAATAGTTAATAAATGCATCACTTGCACCAAGGAATCTTCTTTCACTGTCCTTCCAGAAGAGTTTCAGATTTGATTCCCTGACAATGGCACGGATAAGATCTTTATCGTAATTATTCTGGTCAAGAGTATAACGGATAGGCATAGCAGCATTCGCAAGATCCGGCTGGAACTCGAGAACAGAAGGTCTTACACACACAAGAAATCGTTTTCCATCAGATTCCGGGATATGTATGATAGTGAAGTCGATCCATCTGTAATTTCCATCCGTATCCTTCATCCTGACTGCGTCAGCGAACATACCATGGCTGTTTGCATTAAATATTCCCTCAACACTCTCCTTCTTAAAGAATTCTTCCCAGCGGCGATAATCCTCAGAATAAATATCCCTTGCGTTGTATTTTGAGTAGAAGGAATTTAATCCTTTTATCTTATCTCCTACGTTTTCATCCGGAAGACTTGTGGAAATGACTGTTCTCGTATCCTCGTCAAGATCGATAAGATAAATACTGTCATATGCTGTACCAATATTCCTGAATACCCTGTCAAGTTCGTCAGAAGCTTCCTTATCCTCATAAGATGTCCTGTCTATGGAGGCTAAAAGCATGCTTCCGTATCTGGAATCTGCAACATCCTTAAAAGTAAAGCTGAAATATACATCTCTGACCACAAATGTCATAAACTCAGTCTTTTTACTCTTTATAGTTTTTTCCGCAAGATCCCTGAACTTTTTACTTACAAGCGAAGATGGAGAGTTCATGTTCTTTTCAATGATCTCTTCACTGGTCATTCCTGTCCTGCTAATGGTATTGATATAAGGTTCGTTCAGGAAAACAGGCTTGAAAACACCCTTGGTGTAGAAGAAAAGAGCCCTGCTGTTGAAAGTAGCAAGATTAACAAGACCGGTCTTTTCATATATCGAAGCCATCTCCATATTCTCGAAGGTAAGACCTGTCTTTTTAACATGTGCCATCTGGTCTTCATAGCTCATGGGCTTTGCATAATAGTATCCCTGGATCTTTTCACATCCGATACTCTTCAAAAATTCCACATGTTCTATGGTCTCCACGCCTTCGGCAAGAGTATGTACACCCAGTTCTTTTGCCATCTGAACGGCTTTTGTCACAATGATCTTGGACTTCTCGTCGAAATTGCGAAGGAAAACCATGTCGATCTTTATCTCATCAAAATTAAAGTCCTTAAGGACGTTAAGGGATGAATAACCGCTTCCGAAATCATCCATCCAGACATCTATGCCTTCATAATGGAAACGGTCAATTGCTTCCTTAATGATTTCAGGCTGGTCTGTGAAAGCACTTTCAGTGATCTCAACACAGATAAGGGAACGCCTTAAATTGTATCTGTCCAGCGCTTCAGTAACGATCTGAACCGGATCACAATATACAAAGTCACTTCTTGAAATATTGACAGAAACCGGAACAGGCTCTCTTCCGTTCTTTATCTCATTTGCAAGGATCTCAGCGACCTGATTTACCATATAGGTATCAAGCTTGAATGAAAGACCCATTCTCTCTAAGAGAGGTATGAAGTCACCGGGAGATATGAATCCGAGCTCCGGATCTATCCAGCGGGTCAGTGCTTCCGCACTGCAGATCCTTCCGGTCAGAGATCGTACCACAGGCTGCAGGAAGACCTTTATCCATCCGTTCTCGATAGCAGAATCCAGATGGCTTAATAGATACTCATTACGCGAAAAATCCCTGGCCATGGTATCGTCATAATAACCTATACTGGAGCCATAAAAAGCTTTCTGGGTCTGGCACGCAAGTCTTGCTCTCTCATAAAGGTCATAGAGAGAAATATCTTTCTCATAGTGGCAGATACCGATCTTGACGGGAAGATTCTTTCCATCATTGCCGTTCATAAAGAGGTCAACAACTTCGCTTAAGATATCTTCTATTCCGTATTCATCTGTGTAGGCACAGAAATGATCTTCTCCGAATCTGCTGCAGTATTCGTTACCGAATATCTCTCTTAAGATCTCTCCGAAAAATCTTAAGAGCTTATCTCCTTCCAGGAATCCGTACTTTGCATTAAAACCTCTCATCCCGTTTAAGTCAAAAGCGATGATAGCGGGATGAGCGTTTTCGTCTATAGTATGAAGTCTTAAATCTACATTCTGGAATAAGATCTTTTTATTACAAAGACCGGTTACGGGATCGATATTACCCTGGGGATCTGAGATAAATACATAGAAAAGAGGCCCTTCCTTTTCGTCAATTATGTAGCTTCCAAAGTCTTCCACATACTTGACCTGTCCGGTCCGGGTCTTTATACGATAGCTTACCCTGTCAAACTTATAGGCTTTTGTTTCTATCTGGGATTTGATGCTCTTTTGAACACTTTCATAGTCGTCGGGGAATACAACCCCTCTAAAGGTTCCACCGGTGAGTTCTATAAACTCTTCAGAAGTATCGCATTCAAACATCAAAAGAAGAGCCCTGTTGGCATAGATTATCTCTTCATTTTCATAATCCGCACGATAAATAAAGAAGCCACCGGGCATAGCTGCTACGCCGTTGATGATAAAGTCCTTATTAAAATCAGAATTTCTGAATTCGTCTATAGGCATATGGACTCCAAAACTGAAATTTACTGTGCCTGTAGCATCTGCTGCTGTTGAAGCATTAAGATTGCGGCATTATATTCTTCCGGTGTCATTCCCGGTGGAATAAGAGGATTTGTAAGTATCCTAGGTGTATGACCGACATACTTGGATTTATGATCAAATACCCGGTCCACTTCCTCTCCGTCTTTATAAGTAACCTTATATGCTTCCCAAATACTTCCTTCCGTACCTTTTTCTTCGGCTCCTGCACTGATATAAACCGGAGCGGGCATGGGAAGGGAAGCAGTCTTATGGGATTCAAGATCCAGTGTGATCCCGTCTTCTAAAAGCGGTACACCAAATAAGGATACATAAACCTTTCTGTTTTCATAATGTGCCTTTATCCCGATGGGATAATCGGAATTATTTACGAATTTATAATCGGGACCACCCCAGGATACGGTAGCATCGCAGCCCGGAGTAACATAGCTCGGTGAAAAGGTGTGGCTCGTACGCTCCGTGCTTTCAAGGCCGGCCCTGAATACTGCGTTATAGAGGGTTGTGGAAACCTGACAGACTCCTCCGCCTATTTCCTGGACCACTTCACCGTTAAAATAAGCTCCGGCTTCTCCGTAACCCTTTTCCTTTGTCCTCTGTCCTACCGTTCCGTTATAGGAGAATTCTTCACCCGGATTTAATATAAATCCGTTAATAGCATCTGCAGCCAGGGATACATTCTTATTCCTGACCGCAATATTGGTGGTATGGGTCATGAATGAGCCGATCTCTTTATAATTATTCTTTATGGAATCCGGGGATACAGAAGAAACTTCACCCTCTGCAACTATGACCCCGTCATATTTTTTATCTTTAAGCGAGGTAAGGATATCGTTTTTCAGCTTTTCCCGGTCGATATCATATCCGTTATGTGCCCCGTTGAATACGAACTCATCATTTTCCTTGTCATAGGAGCTTAAAACATTGGCTTTACCTTCAACAGACCAGGCATCATGAATAAGCGAGCTCAACGCATCCGCATACTCATCAAAGGGAATCTCAAGCTTATAATCCTTTTCAACGTTCTCATCATGAAGATGCTCACTGTATATCTCGTTTAATAAGATATCAGCGGACTCTCCTATGATATCCGGAAGATCATAATCCTTATAATCTATCTCTTTAACAGCCTCATCGTTATCAGCAGCCTGATTCTCAGATAATGATGATTCCTTTAATTCTGCAATAGCTGGATTTGAATTAACTACCCTTAATCCGAATTCATAAAGAGAAGCAATCTTTTTTCTGGCTTCTTCCTCAGTAAGTCCATGAAGATTCAGTTTTTCCGTCGAGGAGTTGATCTCCGACAGATCAATAAATATATTCCCGGGAAGTGCACCCTCCGGCAGGATCTCCTTTATTTCAATACTCTCTTCGCGGTCGGCAGGAAGATCATCTTCCCCGACAAAAAAGCTTTTGTCACAGCCGGTAAGCAAAATAACTGTCAGGAAGAAAGACAGAATAAGCTTGATTCGTAATTCAGTCAGACGCATTTTTTCATAAACTCCACTGATACAGGTATCATTGTATCATAAATAGAACAATATTCCTACAATAAATAAAACAGCATAAATAAAAACCGGAATAAGGATACACCCCCTATCCCGGTTTTACAACCTGTATTATGTATTTTACAGGTTCAGAATTTACCTGCCTTTGCTGCCTCTTCGATAGAAACGGCTACAGAAACAGTCATACCAACCATGGGGTTGTTTCCTGCTCCGATAAGACCCATCATCTCAACGTGTGCGGGAACTGAAGAAGATCCTGCGAACTGTGCATCGGAATGCATACGTCCCATAGTATCTGTCATTCCGTATGAAGCAGGTCCTGCTGCCATATTATCGGGATGAAGTGTACGTCCTGTACCACCGCCGGATGCTACTGAGAAGTACTTCTTTCCTGCATCTACTCTTTCCTTCTTATATGTTCCTGCAACAGGATGCTGGAATCTGGTGGGGTTGGTGGAGTTACCTGTGATGGATACGTCCACGTTCTCATGCCACATGATAGCCACACCTTCCTGGACATCATTAGCGCCGTAGCAGTTTACGAGAGCTCTGGGATTCTTGGGATCCTTTGAATAGCACTTGCGTGATACTTCCTTAAGTTCACCTGTGAAATAGTCATACTCTGTCTCAACATGTGTAAATCCGTTGATCCTGGAGATGATCTGTGCAGCATCCTTTCCGAGACCGTTAAGGATAACACGGAGAGGCTTTTTACGAACCTTGTTAGCCTTTTCTGCGATTCCGATAGCACCTTCAGCGGCTGCAAATGACTCGTGTCCTGCAAGGAATGCGAAACACTCTGTATCCTCTTCAAGGAGCATCTTTCCTAAGTTTCCGTGACCAAGACCAACCTTACGGCGGTCAGCAACTGATCCGGGGATACAGAAAGACTGAAGTCCTTCACCTATAGCAGCAGCTGCTTCTGAAGCCTTGCGGCAGTTCTTCTTGATAGCGATAGCTGCACCAACTGTGTATGCCCATTTAGCGTTTTCAAAGCAGATAGGCTGTATGTTCTCGATCATGTGATAAACATCTAGGCCAGCGTCCTTTGTGATCTTCTCTGCTTCATCTATAGATCCGATGCCGTACTCTTTGAGTTTTGCAAGGATCTGTTTTTCTCTTCTTTCATAAGATTCAAATTTTGCCATTTTTATATTCCTCCCTTACATCACTCTTTACGAGGGTCAATAAGCTTAACTGCATCATCTACGCGTCCGTACTGTCCGGAAGCTTTTTCTACAGCCTTTGCAGCATCATCACCGGCCTTGATGAAGTCCATCATCTTACCGAAATTAATATACTTATATCCGATGATCTCATCATTCTCATCAAGGGCAAGATGGGTGATATATCCATCTGTAAGCTCTAAATATCTGGGACCCTTTTCAAGAGTACCGTAAGTGGTACCAACCATTGTTCTGGTTCCTTTGCCAAGATCTTCAAGTCCTGCACCGATCTGGAGACCATCCTCAGAGAAAGCGGACTGTGTACGTCCGTATACGATCTGAAGGAAGAGCTCTCTCATAGCTGTATTTATGGCATCACATACAAGGTCGGTATTTAATGCCTCGAGAATTGTAAGACCTGGAAGGATCTCAGATGCCATAGCAGCTGAATGTGTCATTCCTGAGCATCCAAGTGTCTCAACAAGAGCTTCCTGGATGATCCCGTCCTTTACATTTAATGAAAGCTTGCAGCATCCCTGCTGGGGAGCACACCATCCGATACCATGTGTATAACCGGATATGTCTTTAATCTCTTTAGCCTTTACCCATTTTGCTTCTTCGGGAATAGGGGCTGCGCCATGACGAGCGCCTTGATGTACAGAGCACATTGCCTTAACTTCTGTTGAATAGATCATGTAGTTCTCCTTTCATTTGAAAATGACAGTTTTTCTGTCACAGACCGTAATATTATCGCATATATCGTGAGAATATACAATAGGGAGTCATTGAGACGGTTCTCATTGACTCAAAATCTAAAATCCCTTCTATTAGAATTTCTGATATCTCTTATATGCTCTTCTGCGATACCCCTGGTCTTCTCATTGGGTATTTTTTTGAGTTCCCTGTCTATCATCCCGTATCCAAATTTCTTCGTTTTTTCCGAAGCATAGTCTTCCAGATACTCTGACAGGGTCATAAGTGCATTGGGGTGACAGCAGTTAAGTATCTGTCCGTTCTTACAGAGACTCATGAACCGGTCTCCGGTTCTGCCTTCCCTGTAGCAGGCTGTGCAGAATGAAGGTATATGGTTATTTTCCATGAGCCAGCACACCACTTCATCCAGAGATCTCTGATCTGACACATCGAACTGTTCGGTATCGTGGGGCCGTTCTTCTTCCGTATAACCGCCGACACTGGTCCTTGAGCCTCCGCTTATCTGGGAGATACCGAGACGGAGAACTCTTTCTCTGACAGACTGGCTCTCTCTGGTCGAAATGATCATACCCGTATATGGAACTGCGAGTCTGATGCAGGCAGTTATATGAGCGAATGTATCATCGCTGATCCCGTTATCAAATACATCAGGATCAATGTCATCTGCCTTCCTTACCCTGGGAACACTGATCGTATGGGGTCCCACACCATGGACGGCCTCCAGATGCTCGGCATGCATCAGTAATCCTACAAATTCATACCTGTACAGTTCAAGACCGAATAATACTCCAAGTCCAACATCATCTATTCCGCCCTCCATAGCCCGGTCCATGGCCTCAGTATGATAATCATAATCGTGCTTCGGTCCTGTGGGATGGAGTTTTAAATAACTCTCTTTATGATATGTTTCCTGGAAAAGAATATAGGTTCCTATTCCCGCATCTTTTAATTTACGATAGTTTTCCACGGTAGTAGCGGCGATATTTACATTGACCCTGCGGATATCACCGTTTTTATGGTGGACATCATAAATTGTTTTAATGGAATCAAGGATATACTCTATAGGATTATTGACAGGATCCTCTCCGGCTTCAATTGCCAGCCTTTTATGTCCCATATCCTGAAGTGCTATTACTTCCTGCCGGATTTCTTCCTGGGTGAGTTTTTTCCTTGCGATATGACCGTTCTTCATGTGGTAAGGACAGTAAAGACAGCCGTTCACACAGTAATTGGAAAGGTAAAGAGGCGCAAATAATACGATTCGGTTCCCGTAAAATGCCTGTTTTATCTCTTCTGCGATCTTATATATCTTTTTCCTGATCTCCGGGTCTTCGCAAGCAAGAAGGACAGATGCTTCCCTGTGGCTGAGTCCGGCACAGGTGCATCCCCTGTCTTTTTTTACGGGCCTTGCTTTTTCAAGAATCTCATTTATAAGAGGGATATTATCCTTATTCTTATCAGCATATTCTAAAGTCGCAAGTATCTCTTCATGATTTATAAATTCATCCGCTTTAAGGGAACCGGGATCATATACAGCCATATAACTCTCCTTAATCTATGGATAAAAGCTCATGATAATCAGAAATAAAGCCGTCTGTCAGCTTTCTTTTCTCATCTTCGATGTCTTTTGAATAATCGTCTTTTACAGCGTAAACACGCATTCCTGCAGCTTTACCTGCCTGTATACCGGGAATTATATCTTCAAAGACCACACACTTTTCCGGTGGTACATTAAGATCCCGGGCTGCCAATAGATAGCAATCCGGTTCAGGCTTATTCTTTCCCACTTCATCGGCTGTTTTAATTACGGAAATATATTCACTGAATTTTAGATTTCTGTCACAGGCTTCGATCAGATCCCTGTTATTACTGGTGGCTATACCACAGGGGATACCGGCTTTTTTACATTCCTTTAGAAAATCCAGGGCTCCGGGCTTATAGGTCACTTCAAATTCATACTTATCCCTGGCCATGTCATTTATGATATCAGCCATTTCTTCAATGGATTCCTCTACGGGATACATATTTTTCATGTATCTTAGAGTTTCCATATACGAAAGACCTTCGATCTCTGCCTGAAAGATATCGTCGTATTCTATGCCCCTTTTTTCCAGGAATTCCCGGTCTATCTCACCCCACATCCACATGGAGTCCACAAGAGTTCCGTCCATATCAAAGAGTACGGCGCCGAGATTTTCTATATTTATAGACAAGACTCACCTCAAATCGCTGAAAGAATTCCTTTTATATATTCCCAGGTGCGTTTTACTGAACCGATATACAGTTTCTCCAGTGGTGTATGAACACCCTTCATGTCAGGACCTATGGAGATAATATCGAGTCCCGGTATCTTCTCATAGAAAATACCGCATTCCACACCTGCATGAATACCTATAACTTCAGGATCACGGCCGTACTGTTCTTTAAAAACATCTGTCGCCACATTTAAAAGATATGATTCATCATTATATTCCCAGGCAGGATATTCTCCGGAAGTAGTGTAAGTGCCGCCGATAGTTTCAGTTAAGTATCTGAGCTTATCGGAAAGAGCAGCTTTTGCAGAGGAAATGGAACTCCTGAGTGAAGCGTGGAGATAAAAATCCTTTTCTGTGAGTCTCATTATCCCGTTATTTAAGGAGGTCTCTACGAGTCCTTTTGTAGCCGGCTCCTGGCTCACTTTCTGAACGCCGTCTGGAACAGTATTTAAGAGGAATATTACCCTCTCCTCGTGCTTTTTCCTCAGAACTTCTTTTTCGGAAGTACCTATATGATCGCAGTAGATCATTATATTATGCTCGTTTGCGCGGTATTCATTTTTAACGGTATTTTCAAATTCGCTTATAAGACCCTCAAAAGAATCCACAGAGTCTTCGCTGATAATAACATCGCAGTCGGCGTCCCGCGGAATGGCATTATCCATAAGACCACCGTCTAATCCGCAGATATGAAAATCAACATTATTTGCCTTAAGGAAGTGTAAAAGCCGTCCCATCAGGATGATGGCATTGGCGTTATACTTGTCTATCTCTATCCCGGAATGTCCACCGGAAAGACCGCTTATTATGATCTTATATTCCTCTCCGGACATCTTTCTGTATTTTACGGGAACGGACATGGTGGCTTTTAATCCGCCGGCAGAGCTGGTTACGATTATGCCTTCATCCTCTGAATCCAGATTCAGCATATACCCTGCTTTAAGATCCGATGTATCAAGACCTATGGCACCATCCATACCCACTTCTTCATCAATAGTAAAAATGATCTCAAGAGCAGGATGCGGAAAGCTCTTATCTACCGAAGCAGCCATACCGTATGCAAGAGCTATGCCGTCATCACCTCCGAGGGTGGTACCACGTGCAAAGATCTCATCATCCATAACCGCAATATCAAGCGGATCTTTCAGGAAATCATGTTTGGAATCCGTAGTTTTCTCACATACCATATCCATATGTCCCTGAAGGATAACGCTTTTTTTGTCTTCATACCCGGCTGTAGCAGGTACAAAGATGATCACATTTCCGAGTTCATCCTGACGGTATTTTAATTCATTCTTTTTTGCAAAGTCAGCAAGAAAATCGGAGACCGCCTTTGTATTATGCGATCCCCTGGGTATCTTACTTATTTCTTCAAAATAGTTAAAAACGATCTGTGGTTCCAGACCTGATAAAACTCCCATTACGGTTTTATCCCCCTTTTGATTTTATACTACAGATCCTACTGCTTTTTAGCTACTCCGCCTCGGATTACGCCGCCCATTGCCCTGGGTGCCGGAGCATCTCCGGGATCTGCCTTTTCGGCGGGAGCAGCAGCGGGTGTGGCTGCCGGTGCGGGTACCGGAGCCTGTGTCTGCGTAGGAGCCTGAGGTGCAGCCGGTGCACTCTGAGGAGCGGCTGCTGCGCTCTGAACCTGCGGTTCCTGAGTATTAACAGGCATTTCCTGACCTTCCGGAGCAGGATTATTTGCTTCCATCATCATCCTCTCAGCCTCAGCCCTGTCAGCTATGGCAAGATCCCTGTCGATCTCTTCCTCAGGCCTCAGCTCAGCTCTGTTGGCATTTACAACATTTAATATCTGTGAAAGAGAATTGATGAGGTTATTATTGTTGTTCTGGGTCTCCTGAATAGCGGCAGCCAGGATATCCTGAATATTTGCAAGTGAATCATCCGTGTACTGCATTGCGGAGATCTGGATATTCTGAGCCTGCTCAGTTGCAGAGTTTATCATATCCTGAGCCTGGTATTTAGCCTGGTTCACGATCTCTCCTGCCTGTGCATATGCCTGCTGCATGATCTCATGTTCGCTAACCATCTGGTCAGAGAAATTCTGGGCTTCCTTAAGAAGTGCATCAGCCTTATTGTGGGCATCTTCCATAATGGCCTCTTTATTGCTGATGATCTTCTGACAACGCATTATCTCGTCGGGAGTATGGGTCTTTAATTCATGGAGGAGTTCATCTATCTCTTCCTTGTCGACGAGGATCTTTGTGCTGGAAAAGGTTGCATATTTACAGCCGTCGATCAATTCCTCGATTTCTTCAATAATCTGTTCTATCTTACTTACCATTTCTATTTACTCCCAATTTTGAATATACTTTTTCTGCTATATCAGGTGTAACAAATTCATGAATGTCTCCGCCGTATGATGCAACCTCTCTTACGATAGATGAGGAAAGATATGCGTATTCAAGGCTCGTTGTGAGGAACACGGTATCAAGAGTCGGAAGGATCTTCCTGTTTGTCTGGGCCATCTGAAGCTCATATTCAAAGTCAGTAATAGCCCGGAGCCCCCTGATGATCACATCTGTGCCGCTTCGCTGCGCATAGTCGGCAGTGAGTCCGGAAAAAGAATCAATTTTCACATTAGAGAGGTCTTTACAGACCTCGCGTAACATCTTAACACGTTCATCAACGGAAAACAACGGAGTTTTTTCGGAATTATTGAGCACGCTGACTGTCAGGGAATCGAACATTTTAGCGGCTCTGTGGATAATGTCCACGTGCCCCAGTGTCACAGGATCGAAGGACCCGGGGTAAATAGCTTTACTCATTTATTTTTCCTCTTTAAGAATAAATGTCTGTTATGTTTATAAATCTTGTCCTTTATAATATCATATCCGAACTCTTCCGTATATGAAATATCCGTCTTGATGGAAGCCTCAATGATGATAAGGGTGTCCTCATCAACCAGAGATGAGTTTCTAAGGTAGTTTAGAACGTTCTTCTCAAAATCCTTTTCATAAGGAGGATCCATATGGATCATGTCAAAGGGCTTACCTCTTTTTTCAAGCTGCGAAAGTGCAACGAGATAATCACCGGAAATAACTTTTGCATTATCTTTAAGCTTCGTAAACTCCAGATTCTCGTTGATTATCTTAACCGCTTTTTTATTGTTTTCTACAAATACCGCTTCCAGAGCGCCTCTGGAAAGTGCTTCTATACCAATTGCACCGCTTCCTGAAAAGAGGTCCAGAAAAGAGCATCCCGGTATATCCATCTGGATCACATTAAAAAGGGTCTCCTTTATGATGTCCTGGGTGGGTCTCGTCTCCAGTCCCTCAAGGGTCTTTAATCTTAATCTTCTGGCACTTCCTGCGATCACTCTCATACCCTGATCTTTGTACCCTTTCCGTCTCTGTGAGTATTCTTAACGTAAGTTAAAGGTATTTCCTTACCCATATACTCGATCGTCCGTTCATCCGCAAAGTTCATAAGATATGCTTCTTCCAGCCTGTCTCCGTCTGAAAGCTTCATGGTACGGACACCTACAGCTCCCTTTTTCTTCTCCGGAATCTCTTCCAGTGCAAACCTTAAGAAGAATCCCTTTCCTGTCTGTAAGAGGATCTGCCTTGTTTCATAGGAAAGAGGTGTTATCAGCATCACTTCATCTCCGTCCTGCAGGCCTGTGGCAGAAACACTTCTCTTTGAAACATCAAATTCAGCTCCGTCCACAACCTTTCCGAAAGCTCCTCTCGATAGGAACAGAAGCTTTGATCTGACGATATTTTCAAGGCTGTCGATGAAGACAAAATTCTCTTTTGAACTGTCAAAATTACTGATATTATCTATGGGTTTTCCTTTATCCCTGAATTTACCGAAGGGAACATCCAGAACTTTTACGGCATGAACCATACCGGAAGCCGTAAATATCATGATCTTTCCTGTATTTTTAACCGGGATACAGTATCTGTTCTCAGCCCTTGCCGCTTCTTCATTTCTTTCAAAAGTGGATGTATCAACAGTGTGGGCATATCCGAATCTGTCGAGAAGGAAGTAAACATCCATCTCTTCAATGGGTTTTTCGGTAAATACGGCAGCACCGGCATTTATGATCTCAGTCTTTCTCCCGGTACCGTATTCTTTCTTGAATTTATCCAGATCTCTTATGATAGCTTTACTCATGGAATCGGAAGAACTTAAAAGATCCTCATATTCTGCTATCCTTTTTAATGTTTCGTCGTGCTCTTTTATAAGAGCTTCGATCTCAAGTCCTATGAGCCTGTGAAGACGCATATCGAGGATCGCATCGGCCTGTTTTTCGGTAAAAGCGAAGTTCTGTGCCAAAAGCTCATCTTCGGGACGGCGGAACCTGATCTTTGATGTATCACCGGTTATAAGACAGTTTTTCGCATCTGCTCTGGATTTTGAACCCCTTAAGGCAGCGATTATGATATCGATCACATCGACAGCTTTAATAAGGCCTTCCTCTATCTCCCGCCTCTCCTGGTCTTTATTTAAGAGGGCTGAATACTTTCTGGTGTTTACTTCATAGAGGAATCCCACGTGGTTCGCGAGGATCTGCCTGAGTCCCATGGTCTCGGGTCTGCCGTTACTGACAGCCAGCATATTTACACTGAAAGTATCTTCCAGCCTTGTCTTCTGGAACAGAAGATTCATTATATTTTCGGGATCAGCGCCCTTCTTTAATTCTATAACTATCCTCATTCCATCCTTATCGGACTGGTTTGAGATATCCGCTATATCAGCAGTCTTCTTAGTCTCAACGAGATTAGCCACATCGGACATGAACTTTCCGATGCCTGCTCCTATCATGGTATAGGGGATCTCGGTAACTACAAGGTTCTGCTTTCCGCCCTTTGCGTCTTCGATATTTACCTTTCCACGAAGCCTTATCCTTCCTTCCCCTGTTTCATATATACTTAGAAGGTCATCCTTATTAACTATGGTGCCGCCGGTAGGGAAATCAGGACCCTGGACAATGGTCAGCAGTTCTTCCGTAGAAATATCACGGTTTTTGAGGTAGGCTTTTTCGGCTTCGATAACTTCACTTAAATTATGCGGAGGTGTTGACGTAGCCATTCCTACAGCTATTCCCTCGGATCCGTTTATAAGGAAATTGGGAATACGTACCGGGAGAACCTCCGGTTCTCTCTCGGTTTCATCAAAGTTGGGAATAAAATCAACGGTATCTTTATCAAGGTCAGCCAAAAAAGCTTCTTCAGTGATCTTTGAGAGTCTGGCTTCTGTATACCTCATGGCAGCAGCTCCGTCACCCTCAATGGATCCGAAATTACCGTGTCCGTCAACGAGTACTGCACCTTTCTTAAATCCCTGGGCCATTACCACAAGGGAATCATAGATGGAGCTGTCACCGTGGGGATGGTATTTACCCATGGTATCTCCGACTATACGGGCGCATTTCCTATATGGTCTGTCATGCCTTATACCAAGCTCACTCATATCATATAGAGTACGCCTTTGTACGGGCTTTAAGCCGTCTCTTACGTCCGGAAGGGCTCTCGCCACGATAACGGACATAGCGTAGTCTATGTAATTCTTCTGCATTATTTCGGAGTATTCCGTACTGATTATCTGGTCTTTTATCTTCTGAGCCATATTTTATTCCTTGATTTTTATATTCAAGAGATCCTTCGGGCTAAAGCCCTCAGGATGACATTGTACGTTGCCCTCAGGATGACATTATACGTTGCCCTCAGGATGACATTGTACATTGCCCTCATGATGACATTGTCAGTTGTCATTCTGAGCGAAGCGAAGAATCTATTTACACATCCAGCTCTGCATCCCTTGCATGAGCGTATATAAATTCCTTGCGGGGAGGTACATCATTTCCCATTAAAAGCTCTGTAACAGATGAAGCCATCCTGGCATCATCAATATTTACCTGACGCATAAGCCTTCGCGCCGGATCCAGCGTAGTTTCCCATAGCTGTTCAGCATCCATCTCGCCGAGTCCCTTATATCTCTGCAGAGTGAAATTACCTTTATGGGTCTTACGGTATTCAGCAAGAGCCCTGTCGTCATATAGATACTCTTCTTTTCCCTTCTGGGGCTGTGCCTTATAAAGAGGAGGCATAGCGATATATACATGTCCCTGATAGATAAGTTCGGGCATAAAGCGGTAGAACAACGTAAGGAGCAGGGTCGCTATATGTGCACCGTCCACGTCCGCATCCGCCATGATTATTATCTTATCGTATCTTAGCTTTGTAATATCAAAGTCCTGACCGTAACCTTCCGAAAATCCGCATCCGAAAGCATTTATCATGGTCTTGATCTCTGCGTTTGCAAGGATCTTATCTATGGAAGCCTTTTCTACATTGAGGATCTTTCCCCTGATCGGCAGGATAGCCTGATACATTCTGTCACGGGCAGTTTTAGCGGATCCTCCTGCGGAATCACCCTCTACTATGAATATCTCACACTTACTTGCGTCCTTTGATACACAGTTAGCGAGTTTTCCGTTTGAATCAAAGGAATATTTCTGCTTTGTAAGGAGGTTTGTCTTTGCCTTTTCCTCAGTTTTCCTGATCTTTGCAGCTTTTTCCGCACATTCGAGGATCGACTTCAGGATGTCTAAGTTTCTGTCAAAATAAAGCTGTATCTCGTCTCCGGTAACCTTTCCCACAGCTCTCGCTGCATCCTGGTTATCGAGCTTCGTCTTTGTCTGTCCCTCAAATCTGGGATCCGGGTGCTTGATACTTATAACCCCGGTCATACCGTTTCTGATATCGGCACCGTTAAAATTCTGGTCTTTTTCTTTTAAAACTCCGATCTGACGGGCATAGCTGTTCATGACCGTAGTAAAAGTAGACTTAAACCCGGTCAGATGTGATCCTCCCTCGGAATTAAAGATATTATTACAGAATCCCAGGACTTCCTCATGAAATTCATTGATATACTGGAATGCGCACTCCACCTGCACATTTTCCGATTCGCCGCTGAAATAAATTACGGGAGTAAGCGCTTCCCTGGAGGCATTCATATCCCTGACAAATCCCTTGATGCCGTCAGGCTCATTAAATATAACGTTTTCTCCGGGTCCCTCGCGGTCATCCCTGAATATAATGGTAAGAAGCGGGTTTAGATATGCAGTCTCATGAAGCCTGCTCTTTAGATCCTCAGACTTAAACCTGACTGTATCAAATATCTCGTTATCCGGCTTAAATGATATTTTTGTGCCGGTCTTTCTGGTGGTACCGATGGTTGGAAGCAGGCCTTTTACAAGGTCTACAGTTGGCTTTCCTCTTTCATACCTGTCATGGCTTATGAGACCGTCTCTTGAAATGGTGATATCAAGCCACTCTGAAAGGGCATTTACTACAGAAGAGCCTACTCCGTGAAGACCTCCGCTGGTCTTATAAACTGTATCATCGAACTTTCCGCCGGCATGAAGGGTAGTTAATACTACACGTTCCGCAGATATGCCTTTTTCATGCATTCCCACGGGTATACCTCTTCCGTTATCTTCAATTGTGGCGCTTCCGTCAGGATTCAGAGTTACCCTGATCTCACTGCAGTGGCCTGCCAGATGCTCATCCACAGAATTATCTACTATTTCATATATTAAATGATTCAGACCTCTTGAGCCGGTACTTCCTATATACATTCCCGGTCTCATTCTCACGGGTTCAAGACCTTCTAAGACCTGTATCGAACCCTCGTCATAATTATCGATCTCCGCCATTTCCTCTCCTGACAACAATACTAAGATTATTCAAACATTGGCGATTTTATCACATTTTTCAACTCAGCACAAGATATATTCGAATGTATGTTCTGTATTGTAAAAAACAATCCAACGCTGGCAGTAACACACGCGCGTTTCTGCCAGCTTTCAATAATATCTCATCTTTCATATGTTCATAGGAATCCTATATTATTTGCATCATACGCTGTGGATACGTTATGATTATTTCCATAAACGTGAGTCGTGGATGCTGACTAATCTATTTCGGGCTGTGAGAAAACGCCGGCACTTATGCCCTGTATTTTAGGGCATTAGTACCGCTGCGTTTTCGGCCCAGAGCAAGAGCGTCCCGAAATAGATTGGTCAGCAGGAACGACGTCATTTTATTTGAAATGCATCAGTCAGCGAACACAACGGGTTTTATATTAAGAACACTATGAAGATCGTATTATTCAAAAATACTATAGAAAGCCAGGAGTTCTTTTCGTTTGAGCTAGCTAAATGCTTTAAGGCTATGGGGCATGAGATATTTATCTATGACTGTGCCGATCCCATTACAAGCAAGAAGATCCTTGATAAATTCGTAGAGATCGGGAATACAGTTTTCCTGTCCTTTAATTTTAACGGAATGATAAATGATCCCCTGCTCTGCGAGAAAAACGGGAAGGACCCCGTATATCTTAAGAAAACCGGCATTCCAATTATAAATATAGTGGTTGATCATCCATATTATTACCACAGGGAATTTGTGAATATCCCCGAAAAATATATCCAGATCTCAATAGACGAAAACCACAGGGATTATATGCGGCGTTTTTTCCCGGAGATCAATGCAGAGAACATAGTTTATCTCGGAGGAACACAGCTGATCCCTTATGTATCCGGCACGTTTGAACCGGGATCAGAAAAAGTGACTGCCGGAAAAAACGACCTTATTCCTTTCTTTGATAGAAAGAATGATATCATCTTCTGCGGCAACTATATGAAGCCGGAATACTTTGAAAAATATCTTAAGGGCTGTGATAAGACCGTCATTGATTTTTATCACGGGATCCTTGCGGCGCTTAAGAAAGAGCCTCACCGCACTCTTGAAGATGTTGCAATAGAAAGGATCGTGGGAGAATTCGGAGATGACGCCAATGATGCATATCTAAGAGACTGTCTGGAAAACATGATATTCCTTGATCTTCAGATACGGCATTTCTTCAGGGGTATGGCTGTTTCGGCAATCGCTGATGCCGGTTATAAGATAACAGTTTATGGAGCCGGATATGATGAGCTTCCATGCAGCCATCCTGAAAATATCATAAATATGGGAAATGTTGATTCAGTTACCTGCCTGAAGGCAATTGCCAATGCAAGAGTATCCCTTAACATCATGCCATGGTTTAAGAAAGGCGGTCATGACAGAGTTTATAATACATGCTTAAACGGGGCATTGTGTCTGTCTGACACTTCCGAAGCACTTTTGCGTCAGTTTACCGATGGAAAAGATATTGTATTCTATGGCCTTGAAAACTTAAGAGATTTTAAGGACGGGATTGCAGGAAAATATGCATATCTGTTTGATAATATAAATGAAATGAAGGATATTGCTGAAGCAGGGTATGAAAATGCCCTTAAAAACCACACCTGGTCTTCAAGGGCTGTTGAACTTGAATGCATAATGAAAAAGGCCTTAGTATAGGTTTTCCATCATTTTATTTATCATCACTTCAAAGTTGTTGGCCTGAGGCATCTTCCCAACCTTATAATTCTTTGAACCATGTACGGTAACTTTATTATTTTTCCCCACTTCTATTGATCTAACCTCTGCAAGGGGTATCTGATACTTGATCTCATTACCGTGTTTAACGACGATATAATGCTTAGTGACAACCACACTGGTAACACAAAGCTGGGCTTTGAGCCATATAAATACGGTCAAAAAGAACCATACAAGTCCAAAACCCACCTGAGCCAAAAATACTCCTGCCGCCCTGCAAGTAAAAAACATGATAGCCATGAAACACTCAGCAACTATCATGTTTATTATTGGCATGTCATCTACAACAAAATTGCCTTTTACCTTAACTGTAGGCATAACGAACGATCCCTTTAATTTGCCATTGAGGCAATAAGCGCATCTATTTCAGCCTGGCTAAGGACACGGCCATCATCTCCGCCTCCGCCAGCAGGTGCCGCAGCAGCAGGCGCAGGTTCGGACGCAGCAGCAGGCGTAGGATCAGGTGTCGGGATTACCGGCGAATGAGCCTGTGCCTGTGATGAGTTACCCATTATACTGGCAAATAAAGCCTGTTGTTCGGGACTGAGTCCGCTTAAATTATCCATATAACTCTATCCTTTGATCGAAAATTAGTCAGAATTACAGTAAATGATAATATTTTCTGTACAATTTGTCAAATAACAGCCGATAGCAGTCAAACACAGGCATCCGCTTTCCTGCAGAATCTTTTACAGATTTTCAGGCCCGAAAGAATAAGGAAGTAATTCTGAAAGAGTAACCGTCTTGACTTCTCCCTTATCATTGGCTGTAATTATAATAAAGGAATCCGGATCACAGTATTCCACCATAACCTGCCTGCAAACTCCGCAGGGGAAACAGAAGTCGCCTATCTCCCTATCCGGTCCTCCTACAATGGCAATAGCCTTGAATTTCGTCTTTCCTTCCGACACTGCTTTAAAGAATGCGGTTCTTTCAGCACAGATATTGGGAGAAAGCGCAGCGTTCTGGATATTACATCCTGTGTAGATCTCATCATCTGCTGTTAACAGTGCAGCTCCTACTGCAAATTCCACATAGGGAATATATGAGTATTTCTGCATTTCATGAGCAGTGGCTATTAATTTAGCAGTCATTTCACTGCTTATTTCAATCATCGTCTTTCTTCCTCTTTTTCTCTTTTCTTAAAAAATTTTCAGTATTTATACTAAATATAATATCTTTTTCAACATAATTATCGGCAGAGCTTGCATTGCTCACAGGTTTCATGCTTTTATAGCAGAGCCAGGCCACAAGAACCGTAACTACAATGGCACAGATTAAAACCATAAACATCTATAATCACCTCGTTTTCTATGATACGCTCCAGATCATGGAGAAAATAATAAAGCTTGCTATAAAGGTTGCAACTGAGATCAGCGTCAGCTTTAATTTACTTACAGGCAGATCTCCTATAAACTTACCGGTCTGACCATTCATGGCAAAGGTCCACTTCTTTCCGTTCCAGTTTGTGGTGAGCAGCCATACGGGAAGCAGGGCATATTTTGTATCATTGAAATTTACATCTATTTTTTCATGCTTCGTACTAAATCCGCTATGTTTTATGGTGTTATGGAGCTTTTTTTTCACGGATTCCTTCACTCTGCTTCCGGCCCTGTCCAGTTCGTCCTCCAGCTTTACATCGAATTTTTCCGCCATAAATCCGGGAAGATAGGCAGTTGTGAATTTTTCAAGTTTATCGAATTTATAAGGCTCTATGGAATCCATAAGGTCATCCGCCATTCTTACTGACGCATCAGTGGGCACATTGGTGAAACCTATCCGGCCTTTTCTGTCCACCTTATAGTATTCCGTTATTTCATAATTACCTTCATCATGCTTGTCATAGGCTTCATATTCACCTTCGGCATCGGCTGTTCCGTTAAACAGCCAGAATGGTACATATACACCCTGTATCTCTTCTACCTGATTTGAAGCAATAAAGTCCTTTGGCAGAAGGAACTTGCCGCTATAATATCCTTTATACTTTTCAATCGCCTGTTTTTTAGTAAATGCGAAGGGCACTACATAGTCCGGTCTTAATGCACCGCTGAACTGTACGGGTGCCACGGTCTGGTTTCCGCAGTAAGGACACCTCATAACAGCAGTATTTGCGTCGGTAATAAGCTCGGCACCGCAGGATGAACAGTTATAGCCTCTCATTGAGCTCTCTTCCTCTTCACCCCATCCCTTACTTTCGTCTTTTTCACCGATCTTCTGTTCCTTTTCAGCGAAGAACTTTTCCACTTCTTCCCTTGTAAACAGGGAATCACAGTATTCGCACTGGAGCTTCCCTTTAGTGGGATTGAATACCATGGAACCGCCGCATTCCGGGCAGCTAAACGACATCAATGAATGATCCGCCATTTTAAAATCGTTTCCTCCTTATAATTAGTTTATTTTTTTTATCCCGGGATTAGTCCATGGGATATAAAGAATCATATTGACTTAAAAAAGTATTTGGTTTATCCTTTACTAGAATTAAGCAGCGTTAGTACATCGGTAGTATATCAGCTTCCCAAGCTGAGGAGGCGGGTCCGACTCCCGTACGCTGCTTTTATAATGCTCAGAAATTGCGGGAGTTGCGAAGCAACGGAGCAATTTCTGTATTATAAAAACATTGTTTTATTTCAGCAGTGCATCTGCCATATCTTCTACCGCCTTGCGGCTGTCGTTATTCAGAGCAGACTTTATCGTAACTACGGGCTCTACGAAGGTGATCTCTTTACTCTTTTCAAACATTCCTTTAATGACCTTTGCGGCCATGGGAGCCCAGGTGCCGTTCTCTATGATACCGATCTTCCTCTTCTGGTAATTCCTTTCTAAAAGCGCATCAATGAACGTCCTCATGAAGGGGAATACATCTCCGTTATATGTAGGTGTAGCGAGAACGATCCTGTCATATCTGAAAGCATCCTCTACAGCTTCCGCCATATCATCCCTTGCAAGATCTGTTACCACAACTTTGGGAGCACCTTTTTTATTAAGCAGTTCTTCCAGGAGAAGGGCTGCTTCCTTTGTATTTCCGTATACTGAATTATAGGCAATGAGTATTCCCTCATTTTCAGGTGTATAACTTGACCATTTATTATAAAGATCCAGGTAATATCCGAGATTATCTGTGAGTATGGGTCCGTGAAGAGGACAGATGATCTCAATATCAAGTCCTGATGCAGCTTTAAGAAGATTCTGCGCCTGAACACCGTATTTACCGACTATTCCAAAGTAATAACGTCTTGCTTCACAGGCCCAGTCTTCATCAACATCTAGAGCTCCGAATTTACCGAAGGCATCGGCAGAGAAAAGAACCTTTTCGGGAGTCATATAGGAAACCATGACTTCCGGCCAGTGAACCATGGGTGCGAACACAAAGGTAAGTGTACTTTTTCCTGTTTCCAGAGTATCCCCGTTCTTTACTACAAGCTTTTTCATATCGGAAGGAAGTGCGAAAAACTGCCCCATCATATTAAAAGTCTGGGCATTTCCCACAACCGTGGTATCCGGATATTTATCCAGAAAATTCTTGATATTGGCGGAATGATCAGGTTCCATATGGGATACCACGAGATAATCCGGTTTCTTTCCCTCAAGAACACCTTCGATATTTTTCAGCCATTCATCTTTGAAATTGATGTCAACAGTGTCCATTACCACTGTATTCTCATCCAGAATGACATAAGAATTGTAGGCCATTCCGTTTGGAACGTCGTACTGTCCTTCGAAAAGGTCAACCTCGTGATCATTCACTCCTACATACTTTACTGTGTCTGTGATCTTCATGAAAATAACCGTCCTTTCGTATTGACTTTATACACCCTCATCAGTCAGCACTTCGTGCTGCCAGCTTCTCCCATAGGGAGAAGCCGTTTAAATCTCTTGATTTTTGAAATACTCTATAGTAAACTAAGAAAGCTGTTTAACAGTGCCGCTATGGCTCAGTTGGTAGAGCGACGCATTCGTAATGCGTAGGTCGACAGTTCGAGTCTGTCTAGCGGCTTGCTATGAAACCTTGCTATGCCATCTTAGCGAGGTTCTTTCGAGCTTAGATGGCTTGTACAACGGAGTTCTTAGTGAAGCGAGATCATCCTGATCGAAGCTGAACTTAGAACTCCGTTGTTTCCTATTTTATCCTATTCCAGCTCACCCACCAACTCCTCAATCTTCTCCTCATCCATCATATCCGCTGCATCATAGATCTTACTTAATATCTTGCTCTTTTCTTCGCTCTGCCTGTATTCCTTCATAAGTGTGATGGTATCCTTGACAGAGTCAAAGTCAAAGTTCTCAACAGCAGTTTTTATGTCTGAAATGTAGTTATCAAACATTTCCTTACTCATCCGTTCCTTAATATCGTTCGGAATATCAGAATTCTCCATTTCAGTTAAGTTTTTACCGAAATTCTTGAAAATATCAGCCATTGACTCCTTAAGTTCTCTGTAATCCTTTAATAATTCAGGCGTCTTTGCCCTGATCTCATCAATATTCCGTTCATTACCGCATCTTTCAAGATATTCTGCTTTTTGTGAAAGCCATACTGCACCCACAAGTCTCGCGGAGCTCTTCAGGGCATGAACCTTAACAGTATAGTTCTCCATATCTTCCTGAATAAAATACTTCTCTATCTCAGCTGACCTTTCGTCTATGGTCTTATAGAACAGAGTTGCGGTTTCTCTGAGAAGCTCCTTACTGCCGCATCCTGCGATCGCCACATTGTAAATGAGGTTTTCCGCATCCTGGTAAGCCTTCTCAAAAGCATCATCGTCGGCTACACCCTCTTCAACATCATTCTCTTCCTCTCCCTCAGCAAGAATAGATATCTTCTCTGCCGGGAGATACTTGAGGATCATCTCTTCAAGCTCCGTAGGTGATACAGGCTTTGACAGATAATCATTAAATCCGTATGAGCGGTACAGTTCTCTGGAACCTGCTCCGGCATTAGCTGTAAATGCAATACATGGAACGCCCAGGCTCAGGTTCTCTTCCATTTCGTTAAGGATCTCCAAGGTCTCTACACCGTCCATCTTGGGCATACGGTGATCAATGAAGAGGATATCATATTCCCTCTTCTTAACCATTTCAATTGCTTCAAATCCACTCAGGCATGTGTCGATCTTGATCTTAGTCTTCTTAAGAAGTCCCTTAAATACCGTAAGGTTCATCTCTGTGTCATCTACTACAAGTAAACGGGCGTTAGGAGCTCTGAAGAGCTCTTTATACTTACTCTGTGAAGAAATGGCTTTCTTATACTCTTCAGCAAAGTCTCCCATGGGACTCCAGTCAGACACACCCTGTTTTATGTCAAAGAAGAACCTGGAACCTTTTCCGTAGGTACTTTCAACCTGAAGCTTAGTATCCATGAGATATAACAGATTCTTAACGATACTTAACCCAAGTCCGGTACCTTCAATACTCTTATTTCTCTCTTCATCCACTCTCTCAAAGGGTGAAAACAGCCTTTCTATATCTTCTTCTTTGATACCTATACCCGTATCGGAAACGCTTACCTTAAGCATTATCTCCTGCTGGGAGATCTTTTCACCGGAAAGATTAAAGGTTACTGTACCTCTTTCCGTATATTTAACTGCATTCGTAAGGATATTTAAGATACACTGCATTACCCTCTCTTCGTCTCCGTTAAGTACGGAAGGAAGTGAAGGATCTGCCTTGACTTCAAACTTTAGACCCTTATTATGCGCACGGACAGCGATCATACTCACAAGATCAGAGATCATAAAGCTGGTCTTATAGTCCTTAGGGATGATCTCCATCTTTCCGGCTTCAATCTTTGAAAAATCAAGGATGTCATTAATAAGGTTAAGAAGAGTCTTTCCGGCATTATTGATATTGCTGGCATATTCCAGGATATGCTCATTATCTGTTTCGCGGATGATCATCTCATCCATTCCGAGAACCGCATTTATGGGAGTTCTTATCTCGTGGGACATGCTTGCAAGGAATGAGCTCTTAGCCTTATTCGCTTCTTCCGCGATCTTCTTTGCTTTTCTTAACTCTTCGCTCTCATTTGCTTTTTCGGCAGTGATTATGAGATACAGTGTACCAATGGCAAAGAGTACAAGCATGAATCCATATACGAAAATAATGAGATAACTAACCTTTGATAATCCACCGGTAACATTTTCTGCAGGCATATAGCCTTCGATACGGAAGCCGGTATTGGGGATCTCGGCCATGAAGAAAGCATATTCTTCATCATCGATAGTACCTAATCCTGCTGCTGAGGATGAAAGATCCATCCTGCCGCTGAGATCCCGATATACAGCCTTAAATTCTTCGCTATTGAAATTATTAGCTTCAGATCTGGTAACATCGCTGAAGGACATGATAACATTGCCGTCTCTCGTGGTAATAACGACTTTTCTGTTATCTGAAGAATTGATATTGATGTTCCTGCTCATGGCAACATCATCATACAGTTTATAGATTACATATTTTACGTTTTTTCCGTCATACACGGGACAGGTGAAAATCATTCCCTTTCCTTCGGAATAACTGATATTCCTGTTTCCCCTAAATGCATCCTGAATACCGGGATAATCTGCGGCACTTAAAGATTCTCCGCTAACCGCCTTACCGTTTAACGCAAGGATACCCATGGATTCATGTTCATCAACCATAGCAACAGCATCAAGAGAGTGCTTTCCGGCGATTCCCTGTTTCTCAATAAATCTGGAGATATAGCTTAAATTATCGATCTCCTTAAAAAACTCATCAGAAGCAACTTCTGCAGTAAGATCGGCCTGTACAGAAACCTGGTCCATAATATATGAATTGGTCAGGTCTTTAAGCCGTGACTGCAAAAGTATCCCGGAGCTTAAAAGAACCACTATGAATAAAAGCCACACTATGATGACTCTTATTAATTCATCCTTCCTTCTGTGCATCCCTTATGAATACTCCCTGAATATACCAGTCCATATGCTTTGCGAGTTCATTATCCGGTATTATCTCTCCGGATCTGCATCTCATGATCCCTTCGGTATCTTTGATATTATTTGAAAATACGTCAACACCTTTTATTATTTCATTTCTTTCGATCTCGACATTTTTTAATACATAATCCGGAACATCTTCAGAAATCTCAGAAATTCCGACATAATCATCCTCAAGCCCAAGCCAGTATCCCCGGCTTCTCTCAATGGTACCTCTCATAAAATCCCGTATTACCGCTGTATATACCTTTCCCCAGTCGGTATAGACACAGGCAAGCTCATTATCTTCACCGGTTGGTGCGTGACAGCTTATATATCTTATACCGTTGTCTCTTGCAACGGTTCCTGCATAATTACTGTTTTCATGTACCGTAAGAACATCCACGTCATAGTCGGAAATAAGTTTTTTGGCGCCTTCAGTCTCTTTATCTTTATCAGACCAGCTTCCGGTATAGTAAACATCCACGACCGCATGCTGGTTTGACCTTCTGCATCCAAGAGTAAAAGCGTTTATTCCCTGTATGACTTCATTATTAGGGAAAGATGCCACATATCCGATGTGGTTTGTCTCAGAGGACTTTCCTGCCACCAGTCCTGCAAGATATCTTGCCTGATAGATACGCCCCGAATACTTTACAAAGTTCTTGTAGTCACCGGTGGGTGCATTGAAGTAGAATATCGTATCGGCATATTCACTGCCGTATTTTTCCATTATCGGTTCATAGCCGTAACTTGAAAAGATAATAGCTTTACATCCGCTTGAAATAAGCTTATTTACAGCATTTATAAGTGGTTCATCATTTTCTTCCACATTATCCATTATGATAAGCTTAAACCCCAGATTTTCTTCTGCCTCTTTAGCTCCGGTGGCATTTGCTTCATCCCAGCCGGCATCATAACGGCCTCCCTTTAATATAAGACCTATCTTTACGGTATCATCCCTGACTCCGCTCGCGAAAAAAGAAATGGTCAAATAGAGTAAAATACTGATAAGGATGAACACCGATATGAAAAAGAGATTCATTACAAGCTTGCTTCCCTTATTCATCTATAACCACCCCCGGAACATACCAGTCAATGGTTTTCTGCAGTATATTATCTGTAGCAGATTCTGATGCAGGAATAACGAGATTTCCGTCCCTGTCATATACAGGCCCGTAAAACACATCATATTCACGGTTTATGAGCTTTTCTCTTTCAGCCAGGACGATGTCTTTTATCTCAGGCTTCACATGGTGTGTAAGAGGCGAAATATCCACCGCTCCCTGATCGATCCCGGTGAAGTGATATTCACCTGTAAAACGGTTATACTTACTGTCCTCAATATGTTCTTTGTAAAAGTTGTCCCAGTCCCATACTGCCGCAGAAAGATAAGTATCCCGGTAAAGATATTCATTATTCATGTGATAACCGATAGTCCAGATCCCTCTCCAATTGGCGATCTCCAGCGGCTTCTTCGAGTTAAGGTGACAGACCAGAACATCTGCATTGTGATCATCGATCAGCTTTTTAGTGGCTTCTGATGCCTTGTTATCATCATCCCAGGATCCGGTATATCTTACATAGACAGTTGCATCCGGATTTACTTTTCTTACTCCGATCGTGAATGCATCAATACCCCGTATCACTCTGTTGCTGGCAAATGGCGCTGTATATATGATCTCATTGGTCTCAGTCTGCAATCCGGCCAAAATACCCAGAAGATATCTTGCCTGATACATTCTGCCCATAAAACTGCAATAATTTAATCTGTATCCGGTGCCGTTTGCATTTAAGAATTCCACCTCGGGATGATCAATTGCAAGATCTCTTGCATACTGTTCATAACCATCATAGTCCAGAATAATGAGATCACATCCATCATTTATGAGCGAGAGCATCTTATCTTTGCAATACCTGTTAACCGGTACATTTTCATATAACTCAAGGAGAAAATCTTCTTCGGCAGAAACTTTGATAATGGAGTCATAGTGGGATTCTGACCATCCTCTGTCATCATGGGCTCCGTGCAATATCAAACCGACCCTGAACCTCTTATTCCCCTCATCATCAGCTACAGGTTTTAGTTCAACGCCCGAAAAGTAAAACATACCTATGATCAGTATAAAAAATAATAGAAAAACTATTATTGTAGTGTTTCGCTTCATCTCCGGCTACCGAATATATTGCCAATTTATACAAATAAATGTACTATGGATATACAGTCCATATCAGTTTACCATAATTTATGATATTTTGGAATTCTATGAGAGTATTTAGCGGTTATAAAAAAAGAATATTGATATTCCTCATGTTATTCACGGGTATATCTGTGTTTTCAGCTTTTCCCACAATGGCTGAGATCAATACTCCGCCTCTTACAAAGCTGGACAGTCATTCCATGCGTCCTAATAATGTTGTTATGGGGATCCATATCGGGGAAACCGTGACTGAGATAGCAGCAGATACATTCAGAAATCAGATAAACCTGCAGTATATCGAGGTTTCAAATGATAACCCTTATTTTACCTCTTTCAGCTACTGCCTCTATGATAAAGATATGACAACTCTAATCTGTTTTCCTCAGGCTATGATGAAAGCAGAGATCCCCTCTTCAGTAACAAGGATCAACCAGTATGCTCTTTATGGTGTAGATGTTTATGTGAAGGAAAAGGTAAAGGAAGCCATACGTAAAAATGCGGAAGCTAAGGGGGTTGAGATGGAATATATCAATCCCACAGTATTCCCCTATGATTATCAGTGGCCTTATACCTGTGAATATCCACTGACGAACTGAGGCGAGGCGGAGCACTTAGATCCCTCCCATCACTTCTTTTTCGAAGTCCTCAACCGGCATGGGCTTGCTGAAGTAATAACCCTGGAACACATCGCATCCCATTTCGGAGAGGAACTCTACCTGCTCTTTCTTCTCGACACCCTCTGCGATAACTGTCATTCCCAGTTTCTTTGCCATTGATATGACAGAATCTATTATAACGGCGGCTCTCTCTTCGTCGTCGGTTTCATTAAGGAATCCCATATCAATCTTCAGAACGTCGATCTTAATATCTTTAAGCATATTTAAGGATGAATAGCCTGATCCAAAATCATCCATCTCCACTTCAAATCCAAGTTCCTTTAACCTGTCAACAAGCCTTGATCCATCGGTCCTGTCAAGCATCACAGCAGTTTCCGTGATCTCCAGTTTTAAAGATCCGGGATCTATATCATATTTAGATCTTAATTCATTAAACTTCTTCTCAATATCGATATTGTAAATATCTTTAGGCGAAATATTGACTGAGATCGACAGTTTCTCCAAAGGTGTACCCTTCCAGGTACTGAGGCGCTTCGCTGCCTGTTCCCAGATAAAGTTATCAAGCTTGTAGATCTGATTGGTCTTTTCAAGCACCGGTATAAAGTCAGCAGGACTCACGACTTTTCCGCCTGAGATCCACCTGGCAAGGGCTTCCGCTCCCAGAAGATTCCCATCCCTGTCTACCTGATGCTGGAGATACATTACAAATTCATTATTCTTAAGTGCATTATCGAATTTATTTAACACCTCGTTTTCAAGGAGTGTATCAGTTATCATATCATCGGAATAGTAGATCAGTTCAAACTCTCTGTCACTGTGTACAGACTTCAATGCCATCTCGGTCTTATCAAGCATTATCGCAGGAGAAAGATCCGTATCGGAAACCCGGTATACTCCCAGCTGTATTATCATCCTGTAGCTGTCACCCATAGCGGTTTTCTGGAAGTCTTTCATGATATTAGAGATCTCTTCTTCATCAAAGACTGATTCATCCATAAGAATCGCAAACCTGTCACCACTTATCCTTGCACATAAAATACCGTTTTCGGCATATTCTTTACTTAATAGCTTTGCTTCCTTTATGATGATCTCATTTCCTTTTCCGGTACCATATAGCTGGTTAATGATCTTAAAGTTCCTGATATCCGTGCAGATCATCACATGTTCTGATTCTTCATGCTCACTTAAGTAAAGGGCCACGGCCTTATAGAAGCCGTCGCGGTTTAAAAGACCTGTGAGTCCGTCATGATTAAACCAGTAATAGGTCTTTGTATCGCCGGTCTTCTGTGCTGCCTTATCTTTATACATCTCGGTATCTGCTACCTGGACAACGGAATGAGGATCAGTTCCGTCATAAGGATATCTTGCAAAGCCGCAGCTAATGGAAACATGAAGGGTATTATCCTGAATTGAAACCTTTCTTATCATTGCGTCCTTCATCCGGTGGATCACATCATTGTAGAAATCTTCGTCATGTGTGCCATGGATAATGACTGCAAACTCATCGCCGCCTATCCTGTATATCACATCTCCATGACGAATGGTGTTACTTATCCTCTCGGCGGTAATATTCAGGATCTCATCGCCTGTCCTGTGTCCGTATGTATCATTTATCCTCTTAAATCCGTTTACATCGATAAATACAATACCGTATTCCTCATCATTATCCTTAAGTTCTTCCAGAGCATCGGAATAAGCCCGCGTATTTTTAAGCTTGGTAAGGGAATCTGAATATGAAAGATTCTTAAGTTCTTTTTCTCTGCTTTTTAATCTGAGGAAAAGATGAACAATGAATGCAATAAGTACCGACATTACAATCACAACTATGCAGCAGAAAGCTCTCTCGGCAGTAGTTGTCCATCCTCCGTTCATGGATATCAGAAAATGCCATACTTCACCGTTAGGCATTACCTTGTCTACTTTAACAGGATCTTTGAGATACTCCGAACCGAAAGACGCCAAAGTTTCCGTTTCATCTGTAGCTTCATCGGTCTTATACAACATGTAATTATAATTCTGATCTTTTAGGTCAAAAACACCTGCCTTTTCAAGAAGCATATCCACATCCAGAAGCACTACTGCAACACCTGTGTAATGCTTATCTCCTTCATTCCTGTCATCATCAGGAACCGGCTGGATTATTGCAAACGCTTTATCACCACTTAAAAGATCAAAGGAATTTGAGATATGCTGAATTCCCATTTCCTTTGCATAGACAGTATCTTTATATAAAGCCCCGCCCTCTTTAAGGAGAGAATCAAGTTCCGGGGAATAGCTTTCCATAGGATAGATACTTTCGATATTATCACCTTCATAAATGATAACTGAACGTATCACATCTGAACTGTCATTAATAAAATGATTTGAAACCATATCTATCTTATTGATATCTGGCCACTCATCATGACACATGATGTTTATAACATCAGCACAGTAGACACCGTCATCCAATAGCTCCACGATCCTGGATCCGGATGCCTGTCCTGCCCCGATTGCTCTTTCCATACGGAGCTTTCTGTAATAATGGTCGATGTTTACGAGAAAAATCGTGAATAAAGCAACGCACAGGATAAAAACTATCTCTGCACCCATAAAATTCAGTATTCTGTTTTTCTCTTTTATGTTTATACGCATGTTAAACTCACAAACGCTTCGCTTTTTGCTCGTTATAAAATCGCTGCTGGCGCAGCTCTTTATATATCAAGAGAGGGGGAGAATGACTCCCCCTCTGCAAAATGTAGATATTTCAGGAAAACTGTCAGTTTTTGAAGAATTCCATCTCTTCATTAAGCTTCTTTGCGATATCCTTGAGGTTATTGGCACTGCCTGCAAGGGTTGTAACCGTAGCGGAAAGCTCTTCCATGGAAGCTCCGGTCTCCTCACTGCTCGCCGCGTTCTCCTGCGAGATAGCTGAGAGTGCGCTCATGGCATCCACAACCGTATCCTTGGAATTATCACAGGTCGTAGCGCCTTCTGAGATCTGCTGAACTCCGCCAACAGTATCGTTGATGTCACCGATCATACCGCTTATGGACTCGATCGTCTCACCGAGAGCTGTCTGCTGTTCCATATTTCCGTTTCTTACTTCATCAGCAACGCCAACTGCAGCATTGGACTGCTCTAAGAGAACATCCATCTCCTTACGGATCTCTTCTGCCATGATCCTCGAGTCATCAGCCAGCTTTCCGATCTCTTCCGCAACAACCGCGAATCCGCGTCCTGCCTCTCCTGCTCTTGCTGCCTCGATGGAAGCATTGAGTGACAGAAGGTTTGTCTGGCTTGCGATAGAGGAAATGCCCTCTACCTTCTCGTTAATATTGGATACAGCATTCTGTGTAGCTTCGATCGCATGCGTGATATCGTCGATCTTGCTGGTCATTTCAGAAGATGATGTCTGGAGAGCTTCCAGAGACTTGCTTGAAACCTCGGATGCTTCCTTCATCTTGCCTGCGAGACCCTGAAGAGTTCCGGAAGAACTCTGTACATCATGCACTGCGTCTCCGATCCTGCCCACGTTCTCGGATGCCGACTGTATCTCGTCAGCCTGCTGTGTAGCACCGCTTGCGATCTGCTGAACTGCATTTGATACGTCCTCTGTGGTCTGGGAGATCTGATCAGCCATATCCGAAAGTTCCTCGGATGATTCTCCTACATTCACTGCAGATCTCTTGATATTGGCAACGATATTAGAGAGATGATCTATCACGGAATTCATTGCCCTCGACATCATTCCGAACTCGTCTTTCTTCCTGTCATATTTCTGAACAGGTGCGAATCTTCCGTCAGCAAGCTGTCCCAGGGATTCCTGTACCGCGTGTATCGGATCCGTAAAGCTCTTTGCCATCAGGAATGATATAACTATAGCTATGATGAGCATTATCACACCAACGATACATGTAGCAACAGCAGAGCTTCTGGCTGCGGCAAGGACAACCTTTGAATTATTAGCTGTTACAACAGAGAAAGTGGTCAAAGGCTCATGTACGTATGCTATATATGCGCTGTAACCCTTTCCTGTATCTGCAGAATAAAATCCTTCCTGCTTACCGGATGTCATAAATTCGGAAGTGCCTCTGTTCTCTTCTTCGTGGGCACCTTCTCCGTACTCATACTGTGCATGTGCCAGGAGATCACCGTTTCTGTCGGCTACGAAAGCATCACTGGACTCTTCGGCAAGTAACTTATGAAGGTCAGAAAGCTCATAGTTTCTCTGAACTATTCCTATTGTTTCAGTAGTGCTGCCTTCTGCGAAAATAGGAACCGCAATGGTTATCTGTCTCGCGCCGGTAGACTTGCTGACAATAAGGTCGGATATATAGGGGGTACCTGCCATAGCTTTCTTGAAATATTCTCTATCGGAAACATCCACACAGTCACCCTTGGTTCTAAGTACCTGCATTCCGTCGCCGCCGGTAATAACAGTGCCGTTTCCGTCATCCAAGAACTTGTCGATCGCAGCCATCTGTGCGAGGACATTCTCGGCAGGAACCGTCTGCCCACTTGGATCATTTAAAAAGGCAATGGTACTGGGAGCGTCTGCCAATGCTGTCATTGCAGACATATTGGATTCAAGGATCTTTGAAAACTCAGCTTCAATGTACCATGCCTGCCACTCCAGAACGTCCTGGGCATCAGCCATGGCCTTTTTGGTAGAATTAACGTAGCTTACGATACTGGTTATGATAAGCGGTATCGCAGTAACAAGTATCATTACGACTACCAGTTTAGTCTTGATACTGTCAATAAATGCTACTGAAGAATTTGAGGATTTACCTCCGTTTTTCTTGCTCATAGTGAACCTCCTATATTAATTGTATATTTCAGGCATTTACTATCTTGCCGAAATCTTCCTTTAAGGATGCTCCGCCTATAAGACCACCGTCAATATTGGGCTTGCTTAAAAGCTCTGCAGCATTTCCCGCATTCATGGATCCGCCATACTGAATACGTACTTCTTCAGCTGTTGCGCTGTCATACATCTCAGCAATAAGATCCCTTATGAGCTTGCAGACTTCTTCTGCCTGATCAGCAGTTGCTGTTTCGCCGGTTCCGATAGCCCAGATAGGCTCATAAGCAATTACCAGCTTTTTAACCTGATCTGCGGTTACACCATCAAGATCCCATGTGATCTGTCTCTTGATCCATTCCTTAAATGTTCCTGCCTTACGGAGTGCAAGTGACTCTCCACAGCAGAGAATGGGTGAAAGGCCTGCTTCAAATGCCTTTTTAACCTTTGCATTTATAAGTATATCATTTTCTCCGAAAATGTCTCTTCTTTCTGAGTGTCCGATAATGATATATTTTACTCCTGCGTCCTTGAGCATGGGAGCTGAGATCTCTCCGGTAAAAGCACCTTTGTCCTCAATATAGAAGTTTTCTGCACCGAGTTCTACATTTGTGCCTTTGATCGTTTCCGCTACGGGAACTATATCTATAGCGGGCACACAGTAAACAACGTCTACAGCGTCATTTTTTACAAGATCCTTTAATGTCTTACAGAGCTCCACTGCTTCGCTGGGAGTCTTGTTCATCTTCCAGTTTCCTGCGATTATTCTTCTTCTGGCCATTTTAATATCTCCTTTGTATTTTATTATTCTCTTGACGCCGCTTCTGAATCCAGGTATTTCTGAACGGCTCAGACGATTCTAAATTCTCCGTTCGTCACGTGACGGGTTCTCATGTCGTTCGCCTAAAGCATGCTCACTCAGTCGAACCACGTGACTCCGGATCATTAAGAATCGCTGGCTAATTGTTCAAAAACACATATCTTCGTTAGCAGCTGTGTAATGGCATACAAAATATGCGGAATTATTATGTATCTGGTCGAAGCGGAACGAAAGTATTGGCTCACAATTAGCCAGCGATTCTTAGCGAACCGGAATTCTGTAGTGCGACTGAGCGAGCACGCTTCAGGCGAGCGACAAGAGCACTTGCTACAGAATGAACGGTGAGCTTAGAATCCGTCTGAGCCGTGAGCAAATACTTTCTTCCGCAAGACCAGTAACACTAATATTTTACTTGTCGTCTGCGGATATAACACCGGGAAGCTCTTTACCCTCGAGGAACTCAAGAGAAGCACCGCCTCCGGTTGAAATATGGGTCATCTTGTCGCCGAAGCCTAAGTTATTAACGGCTGCTGCGGAATCACCACCACCGATAATGGTAGTAGCATCTGTAGCTGCAAGTGCCTCTGCTACTGCAATGGTACCAGCTGCGAGGACAGGGTTCTCAGAAACGCCCATAGGTCCGTTCCAAACAACAGTCTTTGCAGACTTAACAGCATCTGCATATATCTCTCTGGTCTTAGGTCCGATATCAAGACCTTCCTTGTCATCAGGAATAGCATCGGTGCTTACAACTTCGGTTGCAAGGTCGGGTCTGTCGATAGGATCCGGGAATCCGTCAGCTGCAACAGTATCTACCGGAAGTAAAAGCTTCTTGCCGAGCTTCTCAGCTTTGGCGATCATTTCCTTACAGTAATCAAGTTTGCTGTCGTCGATAAGTGACTTTCCTACCTTACCGCCCTGAGCCTTAACGAAGGTATAAGCCATTCCACCACCGATAATAAGAGTATCGCACTTATTAAGGAGATTGTCGATAACTGCAAGCTTATCTGCAACCTTTGCTCCACCGAGGATAGCTACGAAAGGACGAACCGGATTCTCAACCGCATTTCCGAGGAACTTGATCTCCTTCTCCATAAGGTATCCTACAGCGTTTGTGCCGCCCTTCTTTGAAATATACTTTGTAACAACTGCAACAGAAGCATGTGCTCTGTGAGCTGAACCGAAAGCATCACATACATAGTCATCAGCAAGAGCTGAAAGCTCTTCTGCAAACTTTTCGCCGGCCTTTTCGGGCTTTGTCTCTTCCTCAAGACGGAATCTGGTGTTCTGAAGAAGAACAATATCTCCGTCACTCATAGCCTCAACAGCCTTTGTAGCTGCATCTCCGGTAACGTTATCATCATCGATGAATTTAACGTCCTTGCCAAGCTTCTCAGAAAGCCTCTTTGCAACGGGAGCTAAAGACTTTCCGTCTTTATCATCTGCAGTCTTAACCTTTCCAAGGTGTGAGCAGAGGATGACCTTTGCGCCATCACCTACAAGCTTCTTGATAGTAGGAAGTGCAGCCACGATCCTTGTTTCATCTGTGATCTCACCGCCCTTAAGGGGTACGTTAAAGTCGCAGCGTACAAGAACTCTTCTTCCCTTTGCATTAAAATCATCAACAGTCTTCTTATTAAGAGCCATTATTATAATTCCTCCTGAAATAAAATAAAGCGATCCGGCCCCTTTTTGGACCGGACCGCCTTTTAGTCGATCATATTTACCCTTGAACCGGTAATCAACCTAACTCAGCGAAGTACTTGATTGTACGAACCATCTGAGAGGTGTATGAATTTTCGTTATCATACCATGAAACGACCTCAACCTGGGTCTTTCCACCCTCAAGAGGGCTAACCATGGTCTGAGTAGCATCAAAGAGTGAGCCGTATCTCATACCGATGATATCACTTGATACGATCTGCTCTTCGGTATATCCGTAAGACTCTGTCTGAGCAGCCTTCATAGCTGCGTTGATCTCTTCCTTTGTAACAGTCTTATTAACAACTGCGAAAAGAAGTGTGGTTGATCCTGTAGGGGTAGGAACTCTCTGAGCAGCTCCGATGAGCTTTCCGTTAAGCTCAGGGATAACAAGGCCGATAGCCTTTGCAGCACCTGTGCTGTTAGGAACGATGTTGCAAGCGCCTGCACGTGATCTTCTGAGGTCACCCTTTCTCTGAGGTCCGTCAAGGATCATCTGATCACCTGTATAAGCGTGGATCGTGCACATAATACCTGACTCGATGGGAGCGAGGTCATTAAGAGCCTTAGCCATAGGTGCAAGGCAGTTTGTTGTGCAGGATGCAGCAGAAATGATCTTGTCATCCTTTGTAAGTGTCTTGTGGTTAACGTTATATACGATTGTAGGAAGATCGTTTCCGGCAGGAGCTGAAATAACAACCTTCTTTGCTCCGGCATTGATGTGTGCCTGAGCCTTTTCCTTAGATGTGTAGAAGCCTGAGCACTCGAGAACAACGTCTACATTGATATCGCCCCAAGGACAGTTGTTGGCATCGGGCTCCTTGTAGATCTTGATGGTCTGGCCTTTAACAGTGATGGTTCCTGCTTCGTCGTCTGCTGTAACATCATCTTCGTGACCGAAATCAACATAGCGGCCCTGTGATGTGTCATACTTTAAAAGATGTGCAAGCATCTTGGGGGAAGTAAGGTCATTGATAGCCACTACTTCATAACCATCTGCCTGGAACATCTGTCTGAATGCAAGACGTCCAATACGTCCGAAACCGTTGATCGCAACTCTTACTGCCATTATTAAATCCTCCTGAAATTGAAAAATGATTATGGATTATGGAGCTCTCGAAGTTCATTCTAAATCTGATTAGATTACTGATCTCAAGTCTCCTTATACGAAGAATTATTCTTCGTCATAACACGCTACTATATTTTAATGGATTGATAAAAAAAACACAAGTGCAATTTACAGTACAATCGAGGTTTTTTTATTACAAGTGTGTTATCATGTCTGTTATGAGCAAACATTTCGAACCGAGTTTCAACGTAATACGGGCTGTCAGCGCCCTTGCTATAGTTTTATTCCACTATAGTTATACCTTTTATGAATACGGGATAAAGGAAAGTGGTCCGGAGTTCCTGATGTTTAGGAACGGTGATTACGGTGGGATCTTTGTGGCTATTTTCTTTATGCTGAGCGGTGCTGCCATTCTTCATAATCATCCGCATTTCAGCGACAAAGAAGATCCCGGATTTATCAGCACCGTTAAAAATATCCTCAAGTTTTACGGTAAAAGATGGCTTTCTCTTTTTCCCATGTTTTATATTGCCTGGATCATAATGTATGTCATTAATTCAAACCGTGTCGGCTCCTGGTTCTGGGGAGGTCCGAGAAAGAATTTCATTTTATCTTTCCTGGGAATGGACGGTTATTTTCTGCATCTTGGCATGAATTACTATAATCTGGGGGAATGGTTCTTAGGAGGCATCATATTCATGTATCTCCTTTACCCGTTTCTTTTATTCCTGTGGAACAAAATGCGGATACCCGGCACTCTCCTGATCGTATTTTTCTTCTTATTCAATTTAAGACGCCACTATTTTTCCAGTGCACCGGACTTAAACATTTTTATTGTCCTTATAAAATACTATAACAGTCACATTACTATAAGCGACAACATGTGTCTTTGGACCTGTATCCTCGACTTCTGGCTGGGATTTATCCTTCTCACCTATGTACTTCCGGCAATAAAAAAGATGGATTTAAGAATGCGGTTTATTCTCATCATCCTTATCATATCCATCCTTCTTATTTTTATTAATGTAGAGCTTCCACTCTTTAAGCTTGAAACATGTACTATAATGGCCGTACTGACCTATATCCTTTTATCGATGGTCACACCATTTATAACAAAACAGGCTTCCGTTAATTCTCTTCTTAATTTGATAAGTAAATATTCTTACGGGATATTCCTGGTCCACCACGTGATACTTTACGGGATCATGTACCTTGTTAAGGGCTTCACTTTCAGTCAGATCTCTTCGATCATCTTCTTTATCCCGCTCTATGCCGTGATCTTCCTCGCTGGATTTATACTCACAAAATTCTCCGGATATATAGTTAATATCATTAAATCAGTGTTATCCCGAGCATCCTGATGTCATTCTGAGCATCCTGATGTCATTCTGAGCAAAGCGAAGAATCTAAGAGAGATCCTTCGCCAATGCTCAGGATGACATTTTTTCAGTATTTTACAAAGGCAGCCGCAAAAATAAATCTTCCAAACAATCAGAGCCGTTTGGAAGGTTTATTTTATGCGGCTGCCCTTTATAATTCCTGAAAAAGCAAGTATCAAGAAGATCGGTAGATATGCAAACAGATACCTGGCCTTTGCTTCAAACAGAAGTTCAAAAATGATGAGTCCGGAAATCGAGAGCATCATGACAGAGACCGGGCCTGAATTTTTTCCTGCAAAAAGTGCAAAAACTCCTGACAGAAAACAGAAAAACAGTACCGTGATCCAAATGGTCTGAAGTATTATCCTGTATTTACCGAAGTACTTCTCTCCAACAGTGATAACTGACAGTATATAAGGCCTGAGTTTATTCTCATGTATCTCAGGTATACCTTCAAATTCGGTTCCGGCGAAGAAATTCCCGTCTATTCCCCATGCAAACGTTCCGTCTCCGAAATTCACGAGCTGCTTTTTAATAAGATGCTTTATTATCCCCTGTGGGCCGTAAGCCATAGCCCGTTCTTTGGCTACGGTGAGATTTGTGCGGGTCCTCTCTGCAGGATCTCCGATGGAATCTGTGAAATTAGTGTCATCATTTGAATAAACACCGTCAGTTTCATCATTTAATCCCATCATAAGATAGTGTGCTGCACCAAAGCTTCTGTTCTTATCAAGCTTAAGATTAAGAGACGGGTAAAACACTTTTGTGATCAAAAGCCACATCAGAATAAGGGATATTATAGAGATAAGAATTCCTCTCATCCTACGCTTATCATTATGGGATGAAGCTCCCGCGAAAGTAACTATGATAACCGCGATATATATTATGACGGTCTGGGGCTTTACAGCATATCCCAGAGCCGCAGCAACTCCCGTCAATGCATATAAAACAAAACCGGAACCGTTTTTCTCAAGTTTTACAAAAAGAAACAGTATAAGCAAAGGAAAGATCAAACCCACACAATCTGAATAGGTAATGATAAGCCACGGATTAAATCCTATCCATAAAGCATAAACCACCCAGATGAACATGGCTGATCTTATTGAATATATCTCTTTTGCGATCAGGAATAAAAGAACTCCTGCCAGGGTAAAAAGCATGCACTGAAATGCAGTAAGACATAATACCGACTGACTTCCGAATATACCTGAGATCCTTAAAACCGTCACATAAATAAAAACGATCATCAGGTTGTTGGGATGATTAGAGAAATAGTCTATGCTCACTTCGTCCCCGGCATCCCTTAGTATCTTATAGACGCAGTCAAGAACTGCAGCGGGATCCCAGTCAGAAAAAAAGAAAGCGCTGGAAGTATAGAGTAATTCAAGAATAAAAAGAATAACAGAAGAAACAATGATAAATATTGTTCCCTGAAACGAATTAATTCTTGCATTTTTAAAAACTACTGCAAGAACAGCAATTGCGATAACTGAGACAATAACCCCTGCGATAAGCAGTAACAGATTTGAAACGCCAATATCTGACTTCAGATAATACTCTGTTCTGTCGTTTAAGAATAACAGCAGCACCAGGGTAAAAGCCATCAGGCATAAGAATAAGGCAGCTATGATCCTGCCGGCATTTTTACTTAGATCACTGAGTCGCAATATCACAGATAATATCCACGCATTTATCGATTCCTAAGGTGGAGCTTCGAAGACACAGATCATAGTAATCCGCATCGCCAAACTCCGTGTTTGTGTAATAAGTGCAATATTTCCGTCTTTTTTTATCAACGGATCTCATTTCATCAAGGATCTTGTCATCCGAAAGATCCGGCATCTTGTTTTTCAGGTTTTTTAACTTGAATCTCGTAGAAGCGGATACAAATACGTGCAACGAATCATCATATTCTTTAAGCACGTAATTTGCATTTCGGCCGACAATAACACAGCCGCCTTTTTCAGCCTCGGAACAAATAGCCTTTTTCTGAGCATTAAACAGTCTTTCATCAAGGGGTCTGTTATAAAAATCGAAAAGACTCTGGCCAAAACCGAAGTCAAAAGGAACTATTTCATCAAATCTTCTGAAATCGTCCGGAGTCAATCCCTCTGAAGCAAGTGCGGCCCTTATGATAACATCCTTATCCATATAATAAAAGCCGAGTCTTTCAGCAACTTTCTTTCCGATCTGCCCGCCGCCGGCACCAAACTGACGGCTTATTGTGATTATCTTCTTCATAAAAACCCCTCATGATCTATAAGACTTTATCCAAAAAGTCTACCGTACGCTTTTCTTTGGGATTACCGAGAACCTCTGCAGGAGTTCCTTCCTCTACTATGTATCCGCCGTCCATAAAAATGATCCGGTCTGCAACTTCTCTTGCAAAACCCATCTCATGGGTTACGATCACCATTGTCATCCCATCTGAAGCAAGTGACTTCATAACACCCAGAACCTCTCCCACCATTTCGGGATCGAGAGCGGATGTAGGCTCATCAAAAAGCATTATATCCGGCTTCATGCATAGAGCCCTGGCTATGGCTACACGCTGCTTCTGTCCTCCTGAAAGCTGTGAAGGAAAAGCATCAGCCTTTTCCGAAAGACCAACTTTTTCAAGCATATGATCCGCATATTCCTTTGCTTCGGAAAGACTTGCTTTCTTTAACTCTACGGGTGCAAGAGTCATGTTATCCATCACGTTCAGATTGTTAAAAAGATTGAAGTGCTGGAATACCATGCCGATATTTTCTCTTACCTTATTAATGTTTATCTTTTTTTCAGTTATATCTTTTCCGTCGATCACTATAGAACCGCCGTTCACTTCTTCCAGACGGTTTAAACAACGTAAAAAAGTGGACTTTCCTGATCCCGAAGGACCGATTACCACAACAACCTCTCCCTCTTTTACATCGACCGAAATATCTTTAAGCACACTTAAAGAGCCAAAAGATTTCTTGAGATTTTTTACACTGATCATTATCTTCTTATCTTCCGACATTCAGTCTCCTTTCCACTACCTTCGCACTTCTGGAAAGGATAGTGATCACGATCAGATACATGACACCGACTATAGCCCAGGTCTGGAAAGCCATAAAGGTATTTGCCTGAACAGTTTTGGCAGTATTAACGAGCTCGGGGAAACCGATTACAGAAAGAATAGAAGTATCCTTTAATGTAATGATGAACTGGTTTATTATGCTGGGGATCATGGTCCGGATAGCCTGAGGAAGAACCACTTTTCTCATTGCCGTGGCATAAGGCAGTCCTAAAGATCTGGCTGCTTCCATCTGTCCGATATCAACAGACTGTATACCTGCCCTTATGATCTCAGACATATAAGCACCACAATTCAGCGCAAGGCAGGCCGTACCGGCCTGCAGCGCTGTTAATGTCATATTGAATCCGCCAATAATGGTATTGAATAGATATGGTATTCCGAAGTAAATAAAGAATGCCAGAACGATCATCGGAACTCCACGGATCACGTCTACAAAGATCTGGGATATCACATTACATGCCCTGTTTTTTAAGACGCTTAAAATACCGAAGAAAAGTCCTATGATACATGCAAATACGAGACCCAGTAACGCCAGTAAAAGCGTCCTGCCCATAGCAGTTAAAAGCAGGCCTCCGTATGTAGTTATGATCCGTATCATGGTGTAAACCCCTGTTTAATTATCCGAGATACTTCTTAATGATCTCATCATACTTGCCGTTTGCTTTGATATTCTTAAGACCTGCATTGAATTTATCAACAAGCTCCTGATTATCCTTATTAAAGATAGCGAATCCGTATGAAGCGGGATCATTTCCTGTTTCGGGAAGAAGCTTCATGGCAAGGTTTCCGTCTTTAATGCTGGCAGCCATGATAGGTGCATCATCCATAGCTCCTGCAACCTGTCCGCCTACTACAGCCTGATACATGGTCGGTGAATCTTCAAAATAAGTAACAGTGAAACCATATTTATCTTTAAGGCTCTCAGCATAATCAGCACTCATAGTACCGGTCTTCACTGCAACTGCCTTACCGTTTAAGTCTTCAAAGCCCTTTATATCAGAATCTGCAGCTACCGCAAGACACTGATTAGCATCGTAATAACCGTCTGAGAAGATCCAGCCTGAGCTCTTCCTCTCTTCTGTAATGGAAGCTCCTGCGATCATTCCGTCAGCCTGTCCTGACTGGCATGCAGCAATTGATGCATCCCATCCAAGGATCTGCACTTCATACTTGAATCCCTGGTCTTCAGCGATCGCAGCAAGGATATCCATATCTATACCTACGAAATCTCCATTGTCATCCTTATATTCAAAAGGTCTGAACACTGTATCTGTAGCTATCTTCCAAACCTTTCCGTCTGAAGAAGATGCTGCACTTCCGGCTGCGTTTCCGCCGCAACCCATAAGGCCTAATGCCATACAAACCGATACTGCAAGTACAAGAATCCTTTTTTTCATAATATCCTCCTTTTAATGTCTTGGATGTGTTTTATCATAAACCTCTTTAAGATGGTTCTTACTTAATGAAACATACATCTGGGTTGTGGAGATATCAGAGTGTCCCAGCATCTCCTGTACCGATTTAAGGTCGGCACCGTTCTCAACCAGATGAGCTGCAAAGCTGTGTCTTAAAGTATGAGGTGTGATATCCGTTTCTATTCCGGCTTTTTTCGCATAATATTTTATGAGTTTCCAGAATCCCTGCCTTGACATCGGCACTCCGGAACAGTTTACGAAAAGAGCTGTTTCATCCTTACTTTCTACCATAACTTCCCTGGAATGTGCAAGGTATTTAAGAAGAGCCTGTTTGGCCTCATTCCCGAAAGGGATTATCCTCTCCTTATCCTCATCATGACATTCCACATACCCCATGGAAAGATTCAGGTCAGTAGTCTTTAATGTAATAAGCTCGGTAACCCTCATTCCGGTGGCATACAAAAGCTCCAGCATAGCTTTATCCCTGAGGTCTTTCGGTGTATTTCCCGAAGGCTGTTCAAGAAGCTTTACAACCTCATTCATTGTCAGTATCTCAGGTGCTTTTTTGATTATCTTGGGAGCTTTAAGATTTTCTGCCGGGTTGGAATCAATCCTGCCTTCCTTCACGAAATAATGAAAGAAAGCTTTAATGGAAGCGATGTTTCTCGATATGGTGGCAGGTGTAAAACCGTTTTTCTCCAAATACAGAAGGTATGCCGTCATATCCTGTTCGGTAACCTTCAGCGCATCGGTCACATTTCTGCCCTTTAAGAATGCAACCATCTTAAGGAGATCTCTCCTGTAAGAAAGCTGTGTGTTCTCTGAAGCTTTTTTGATATTATGTAAATAATTTATGAACTCCAGAACTTGATCTTCCATATATTCCCCATCCTGTAGTGAAATAATTCCGACTCTCCAATCAGAACCACTTCACACATTATAAATGGGTTTTTTTCTATTTGCAATCACAGAAACCGGGCATAAAATGCAGTTTTTCTCCCACTTTACATAAAAATCACAACATGTCGTTCCACTCCTAAAATCTCTGCGCTACATGTTGTGAAAAAAAAATTTTGTATTATTTTTGTATTTTATGTTAATCAATTATCGAAATGATTTAAAGCGTCAAAAGTAATTGGAACCACGTACGAAGCACAGAACAATCCGTATTAAATCAAATGCGTCATTTTACATTGAAAACCATAATATGTCATGATGGCGGACACTGTTTTAGAGTCCAATATCTCCCCCTTGAATATCCTGTCCGTCAGTTCATCGAGTTCAAACTCTTCCACTTCGATGAATTCATCGGGGTCCAGATCCTGTTTCGTCTTTGAGAGCCCTTTTGCAAGAAATATTTCAATCTTTTCATCAGAGTAGGCGATAGCTGTATCAATAGTCATGAAATACTCTATTTCGCTGCAGTTATAACCGGCTTCTTCCCTGAGTTCCCTTATCGCTGCATCGATATACTCTTCATCTCCATTACGTCCTCCTGCAGGTATCTCAAGTGTGACCCTGTCAAATGTATGTCTGTACTGACGTACCATGACTATCTTTCCTTCATCTGTAACAGCGATAACTGCAGCGGCTCCGTTATGTACCATGGTGTCGTATACAACGGTCCTTCCATCCGGAAGCTTCAGCGTATCGTCGCAATAGGTAAGTATATTTGTTTTTCTTACGATCTTTCTGTCTATTCGTTCGAATTTCTTTATCATGTTTTCCTGTCAACCCTCGTGTCATCCTGAGCGTCAGCGAAGGATCTCTACTGTCACTATTGGAGATTCTTCGCTTTGCTCAGAATGACAAAGGAGTTTATTTACTGTTCTTATCGTATATAACTTTAAGTCCCTTCATCATAAGGGAATTATCAAGTATTATTTCGTGACGGCATTTTGGTATTATGACTTTTGAAAGTCCTCCTGTAGCAACCACAGTGGCCTTTTCACCTATCTCATCCTCAAATCTCTCTATCATACCGTCCACAAGTGAAGCCTGACCATTTATTATGCCGCTCTTCATACAATCGATGGTATTTGTGCAGATGAATTTCTTTGGCGCAGAAAGGCTTACTCTAGGCAACTGTGATGTTTTGGAAACAAGTGCTTCAAGAGAAGTGCGGACTCCTGGGATTATAACTCCGCCGATATAATCTTTATTAGCGTCTATAACGGTTATCGTTGTGGCGGTTCCCATATCCACGATAATAAGGGGAGCTCCGTATTCATTTAATCCGGCAACGGAATCCACCACCAGATCAGCTCCGAGGGTCCTGGGGTCATCGATCTTTATATTAAGACCGGTCTTTAACCCTGCGCCCACAACCATAGGATCCACATTCTTAATAAGCATGCGGACAGCCTGCTTAATAATATGGGTAAGAGGCGGTACAACAGAAGATATAATGGAACCCGTGATACCGTCCGGCACTATGCCGTGGAGCTCCATTACCGTTTTCAGGATAACTGCATATTCAAGTTCTGTTTTGTCTATATCTGTGGAAATACGTTCGGTGAAATGTATCTTTTTATCATCAATTACACCCACCTCAATATTCGTATTCCCCATGTCTATTGCAAGAAGCATATCATTCCTCTAATTTATAACCCTCATCTGTCAGCACTTCGCAGTCAGATGAGGGTTTCATCTTACTTCTTTGTAATATATCCCTTAGCTTTCAAAAGCTCTGCACAGAGAACTCCGCCTCCGGCTGCTCCGCGGACAGTATTATGTGAAAGACCCACAAACTTCCAGTCGTATATGGAATCTTCTCTTAAACGTCCTACAGAGACTCCGAATCCTCTTTCATAATTCACATCAAGCTGAACCTGCGGGCGGTTATCATCTTCCAGGTACTGGATGAACTGTTTGGGTGCAGAAGGAAGTGAAAGTTCCTGGGGCTCACCCTTAAATGATGTCATTGCTTTTATCAGTTCATCTTTTGTGGGATCTTTCTTAAACTTTACAAATACGGTAGCTGTATGTCCATAGAGAACCGGAACTCTGATACACTGGGATGTGATCTTTATTCCTTCATAATTTACGATCCTGTCTCCTTCGATATGTCCGTATACCTTAAGAGGTTCTTTCTCGCTCTTTTCCTCTTCACCGCTTATAAAGGGAATTACATTTCCCTCCATCTCAGGCCACTCGCTGAATGTCTTTCCTGCGCCGGAAATAGCCTGATATGTGGAAACAATAACTTCATAAGGCTCATAATCCATCCATGAATAGAGGACAGGAGCATAAGACTGAATTGAGCAGTTGGGTTTAACCGCGATAAAACCTCTCTTTGTTCCAAGCCTCTTCTGCTGGGACGGAATGATCCCGGCATGATCGGGATTTATCTCCGGAATGATCATGGGTACATCTTCTGTCCATCTGTGGGCACTGTTATTTGATACTACGGGAGTTTCGGTCTTGGCGTATCTTTCCTCGATAGCTCTGATCTCATCCTTACTCATATCTACGGCTGAGAAGCAGAAATCTACATCTTTTGCAACTTCTTCAACGTTACTTACGTCCTTGACCACGATATTTTTAACGGATTCAGGCATTGGTACTTCGAGCTTCCATCTTCCGTTTAAGGCTTCCTCATAAGTTCTTCCGGCACTTCTGGGGCTGGCTGCGATGGTCTTCACATTAAACCATGGGTGGTTGTTAAGAAGAGCTATAAATCTCTGTCCCACCATGCCGGTTCCGCCAAGTATGGCTACCTGTAATTTGTCATTCATAATATGTTCTCCTCTCTATAATTTAGATTCTTCGCTCTGCTCAGAATGACATCCACTTGTCATCCTGAGGTCTTTAGACCGAAGGATCTCCTAATCATTATTCAAATATCTGTTGTAGTATTCCAGCACCTTCGTCATGGATTCTTTTCCCGGTGCCCCGAAAGTGACCCTCTTTTCAACGCAGGTGGAAAGGGATATGGCTTCATAGATATCATCCTCGAAAACATCTGACTCCGCTTTCCATTCATCCATTGAAAGGTCATTTAATGACTTATTTTCTTCCACACAATGTATAACAAGTCTTCCTATTATGGAATGGGCATCCCTGAAGGGCACACCCTTTTTAACAAGATAATCTGCGGCATCGGTGGCATTGGTAAAGCCTCCCTCTGCGCTTCTTTTCATCACGTCATTCCTGAATGTGATGGTATTCATCATTCCGGTAAAGAGTTTAAGACAGTCTGACACAGTATCTATGGCATCAAAAACCACCTCTTTGTCTTCCTGCATGTCCTTATCGTATGCAAGAGGAATCCCCTTCATGGTTGTAAGAATCGAAATAAGAGCACCGTAAACCCTTCCGGTCTTACCCCTTACAAGCTCGGCAATATCGGGGTTTTTCTTCTGAGGCATGATACTGGAACCTGTGGAATACCTGTCGTCTATTTCCACAAACCTGTATTCATTGGAATTCCAGATGATTATCTCTTCCGAGAATCTGGAAAGATGCATCATGATAGTGGATAAAGCAGAAAGATATTCTATAAGATAGTCCCTGTCAGAAACTGAATCCATACTGTTTCTCGTAGGACCTCCGGTAAATCCAAGGGCTTTTGCAGTCATTTCCCTGTCAAGCGGATAAGTCGTACCTGCAAGAGCTCCTGATCCCAAAGGACAGGTATTCATACGATCCAGAATATCCGAAAGCCTGGATCTGTCCCGGATGAACATTTCAAAATATGCACCCATGTGATGGGCGAGAGTCACCGGCTGGGCTTTCTGGAGATGTGTAAATCCGGGCATATATGTATCGAGATTCCCGGACATGATAGAAAACAAAACCTTCTGCAGTTCAAAAATACCCTTATCGGTATCCGAAACCGCTTTTCTTATGTACAGCTTCATATCCAGAGCCACCTGATCGTTTCGGCTCCGCCCGGTATGAAGTCTTTTGCCGGCATCACCGATCCTCCCGGTGAGTACGGCTTCTACAAAACTGTGTACGTCTTCATAGCTTTCATCAACGGTAAGCTTACCCTCATCAATATCATTTAATATAGATAAGAGTCCTTCTTCTATTTTTTTACCGTCTTCTTTTGATATGATGCCGCATTCAGCGAGCATCCTGCTGTGGGAAAGACTTCCCTCAATATCCTCTTTTATAAGTCTTTTATCAAAACCAATTGATGCATTAAAGCGGTATGCGTCATAATCAGTTTCATTCTGAAATCTTCCGCCCCAAAGCTTCTGCATTTAATCCTTCACTCTCCTTAATCGAATTTTCCTTTAATGGCAGTTACCGTACCAAGGAATATAACGACCCCCGTAACAACCTCCGAAAACATACCTGTTACTGCTCCCGCTATAATGATAAGTGCCACCAGTATCAGTGTCACATAGGAAGGAGCTTCCCCGAGAAAGATACCCATTGCAACCGTAATGATGGATGTAACGATAAGCGCCGGCACTGAAAGTGTACTGAATTCTATGTGCTTAAGTGCGCATATAAAAATAACCAGAATAATAGCTGCAAGCGCTATCAGAGATATGGTCTCTGCCGCTAAATAGCTTTCTCTCTTCCTGTTTTTACGTCTTTTATTTCTGGTGCGATGCTTACTGTCATCGCCCTTCTTGTCCGCATGACGGAGAATGTCGGCATTTCCTGTATATTCTTTATACGGGCCGTCCCTCCTGATAGTGGAGTTAGCACTACGGAGGAACTCCGGCATTCCGTCGTTAGCCGGCTCCTTCTCTACAGTATTATCTTTCATTAAAGTAGTTGTCTCCTTTATGGTATTTCTGACAGGCTTGGCTTGAGGCGCAGTAACCGGCTCCGGAACAGGTGTGGGTTCCGGTATTACTTCAGGCTCCGGTTCCGGAACCGCTTCTTGTGCAGGCTCAGGTTCAGGCTCAGGCACATGGACAGCTTCCGACGCAGGCTCAGGTTCAGGTTCTGAAATCGTCTCAGGCTCCGGCTCAGGAACCACCTCAGGTTCGGGTTCTTCAGTCACCTCTTCAGCCACAACGGTTTCTTCAGCTGTTTTAACTGTATCGACTGCCGTTTCCCGTGTTATATTTGTTTTCTTTGAAGAATTTCTTCTTCTCTTTGCCATTTATCTTTTCCCTCATAAAGCTTCTTCAATTGCAAGTGATAGCTGATCCGCACATGAAGTATCCTTCATACCACAGATATTTCCTTTAAGGATATCCTTGACTTCAGATGCATCCCTTCCCTCCACCAGCTTTCCGATGGCTTTGAGATTTCCGTTACATCCTCCCTCAAACTTCACGTTTCTCAGCTTATTCTCTTCGTCTATATCCAAGTGGATCATTACGGCGCAAGTGCCACGGGTTTTATAATCGATATGCATTCAATATCCTCCGAACGAAAAAGAAGGTGATAACCTTTGAATTATCCACGCACTATAATAATGAGCAGAATTATCCATAGTTTATCACCCATAAAATAACTTCGCAACAGTAAACTGCGTAATTATTTATTTCTCGTCCTCTTTTTCCTTTTCTTTTCTTTTCCTTAAAAGATCCATTGAAAGAGCCCTCTGTGCGGCCCTGTCATTATACCTTTTAGTCCACCTGGCAATCTTTGACCTGACAGCGAACATCAGGAGATAGAAAGTAGGAAGTACCACAAGAGTCAGGAATGTGGAAACCACAAGTCCTCCAACGATAACAACCGCCATACCCTGCATGGAATCAGCCGCTCCTCCGAAACCGAGGGATGTGGGGATCATGGCAAGGATGGTCGTCAAAGTAGTCATAAGTATTGGACGAAGTCGCCCTTTTCCGGAATCCACAAGGGCTTCAATGTCATTCATTCCGTTATTCTGGTTCTGGATCGCCATATCTATTAAGATAATACCGTTATTAACAACGATACCTGCAAGCATCAAAAATCCCATCAGGGAAACCATACTGATCTTTGACCTTGTAACTATCATATAAAGAAGGGATCCGATTATGGCAAAGGGAATCTCCAGCATGATAAGGAGTGAGTTTGCTATTGAATTAAACTGGAGTGCCATAACGACAAATACGAGGAACACTGCAATACCTATGGCCATACCCAGGGATGAGAATTCCTCGCTCATCATCTCTGTCTGAATGTCAGTACTCTTAAATACATCGGGACTCAGTTCAAATTCATCGGTTTTTTTCCTGAGTTCATCAGACACCTTATCTTTCATGTCCGATGTCATACGGGCAGTAATGGTGGCAACATACATACCGTCACTACGCTCTATACTCTGGGGCGCTGAAGCGAATTTTACTTCCCCCACCTCCGTAAGCGGAACAGAAGTACCCGAGGAATTTGTAAATGTCATGGATTCTACATCGCATATGGTTTCAAAATAATCTCTCGGATATTCGACTGTAACCGTATAATTATTACCGTCAAGGTCAACATCCATGGCGTCGGATCCACTCATATTTACATATACCATCTGAGCGATCTGCTGTGCCGTAAATCCTTTTGCTTTAGCCATTACAGGATCAATGACCACCTTTGCCTTACTTCCCGTGTCTCTTACGGTGGATGAAGTGGTAAGAACTCCGGGAGTGTCGCTCATCACGTCTTCAATCCTGGAAGAATCAGCCTTGAGCACCTGCAGGTTTGTAGACTTTATTACTACGTCCATGGAATCCGGGCTTGTCATACCCTCTGATGAAGAACCCGCAGAACATGTGATCTCGCAGATATCGGAATAGTCCTTCAGTGCAAGATTCCATTCATCCACTATTTCCTGGGTTTTCATCTTCACACCTTCAGCTTTATATGCGCTTATCGATGCCGATGCAGATGTTTCAGTCACTGTAGTTGAATATTTCTCAATATAATCGTGGCTTATAACAAACTCTTCCAGATCACGCACTGTCTTATCCATTGTTTCAATGTTCAGATTCGGCCTGAACTGGATATTTATGCTGGCAATGCCTTCGTCTGTGGCGGAATAGAGTTCTGTCCTGAGGAACGGTGTCAGGCACAGTGTCAGTCCCATCACAACTATTACCAGTACAAACACTGTCTTTTTATACTTTAATGCTTTCCTCAGGACTTTCTCATACACCACGATCACCTTATCAAGGATACGGTTTGTGATGATGTCCTTTTTTTCGATAGGCTTATATGCTGAGAAACATAAAGGTATTAAGAGCAGTGCCGCTATCATGGATGCGGTAAGTGCAAAGATAATGGTAAAGCCCATTGGCTTAAACATCTGACCCGAAAGCCCCTTCTGCAGAGCCATGGGAAGGTACACGACTATGGTTGTAAGGGTTGAAGTAATAACGGAATTCGCCACAATAAGGGCTCCGTTCAGAGCAGCATCATAAAAACTCATGCCTTCATCCCTCTTCCTGAAACACATTTCCAGTACAACTACGGCGTTATCCGTCATCATTCCCACTGCAATAATAAGGGAACCGGCTGTGATAACGTTAAGGTCAAAGTTCGCAAGCTTCATACAGCAGAGAGTCGCAAGAAGAGAAACCGGCATAGTGCTGGCAACAATAAGCGAGCCCTTCAGGTCTCCGAAGAAGATAAAGAGCACAAACATTGCGAGAAGCACCGCCTGGATAATAGTCTTAAATACGCTGGAAAGCCTGTCTAAAATAGTTTCTGACGAATCGCTTATCACATCAAAATGAAGACTGGGGTAAAGGGTCTTAAATTCCTCCAGCTTCTTATGAACGTCCTTTGAAAGGGTTACGGGCGAAGCTGACTGCTTCTTTTTCAGCTGAAGACTCACATTTTCGCTGCCGTTAAAGCGGCTTAATGATGTAGCCTCCTTGGATATCATCCTGACCTTTGAAACGTCATAAAGATGTATGGTCTTGCCGGATGATGTGGATATAGGGATCTGCTCGATTTCAGCGAGGTCCTCATATTTTACTTCCGCAGTAAGTGACAGCTTCTGATCGCCGAATGATGCGGATCCTGCCGGCATAGAGAAATTAACGGCCTTAACCGCATCAACCACGGATGAAACGCTGAGTCCGTACTGCGCGGCATATTCAGGCACCAGTTCTATGCTTATGTATTTTTCATGTCCACCGGAAGTTTTAACCTCAGCTAAAGATGATATCTTCTGGAATTCAGGCTCGATATTATCTTCTACCATTTCCAGAATATCTTCGTCCGGATTATCCGATGCCACAGAAAGAGTGATATCCGGCATGGCGTTCATATCCATCTCAAGGATAGTTGGTTCCTTAATGGTATCCGGAAGGGTGCTCTTTATACGGTCCAGATTTGTTCTGACATCATTTTTTGTCTCATCAATATCAACCCCGTACTCAAGCTGAAGCACAACCTGGCTCATGTTATCCGCAGAATAAGCTAAAATATGCTTTACACCGGAAATAGACTCGAAAGAATCGGAAATAGGATCAGTCACAAGCTCGTCGACTTCCTCTGGAGAAGCTCCGGGATAAGTGGTAAGTACGCCGATAATAGGTATGGACATATCAGGCATTAACTTCATATTCATCGAAGTCAATGAAACCAAAGCGAAAACCGCAAGTGAAATAATAGCCACAACGGCTGTGACGGGACGCTTGATGATCCCGGAGATCATAGTCCTCATTTATTCTCAGCCTCCGGCTTTCCGGACATATCTTTCCTGTCCTCGTATTCTTCAGATGCGGCTTCTATAGTGGCAGATCCGGCAGTGATCTCTGTAGGATCAGTTATCTTCTTTTCTTTAGATTCATCTGCAGCAGCACTGTTTGTAACAGTTTTTTTATCACTGCCTGTAATCTTTATTTCCATTCCATCCTTAAGCATTGATGTCCATGATACTATCACGTTGTCATCGGATGAAAGACCGCTTACAACTTCAATTCCCTCATCATCTGAAATGCCGGTCTCTATATCCCTTCTCGCAGCTTTATCACCATCTGCCAGAAGAACATATGCCTGTTCATCATCAAAGTAGACTGCATCCACAGGAACCGTAACGGCATTTTTAGCAACCCTTGTGATAGTACGGACACTTACAGTTGAACCATTAAGGAGGTCATTATTACTTCCCTGAGCCATGGCCTCTATCTTAAAGAGTCCTGTATCCTCATCAATGGTGGTACCTACATTTGTTATCTTTGCGTTTATTTCTTCGCCATTCTTGGTGATAAGGGCATCATTTCCTGTCTCCACGTTCTTAACCGTCTCTTCTGCCACATAGAAGACGATCTTATTCAGGCTGTCGGTCTCGATCTTATATGCCTCTGTAGCAGATGATGCCATGTTGTGAAGAGTGACACCGATAGCTGTTATGATCCCGCTTACAGGAGCAGTAACAGTATAGTTTTCAAGAGCATTCTCAGCGTTTTCCAAAGAAGCTTTGGCGTTTCTTACGCCTGCTTCGGAGGTGATGAGGTTAGCGTCCGCACCGACAACCTGTGCATTTACGCCGAACAGGGTGGATGCTATGGTGTAATTCTTGTAGATTTCCCTGTTCTGTTCTGCAAGAGCAACATCTTCTTCAGCGGTGTAATAACTCATCTCATACGAATCAGCGCTATAACCGTTCTGCATTTTGGCATTATCATACTGTCTTATGGATCTTTCATAACTGTCAATTGCAGCGTCCGCTGATGAATAGGCAGAAGCTGCCGAAGAGTACGCATCATTCAAATCTTTTGCGGAACTGAATCCTTGTGATTTAAGCCATTCATTAGCCTTATCTTCACCGTCAGAGCTTGATCGGCTGCTGTAAGAATTCATTATGGATTCAAGCTTTTCTTTTTCTTCTTTTAATTTCTTCTTCTTTTTCTTTGTATTTTTAAGATCGTGCTTCGCTTCTTCGTATTCGGTTTCATAATAATCTTCATTTGTTGAGAACGTCTCCCACTGATTGCCTGCAGATCTCTTCTGTGCATAGGCTTTGTCCACGGCAGCATCAAGCTGTGCGGAATTACTGGAGATCTTCGCGATGGTCTCGGTGGCCTGTGCCTTTGTATTGGCATTATTGGCCTGCTGTGCAGTATAGCTTGCTTTAGCGGTATCTACCTGAGCTTCAGCCTGTTCAAGAGCGATCCTCGCAGACTCATCATCCATACGGAAAAGAAGATCACCTTCATTAACATGATCTCCGACCTCAAAGTTCTTCTCTATTACTTCACCGGCAACTTTGGGGATAACTACAACAGTATCCTCAGCTTCTACAGTTCCGGAAAAATTTGACTGGATGGCAATAGTCCTGACCACGGGATTCGCAGTTGTTACTTCAACAGAATTATCAATTTCCTCAGTAGCTTCAGCATCGGCTTTGCCTCCGGCATTACAGCCTGTAACAGAAGAAGCTGTAAGCACTAAAGCCAGAATAACCGCGCTTTCTCTCCACAATGTTTTTTTCATAAAAACCAACCTCATAATTTGTCTTTTATATATGTAATAATTTTTAAACAATATCACACATTATTGTATTATATAGGACACAAAAGTTATGTCAATCTCTGAATATGTAAACAATATATAAATAAAGTAATTACATCCCGGTCATGCATTATATCCACACATACAATAACGGACCCGAATCGCACTGATTCAGGTCCGTTTTACACGGCATTTATTATCAATCTTCTATTATCTCAGGTTCAGGATAGGTGACACCGAAGGTCTCAACAGTCACTTTGCTCATCCTCTGGTCTTCATAAGGTCTGTCATCAGGAGCCGTAGCTGTATCAGCGATCTTGTCGACTATTTCAATGCCTTCAATGATCTTACCGAAAGAAGCATATTCTCCGTCAAGATGAGGTGATCTCTTATGCATGATAAAGAACTGTGATCCGGCAGAATCGGGGATCATGGTCCTGGCCATGGATAAAACTCCCCTGTCATGCTTTAAGTCATTCTTAAATCCGTTATTTGTAAACTCTCCTTTAATGGAATATCCCGGGCCTCCCATACCTGTGCCTTCGGGATCTCCTCCCTGAAGCATGAAACCGCTTATGACTCTGTGGAATATCACTCCGTCATAGAATCCCTTATTAATAAGAGAGATAAAATTATTAACAGTATTGGGAGCTATATCGGGATAGAGCTCCGCTTTCATGATATCCCCGTTTTCCATTTCTATGGTAACTATCGGGTTCTTTTTATCTTCTGACATAATTCCTCCTGCTGCTTATTCAAAATATTTATCAGTGTCATTCTGAGCGAAGCGAAGAATCTCTTATTTTAAATATTTATCCTGTGAAACTTTAGTAAAATATGCAAAAATTATGCAGACCACAAGTAACGTTCCTGTGATCGCGAGATTGACCCAGAGTTCCACTTTCATATAGTTATCTATATAAAGCGAAATCCCTCCGAGTACAAGGAACAGTACTCCGCAAACCATATTAAAGGGAAACATGGCATTGATAAAACCCTTTGGATCTCTGGCTGACAGGATATCTATATCCTTTCCCACCAGCTGGCTTGATAATGTACCTGTAGTCTTCATCTTTATTCCGGAATAGATGATATATAATCCGGCAAGGATCTCAATAATGTCAAAAATATTTGTAAAACCTGCATCTGTCATGTTAAGCCTTCTTCCTTTCAAACATTGGTATATAGGTACTGATCGGTGAAACCGGCTTAAATGCAGGTCTGATGATCTTACCGTTATTACTGAGCTCTTCTATTCTGTGTGCTGTCCATCCTGCTATGCGGGCACAGGCAAATATGGGCGTAAAGAGTTCTTCCGGAAGGCCCAGCATCTTATAAACAAATCCCGAATAAAAGTCTACATTACAGCAGACACCCTTGTACATCTGCCTCTCTCTGGAAATGATCTCAGGCCCCAGTCTCTCGATCATGGCATAAAGATTGAATTCCTGATTATATCCCTTTTCACATGCGAGCTTCTCGACAAATGACCTGAATATCTTTTCTCTGGGATCGGAAACCGAATATACTGCATGTCCCATACCGTATATCAGTCCTTTTCTGTCAAAAGCCTCTTTATTAAGAAGTTTTAAAAGATATGCCCTGACTTCATCTTCGTCCGTTATATCTTCCACATTTCTCTTTAAGTCTTCCATCATCTGGATGACCTTTATATTGGCACCGCCGTGCCTCGGTCCCTTAAGAGACCCAAGCGAAGCCGCCACCACCGAATATGTATCAGTATTGGTGGAAGAAACTACGTGAGTTGTAAATGTAGAGTTATTTCCTCCGCCATGGTCCATATGAAGGACAAGTGCCACATCAAGTATCTTCGCTTCCAGTTCCGAATACTCGGAATCAGCCCTAAGTATCCGCAGTAAATTCTCTGCTGTCGAAAGACTCTTATCAGGCTGGTGAATGATAAGACTCTCCCCGTCGTGATAGTGAGAATAAGCATGATACCCGTATACACAGAGCATGGGGAAAAGAGCTATCAACTGAAGTCCCTGACGCAGAACATTGGGAACAGAAATATCATCTGCGGCATCATCATAGGTGTACAGAGTAAGCACACTCCGGGCAAGGCTGTTCATCATGTCGTGGCTTGGAGCCTTCATGATGATATCCCGCACAAAGCTTGTGGGAAGTGACCTGTATGAACCTAGAAGATTTGAGAAATCCGCAAGTTCACTTTCCGTCGGAAGATGTCCGAAAAGAAGGAGGTATGTTATCTCCTCGAACCCAAAGCGGTCATCAGCGGTAAAACCCTTTACCAGATCTTCAATATCATATCCCCTGTAATAGAGATGTCCGTCTGTAGGGATCTCCTTACCGTCAATTATCTTCTTTGCCTGAATATCTGAAATATGCGTAAGTCCTGCTAAAACACCCTTACCGTTTAAGTCTCTTAAGCCCCGCTTTACGTCATACTGTCTATATAACTCGGAATCAATAATGGTAGAATTGGCTGCTTCAGCAGCAAGAACCTTTATTTCCGGTGTTATCTCCGAATAGTTTATCTCGTTATCCGCCATAAATATTCCTTTCAGATTTGTTTGAATTTGCAAACAAGAGGCATTTTACCATAAAACTGCATATATATTCAACTCCGGTGTTTTTTCACTGGCAATTCTGCCAAATTTTTTTGACGTTTGACGTGTTATGTATTATAATTTAACATACGCTAAAAATAAAAAGTGGCGATCAAAGGAAAAGGTGAGTATGGATATTACAGATCTTAAGATATTGATTTGCGATGATTCTCTTCTCGCAAGAAAAAATTTAAGAGACGGTCTTAAAGGACTGGGTTGTAAGAATATTACCGAAGTCTTTGACGGACAGGCTGCTATAGACAGTTATAAGTCCGACAGACCGGACATCGTGTTTCTTGACATTGTAATGCCTGTAAAGGATGGCATTACTGCTGCAAAAGAAATCTGTGCAATTGATTCCAGAGCTTATATTGTTATGGTCTCATCAGTTGGAACACAGGTACATCTGAGGGAGGCTATAAAAGCCGGAGCAAAGGATTTCCTACAGAAGCCCACTACTCCGGAACAGCTGAAGAATGCACTGGAACATGTCTCCGGAGGTGATGACTAAATGACTCGTAAGACCCTTTATCTTGCGGAGCTCATTTTCAATCTCAACAGATTCGTGGACGACAGCATTACTTCCAAACCAACAGAGATAGTTCATGAGATTCCGCCGGGGGTATTTATCTCTCAGGGAATAACAGGTGATTATACCGCCCTCTCTGCTCTTTATGCAGAGCCTGATGTATTAACACGTTTTGCTGCTCAGTATTCCAAGATGGAACTTGAGGGCTATGACGGAATCGTTAATGAACTGGCAGCAGATTTCTTAAATCTTCATAATGGTCTCTTCCTGGTTAATCTATCTGAGACAGAGAATGTGGAATCCACTCTCACACCTCCCTTATCAGATGATAAGGACGGACCGTTAAAAGCCCTTTCGGACACTTACATAATGCCCGTTGAATTCAAGTTTGGCACTGTCAATTTTGTTCTTTCAGAAAAATAAGCACTGTCTCCGAAGATCCGGAAACAGTGCTTTTTCTTAGTCTTTAACTTTCTGATTTATTCGATGGTAAGGATATCGGAAAATCCGGTAACATCAAAGATCTCATTGATCTCTTCGGAAGAATTCTTGATAACCATGCTTCCCTGCTTATTCATTATCTTCTGAGCAGAAAGGAGTACTCTTAATCCTGCACTGGATATGTACTCGAGCTTAGCCATATCCATGATAAGAGAAGATACTCCCTCAAGAGAATCCTTTATCTCGGACTCGAACTGAGGAGCAGTTGTAGTATCCAGTCTTCCCTCAAGGAAAAAGGTACAAACATTTCCATTAGCTTCCTTATTGATGTTTAACATTTCATAACCTCCTTATATTAGAACTTCTTAATATATGTAAGAATATTCTGATCGTCCTTATATTCATAACTGATATCATCGGCACTCTTCTTGACCATAAAGATACCAAGTCCGCCTATAGGTCTCTCGTCTGCAGAAAGGGTAATATCGGGATCTTCCTTTGCAAGAGGATTATAAGGAACACCCTTATCCTTGAAAGTGATAGATAATGCCCGCGGATCCAGAACTTCCACCTGGATCACAGCCTCCCCCTCTCCCGGAGTATACGCATAATTGGCAATATTCACGAAGATTTCTTCAACACATACATCTATCTGTACCTGTGTCTTCATATCGCATTCATTCTCTTCAAGAATAGCGTCAATGAACTCCAGAACACGATCTAGATTATCTACTTTTGCATCAATCGTTAGTTCTTTCATATTCTCCTAAGACAAATATTCTTCAACTACATCTATCATATCACTAACTTTGCAATTTGTCTTGTGAATTTCCTCAGCATTTCTAATTTCTTCAACAGCAGCCGGTACGGGAAGGTTGGCAAGAGCAGATAATTCATCTATTAGCTCGAAATCTCCCATGGAATCGTACTTTTTATCAATAGCCGTCAATACACTTCTCGTAAACTTAAAGGGACTGGCAGTTGAAGCGATAACCGTTACGGTAGTATCGTTTGTCGCTTTCACATACTTGTCATAAGCGCTTCCTGCTACTGCAGTATGTGTATCTATAACATAGCCCGTGTCTTCATAAAGGGAACGGATCTTATCAGCCGTGTCGTCTTCTGATGCGAAAAAACCCCTGAAGCATTCAAGCTTTTCCTTCATCCCGGGAGTGATATCATATTTCCCGTTATTAATAAGGCTTTCCATAAGGGCTTTATTCTTATCCGCATCATTACCTGCAATATGATAGATAAGTCTTTCTAAATTACTGGAAATAAGAATATCCATGGAAGGAGAACTGGTCAGGATAAAGTCCCTGTTCCTGTCATATTCACCCGTATTAAAGAAGTCAAAAAGAACCTTATTCTCATTTGAAGCACAGATAAGCTTCCTGACAGGCAGTCCCATGTTCTTAGCATAGAAAGCAGCCAGAATATTACCGAAATTACCGGTAGGAACCACTATGTTTATACTCTCTCCGTCTTTAATATGTCCATTCTTTAATAATCTGGTATAAGCATAAACATAATAAACTATCTGGGGAACAAGACGTCCGATATTTATGGAATTAGCACTGGAAAACTGGAAGCCTCTGCTTCCTATCCGCTGCTTCAATTCCTTATCGTTAAACATCTTCTTTACAGCAGTCTGACAATCATCAAAATTACCGTCAACACCGATAACCCGTGTATTCTTGCCCTTTTCAGTGACCATCTGCTTTCTCTGTACAGGGCTTACGCCGTCCTTTGGATAGAAGACCATTATCCTGGTTCCCGGAACATCTGCAAATCCTGCAAGAGCGGCCTTTCCGGTATCTCCGCTGGTGGCAGTCAGAATAACGATATCATTGCTTATATTATTCTTCCTGGCGGATGTAATAAGCAGATGAGGAAGTATCGACAATGCCATATCCTTAAAAGCTATGGTCTTCCCGTGAAAAAGCTCAAGATAATATGCATTTCCTGCCTTTGTAAGAGGTGCTATATCCGGAGTATCGAATTTCTCATCATAGGCTTTATTAATACAGCTTCTCAGCTCTTCTTCAGTAAAATCCGTAAGGAAAAGCTTCATTACATTATATGCAGTTTCCCTGTAATCCATCTCAGAAAAAGCCTTTAATGAAGTATCAAATTCGGGTATCCTTTCCGGCACGAATAATCCGCCGTCATCCGAAAGTCCCTTTAAGATAGCTTCTGAAGCTTTCATCTTAAGGTCACTGTTTCTGGTACTCTTAAATAATAAATCCATAACGTTCCTCTTTATTCACAATTTCTGAATAATATAGCATAAAAAGAGCACGCCTGCAAACAGACGTGCTCCTTAAAGCCCTGAATTATCATGCGAAGAAACAGTGTGCTCCGGCAGATGCAACAAGCATCTTTCCATTAAATGATCCGCCTCTGTGGAAGTAAAGCGCACCACCCACAGTATTGGTACCTGAAATGGCTTTCTTAACAGCTTCCACGGTGGACGCTGAAGGAACCGCTGCTGCATAAGCTCCGTTACGGAAAGGACCAAACTGTCCGGGAGCTGAAATAACACCCATAATGCTGTTAGGGAATCTGGGATTCCTTACCCTGTTAAGGATAACATTTGCAATTCCGATACGTCCTTCTATAGTATCATGACCGTCCTCTGCCTGAACCATTTTGCAGAGTGCATTAAAATCAGCTTCTGACATACCTGAAGCAGTAAGTGACTCTTCAAACTTTCTCTGAGCCTCTTCTGCAGCCTTTCTGGCTTCTTCTTCAGCTTTCTTTCTGGCTATTTCTTCTTCTCTGGCCTTCTGTTCAGCCTCTATCCTTTTCTGCTCTTCTTCAATAGCCTTCTGCTTTTCAGCTACTTCTTTTTCAGCCTGTATACGTGCATCCTCAGCTGCCTTCTTCTGGCGCTCAACCTCAGCATCAGCCCTGGCCTGTGCCTCCTCTGCAGCCTTCTGCTGTGCCTCTATCTGGGCTTCAACGGAATCATCTACACCGTCATTATCAGCATCACCGGCTACTGCAACAACATCAACAACCGCCTGGGCAGGAGCTGATGCTTCAACAGGAGCTGTCGCTTCAACAGCCTCTGTGATCTCGTCTGCATAAACTCTGCCTGCTCCAAAGATCATCATAAGAGCAAAAACACCAACTGCAGCCATAGCTGCAACTACTAACATATTAAATTCATTCTTCTTTGTAAAAGTCATAAAATCTCCTAATCTGTTCTTTCTGTCTTTGGAATTATATCATTTTGATTTCAATTTGTTAAGGATTTGTTACAAAAACAGTCGATTTTCGTAATTTTGATTAAATTTAATCTATCTGTAAAGGTGCAAAATTGTATTATTTTACTAAATGTTCTATACTATTGTGTACAAAACAACAGGTGTTTGCAGGAGATTCACGATATGAAGCTGCCCCCGGGGGTATTCAAAGCCACAAAAAAAGACGGCACACTATATTTCAGATCCTCCCTTACTTATCACGGAAAGCATATAAGTTTGGGCAGCTCTGAAGATTTAAGGTACGCTGCCATGTTGTATGAAGAAGCTTCTTCCTTATTACAGAGTGATGATTCGGTTGAAAACTATTCTTCATATGAATATGTCCCGTTTGATAAATATATCATCCTGATCAATTTCAGGGATAACGAGGTTTATTTTAAGAACCCGATCTACCTTTATCAAAGGTATTTCTCCTACTTCCTTGATAAAGACACGGAGCTTAAATTCGATACAGATGACCTGTTCTTCTATTCCCAGCACAGGATTCAGAAACGGGGAGGACATTTTTTCACCGAAAACTACGGAACACAGATCTTACTCGGCTCCCGTTACGGTATCCATCCTTTTGCGGTTTCAGGCAAGGATTACAGGTTTAAGAATGGAGATGATACGGATTTCAGATATGAGAATATCGAAATAATCAACAGATATCTGGGTGTTGAAGCGGTTGCCGATACCTTTCCTACCAAATATAAAGCCTATATCCATGTTAACGGCTACTATAATCTGGGTGTCTTTGATTCAGAAGAAACCGCGGCTATCGCATTCAATAAAGCCCGGGATATGCTTAAAGAGACCGGCATAAAGAAATCCACACCGGCTAATTACATCCAGGATATGCATGAAGACCGGTATTATGAGATATATTCAATGATAAAGCTTCCGGGGAAGTTTATGAGATATGTAAAATCCGCTCTATAACCCTCATCCGGCAGCTTCGCTGCCACCTCCCCCCCCCCTTGGGGGGAAGCTGGCAGCACGAAGTGCTGTCTGATGAGGGGTTTATTTCACCGAATAATCCGTAAATGATATGTTAAGATCCACCGGATCTTCTATGCCATCCACATATCCGGTGATACTGTACTGCCACATATTATATCTGTAAGGAAATACAGACTGATCATCCGTATCAAAGAGCCACAGATCATAATCCGCGATGGTACGAAGATCCATATGCATCGCAAACTGCTTCTTATTCGCACCTATCATGGGCTTATACCCATATGCCCTTACCGTATCACAGAATGCTTTCGCAATCGTTGACAATTCCTCTTTTGTAAGACCCTCTGTCCTGTAATTATCGTTTACTATAGCTTCGGAAACGAACACGATGGGGTATTCGATATTGTGTCCGTTAATGGAACCAATACAGTAATTAGCTTCCTCTACAGCTTCCACGATATTGGTAGCCTGTGACTGGAAATACAGTCCGATCTTAATGGCATTCTCCGAGCATCCTCTCATATTATCCGCACATCTCTCATCAAGGACTACTCTGCCGGATCCATAGCCTCTGGACCCAACCCTGATCATCGCAAAATCAACACCGGCCCCGGCAACTCTCGCCCAGTCAATATTCTTTTGATAGGAAGAAACGTCTATTCCTCTGTAACTTGTTTTTCTGCCGTTTAATGCATAATCTTTCCAGATGCCCTCATTTGTAAATCCCTCTTCATACCTTTGGTTCATGGGGATACTGTTCACTATAAGCGCAAATTCTGCCTCTCCGTCACTTAGCTCATTCACATCAAACATGTTCTCGGAAACCGCTTTTTCCCTTGCTTTCTGCTGGGCATCAAGTCTGTCATCCGATACTGAATCCTCTGAAGCTGAATTATCCGGAACAAATCTCTCTTTAACCTTATCGTCTCCTTCAGTTCCGTTAACTGTCGGAACATAGGAATTATTTGTCTCATCTTCATCATACATATGCCAGAAGCTAAGCTCATTACTGGTCTTTTTCTCACTGTTTTCAATTTCAGAAAGATCAGCATTTGACTCATTGGCAGTATTTACATTGTCTGCGTTGTTTTTTCTTACATTTTCCGGTTTCTTATTTACCGCAAAGGTAAGTAAAAGTACAAGAATAACCCCTGATACAGCAAGAATACAGCCAAGTACAAAACCACCTTTGGCTTTCGCATTTTCTATTAAGCTTTCATCATCATCATGAAGCATCGACATATCAATTTACCTTATGTCATCCTGAGGGCTCTGGCCTGAAGGATCTCGTAAGATTCTTCGCTTTGCTCAGAATGACACCAACTTAATGACATTATTATAAAAAAGGTTTATCAGCATTATAAAAGTAGATATCAATACTCTCACCAGTAATCTTCTTCAATAGTTCCTCTGCCTTCTCTTTTCCAAGGCAGTAACATGCAGTAGAAAGTGCGTCCCCGTCAACCGATCTGTTGGACACTATGGTAACTGCATTTAATCCCGATTCGACAGGATAGCCGGTTTTCGTATTTAAGATATGATGATAGATCTTACCGTCTTTTTCAAAATATCTTTCGTAGTTCCCGCTGGTAACTACCGAAGCATCCTCAACACTCAGGGTATCAGAGATCTCTCCTTCATTTCCGAAGGGTTTTTCTATACCAACCTTAAATGGTTCCCCGTCAGGTCTGGAACCCAATAATACCACATTTCCTCCAAGATTTATAATGGCAGACTTTATACCTTTATCTATAAGGAATTCCTTAATCCTGTCACCTGTATACCCTTTTGCGATAGCTCCAAGATCTATCTCTGTATCAGGATCTTTTAAAGACAAAGTAAGTTCTTCGGTATCAAGATCGATATTCCTGAAACCAACGTGTTTAAGGGCTTCCTTTATTTTCTTGTCTTCCGGGATCTCTGCTTTGCCGCTCCTGAAATCCCATAATTTAGATACGGGACGGATCGTGATGTCAAAAGCGCCGTCTGTCAGTTCACTGTAGTATAACGCCTTTTCGATCAGTTCTGCGGTTTCTTTATGAATACTTACCTTTTCACCCTTTGATCCGTTGATCCTGGATACATCAGAATCCTTGATCTCAGTTGAAAAAAGCCCCTCATATCTCCTGATCTCTTGAAAACAGCTGTCCAGTATTTCTTCTGCTTCATTTTCCTGGATATCATCATATATCGTGATGTTTACAACTGTATCCATCACAAAATCGGTTTTTGAGATTGGCTCAGTTGATCTCTTGCAGCCGGATAATAAAATTATAGAAAAAAAACAAATAATAGCCCTATGAAAAACACACTTCATAGAGCTAATAATAACCCTCATCCGTCACCTCCGGTGACACCTTCCCCCGTTACAGTACGGGGGAAGGCTCTGTACACTTTAATCATGCACCTTCAGTATTACTTTCTTAGGACACTTGCTCATGCAGATGCCGCAGCTTACACACTTTTCATAGTCAATATGTGCAACGAAATCCACCACATGTACTGCGTCCTTAGGACAGTTCTTTTCACAGAGTCCGCATCCTACACAGCCCGCCTTGCAGACCTTCATTACGACAGGTCCCTTGTCCTTTGATGAGCAGGCAACCGCAAATTTATTCTTCTTCGGCTTAAGCTCTATCATGTGTCTCGGACAGTTTTCTATACACTTACCGCAGGCCTTACACTTATCTTCATCGACCTTTGCGATACCGTCTATCACATGGATCGCACCGAAAGGACATACTCTTTCACAGGTGCCGCCCCCGAGGCACCCGAATGAGCAGGCTTTAGGACCACCTCCGGGAACCATGGCGAGCATCTTGCAGTCCATCTCTCCCGTATATTTGTGCTGATCAGCGGCTTTAGTACATGTACCCTCACATTTTACGAATGCCACCATGGGTTCGGATTCTTCTATGGTCTGACCCATTATTTCCGCTATCTTCTCTGCAACGCTGTCACCCCCGACAGGACAGCCATTTACAGGAGCAGCCCCGGTAACTATGGCATGTGCCATTGCAGAACATCCGGCCTGGCCGCAGCCTCCGCAGTTCGCTCCGGGTAGCACCTCAGCTATGGCGCTCTCTCTTTCATCTACTTCCACATAAAATGCTTTTCCGGCTATACTTAAGAATACACCTACAAAAAGGCCTACAGCCGCCACGCATACAGTAGCCAATATAATTCCCATTTCCGGCTGTCCTCCTTACTTTAATCCTGAAAATCCGCAGAATGCTATCGCCATAAGTGAAGCGGTAAACATCGTGAAAGGGAAACCCTGAACTGCTTTAGGAATGCGGTTATACTGCATCTTTTCACGAAGTCCCGCAAGAATGATGATAGAAAGTGCGAAACCTACGCTGGTAGCCAGACCGTTAACGATCCCCTCCAGTATGTTGTACTCGTTCTGCACATTTAAGAGAACAGCGCCGAGAACAGCACAGTTAGTGGTAATAAGAGGAAGATAGACTCCCAGTGCCTTATAAAGCGAAGGAACGGCCTTCTTTAAGAACATTTCCACGAACTGTACCAGAGCCGCTATAACAAGGATAAATACAATAGTATTAAGGTAATCAAGTCCAAGAGGATGCAGGATAAAGTGATAGATGATCCCGCATATTATACTTGAAAGTGTTATTACGAATATAACCGCGGCTCCCATTCCGGAAGCAGTCTCAACCTTCTTTGATACTCCAAGGAAGGGACATATTCCCAAAAACTGGGAAAGGACCACGTTATTAATGAGCATGCTCATTATCAGTATTGAAATAAGCGAAGTGGTACTCATGCTTTACCCTCCTTTTCCTTTTCTTTTTCAGCCATCATCTTTTCAACCTTTTCGAATTTTCCAGCGCAGTTATCCCTGAATGCACAGGCAGAGCAATTGGCTCCTTCCTCATCCGTATGTGTCACAGCGAGGCGTACACCGCTTTTTTCTTCGATCCTGTTGATAATATATGCCCTAATGGTAATAAGGGTGGCAAGGACCATAAATGCCCCCGGAGCCATTACAAAGATGGTAGGTGAATAATCCGGAAGGTTTCCAACGGTGTGTCCGAAAACAGCACCTGATCCAATGAGCTCTCTTACAAATCCAATAACCGTTATAGAAGCTGTAAAGCCCAGACCCATGCCGATACCGTCAAAGAATGAAGCTAAAGGCTTATTCTTGTAAGCATAGGCTTCCGCACGTCCGAATATTATACAGTTAACCACGATAAGCGGGATATAGATACCCAGAGACTTATAAAGCTCCGGAGTATATGCCTGCATCAGCATATCGACCATGGTCACAAAGGACGCTATTATTACTATGAATGACGGTATTCTGATATCGTCAGGTATCACGTTCCGAAGAAGTGAGATAAACAGATTCGCAAGTGCAAGAACCACCGTCGTGGAAAGGCCCATTCCTATTCCGTTCATTGCTGAAGTTGTAACAGCAAGTGTCGGACACATACCGAGAACGATGACAAGGGTAGGATTTTCCTTTACTATTCCGTTATACAGTCGTTCAAGAGGCGTATTCTTTTCAAGATTCATCACTCTCCACCTCCCAGTTCTGAATTATAGTATGCCATGCCGGCATTCACACCCCTGGTCACACATCTGGATGTGAAGGTGGCACTGGTAATGGAATTAATGTTTTCTCCAAGAGTAAACTTGGTGTCTGCTGACTGCCCGTAGAACTGGGGAAGCCATGTGGGATCACTCTGGGCTCTCATTCCGAGACCCGGGGTCTCATTTATGGAAGTGATGGAAATACCTTTAATGCTACCATCCTCTAAAACTCCCATTGAAAATCCGATATCTCCGCCATATCCGCCGTGGCTTACCACATTGATAACGTATCCGACGGTTTCTCCCGAGGCATCCAGGCCTTCAAAAACAGAGGTTACAGCTGCATTATATTCATCTCCGATTATCTCTGCAGCATCTTCTTCAGTTATTTCCATATCCGAAAAATCAACGGCATCAGGCATAACTGCGGAGTATGCTTCTTTAAGGGATTTTTCCTTCTGGAATGCTATTGGTCCTGCAGTCACTTCATGAACAAGACCAAGTATAAGTCCGAAAATAAGGGCAAAGCATGTCATCAGAAGCGTATTCTTTACTTCTTTAGTCATTTCTTATCCCCTCCTTTCTCCGGCTTCACATATCCAAAGCACTTTAATGGTGCCCATCTCTCTATAAGCGGAACAAAGAGATTGGAAATAATGATGGCATATGAAACACCTTCTGCACCGCTCGCAAATACACGGAACACACCGGTAAGTATCCCGAGAAGTATTCCGAATATCACTCTTCCCTTGAAGGTAATGGGACTTGATACATAGTCGGTAGCCATAAAGAAGGCTCCGAGCATAAGTCCTCCTCCTGCAAGCTGTCCGGTAATGTAATAGGGATCAATACCCTTACCTCCGAAAATACACCAGAAAATAACGAAGGTAACTATATATGTACCCGGTATCGTAAGATCGATGATCCCTAAGAGGATAAGGTAGCATGCACCGATAACGATAGCGAGAACAGATACTTCACCGATAGTACCCATTTCATTTCCGACTACCATGTGGAAAGTATTCACAAGCTCTCCTGCCTTAAGCTGTGCAAGGGGAGTGGCTCCCGAATAGGTATCATAGGCAAAATTAGTCATATATGAAGCAAATGAAATAACCAGGAAACATCTTGCTCCGAGAGCCGGGTTCATAAAGTTCTGACCCAGTCCTCCGAATAACTGTTTTACCAGAACTATGGCCACAAATGCGCCGATAACACAGATCCAGAGCGGGATCCTGGGAGGCATATTAAGTGCCAGAAGGAGTCCCGTAAGGGCTGCCGAACAGTCACCTATGGTGATCGGAAGCTTTAATAGCTTCTCATACATGAACTCAAAGAAGATCGCTGATATAACAGTCACAAGGATGACAGCAATGGTATAGGCTCCGAAATGCCATACACCGAATAATGTAGCGGGCATAAGTGCGATGATAACATGCATCATTATCTTCTGCGTAGTCCAGTTATCACGGATATGAGGATTCGAGGTAACACTCATAAGATTCATTTCTTCATTCATTTCGCCTCACCACCCTTCTTTTCCGCTTCTGCAGCTTCTGCCTTTGCTTTTTCTGCTGCCGCTATGGCGCGGTCACGCCCGATCGAAAGCTTCTTCATGGACTTGATAGCCTGTGCAAGAGGCCTCTTCGCAGGACATACATAGGAGCATGAACCGCACTCTATACATTCCTTACCGAAAAGGTTATTAAATGCATCATAATCTTCATGTTCGGCATATGTGGCAAGCTGGCTTGGAATGAGCTTTTCAGGACATCCTTCCACGCAGCGTCCGCAGTTTATGCAGGGAGTTTCAACAGCATGAGCTGCTTCGTCCTCTTTCATACATAACAGTGCCGAGCTTGTTTTTGTAACAGGCACATCCAGATCAAAGAGCGAGAATCCCATCATGGGGCCTCCGGAAATCACGCATTCAGGCTCTGTAATGAATCCGCCGGCTTCATCAATAAGCTCTCTGTAATTGGTGCCGCAGCGAACTTTGAAGTTCCTGGGATCTGCGATGGCATCTCCGGTAACCGTTACGATCCTGTACATAAGAGGGATATTATTCCTTACAGCTTCATTAATGGCAACCAGCGTGTCACAGTTATCCACTATACATCCTGCGTCTGCAGGAAGCATTTTTGAATTAATGGCCCTTCCGGTACAGGCGTATATAATATGTCTTTCTGAACCCTGAGGGTATTTAGTCTTAAGCGCATATACGTCTACCCGGGGTTCATCCTTTGTAAGCTTAGTCAAAAGCTCTATAGCATCAGGCTTATTGTCTTCTATTGCGATAATACCCTTTGCATTATCAAAGAGCTTAAGAACACACTTTATACCGCCTATCAGAAGCTCAGGATTTTCCATCATTCTCCTGTAGTCGGAAGTAAGATACGGTTCACACTCCGCACAATTGGCTATAACATAGTCTATTTTCGAGGGATCCTTAGGTGAAAGCTTAACGTGGGTAGGGAATCCTGCACCTCCCATTCCGACGATCCCGGCATTTTTAACTGCTGCAATGATCTCTTCTTTACTTATCTCATCCAAAGACTTTGCAGGAGGGTACTCCACCTCTTCATAGAGGCCATCATTTTCAACTATGATGGATAGAACCATATCTCCTACCGGAACTCTGTGTTTTTCAATAGCTTTGACTGTTCCGCTGACTGTAGCATAAATGTTGGCTGAGACAAATCCACCGGCTTCTGCAATAAGCTGTCCGGTCTTTACCTTGTCTCCGACAGCCACAACAGGCTTCGCCGGAGCACCGATATGCTGGGAAACGGGATATACCAGATCCCCTTTCGGAAGCACCGTTTTAATCGGTTTGTCCTTGGAAATGTCCTTATTGTTCCTGTTACCCGGATGTATGCCGCCATCAAAGGTAAACTTAGGTGTATTCTGTGACATCCTAAAACTTCTTCCTTTCTTTCATTTTTTCCTGTATTAAGGTATGATACAGGAATTGAAATACACATGTGTTTTTTACACACGTACCGAGACATATTATACCACAAATATGAAGATTGATAACGTTTTTTTAGGCAAAATTTCCAATAACGATATATATAAGACCCTAAACGGAAGTAATTGTTCCGGTATTTTTTTAGATATCGAAACCACAGGATTAAAAAGAGACAGGGATACAGTGTACCTTATCGGGATCATGTATCCCTGTACAAAAGATAGTGACCCTGATTTTAATATAAGGCTCTTCTTTGCGGAATCTCCTTTAGAAGAAAAAGACATACTTAGGGAGTTATCTTTGTTTTTAGAGGATTATAAAAAGGATTCCGGTATAAATCTTTCGTTCATAACCTTTAACGGAGACCGTTTTGACATACCCTTTCTAAAGGCAAGATTTTTGCTCAATAATATCCCCTGTCCGGCAGCTCTTGCAGATACTGTACATACTGACATATATAAGCTTATAAAGCCCTACAGAAAATATTTCGGCCTAAGCCATTTAAACCAGAAATCCATAGAAAAACTTCTGAAGATAAACAGAGAAGACACATACACCGGCGGAGAGCTTATAAATGTGTATAAAGAGTATTCCGGAAATAAGGATCCGGAGCTTTATAAACTGCTTATTACACATAACAGGGATGATGTATACGGCATGTCCGGTATACTTCCGGTTATAAGCTATTCCTATATTTTTTCCCGTGTAAAATCTGATAACAGGATAAACTCTGATGATCGCTCCTACAGCATCATAAGATCCGGAGTAGACAGCCACATAAGCTTTGACGGAACAGAGGTTAAAGAATTCATTATAGAATTCCACCTGCCCTGCAGGGTACCGGTTCCCCATCTTTTTCACAATGACCGTATATTTCTGAGCGTTAATGAAAATACAGGTGTTCTAAGACTTCCCGTATTCGAAGGAGAATTAAAGCACTATTTTGATAATTACAAAGACTATTATTATATTCCTTCGGAAGACAGGGCTATACTAAAAACCCTGGGGTCCCTTATGGATCCGGAAACCTGCGAAAAAGCCAAGGCGGATAACTGCTATATCAGATTCAGCGGGGATTTCCTGCCTCTTTCAAAAGAAGACAGGAGTATTACAATATACAGACCGGAGCGGAAATGTAATTTCTGTTACGGCCGTCTTGAAGACATAAAAAATACTCCCGACCTGCGGGAGTATCTTATAAATATCATAGCTTATGCTTTCTCATAGAAGAAAGAATTTCTTCTTTCGTAGCCCATATCCTTATAATTCATGATCTGTTCGGTACTTCCGATAAAGAGAATACCGCCCTTTTTCAGTGAATCCGCAAATTTCCTGAATACCTCGTCCTTAGCTTCCTCAGTAAAGTAGATCAGAACATTTCTGCAGACGATCAAATCCTGCTGTGTAGGATAAGCATCCTTTAAGAGGTTATGTTCCTTAAACTCCACCTGTTTCTTGATCTCGTCATGTATCTGATAGGAAGGACCCACTTTATCGAAATACTTTGTCTTAAACTCTGCAGGAACACCCGCGAGTGACTTGGCTCCGTAAAGACCTACCTTTGCCTTTGCCATGACAGTCTTATCAAGGTCAGTAGCATGGATCTTTATCTGATTAAGGGGCAAATGCTTTGAAAAAGCCATTACCAGTGAATAGGGCTCATCGCCTGTGGAACAGGCTGCGCTCCAGATCTTCAGGTTCTTACCGAACTTCTTAATAAGCTCGGGAATGAACTCCTTATCCATGAGATTCCACTGATCGGGATTCCTGTAGAACTCTGAAACGTTGATGGTGATATAGTTTACAAACTCATCAAAGAGATTTGTATCTTTTTTCAGTCCGTCAGCATAAGAAGAATAATCCTTGAAACTGTTCCTTTCGATAAGAGTATCGATACGGCGTCTCATCTGCTTTTCCTTGTATGCGGAAAGGTCTATTTTGGTGAGATTAAATATATCCTTTTTGAATTTTTCGTAATCACCTGATACCATTACCGTTTGTCCCCCTTATATTTAATAAATGTCATTCTGAGCAAAGCGAAGAGTCTCCAAAAACAGATCCTTCGCTAACGCTCAGGATGACAAACGAATCATTCTTCTACGGATACCTCAGCCTCTTCAGCTGCTTCAGCCGTCTCTTCTACAGTCTCTGCTGCCTCATCTTCATCACCGCCGCTTGTAAGAGCCTTGATGGAAAGTGAAATCTTGTGATCTGCCTCATTGAAATCAACCACCTTGGCTTCTACTTCCTGTCCGCTCTTAAGAACATCCGAGGGCTTCTCAACATGATCCTTGGAGATCTGTGAAACATGAAGCAGTGCATCGATCCCGGGCTCAAGCTCAACAAATGCGCCGAAATCTGTCATGCGGGCAACCTTACCCTTAACGATGGTACCAACTGCATATTTATTTGCTGCATCCATCCATGGATTCTGGTCAGGGAACTTAAGTGAAAGAGCGATCTTTGTGCCCTGAATATCCTTGATGAATACTCTTAAGTCTTCGCCAACCTTGAATACCTTCTTGGGATTCTCCACGTGTCCCCAGGACATTTCTGAGATATGAAGAAGTCCGTCTATATCGCCGAGGTCTACAAATGCACCGAAATCTGTAACATTCTTAACCTGGCCTTCAATGATGTCTCCAACATGAAGTTTCTCTAAAAGCTCCTTCTGTCTCTCAGCCATTCTGGAAACAAGGAGACACTTTCTGTCACCGATGACCCTTCTTCTCTTGGGATTGAACTCGGTGATCATAAACTCTATCTCAGTTCCGTTATACTTGTTCAGATCCTTTTCATATGTATCTGATACGAGTGATGCGGGGATAAATACCCTTGCACCTTCAAATACAACTGAAAGACCTCCTTCAAGTACCTTGACAACCTTGGCCTTAAGAACTTCCTTATTGTTGAAAGCATCCTCAAGCTTCTTATTGCCTCTGTCAGCCGCAAGTCTCTTATAGGTGAGGAGCACCTGCTCGTCTCCTGCCTTACCCTTCAATACCTTCGCCTCTATCTCATCACCTTCTTTTACAACGGTGGTAAGATCCAGGCTATTATCATTGGAGTACTCGCTTCTGGTGATTATACCGTCGCCCTTTGCTCCGATATTGAGCACGATCTCGTCAGGCTTTACGGATATAACCTTTCCTTTTACAACTTCACCCGGTCTGATGTTTGAATCGTGTTCCAGCGACTCATTAAATAATTGTTCAAAAGTCTGTTCCTCTGACATGTTTTTGAACCTCCTCGATAATATAGTTTGGGGTGGACGCCCCGGCTGTGATACCCACACAGTTAACACCATCAAGAGAGTCTCGGTTCAGGTCAAGCGCTGTCTGAATGAATCTGGTATCAGCACATTTTTCAGAACAGATCTCGTACAACTTCCTCGTGTTGGAGCTGTGTCGTCCTCCAATCACTATCATCGCATCCGCGCGGGATGCAATCTCTCCAGCTTCAGTCTGCCTTTGCTCTGTAGCATTGCAGATCGTATTCACAGTAGTGGTATCATAACATTTTTTATGCAATATTTCAACAAAATTATTGAATTTATGTATATTAAAGGTGGTCTGGGCCACTATAACCGTTGGTATTCCTCTCTCCGGCACATAGTTTTCCGCTTCTTCCGCTGTTTTTATGCATGTTACAGGCGTTGAAGAAAAACCCATTATACCCTGCACCTCAGGATGATCCCTGTCGCCGATGATGATCACATTCTTCCCCCTGGCACTTTCTTCTTCCACGATCTTGTGGATCTTCAGCACAAAGGGGCAGGTGGCATCTACGACACGCACGTTCTCTTTGGCTTTCAGAATGTCATATATCTCCTTTGATATGCCGTGGGATCTGATAACCACAGTGCCTTCGGATAAATCCTTTAATTCATAGATCGAATTAATGACCGTTACTCCTTTTTCGCCAAGGTCTTTAACGACTTCCTCGTTATGGATGATATCCCCGTAAGTGTATATCTTGCCGCCCTTATTTATTTCATCATAGACCGTGTCAACGGCCCTTTTTACGCCGAAGCAGAACCCGGCACTTTTTGCTGTGATTATCTCCATGGCATTCTATCCACCCTCATCCGTCAGCACTTCGTGCTGCCACCTTCCCCCAGAGGGGGAAGGCTTTATGTTTTCTGTTTTATGTTTCTGTAACAATTACGATTGCCTTCCCCTTGAGGGGAAGGTGGCACGACGAAGTCGTGACGGATGAGGTGTTATGATCAATCCTTTATCAATGACAGGATCTTCTCCACTACCTCATCAATGGTCATTTCGGAAGTATCCACAAGGATCGCATCTTCAGCCTGCATAAGAGGCGATTCTTCCCGTGTCATATCCCGATGATCCCTGTCCCGGATCTCCTTCTCTATCTCATCGAGTTTTGCGCTTTCACCTCTCGCCATAAGCTCATCGAACCTTCTTCTGGCTCTTACAGCCGTACTGGCAGTTAAATAGATTTTTTTTCTTGCGTAAGGCAGAACCTTCGTACCTATATCCCTTCCGTCCATTACCACATCTTCAAGAGTTGCAAGCTCCTGCTGAAGAGATACGAGTTTACGCCTTACTTCTGGTACCACCGAGGTTTTTGATGCAGCTTCGCTTACTTCCTCAGTCCTTATGAGGCTGTTTACGTTTTCACCGTTTAGGAAAACACACTGCACGCCACCCTCATAACGGATGCTTATTTCCACATTCTCACACTTCGCCGCAATGGCAGCAGGATCATTAAGATCAACCTTTTCCCTGATCATGTAAAGCGCCATGGCGCGGTACATCGCACCGGTGTCAACATAGATCATGTTCTTCTTTGCTGCGATCTTTTTTGCAATGGTACTCTTTCCGGCACCTGCCGGTCCGTCAATGGCTATGTCGTAATTCATCCTTATTCCTCCTTAATAATGAGATCCTTCGCTGCGCTCAGGATGACTCGCTGAGCTGCGGCAGCTTATCTGTCATTCTGAGCGAAGCGAAGAATCTATTGCACCTGCTGCAGCTTCGGCAGCTTATCTGTCATTCTGAGCGAAGCGAAGAATCTATTGCACCTGCAGCAGCCGCGGCAGTTGACCATGCAAGCTGCAGATTAAATCCTCCCGTGAGTGAATCGATATCCAGTACTTCTCCGATAAAATAAAGCCCGGACACCTTCTTTGACTCCATAGAGCCCGGATCTACTTCTTTAACAGAAACCCCGCCTTTTGTAATGACAGCTTCTTCAAATCCCCTTAAGCCGGATATCGTTATCTTTAGATCCTTTATCTCGCCTAAAAGGGCATTTCTTTCTTCCCTTGAGATCTCTGCACATCTCTTCTCAGGATCGATCCCTGATCTTCTTATCATAACCGGTATGAGCTTTGAAGGAAACAGCGACGAAACCGAATTCTTAAATTCCTTATGCCTGTTTTCTTCGAATACTCTGATAAGCCTCTTATCAAGGGTATCCCGGTCAAGCGCACTCTTCAGGTCTATATGGAGAATGCATTCTCCTTCATAATACTTTGGATCAACAGATGCTGATGCTGAAAGTATCACGGGTCCGCTCACTCCAAAGTGAGTGAACAGCATCTCTCCAAAATCCGTATAAAGCGTTTTTTTCCCTTGTGTAAGCTTTATGGAAATATTCTTAAGGGACAGACCCTGAAGCTCCTTTACATCTTCATCCGGCGAATTCAAAGGCACCAGAGACGGAGTCCTGTCAGTAACGTTCATTCCGGCGGAAATCGCAAACTTATAGCCATCTCCCGTGGAACCTGTAGATGTATAGGAGCATCCTCCAGTTGCCACTATTATCTTATCAGCGAAAAGTTTCTGTCCGTCAGAAAGGAGAACTCCTTCTGCTTTGCTTTCTTTTATCAGTATTCTTGCAACTTTTGTTTTAAGAAGTATCTTTACGTTAAGCCTATGCAGTTCATCGCCCAGAACCTTGATAACATCCGAAGAATGGTCAGACACAGGGAAAACCCTGTTGCCTCTCTCAACCTTCATCTTTAATCCCAGAGAATCAAAAAAATCCAGTGTATCCGACGGAGTAAATCCATAAAGCGCCGAATACATGAATTTTTTATTTGAACGTATCGCTGAAAGATGTTCTTCCACATCTGCTGAATTCGTGATATTACATCTTCCCTTACCTGTGATGAAGAGCTTCTTTCCAAGCTTTTCATTTTTTTCTATAAGGGTGACCTTTTTACCGGCGCGGGCCAGAAGAACTGCGCACATCATACCGGAGGCTCCCCCGCCGATGATTACTATGCTTGCCACTTTTTGAAATCCTTAATTACCCGGGGTACTCTCGCGCTCGGCGCTCGAAAGCGTACCCGTCAGACGTCCACCGGACGTCTGACCATATTTAGTCCCGGGGTATTCCCTTATCTTATTCTCATCAACGAAATTTATCTCATCGGAATTATATACCTGATATTCTTCCCAAGTGTCTTCCAAGAGCTTCATATGCTCCACAACTTCATCCGTCTTCTTCATGCAAAGCTGAACAACCAGCGCGTTTATAAGGGATAAAGGAGCCACCAGTGAGTCAACTATGGAAATACTGTCGCTTCTTGCCAGCAGATTACATGAAGAATAAAGTGTCATGGGCGAGCGGTTACTGTCTGTAATGGAAATGAGATGGGCATTTCTGGAATTTGCAAATTCCAGCGCTTTAAGCGTTCTCATGGAATACCTTGGAAAGTCAATGCCAATAAGCACATCCTTTTCCGTGATCCTTATAAGCTGCTCAAATACTTCCGTTAAGCTGTTGGTGGAAATAAGATGGACATTCCCGAACATGGTATTCAGGTAAAAAGAGAGAAAGCCCGCTAAAGGTGCGCAGCTTCTGATACCAAGTACATATATGTTCTCAGCGCTGATTATCGTATCCACAGCCATTTCAAATGCTTTTGTGTTTACAAGAGACATGGTATCTGAGATCTTATCAATATCAGACTGGAGGACAGAATTGATTATCTCGGAATCACTTCTGTTTCCGTAGACCTCTCCCATGCGGTCAATACGGTTCAGCTTATGTCTTACAACATCAGAAAGAGCTTCCTGGAATTCCGGGAAGCCCGCATATCCGACGGCTGCAGCGAATCTTACAACTGTAGATTCACTTACTCCGACTTTTTTCCCGAGTTTGGCGGCAGTCATAAAAGCCGCCTCATCGGTATTATCTGTTATAAAACGTACAAGGGCTTTCTGGCCCTTCGAAAGATTAGGAAAATCCTCGTTTAAATGGGCTATAAGGCCTTTTTTATCCATAGATCTTTCCGAACATATCCTCCAAGAGATTTACTGTATCCTTTTCGGTAATATCAAACTCATTTCTGATCATCATGCAGGCTGTTCCGTGAATTATAAGCCACACCTTCATGAATACGGATTCCACATCATCCTGCTCTATTCCCTTGATCCGCTTAAGCTCTTTTATCACATAGTTCTTAGAGCCGCCGTTTATAAGGTCATAACTTGATTTGTTAACATGATTCTCCATAAGGAAAAGAAGTCTGAAGATATTAGGCTCATTCTTTGCAAATGAAATATAGGTCATTCCGAAATTGACAAAAGGGATAACAGAAAAATTGCTGTCAAGCTCGAAATATCCGCTGAAATAATCTGCACATCTTAAGAACAGATCATTTTCAAGCTCCCCCATATTTTTATAGATCCTGAAAATGGGCTGTGTGCTGCACCCTGCTCTCTCTGCAAGATGCCTCGCGGAAAGCTCCTCCATACCTTTCTCACGAACAAGCTCAAAGGCAGCATCTATGAGCATATCCTTCGTAACGCTCTGCTTTCTCGGCATAATTATGAAAATCCTCCCCAAAACATATATTCCGAAAAATGGTTCTCCCCCTCATGGTGAAAACATCTGTAATTTTATCGTAACTTTTTTGTAATATCAAGTACTTTTTTATGGTAAAAAATAAAATACTTATCGTTTTTTAAGATTGTACCGATAAAAATACCAGGAGATATGTATAAAAAGGGACGGGCCCTCATAGCCCGTCCCCTATCATACTTTTAATCCTTATACAGGATAGGCACCGTTTTCTTTATCTGCTTTTGAAAGGTCTACACCCTCCTGCTGTGCTTTTCTGTATTTGAAGTAGTCGGTAGCCACCTGAGGGAAGAGCGCATATGAGAGCACATCTTCCTCCTGCTGGATCCACTGCTTGCATTCCTCTCTGTACTTATCGAGCTGAGGCTCCAGATGATCTGCCGGACGGTCTGTGATGGGAGTCTCTCCGGGAATGATCTTTGCAACAACCTCGGGATTCATAGGCTTAACGGTCTGACCGTACATTCCGCGGCAGAGATCCTTTGTCTGGCCTGTGGAAACCTTGTATCTCTCTCCCATGAGGACATTCATAACAGCCTGTGTTCCAACGATCTGTGATGAAGGAGTAACGAGAGGGGGCTCACCGAGATCCTTACGAACTCTGGGCACTTCCTCAAGCACCTCTGTAAGCTTATCTTCCTTACCCTGCTCTCCCAGCTGCTTTATCATATTTGAAAGCATTCCTCCGGGGACCTGGTACCTTAAGGTATTGATATTTACGCCCATAACCTTCGGATTTAAGAGTCCGCTCTTTATGCACTCTTCTCTGTAAGGCTCGAAGTACTTTCCGACTTCGATAAGCTTCTCAAGATCAAGACCGGTCTCATATCCTGAGCTGTCAAGTGCCTTAGCCATAACCTCTGTTGCGGGCTGTGATGTTCCCATTGAAAGAGGTGAAGCTGCGCAGTCGATAACATCCACTCCTGCTTCAACAGCTTTCATGTATGTCATGGAAGCCATACCTGAAGTATAGTGTGTATGCAGCTGGATAGGAAGGCTTGAACCCTTCTTAAGAGCTGTTACAAGGTCGTAAGCTGCACCGGGCAGGAGAAGCCCCGCCATATCCTTGATACAGATGGAATCAGCTCCCATCTCTTCGATCTTACGTGCCACATTCTCCCAGTACTCAAGGGTGTATGCATCTCCGAGAGTATAGGAAAGTGCGATCTGTGCATGTCCGTTTTCCTTCTTTGTAGCCTTTACGCAGGTCTCCAGATTACGAAGATCGTTCAGGCAGTCAAAGATACGTATAACGTCAATACCGTTTGCTATGGATTTCTGAACAAAATACTCTACCACATCATCTGCATAGTGGCTGTATCCGAGGATATTCTGTCCTCTGAAAAGCATCTGTAATTTCTGATGGGGAAGACCCTTTCTGATCTTTCTGAGTCTCTCCCAGGGATCCTCCTTTAAGAAACGAAGGCAGGAATCAAATGTTGCGCCGCCCCAGCACTCTACTGACTGATAGCCGATCTGATCCATGGTATCAAGGATCGGAAGCATCTCTTCAATAGGCATTCTGGTAGCTATAAGTGACTGGTGGGCATCTCTTAAAATGGTCTCTGTAATGCCGACTTTCTTTGCCATATTATTCTCCTATTCTAAATATATTCAACCTACGCCAAATACTGCCATAAAGGTTCCGGCAACAACGGCGGTTCCCACAACTCCTGCTACATTAGGTCCCATGGCATGCATGAGGAGGAAGTTTGTGGGATCGGCTTCAGCACCGACCTTCTGGGAAACACGGGCCGCCATTGGCACTGCAGAAACTCCGGCAGATCCTATTAGCGGGTTTATCTTCTTTCCGGTAGCATAGCACATGATCTTTCCGACGATGGCACCGGCAGCTGTACCGAAAGCAAATGCCACCAGTCCGAGTACGACGATCTTAATAGTGGTGATATTCAAGAATGCTTCAGCACTGGTGGTAGCACCTACCGAAGTACCAAGCATGATAACCACTATGTACATCATTGCGTTGGATGCGGTCTCCTGAAGCTGACGTACAACTCCGCATTCACGGAAGAGATTTCCGAGCATCAGCATTCCGATAAGAGGTGCCGTGGTAGGAAGGATCATGGCAACGATTATCGTAACGATTATGGGGAAAAGAACCTTCTCAAGCTTGGAAACAGGTCTTAACTGTTCCATCTTGATCTTTCTTTCCTTTTCGGTTGTCAAAAGCTTCATGATTGGAGGCTGGATAATAGGAACCAGCGACATATATGAATAAGCTGCAACCGCGATAGGTCCCAGTATAGCTGTCTGACCAAGTCTCGTAGCGAGAAAGATGGAAGTAGGTCCATCCGCTCCTCCGATTATTGAAATTGCAGCTGCTTCCTTATCATTGAAGCCGAGGGCGATAGCACCGAAGTATGCTGTAAAGATACCAAACTGTGCTGCCGCACCCAAAATAAAACTCTTGGGATTTGCAATAAGCGGGCCGAAATCCGTCATTGCGCCTACACCCATAAATATAAGGCAGGGAAGTATAGCCCATTCATCCAGTTTGAAGAAGTAGTGAAGCAGTCCACCCTCCTGCATGATATCCGGATAAATATTGACTAAGAGCATTCCGAATGAGATAGGCACAAGGAGCAGGGGTTCGAATCCCTTAACGATGGCGAGATAGAGGAAGATAAGTGCAACCACTATCATGGCAACATTCCCGCCTGACATTGTGGAAAATGCGGACTGGGAAGCCAGGTTCGCCAGAGTATTAGCAATATATTCCATAATATGCTCCTTACTTAAGTGTTGCTAAAACAGTGCCGTTTTCACACGCATCTCCGACAGATACTTCGATTGAAGCAACAGTTCCTGCCTCGGGAGCTACGCATCCGATCTCCATCTTCATAGCTTCTATAGTGATAACGGTTTCGCCCTTCTCAACATGGTCTCCCACGTTCTTATCGAGCTTGAATACCTTTCCGGCTGCTCCTGCTGTAACCTTTATTCCGCCTGCGCCTGCGCTTGCCTGAGGTGCTGCTGCGGGAGCGGGTGCTGCTGCGGGCGCGCTTGCAGCCTTGGGAGCGGGAGCCGATGATCCGCCCTTCTCATCAACTGTAACGTCATAGCTTGTTCCGTTAACGGTAATGGTGTAATTTTTCATGGTATTAATTCTCCTTAATTTTGTATCTTAAGTATAGTGTCAACGTCTTCTAAGGGATCTTACTATAAATGTGTCAGGTGTAACTGCCACTCCTGTAGCTTCACTCTCATATGCTGCAATTGCTGCAGAGATAACAGCAATAAGCGCTGCGTCCCCTGAAACATCCTTTGTCTCCTGCTCTTCTCTTGCTGCGATCTGTGCCGCAACATTGTCAACAGCAGCTTCTTTAACCTTAGGAGCAGTTTTCTTATTCTGCATCCCCTGAACCACTGTTCCCATGATCCAGATAACAATGCTTATGAAGATCAGCAGGCAGAAGGTAGTTCCCATACCGAGAACGGTGTTTAATGCTGCATTTTCGATCTTCTCGCCAAAAGTCCTGTTTACATTAAATGCAACCGATGTAACGACACCATGTTTATTCAAGATGACATTTACCGTTGCGGTACGGGGGGTTCCGTCAGGGAATGTCTTTGTACCGGTAACAACCAGGTCACTTATTATGGAATCATCATCTGCAGTTATGGTTGCTTTATCCGCTATGACAACGATCTCGCCCAGATCGCCCTGAACTGCGGAGGTATAGGAGCCGTATCCGCTCTGGAATGCCTTACCCTTGATACCGAGTCCCATTTGAGCGATCTCGTTTTCAAAACCTTCAAGATCTTCTTCATCAGCTGCTGCAATGGACTCTGCCATTTCGGGATTAACCGACTTCTGCATCAGAGCGATGACATTCTTAGTGATGCCATTTACGGTATCCTCATTGTATTCAGCAGCCTTCTTCTCTTTACCGCAGGCAGTCATTGAAAAAATGAACAGGAGGACGAGAGACACAAGAGCGAGCTTTTTCATAATCTTTTTCATGAATTCAATCTCCTCAAATGGTGCTGTGTTTCCTGTCAGGTGCCTGTGATTCTTTTCCATAGAGCATCTCAAATGCTCCGATCACATATTTTCTTGTCTCTGAAGGATCGATAATGGTATCTACATAGCCATGGGCAGCAGCGCTCAATGTACTTCCCTGCTTTTCATCGTATTCCCTGGCCTTCTCACTTATCACAGAATCACTCTCTCCTTCAAAGAGGATCTCTGCAGCATGACGTCCGTCAATAGCGCCGATCTTTGCACCCTTCCATGCATATACATAATCAGCACCCACAGACTTGCTGTTCATTACGATAGCTGCTGTTCCAAAAATATCTCCTACGACCACATTTACCTTCGGAACGCTTGCTCCGGAAAATGCCCTTATGAGCTTAGCTGCTGCAAGAGAGCCGTTCTTCTCGGAGTTCTCGCATGTACAGAAGCCCTTAGCGCTTGTAAGTGTAAGGATAGGGATATTGAAAGCGTCACAGAAATCAACAAGAGCAACTGCCTTGTAAACACCGGGAACCGTAAGAACATCCTTTAACTTCTTATCCTTATCGGTGATATCCTCTGATCTGTTGCAGACAACACCTACAGTAGCTCCGTTTAAGCGGATAAATCCTGTAACCATGTTCTGTCCGTAAAGGGGCATCGTCTCAAAGAACTCTCCGTCATCTGCAATACGAAGAAGAGCCTGATATGTATCCTTTGAAAGTCCTGCGAGATCTGCTGAAACCCTGTTAAGATCGTCGGATGATTCTCCGTTGAAGGCTTCATCTTCACAGTTATCGGGAAGATATGAAAGAAGCTCCCTCACCTTTGTGGCAAGCTCATTTCCTTCTGCGATAACGTCAATAGTACCTGCTGCAGCCTTGTATTCTGCAGATGAAGTATCACACTTCTCTTCGTAATTGCCTTTAACAGCATTAGGAGAATTAAGGAAGAGATGTCCGTTCTTCTCCATGAACACGAAGTCGGAAAGCTCGGTAAGAACTGACATTCCGCCGCCTGCATTTCCATAGATCACTGTGATCTGCGGAATAACTCCCGATGCTCTTGACATTATCTTCATGATATTCCCGAGGGAATTCAGCGCATCTGTAGACTCACTGAGTCTTAAGCCTGTGGAATCCAGAATGCCGACAACAGGATAACCTGTCTTCATTGCAAGACGATAGATATTAAGTATCTTCTTTGCATGCATTTCACCAACGGATCCGCCAAGACTTCCGGCATTCTGGCTGTATACATACACCATTCTGCCGTTTACGCAGCCATAGCCGGTGATGACACCGTCGCCGGGAGCGTTCTGTGGCGCAGCATTAAAGTCGGTGCTGCGAGCCTGTACGTCAGCTCCCACTTCAACGAAGCTGTTCTCGTCCAGCAGGGATAAAATCCTTTTACCCGCTGAGCTATTTGAGAGATTGCTCATACTTTAGATCCTCCATAAAAAAATTGTAAGTCATACGGGAAAATCCCGGTAATCTAAAATTGCACTTATCGGACATTATATCACAAGAAAATGCAAATATATAGACCTATTTAAGATCCTTCGGGCTAAAGCCCTCAGGATGACAAAGAGACAGTGTCATTCTGAGCGAAGCGAAGAATCTCAATAGATCCTTCGGGCTAAAGCCCTCAGGAACAATACCTCTATATGTCATTCTGAGCGAAGCGAAGAATCTCTATATCCCGACACTTATAGGATTATCAGGGGTATCACCCAGTTCTTCCATTTCTTTTCTGGCTTCGATCTCCGCCTCTGCCCTGAAATTTTCCATCCTGTCTTCATTAAGTTCAGGAAGATCCTCCAGACTCTTAACTCCGAAAGAACGGAGGAACTCATCGGTGGTACCGAAAAGAAGCGGCCTTCCGGGCGCATTCAGTCTTCCGAGCTCTTGTATAAGCTCGTACTCTAAAAGCTTGTCGATGGAATGGGCGCAGCTCACGCCCCTGATATGCTCTATCTGAAGCCTTGTGACGGGCTGCTTGTATGCAATTATTGATAATGTTTCCAACGCAGAATCAGACAAAGAGAAATTCTTTTTCGCATGGGCCACTTTTACAAGATAGTCGTACAGCTCAGTCTTCGTGCATAGCTGTAGTGAATCATTGATATGAAGGAGCATTACCCCACTGTAGTCATTATTGTACCGCTCTTCCATTTTTTCTACAGCATTCAGGATCTCCTCTTCACTGACTTCTGCCACTTCTGCGAGCTTCTTAATCTCCACCTGTTTTCCCAGGGTAAATAATATTGCTTCTATAACTGCCTGTAGTTTTTCTGTTTCCATTTTAACCTCATTATCTACGCCGCCGTAATCACAATATCCCCGTCTTCATTCTGATCAGCTTTCCAGTTATCGCTCCTTATAAGTTCCAGTACTGCGAGGAAAGTAACGACCAGCTGAAGCTTTCCTTTGTATTTCGTCAGAAGCTCCCTGAATGAGAATTTCTTATTTTCCCTTGAAAACTCGACAAGTTCACGGGTCCTGTCTTCCAGACTCACTTCTTCCTTTTCTATCTTTCCGAATTTGGATCGGATGGGATCCTTCCTGTCTTCCTGACGTTTCAGGGTCTCCCTGAATATCTTTTCCAGATCGCTCAGGGAAATGCCTTTTAGCAGCTCATCGTAATCGATCGGTATCTCTACATTAATGAGCTCTTCCGGCATCGTGTTTTCCTTGAACATGGCTTTTCCCGCGTCCATCTCCATGTCCTTAAGCTCCATTGACATATATTTATAGATCTTATATTCAAGAAGCTGCTGGACCAGTTCGGATCTGGGATCTTCTTCCTCTCCTTCTTCATTAACTTCTTTAGGAAGGAGCATTTTGCATTTGATATCAAGAAGGGTGGCAGCCATCACCAGAAATTCACTCATGATATTCATGTCCGCTTCCCTTGCTTCGTCAAGATACTCCATATACTGCCTGGTTATAAGAGATATGGGAATATCGTAAATATCAACTTTATTCTTGTCTATCAGATGGAGCAGAAGGTCCAGCGGGCCTTCAAAAGCTTCCAGATGTACTTCCATTGACATATTATTTACCTTTAAAGGCTTCTCCCTTTGGGAGAAGCTGTCAGGCGAAGCCTGACTGATGAGGGCAGATGAGGGCTCACTTCCCAACAACAATTATTTTCAATATCTCCGGCGGATTATTGATCCTGATATTAAAAGTATGGCTTCCTGCGCCGCGGCTCACTATCATCTTTACGCCGTTTTTTTCGTATACACCACAGTCATATTTCGGGAAGAATCTGTATGCGGGACTAATCAGACCTCCGATCTTCGGAAGCCTTATAAGTCCTCCGTGAACGTGACCCGAGAGAATAAGATCCGGCTCCCACTTAACATATTCCGGGAAATGGTCCGGATCATGTGCAAGCATGATATTAAATGTCCTTTCATTCTTTTCACCCAAAAGGCATCTTATCATACCGTCCGGAACTGTTCTCTTTATTATTCTCCTGTAATAATCATGATTAAGATCCAGGCTGTATATCCTTACTTTTCCTTTTTCAGAAAAGGTATTTCTCATGAGAGGGACTTTTGCCTTTTCAAGCCCCCTTTGCAGCCTCATCATCTGCTTTGTATATTTTATTCTTTCAAAGAGCTTTCTCTCATGATTTCCGGGGGAATAAAAGATATCTTCATATTTCTCATGTAGCTTAAAAAGAAACTCCATGGTATCACCGGGATCTGCTTTCGGTGACGCTTCTATAAGATCTCCCGGGATCAGTATTGCATCAGGAGAAATACTGTCGAGAGCTTTGAAAAGCCTTTCATTACCCGACCCGAAAGAACACTCGTGAAGGTCTGCAATACAGGCGAACGTAACCTTTTCGCCCTCCTCAAGCTTTTCCGTCTCGATCATGTATTCAGTTATCTGGGGATCTTTATTAAAAACAAAAGACATATTATTTAAATATCGAAGTCATCATCATCCGGAATATCTATATCAAATTCCAGCATGTCATCTTCATAATTAACGGGGAATTCAATAGACTCCTCTTTGGCTGTGGAAATAAGCTTTGAACCCTTGTCCTTAGCCCTGTGGAGCACAAAATCCCCGGGCAGAGCCCCGGTTGTAACAGGTCTCTGTCCACTCATGGAATTTAATCTGTCGTTATTATTTCTTGTCACCGAACATTCCTTCTATATTGAAGCCCAGGAAAGTAGTACGGAATCCGTTATAGATCTCGTCATAGGTAGCCGCACTTATCTTTTCTTTAGGGAAAACAGCACTCCACTCTTCGCAAATGATATCGGTAAATCTTCTGGAATCCTCTTCTGAAGGGATCTTTAATACTCCCGGAAGTACATAGAAAACCATCATACACTGCATGTCTACTAACGTCGTGGACTTCTTAAAGAAGATGGTCTTATCATAGATCTCTTTTGCATATCCTGTGAGATCCTTCGCTGCACTCCTCATCTCTTCTTCTTTGGTATCAGAGCCGTACATTTTTATGATCTCTTCACTTACATCTTCAACGGATTTTTTATAATCCCTGAAAAAGTCCTCATAGAGCTTTTTCTTAAAATTCTTCATTCCTTCCCTGTAATCAAGAGAGGAAAGAAGTTTATGGGTATTCTGATCAAGATACTCTGACATAGATCACTCCTCAACGTTAGTATACACACCCTGGACATCATCATCCTCATCCAGGAGATCAAGGATCCTCTGAAGCTTTGTCCTGCTGTCTTCATCAGGGATCTCCACATAATTCTGGGGGATCTTCGTAACTTCTGCAGATACAGCAGCGATATTATTATCGTCCATGGCCTTTTTCACATCTTCAAATGCTTCGGGACTTGTAAGGATCTCAAAGCTGTCATCTTCCTCATTAAAATCATCAGCTCCGGCGTCAAGCGCTATCATCATAAGATCATCAGATGATACCTCGCATTCTTCCTTATCGATGATGATCTGTCCCTTATCGTCAAACATAAATGACACACAGCCCTGGGTGCCTAAGTTTCCGCCACCTTTGGTAAATGCTGCACGTACATTGGCTGCTGTACGGTTTTTATTGTCTGTAAGACAGTCAACGATTATAGCTGATCCGGCAGGGCCGTAGCCTTCGTATGTGCAGTATTCATAGTTAACATTGGCGCCTTCGCCGGATGCCTTTTTGATACCTCTTTCAATGGTGTCATTCGGCATATTATTGGCTTTTGCCTTGGCTATCACCTGGGCAAGCTTAAAGTTATTGGCAGGATCAGATCCCCCTTCTTTTACAGCAACCGCGATCTCACGTCCAATAATGGTAAAGATCTTTCCCTTGGCTGCATCGTTCTTTTCCTTCTTATGTTTAATATTTGCAAATTTTGAATGTCCTGACATTTATTATCTCCTTTCATCGTATCCTGTTTAACCTGTTAAGACTTTACCCTCATCCGGGTCCCGGGTCCACCGGTTCCGCTGCTTCATCCGGGATCCTGGTTATCCTGACGGTTTTCACGATCCTTCCCTTTACATACGCTATCCTGAAGCGCCATCCCATGAATTCGGTTTCAAAATCCTCGCCGCTCTTTGGGATATGCTTAAGTCTGTCTGTCATAAATCCGTTAAGGGTTGAGTAACCTTCATCCGGGAATTCTATCGAAAGCTTTTCCCCAACATCACTAAGCAGGGCAAGCCCATCACAGATATAGGTGTCATCATCCTGCTTCCTTATCATGACTTCTTCGTCATCATATTCATCCAGGATATTTCCCACTATCTCTTCCAGGATATCTTCCATGCAGACAATACCGGCAGTCTGTCCGTATTCATCCACAACTATCACCATGTGGATCTTTTTTTGCTGCATAGACTTAAACAGGATATCAATTTTCCTGGTTTCCGGGATAAAATGGGCTTCCTTGATCACGCCTTCCAGTTCCTTAAGCGTTTTACTCCTGTTCTCTGAACGGTTAAAGGCTTTCATCACATCCTTAAAATGTATGATGCCGATGATATTATCGATATTATCCTCATAAACAGGGTATCTCGAATTCTTCCCGTCCAGCATGAAATCTGCTGCATCTTCCAGTGTTTCATTGCAGTCGATACCAATGATATTTTCCCTGTGGGTCATAATATCATGAGCTTCTTTATCGCCGAATTCGAAGATGTTATTGATCATAAGGGCTTCAGAAGAATCCAGTACTCCCTGGTTCTGGCCCTCATTTACCATTGAGATTATCTCATCTTCGTTTACATTTTCTTTTCTTGATAAAAAATCCAGTATTTTCATACATTAGTTTAAGAGAAAGGATACCTGATGGAAACGGTTTCGCCTCTCTTCGTATATATCCTCGGTACTCTGGAACCCAGATCACAGATAAGCTCATAATTAAATCTTCCGCTTAACCGCCCAAGCTCCTCTGCGCTTATATACCTGTCTCCGTCCGTACCTATAAGAGTGACCGTATCACCTTCGGAAACATCCGGTATATCACTGACATCCACCATAAACTGGTCCATGCAGACCCTTCCTAAGATCGGAGCTCTATATCCCCTTATCAGTACATATCCCCGGTTAGAAAGGCTGCGCGGATATCCATCCCCGTAACCCACCGGAATAGTTGCCACTTTCCGGTTTCTGACAGCTACATAAGTGCCTCCGTAACTAACCTCGTCTCCGGGCGCAATAGACTTAATATATACGATATGACTTTTAAGTTCAAGTACCGGTCTCACACACGACGGATCCAGCGGAACCTCGTCTGAAGGCCACATTCCGTACATTACGATACCGATACGTACCAGATCCATATTGGCTTCCGGATAGAGAACTATCCCCGCCGAATTAGAGCAGTGCTTCAGCCTGAAATTAATACCTTCTCCTTCCAGAAGGAAGATATAATCCCTGAAGGAGCCGATCTGCCTTTCTGTCGCCATGGTACCCGGTTCATCTGCCTTGGCAAAATGGGTAAAAATACCTTCACTCACTACATTTGGAAGTGAAAAGATCTCTTTTACAAGGTCAATGGAGCTCTCATCACTCTTAACACCGATCCTGCCCATTCCCGTATCCACAGCCAGATGAAAGTATGCCTCTTTTCCCTGCTTTACAGCTTCATCGGAAAGGGCCTTAGCCTGATCCAGCTTAAAGACTGCAGGTCTTAATTCATTCTTTATGATATCAGGATAGGTGTCCGGGAAAGTATACCCTAAAAGGATAATGGGCTTCTTAACACCGCCCTCCTTTAGTTCCAATGCCTCTTCCACTGTGGCAACAGCATAGCCGTACAGGAATTCCTCTTCCTCTATCTCGCGGGCAACTTCAACAGCCCCGTGGCCGTAGCCGTTTGTCTTTACAACCGCTATCATACGGCTTCCTGCCCGGACATTTTTAAGATACATTGCTCTTAAATTTTCATGGACTGCATCCAGATCCACAAATGCAGCTACTCTTTTATATCTCTCCATTAAGTATTATCTCCTACCGGCTCATTTTCTTGTCATCATATTATTGTCATCCTGAGGGCCTTGCCCGAAGGATCTAATAGAGATTCTTCGCGTCTCGTCTCCCGACTCGGTCCGTGCTAAACGCGTGCCACTGGCACGCAGCACCGCTCAGAATGACACAAGCTTCGCTCAGATATAAGGTTATCTTATATATTTTATAATCTCCCCTGCTGTCACACCGTGCGTTCCAAGTTCTTCCGCCGCTCTGTCTCCGGAAGAAGCGTGAATAGCCACTCCCAGATAAGCTGCCTTTTCCGTGTCTACACCCTGGGCAGCAAGGGAAGCTATTATACCGGTAAGCACGTCTCCGGATCCGGCGGTGGCCATGCCGTTATTCCCGTTCATATTGATGACCACATTTCCGTTCCTTAAAGCCGTAACTGTTCTTGAATCCTTAAGCACCACTGTCACATGATAGCCCGATGCATAATCCCTTGCAACATCTATGATATGTGCTTTGATCTCAGGAATAAGGATACCTGTAAGTCTCGACATTTCACCGAGATGAGGGGTTAAGATCACCTCCGAATCACATTCCGATAATAGATCAGGTGCCCCGGAAAGGATGTTTATCGCATCGGCATCGAGGATCACCGGCCTGTTCCCTGCATTTTTAAGCAAAAGTTTAAGGATCGTCTGAGATACTTCATCAGTGCCGATACCCGGCCCTGCCGCGATAACACTGCACCAGTCGATGGCATTTTTTATCCTCTCCTCCAGACTATTCTCACTTTCAAAAAGAGAGGTCTGGTGAAGTTCTTCTCCGTATACTGTAACAAGAGCTTCCGGAACAGCAGTCTGTATAACTGCCCGGTTATTCACATGGGTAAATACCCTGACCATTCCGCATCCGGCTTTAAGCGCAGCTCTTGCCGAAAGGACTGCGGCCCCGGCAATATCCTTATTTCCGGCAAAGATCAGTACCTTTCCGTAAGTTCCTTTATTGGAATCATTTTTTCTGTCGGGTAGAATGATCTCGTTATCATCAAGGCATGATATCTTGGGAGTCTTACTTAAAGAATCATCTGTGATACCTATCGAAGCCACCGTTAGTTTCCCGGAATACTCAGCTCCGGGGTAAAGCACATTTCCGGTTTTAAGATAGCCGCAGCACACTGTTTCATCAGCTTTTACGGCTTCACCCAATATAAGCCCTGTATCAGCATCTATTCCGCTTGGAATATCGATCGATATAACGTATGCCCCTTCATCTCTTCTTCTGTTAATAAGCCTGACCGTATCAGCATATTCCTCCTCAACCGGTCTTGAAAGTGATATACCGAAAACAGCATCGACTATGACATCATGGTTTATAACCGGAACAGAGCCATAAAAGATCCTGCCACACTTTAGGGCTTCTAAAGATAAGAGCTGTTCGCGGGATAAGGTTGTCATCTTTTCCACGGATCCAAGTATAAGAAACTCCGGATCATATCCCATCTCTCTAAGGATCCTGCCGGCAGCAAGTCCGTCCCCGCCGTTATTACCGCATCCACATACAATAAGGATTCCGGGGTCACTTAGGTTTTTTACTCTTTCAATGACCCTTTCCACAACCTTTAATGCGGCTCTTTCCATTAAAACAGCCGACGGAACATGCATCTCTTCCGATGTTCTTCTGTCGGCCGCCTTCATTTCTTCCTTTGATAAGATATATCTCATTCCTGTCCCTTAGCTTCCTTGAGGCTTTGCTCTTTCTCTTTCTCTTTTGCTTCGTTTCGTATCTTTTCTTCCTTCATGGCCTCGCGCTTTGCGATAAGAGCCTGTCTGGTAGCTTCAATATCGTAATTGATATCAAAGAGATCAAGTACATCCGGGCCGAAGATGCCCTGCATATAGGAATAAAGCTGTACATTAACAAGCTCCATATGCTGCTTCTTAAGGATGTTCTTTTTAAGCTCCATCCTCATGCTCTTTATCCATCCGCCGATCTCTTCTATATCTTTTGTGTTATCCCTGATAACATCATAGCTCTCTTCCATTGTAAGAAGCATTAGATTCGTATTCACTTCCTGGATCTCCTTTGGCAGATCCAGCATATCATCATTGTATTTATCGATCTTATCATTGATCTCATTTATGAGACGTTTATTATCGGCAAGCTTTTTCTCGGCTGCACTGTCACCCGATCCGGCGTCTGCGCCGTCCATATTGGTAACTATCTCATCCATGAGATTATTTTTGATCTTCTTTAAGTCTTTTAATTCATTGGTGATCCTGCCCTGCTCCTTCACAAGCTCATTAAGTCTCTGCTCGAGCTTTTCCATTTCCTTTGTCTTGCCGACTTCGCTTACAAGCTTATGCCATTTATTGTCGAGAGTCAGGGTGGGCACGTTTTTTCCGATCAGTGCGGATTGAAATTTATCCCCCTTATCAGACATAAATAATCACCTTTCTTTTAAAGCCTTCCCCTCAATCATCTTCCGTCAATCCTTCGTTCAGTCCGCGGTTCTTTTCATTATAAGAAAGCCTCATAAGACTCTCTGACAAATGTACGGACTCCACCACCACATCTTCCGGCACCGAAAGATCCACATGTGAAAAATTCCAAATAGCCTTAATACCGCATTTTACAAGAGTAGCAGCAGCATCAACAGCAGCTGTCTTCGGTATGGCTATAACCGCAATATCGATATTATTCTTCTTAATGAATTCCGGCATTTCAGACATGGGTAAAATAGGGATATTCCTGATATACTGCCCCACAAGTGCAGGAGACACATCAAATGCCCCTTTAACAATAAATCCCCTGTTTGCAAAATTACCGTAGCCTGCAAGGGCGCTTCCAAGATTTCCGGCACCTATGATGATAAGATTGTGTTCATGGTCAAGTCCCAGTATCTTACCTATCTCATCATAGAGAAAACTGACATTGTAACCGTATCCCTGCTGCCCGAATCCTCCGAAATTATTAAGATCCTGCCTTATCTGTGAGGCAGTTACATGCATTATCTGTGATAGTTCCCGGGAAGAGATCTTCTCCACCCCGGCATCCCTGAGTTCGCCGAGAAATCTGAAATATCTGGGAAGCCTCTTAATTACCGCTCTTGAAATTTCCTTCTCACTCATAAAACCACCGTTGTATACCCTGAAAATAGTACGATAAAATGCAAAAGTTTTGCTGAAATCATAACGCTTAAATTATATGAGATTGTTAAGAAACTGTCAATCGGAGCCAAGGGAGTCAATGGGGACGGTTCCAATGCCATTAAGTTAGTGTCATTCTGAGCGAAGCGAAGAATCTCTTATAGCTGTATGAGAGATCCTTCGCTGACGCTCAGGATGACAAGGAGCTTAACTAAATGCCATTGGGACGGTTCTCAGTGACTCCCGGCTAAAATGCCGGTGCACACGGCACCGGCATTATCCTGTTACTTATCCTTTATGTTTATAGAAATATTGTATTTCTTATTGAGGTACTGATACCTGAGTCCCACACTTCCTTTTTCGGCGGGCTTTATGATGACTGATTTTTCTGAAAGTGTCGCCTGCTTGTTCTTAAGTGGAAAGGCTCTCCCATTTGATCATAAGCTCCTCATTCTGTTTTTCGAGTCCGGACAGTTCCTCGGATAATTCATTGAGACGTACTGCATCAGTCGCTATTTCGGGATCAGAGATAGCTTCGTTTATCTCATCCATCCTCTTTTCATTCCTGTCTATTTCTTCTTCGATTCGCTTAATATCGTTCTGCTTCTTTCTGATCTTCGCTTCATTAGCCTTCTGCTCTTCCCAGGAAAGCGCATTCCCGGAAGTTTTCAATTTAGCGGATTCTCTGTCAGATGCGGAAGATAAAGGATTCACGTCACGCACGTTTCCTTCACGTAACAGCGCTTCATCACGTTTTTCCGTATAATAATCATAATTTCCGATATAATTTACAATGCCCCTGTCGCAGAGATCAATTATCCTTGTAGCTGTTTTATTAACAAAATATCGGTCATGGCTTACATAGAAAACAGTGCCCGTATATTCGTTTAGCGCTTCCTCAAGTATCTCCTTGCTCCCGGTGTCTAGGTGGTTAGTGGGCTCGTCGAGCAGAAGAAAATTCGCATTTGAGAGCATGAGTTTAGCAAGAGAGACCCTTCCCCTCTCGCCGCCGGATAAATCTCCAATAAGCTTGAATACATCATCACCGGTAAATAAGAAAGATGCGAGCACGTTCCTTATCTTTGTATTATCAAGCATAGGAAAAGCGTCGCTCATCTCCTGAAAAAGGCTCTTTTCATTATGGAGCACCTGATGCTCCTGATCGTAGTAGCCTGTTTTCACATTGGTCCCGATACGGAAATATCCGGAATCCGCTTTCTCCATCCGGTTTATGATCTTTAAGAGAGTGGTCTTTCCGGTGCCGTTACGCCCAATGAGTGCGACCCTCTCTCCCCTTTTTATCTCAAAGGAAATGTCCTGAAACAGCGGGTTTCCGGGAAAAGATTTACTTAAGTTTTCAACAGACAGAACATCGCTCCCGCTCTCAAGTGCAGGTGTTATCCTGAACTTAATCTCTCTATCTTCAGCAGGCTTTGTGAGCCTTTCTGTCTTTGAAAGGAGTTTCTCACGGGATTCCGCTCTTCTTATGGATTTTTCCCGGTTGAACTGCTTTAATTTGCTGATAACCTCTTCCTGATGACGTATCTCCTCCTGCTGGTTAAGGAATGCCTTTATCCTGGCATTCCTTAAGGCCTTCTGTTTTTCGCTGAATCCGCTGTAATTTCCATCATATGTCCTGACAGAGCCCTCTTCTATCGCAAAGACCTTTGTGACGACCTTATCGAGGAAATATCTGTCATGGGATACGATAAGAACCGCACCCCTGTAATTTCTTAAAAAGCCCTCAAGCCACTCTATGGAAGAGATGTCCAGGTGGTTAGTCGGCTCATCGAGTATTATGAGATCCGGCCTTGTGAGAAGTATCTTTCCGAGCGCGACCCTTGTCTTCTGCCCGCCGGACAGATGATCGCAGATACTGTTACCGTCCTCCTCCGTGAAACCGAGTCCCTTTAGCACGCCGGTTATCTCGCTTTGCACCGCATATCCGTTCTTTAATTCAAAATCATGCTGGAGAAAGGAATAACGTTTCATTGCGCTCTCAAGCTCATCACCGCTTAAGTCCTTCATCTTTAATGAAAGCGCACTTATCTCGGCCTCCTCATCGAGGATGTCCTGTTTAGCACTTGTAAGTTCCTGAAGGATGGTATTATCAGAGGACACAGCATCTATCTGTGAAAGATACCCCAGGCTTCTTCCCGACTGAAGGGATACGGTACCGCTGTCGGAATTAAGAACCCCGGTTATCATCTTAAGAAGAGTCGTCTTTCCCGTGCCGTTATTTCCGACGAGGGCACACTTTTCCTTTTCCTCTATATGAAATGAACAGTCCTTTAAGAGTTCTCTTTCACCAAAGGACTTACTGATATTACTTACCTGCAGTAGCATATCAAACCGTCTTTTCCAGTCTTTCTCTTACCGCTCTAATAAAGTCAAGTGTACTTAACTTCTTCACATTCGGTAGATCTGAAATAAGCGCGAGATCCCCTGTCATCTCACCGCTCTCGATAGTATCAAGAGTAGCCTTTTCCAGCTTGTCCGCAAACTCCATAAGCTCAGGGATATTATCAAATTCACCCCTCTTACGGAGAGCTCCGCTCCATGCAAATATGGTCGCAACAGAATTTGTGCTGGTTTCCTGGCCCTCAAGATGCTTATAATAATGTCTCTGTACGGTGCCGTGGGCTGCTTCGTACTCGTACTTTCCGTCAGGGCTGACAAGCACTGACGTCATCATCGCAAGTGAACCACAGGCAGAAGCCATCATATCACTCATAACATCACCGTCATAATTCTTGCAGGCCCAGATAAATCCGCCTTTACTTCTCATTACCCTTGCAACCGCATCATCAATAAGTGTGTAGAAGTACTCTATTCCGGCCTTTTCAAACTTTTCCTTAAATTCAGTATCATATACACGCTGGAATATATCCCTGAAATCCCCGTCATAGATCTTGGAGATAGTATCTTTAGACGCAAACCAGAGATCCTGCTTCTGTCCATAGGCATAATTCATGCAGCTTCTTGCAAAGCTTTCAATGGAATTATCAAGATTATGGGTTCCCTGAAGTACTCCGGGACCCTTAAATTCATGTATTGTTTTCCTGATCTCTTTTCCGTCCTCCCCTGTGAATACCAGTTCTGCCTTACCAGCACCGGGAACACGGATCTCGGTATTTTTATAAACATCACCATAACCATGACGTGCAAGGGTTATGGGCTTTTCCCAGTTCCATACATGGGGTTTTATACCTTTTATAAGAATAGGAGCCCTGAATATGGTTCCGTCCATAATGCCTCTTATGGTTCCGTTGGGGCTCTTATACATCTCTTTCAGATCATATTCTTTTACTCTGGCATCATTGGGGGTAATGGTAGCACATTTAACAGCCACACCGTACTTTAATGCAGCATTGGCAGAATCCACTGTCACCTGGTCTCCTGTCTCATCCCTGTGCTTCAGACCCAGATCATAGTACTCGGTCTTTAGATCGATAAATGGGTGGATCAGTTCTTCCTTTATATACTGCCATATGATCCGGGTCATCTCATCCCCGTCCATCTCCACTATAGGTGTCACCATCTGAATTTTAGACATGATATTCTCCTCTGCAAATTGTTGCTGTCATCCTGAGGGCTTATGCCCGAAGGATCTCAGAGATTCTTCGCTTCGCTCAGAATGACACGGGCTTCGCTCAGAATGACGCGGGCTTCGCTCAGAATGACATTACTTCCACTAAAGCTTTTCCCAAATTATACCATCCCCGTCAACCCATCTTCTTTATTTCTGAACCTGCCAGCGGTATCGCAAGAAACAGCGACAATACATCTGCGATGGGCTGGGATATCTCCACTCCCCGGAGGCCGAAAACCTTCGGCAGCACAAGGATCAGCGGTATAAAGAAAAGCCCGTTCCTGCTGGAAGACGTAATAGAAGCCTTTACTCCTTTACCCGTGGACTGAAGCATCATATTTGATATGACTACACAGGCTAAAAACGGCAGGGTTGCTGCCTGGAATCTGAGCGCCACGGCACCCACGGCAATAACATCTTCATCATTCCTGAAGAACCCAATGATCTCCGGTGCAAATAAGAGACAGAATGCGGCCATCACAATAAGGAAAAGCGTACCGTACTTAACGCAGAAGAAATAACCTTCCTTAACCCGGTCTTTCTTATTGGCTCCGTAATTAAAAGAACATACCGGCTGGTATCCCTGACCAAATCCGATCATGGCGCTTGCCACAAACATCATGGTCCTTGTGGTAATACTCATTCCCGCAATAGCTGCATTCCCATAAACACCTGCAGCCCTGTTAAGGAGAATAGTTGAAACAGCAGTAAGTCCCTGCCTGAATATGGCGGGAGCTCCTCCGTTTACTATTTCAATAAGGAAGTGGGGATTTAATCTGATGTTTGAAAATCTAAGAGGGATATTGGGGCCTCTCATACAGCCGAGAAACAGTATAAAAAAGCTCATTATCTGGCCGCCGATTGTGGCGAGAGCTGCTCCAGATACACCCATCTTAAATCCGAAGATCAGCAGTGGATCAAGACCTATGTTTATAATTGCTCCCATCAAAAGCCCGGCCATTGCATAAACAGCACTTCCCTGATACCTTAGCTGGTTATTTAATACGAACTGTCCCATTGTGAAAGGACCGCCGATGGCGATGATCCTGAGATACTTCATGGTCTCATCTATGGTATCACCGGAAGCTCCGAGGAAAACAGCCACCGGCCTTAAGTACATATTTATAAGAATGGCAGCTATTATCCCTAAGATAAAAGAAAGAGCAATCCCTGTTGCTGCCATCTTTTCAGCTTCTTCCTGATCTCCGGCTCCCAGCATCCGCGAAAGATAATTACCTGACCCCTGACCGCAGAAAAATCCCATGGCCTGGATAATAGCCATCACAGAAAAAGACAGCCCCACTGCGGCAATGGCTTCAGTAGATATCCTTCCCACAAAAAAAGTATCCACGCCATTATAAAGGGCTGTCACAAGCATACTGATAATGGTAGGTATGGCAAGCCGTGGTATCAGAACCTTTACCGGTGTCTCCGTAAGTTCCCTGTATCTCTTAGCCGCTGCATTTTCAGCACTTCTGGCATTATTGTTTTCTGTATTCGTATTCACGACAAAATAATACCATATCAGTCAAATTAAAAACAGGAAAGGCGGATGCCTTCCCTGTTTTATCCTGTTATTTTAAGGTTGAATTTGCTGTTTTACTTAGTGAGGATGCCTTCGAAGCCTCAGGATCTTCTACAATGACATTACAGGTGTTCGTAACACCTCCGGCTGTCGTTCGAAGCGTTACCCGTCCGGTCTTTAGCGCATATACCTTACCGGTTGTGGGATCCACATATGCCACGTTGTCATTGGATGATTTCCATTCAACATACTTAAGCTTCGTACGTGAAAGTTTTAATTTCTTAGTCTTATTAATTTTGATCTCTAACTGCCTGGTCTTCAGCGTAGGCGGTTCAATATGAATTTTAGTTGTGATAGTCTGTCCATATACCTTAGCTTCCAGAGTGACTTCACCGGCTGAAACCGCAGTTACCACACCGTTATTATCAACCTCGGCATATCCTGCTTTGTTTTGTGATATATCATCTTGAGGCGTAGTAATGATATTCCAGCTTACAATATCATATTTCTTAACTTTCTTTATCTTGATCTTCTTACTCTGTCCGGTCTTGAATATGTAGAACTTCTTCGCGAACATCGGAACTTCGCTGTAAAGTGTAGCTGTAACGGCTTTATTCTGATAATATGCCTTGATCTTACTTTTACCACGCCCTCGCACCTTAATGATTCCGGTCTTAGGATCGATGGTGGCCACAGAAGTCTTAGAGCTTTCCCATCTGTCTGGCAGGAACCCGCTTACCGTCAGGAAATCAGGAGCATTCAAAATGGTACTCGTATTATATGCATACATATTCTGAAGTTCCTGCTTAAGTACGAATACCCTTACCTTCACAGGATATTCGCTTCCATCGACCTTGTAAGCAGTGATCAGGGTCTCACCGACCTTCTTACCCTTAACGGCCTGCCCTTTCTTCTGGACGCTAACAATTTTCTTATCATAGGAGAACTTAAGCCCGGACTCTCTAAAGTACTGGGTTAGCGGAGCCTTTCCGCCCTTTAGCATCCTGATCCAGTAGATACTGTGGGTATTGTCTTCGTCCTCTTCCGTCCAGGTGATCCACTTGGCGTAGAGAGTCATCTCCTCTATATCATCAGGAAGAGTATCTTTTTCAAAATCCCATTGCCTGGTAAAGGAAGTGTCCGTGTACCACCCCATAAACTTGTGATCCGTCCAGGTACTCATTTCAGGCTGAGGGATCGTTTTATTTATGGAAATAGAAACCTCGGTAATACTCGGTTCAGGTCCTCCCATCGAGTCATAGCGAACAGTAACCATAGGTTCCATGGGTTCGCCATTTGGCACAAACTTTGCGATAAAGCGATAATCCTTGGTCAGCTTCGTTTTTTTATCTACTAAATCCTCCGGTCTTTCATTAGTTTCCTCTTCAAACCAGCCGACAAAATCATACCCCCGGTGTCCCCACTCAACCGGAACAGGATCTTCAGGTAAAAATGACAACGTAGATCCGGGACTTAGAACGACTCCGTCATACCAGGCATATCCCTTTGTCTCCTCTATGGGTATAAGGAAATCCACCTGACATCCCTCCAGCCATTTTGCATAAAGCCACATATCCTCATTTATAGGCGTATCCGGTTTTACAATGGACGTCTCATCCTTTAATTCCTTATCTCTGTACCACCCGGCAAATTTCCAGTTTCCACTGACATCATAGGGAACTTCCAGATCATATAAAAGCATATTCCCTGAAGTGATGTTCTTTTTAACTATTATATTTTTAAGGTGCTTATTAGCAGATTTATTTAAGTATTCCTCCGAATAAATAGCTTCATATCTTCTGTTGAGTGAAACCGTGCATAGCTTCTGCCATCCGGCATAGAATGTTACACCGTTTTTAATAACAGAACCCGGCACCGGCGAAGAATATGGCTGTCCGGTACATGCTTTCGTAGGAAACCAACCCCTGAATACATATCCATCTCTGTACGGGATATCCCTTATTGAATAAGACTTACCCTCTTCAATTCCATAAGTGACTCCGTTTCTGGAAACAGGGGCGCTTCCATCATTATAATCAAGCCATATCGTCGCATATTGCTTATAATACGGATAATACTGCGGCTTAAGATCATCCGTCATTACCTTCTTTAAGTCAATACTATCTCCCTGCCCCATTTTGCCGGATCTCCAGCCAATGAATTTACATGAAGGATCACTGTTGTGATTATTTTTCCAGTCTTCCTTCTGAAAATCATCGATCTGCTTTATTTTACCCGCACTCAGTGTCTCACTGGTCCTATAGTTTATCTCCAGTCTGTTTTCTTCATTACTGTCATAAAAGGTAAGCTTCTCATAACTTTTATACAGGGCTGTCAGTGTTATATAACCGGTTTTTGGATCCTCCTCATCATCATCCTGAGGATACGATTTAAATTTCTTAAATTTATAAGTATCCTTTGTTTCCCTGTTCGAATACTTCATGACCAAAGGATTCTTTGTATCTACTGTAATTATAGAATTATTATTAACAACCCATCCAAGAAACTCCTTTTCCGGATCTTTCGGGGTGGGGTCATCAGGCCACTCATTTAAGGGCAATGCTTTATTTGTAGAGATTAGCCGGCGTTCCTCGTAGTAATATTCACCCTCATTATCTATAAAACCACCGAGATTACTGTCAGCGTCATAAATAATGTCATACATGGGATCCCAGATGGCAACGACCGGAATATAATCTCTTCTGATAGCTTTATTTTCATCAAAATCATCATCAGAAAAAAGCCATTTCTTAAATCTGTAGTACCTTTTATTCTCTTTTGTCAGATCATAAATGGTATCTTTAATACTTCCACCGCACTGAACAGTGATAGGCGCTAGTGATTCTACCGTAGATGGTTTTATTTTGGTCTTAAACGTCAGAACGTTATGGTTATACGGAATAGGAATCAGTTTAGAGTATGCCTTGGGTGTAACCTCCAGCGGAGTCCAGGAAGGTTCTTTAATATCCTCTTTTTTAGTTTCTTCCGGATGTACAGAATAATAGAAAATGTACTCGAGCATGGTATCAACATCCACGTCTTCTTTTCTAAGATCAGCATCATTCCCGTTAAGAGTGGAGGATCCTCCAAAACAGTCATATTCAACCTGCTCCAGACTGTCAGGCATATAGATCCTTAAAAGGTTATTGTTGCCTCCAAAGGCTGCAGAACCTATTTTAGTGAGATTTGAACTAATAGATACTTTGCTTGGTGTATCACTGTACGTTCTATCTCCCAAAACATACGAAGTAATATGTGAACATCCATAAAAAGCCAGGTCTCCGATCTCCCTGACACTGGCAGGGATCACGGCTTCTCCCGAAAGACGTGAAACATTGTAGCAAGCATAATCACTGATAATTGTTGTATTAGGATCGATCTTTAGTTTTGTACCGCCCTTAAACGGCATATACAATAATTCTAAACTGCCATCTGCATTAATCTGATATAAAGCATCATCTAAAGATGTTGTATACTTGCTATTATCTTTACATTGAAAAGATGTTATCGACGAGCAGCCGATAAAGGCTCCGGGTCGGATATCATTAACTGAGGCAGAAATAGTGATCGTTTCAAGAGCCGTACAATCCTTAAATGCATATTTTCCAATCCTTGTAACGTTTTCATGTATAACAACTGACGAAAACTCATTTTTAAAATACTTGTGCCAGGCGCTCATGCTATCCGGGGCATAATCGCGCATTTCACCGGGGTATGGAGCATAGCTTATCACGTTAGCACTTATCTCAAGCCAGGTAGATACAGCATTTTTACTGATCATCCATTGGATACCTTCATCAGGATACCAGACTCCGTAAACCGGATCTTCATCCTCTGATCCGGCTCCTAAAAGAGCTGTCCCTCTGATTCCTGATATATTAGATCCGACTCTGCTTACAGCCATACTCTGTCCGATCAAACTGTCTACTTCAGGATCATCGGTATCTACTTCGTAAACTTCTCCGGTGTCTGATCCTGTATCTTCACCCTGAGAAACAGGATCTTCAGTTTCTTCGTTACCGGTATCAATGTCTAGATCAGTATCTTCATCCCGATAAATGGTATTTACCGTTTCTTCATTATCTATATTTTCGCTGTTTTCCTGACTGCCTTCAACTTCACTCACTTCAGATGCAAATGAAGAAAAGCAGTTCATAAACATCATTAAAACTGCTAAAATAAACGCCGCTCTTCTCTTAAGACTCCGCTTTCTCATAATATCCGCCTCATCTTTCGTAGAATCATTTTCCTGTAGGAATGATATATGTCTTTCCTCCGACTATCTTCCCCGTTCCATATAGGTTCGGGTCAGAAGTATCTATTTCCTTATATGGTGCTCTCGTACCCCAGGGAGTACTGAAAACGACTTCTCCTCCATTGGACACGTTGTTATCGTCACCGCCCGACGATCCGTCTTCCTCATCCGACTCTGTGTCAGATTTAGAGTTTCCGGTCTCTTTACCGGCTGACGAAGGAGGTCCTGTATTATCGCTGTCATAGACTGCGCTGTCTAAGTACTCCATCTTCTCGCTGACACCTGAAAAAGCACTGTCAGCTATATAGTTTATCTTTCCCTCTGCCGCTATGGTCTTTAATCTCTTACAATCCCTGAAAGCATACTCCTGTATGGACTTAACGGAATTTGGAAGATATACATATTCAAGTCCCGTAGCATTAGTAAATGCAAAGGGTGTGATACTCGTAACCTGATTTGAAACCCTTACAGATTTAAGGTTCTCAGCTCCCCAAAATGCATATGGCGAAATGCTCTTTACCGTAAATGGCATTTCATAGCTCTCTCCCTGTCTGCCGGGGATAACTTCCACGAGTTTAGTGGAGTTTCTGTTATATATTACGTTGTCATTTATAAAATAGTCAGTATTAAGGCTGTCGATCGTAACGAGATATAGCGAGGTATCACCTGCAAAAACCCCGTTTCCGAGATTCTTAAGGGACCGCGGGAGATTGATCTTACTCATGCTCGTACACATGGCAAAAGTACTGTCTTTTATATCCCTTGTACCCTCGTCTATGATCACTTCTCTTAAGTGATCGCATCCGTAGAAGGCTTTGTCGCCTATTATCTCTACATTTCCGGTAATATACAGGCGCTCCAGGTTTTTCGCACCCATAAATGCCTGATCGCCGATGGCCCGCACATTTTGTGGTATGCCTACCTCTGTTGCACCATCTCTTGTATTATATCGGACAAGAACCCCGTTTCCATTAATCTCCATTGAAGAGCCGGCATGAGCATTAAAAGGCCTTACAAATACGATAGTTAAGGCGATTATAGCGATCAATCCACAGGAGATAAGCCCTAAAAGTTTATAAAAATTTAACAATTTATTCTTATGCTTTTGCGGCATGTGGCACCGGATCTTTCTTTAAGAATAAGAAAAGTGAAAGTGCAGCAAGTCCGATCGCAATAACCCACTTAGGACTTATTGGATCACCTGTCTTAGGTGTATTATCAAGTCCTCCTGCTGACAGATTATTCGTATCCACATAGAACCCATAAGGCGAGAAATGGGTTGCCGTAAATGTAGCGCATGGCGCACCATCTATCATTGAGTATCTGGTTGAAAGATTCTCAAGGTTTCCACCGTGGTCTACAGCTGCAACCTTATTATTTCCTCCATAAAGCGCCAGTTCTTCAGGGATCGGAACTGTAAGAGTAACAGCTATTCCCTGAGGATCTTCTATCTTATGCTCACCTGTTGAGTCATAGAGACTTATATCCATTGCGAACTGCCTGTAACTTGAAAGGTCTCCATACTTTTCAGAGAGTGCCCTGTTAAACTCAGCATCTGCTTCAGCGGTCTTAGTGATCTTAATTACATAATTATCAGTTGTACCTTCGATCGTACCTGAAGCATCTCCTAAACCGGAATTTCCTGTGTCTACAGGAATTGCCCTTCCCGATGATCCGGGACTCTGGTTTCCGGGTGAAGAGTTTCCGCTGGTACTTGAGCTTCCAGAACTTGAAGATCCTGAGCTTGACGCAGATGAACTGGAGCTCGATGTACTTGAACTGGACTTCGAAGTACTGGAAGTACTCTTGGAAGTAGATGATGTAGTCTTCAAAATAGAGAACTTCCCGGAATTATCTCCAAAGTACTTGCCTATTCCTTCTACATATGCTTTTGCGGTATTCTTACCCTTCTTTACATTATTTTCGTATCTGGTAACAACATAGTCAGTTCCGGCAACAAGTTCTGCTTCAGTTTCATAGTCAAACACATGAACAGCAGGCTGAACGAGCTGTCCGGTGTAAGCACCGTTTTCAACTTCAAGAGGGCATTCTGCAATGTTCTTCTTAATGCTGTATGTTACTTCCTGCGAATCAGCCTCAACATAGTTATTTATACCAAGAACTGTGGCTTTTGCGGTCTCAACCCCGGGATAATAGTTATTCTCATATTTTACATAGTAATCTTTATTCTCTTTAAGGATAGTAAGCGGATCTTTAACAAGCCTGACTGTCAGGTTGGGCTCAATGGCGCTTGCCGTATACTCAAATATGTCAGGATTCAGATCATCTATATAAAATGCATTTCCGGAAATGGAGGATCCTCCACCACCGCCTTCGCCGCCTCCGCCGCCGCCTTCTTTTTTCTTGATCGGATATTTTCCGGTAACACTACTGTTTGCACTATAATTATTACCGTTTCCATAAACCTTGAACACGGCACCCTCAGCATCGGCATTAGTCTGATTGACGGTAATAGTCCATCCGTTATCTTTTTGCTGATATTCACCGGGATCTATTATTGCTCCGCTGCTTCTCTCCACGACTGCAAATTCACCGGATTCCGGATTGGCTGAATTAACTCCTTTAAGAGTAACCTTTCGTTCCGTGCCGTCAAAGATCAGGTCAGGTCCATATATGATCACATAATCATTATCATCAAAGTCTTTACTTGAAGGTGAGGATTTTCCACCCCATTCCAATCCATCTTTCTTTTTGGAGTCACTCCCCTCACAAAGCTGATATGTTGTATTATCCTTTTCGGTCGTCCCATCAGGTATCGGACTGGTAAACCAGTATTCCACACTGCCTTTCTGATTACCTACAAATTGTGATTCTGTTCCATAATCGATCTTGGGATTATTTACGCGCACATTAATCTTGTGAACTCCGTCTTCTTTATTGTCATCAGAAGTGGAACCCGCATTTGAAAAAACAGCTTCCCCAAGGCTTTTTACAGAGGCGCCGATAGTTATCTTATCTACGTTCGTATTCTCCGCAAAAGCTTCTGTCGGAAGATATGTAAGATTTGTGGCTTCCGAGGTATCTATTGATTTGATATTCTTATTTCCATAAAACGCTTTCGGTCTTATTTCTGTAACTTTACTGTCAACACTGTATCTGACAATATTATCCCCTGTATAGCCCAATAATGATTCATAGATCTTTGTACCTGAAGAACCCTTTGAATCAGGTCCGTAAACTATACCGTTTTCGCAGCTATATAAAGATGACCCTGAAAAATCAATGTACTCCAGACTGTTACATCCATAAAAAGGAGGATTTTCTACAGGTGCACCGTTTTTATCATCAGATCCGAATCTCTGCAAGGATTGAGGCAGGATAACTTCTTCCAGATTGACACAACCTTCAAATAATGAATCCGGCACTTCCTGTAAACCGTGCAGTACGCCATTTCTATCTGTTTCAGCTTCGGCCTTAAATGATTTCAATTCCTGCTTACGCTGGATCGCAACCCCGCCGCCGATCTTATCCACACCTGAAGGAATAGTCAGTTTATCAGCCACAGATATGACAGAATAACTGTCTAAAGTAGCAACACCGCCCTTTGAATAGTCTTTCCCCGAAAGATTCTTTACTACCAGCTGATATCCTGCGTTCTGCGAATCATAATTCTTAAACGGAATATAAATACTTGGATTCAAACCTGTCTGTTCCGGGATTTTATGATCCATGCAGTAAGTGAAAAGATCATTATCTGCAGAAATAATGCCTTCTACCGTAAGTCCCGCATTTTTCGGAAGCGTATTTTCTTCGTCTGAAACATCATCGAACACAGCAGGCGCAATGATCGTTTGCAGGTTATCAAAATAGCGCAATGCCTGAGGTCCTATCTTTGTACACTGGTCAGAAAGAATAAGTGTCACATAATTGACCGGACCTAGAGACGGATCGATGATCGGTCCGTCTATCCCGACACTCGTGATCTTCTCACCCTTATCATTTACGCTGAGATCCAGGACACCACCTGCACCTGTATGTTTGGTTTGATCTACCCTTTCCACATTTGTTCCGGTATATGAAATACCGTCAACTTCGGAAGATCCGCCGCCTCCGCCGCCTCCAAGGTCCACAAAACTTATCCCGTTTCTGTCCGCCTGGTCATAAATCTGCGATGTACTGTCTGTTCCACTGGAGTTCTTGAAATATTTAAAGGCATGAACCTCCATGTTGTGATTGGGAAAGATAAAATCTGCACCGACCTGGCAATCCTTGGTTCTGGACTTATATCCGCTGCCTCTGCCGTCATTATTGATGAGGGTAAGCTTCTGAAGCCCGAGGCATGTGGAAATAAGATTATTATCAAGTGACGCTACATTATGATGAATATATAGATCTGAAAGAGCTTTACAATTATAAAAAACAGTGCTTGGCTGCCCTCCAAAGGTTAATTCCTTTTCATTATTGTCTCCGGAATACTCAGGAAGCTCTATCTGTTTTAATTGCTGGCAGTCATAGAACAGGTTATTGTTTATCTTTGTGACCTTACAGCTATTAAGTCCCGTAACTGTCGTCAGATTCTCACATTCCTGAAAAACACCTTCTCCCAGTACATTCACATTGGATGGAATGTTGATGGAAGAAATGTTAGTGTACGCAAACGCATAATCAGCTATTTCTTCAACATTGTCAGGCAATACAATATCTGATTGCAGGTTTTTGCACGCATAAAATGCATATTCACCGATCTTCTTTATTGTTCCGTTGAAGGTTATTTTCTTCACTTCGGAATTTCTGAACATGTAGTCTTCCAGCTTGTCAAGACTGGCATCGATCACAACTTCACTGATAGATCCGGTATCTTCAAAGCAGTATCTTCCGATCTTCTCCACACTGGAAGGGATCTGCACAAATTGCAGTGAAGAACATCCTTTGAAAACAGAATCCTTTATCTCCTTTAAGCTGGAAGGAAGATTCCTGACATTTTCAAGTCCCTGATTATCCTTAAAACATCCGTCCTCTAATACTTCCACGGAACTGCCGGCAAAATCTATCGTTCTTAATGCATATGAGCTTCCGGTCTCATCTGTTGCATCCAGGCTGTCTATCCTGTAAACAGAATAGCTTTCATCTGGTTTATTATTATTATATACAGTTCCGGGTATTTTAATCTCTGATATATCGGATTTATACTCATACTTTCCTGTCCATGCTTCGTACCCCTTGATAACAGCCACATTATTATGTGTTTCAGGATGTTCGATCGTCGAAAATGAAAATGTAACCCCCTGTTCTTCATCCGTATAGAATTTATCTCCCGCAGCAGCCTCTAATTTTGGCGCAGGAACAGCCGCCACGATTATGGCGGTTATCATTAAGAGGCTGGCTATTGTCCGCCTCACTGTTTTCTTAAGTCTGAGTTTCTTTTTCTTTGCCATTTCCCGGTACCTCTGATACTCTCCTTGATCCCTCAGATTTTTTATGCTCTCCTGATGGCTTCTTACTTTGAAGGATAAAAATCTATGTTATGCAGCGTAATATAATTCAATATCTTGTATGTAATAAATACAAATAGGCATAGTTATAGTATATCTCATTTAAACAATTATCGGCATTTTTTTAGAATTATTTAGCTTTGTATTCAATTTTGTGCAAAAATATATCACCAGATCAGTAAATAAGCCACTTACCGGGTAGTAAGTGGCTTAAGATCACGCTATTTCACCATGTTCTGCATTGTATATGATATCTTTTTCCCATTCCGGTTCTTCATATACCTTACCCCTATATTCATCCTCTCTTTTCAAGGATGTAGTCAACGATCTTTTCTACCCCGGATCTTTCGGGATCTTTGCCGAGGGAGACCTCAAATACGGGAGCGTCAGAGATGGCACTTAAGCCCTTTTTGAAGTTATCTGTGTCAAATCCAACTGCCTCTTTCAGATCGCATTTCGTAAGCACTACAGCATCTACATATGAGAACATTGGCACATATTTAAAGGGTTTGTCATCTCCCTCAGGAACTGATGCACATACTATCTTCACACTTTCACCCAGATCGAATTCTGCAGGACATATGAGATTTCCTACATTTTCAACGAATACCACTCCGTTTTCAAATGAAAGCTTATCATATCCTTCTTTGATAACAGCGGCATCCAGATGGCATTCCCCGCAGGTATTGATCTGGCTTGCTCTTATTCCTCTTTCATTAAAATCATCTGCATCTATTGATGAATAGAGATCACCCTCAATGATCGCGGAATCAATGCCGCGGTCTTTTAAGGCTTCCGTTACAGCCTTTAAGAATGTGGTCTTTCCGGCACCGGGGGCTCCCATGATATTTACCATGAGAACGTTTTTACTTTTATATAGCGCACGGTATTCTTCAGCGAGTTTTTTGTTTTCGGACAACAGTTCTTTCATGATGATTATTTCTGACATAGTTATAGCTCCTTTGGTATATGATTATTAACCCTCATCCGTCAGCTTCCCCCAGAGAGGGAAGGCTTTTGTTTATTACATTTACATCTAACTTATTATATGGTATTTCGATACCTTCACGGTCAAATGCGAGCTTCACATTCTCATTTAACATCCATAGTGAATCCCAGTACGCATCGTTTTCAACATAAAACCGGCATCCGAGAGTCACCTGGCTCTCATCAAGGGACCTGACGAAAACTCTCAATTCATCCCGGTCAAGTATGCCCGGTATTTCAGATGCTTCCCGCTTTATAATATCTTTTGCTTTCAAAAGATCCGCTTCATAGCTTATCCCGATAGAAAAATCTATTCTCCTCGTTGGAAGCCAGGTTACATTTACTATTGATGTATTGGCAAGGCTTCCGTTAGGGATCATTACTTCTTTATTATCAACTGTAGTGAGCCTCGTATAGAAGATCTGTATCTCCGTGACACGTCCTTCATTGCCGTGGGAATCTTCCCTGATATAGTCACCCACCTTGAAAGGTTTCATTAGAAGGATCACCACACCTCCGGCAAGGTTTGAAAGGCTTCCCTGAAGGGCAAGACCTATAGCAAGGGTTGCGGATCCAAAGATCGCAAGGATCGACGCTGCATCAACACCGAATCCCGAAGCAAGGACCATAATGAGAAATGCGTACATCACGATATTAAGGAAGCTGTCGATAAATGTGATGACACCCTTTTCAGCCCCTGCCTTATTAAGGGATTTATTGATGAGGCGCATTATGATCTTGATCACTCTGGTTCCAATAAAGAAAATGACCGCAATTATAACGATCCTGACTCCCAGATTAAAGGCAGCCTGAGGGGCTTGCTTAATAAACTCCTCCCATATGGAAGGATCCAGGTTTTCCTGCAGCTCTTCTATATTTTCTACCGTAGCTAAAGAATCAACGGTTTCTGTGATGGTATCTATATTATACCTCCCTATTTGTGTCATCCTGAGGGCTTTAGCCCAAAGGATCTCTTAGATTCTTCGCTTCGCTCAGAATGACATTTTCCACTATACTATTTCAAATACTGTCACTGACAGCGGCGGAACCTTTATCCTGATGGAGTTCTCCCTGCCGTCGCACTCATCTTTTTCTGACTTTAATACATGTGAATTTCTAAAGTCGAATCCGCCGTATTTTTCAGCATCTGTGTTAAATATCTCTTTATACTTTCCGGCCTTTGGAACACCGATCTTATAATTCTTCCTGGGGATATTTTCAAAGTTCACAACTACGATAAGAGTATCAGACTCTTTCTTCCCCTTTCTCATAAATACAAGGATGTTCTCATTTGCGGAAATGCAGTTGATCCACTCGAATCCGCTCTCCTCCATGGATAACTCATGAAGGGCATTCCTGCTCTTATAAAGCTCCGAAAGATCCTTTAATAACTCATGAACCTCTTTATTCTCAGTATTGTTCAGAAGATCCCAGTTTATCTTCTTTCCGGGATACCACTCTTCCTCGTCTCCGAGATCCAGCCCCGCGGTTAATATCTTCTTTCCGGGATAAGTAAACATGAATCCCAGCGATGCCTTAAGGTTTGCGTACTTTTCTTCATGGTTGCCGGGCATTCTGTGAACAAATGAACCTTTGTCGTTGCTGAAAGCATCATGTGTCATTGGCAGCATGAATTTCTCGGCATAGGCATATACGATGGAAAAGCACAGTTCTCCGTAATGATCGGTCCTGAAGAAGGGATCATAGGAGAGATAGGTAAGGAAATCATCTCTCCAGCTTTCATTCCATTTATAATCAAAACCAAGTCCTCCGTCTGCAGTATCTCCCGTCATACCGGGCCACGCGGAGTTATCTTCGGCGATCATTATTGCACCATTCTTCTCTTTATGGACCTCATTTGTGATATTCTGTAAAAGCTCTACCGCATCTGTATTTTCCTTGCCCCCGTAGATATTTGGAAGATAGTCTTCTCTTCCGTAATCAAGATAAAGCATGGATGCTGTATTATCGGCTTTAAGACCGTCCGCATGATATATCCTTACCCAGAAAAGAGCATTTGACATAAGGAAATTTCTGACTTCCGGCCTTGAAAGATCAAAGGTTAATGTACCCGGATCCGGGTGAAAGCTCCTTCTCGGATCCGAACTTTCATAGATACACGATCCATCAAACCTTGCAAGTCCGCTCAGGGAATCATCAAAATGGGCAGGGCTCCAGTCCAGTATTACACCTATTTCCTGACTATGCATGTAATTTATAAAATACATAAGGTCTGCAGGAGTCCCGTATCTGGCTGCCGGGGCATAGAAGCTTAACGTGTGATAGCCTGCTGCATCTTCATTCCTGTATTCCATAACAGGAAGCAGTTCCACGTGAGTGTATCCGCTGCTCTTAAGATACTTTGCAAGTTCCGGCGCAACGTCCTTAAAACCTTCTTTCTTACCGAATGATGAAAGCTGCAGTTCGTAGATCACCATGGGATTCTCGCTTCCCTGCTTCTTATCCCTTTCAGCCATCCAGTCTTCGTCCGTCCACCTAAATGAAGATAGATCCGTTACAACTGAAGCTGCATCTTCTTTTGTTTCCATGGCAAATCCGTAAGGATCCGCCTTTAATGTAACAGTTCCGTTTCCTGCCTTTATCTCGTATTTATAGAGAGCGCCTTCACTTACCCCGGGAATAAATATCTCAAATATCCCGGATTCATCAGAGAGCTTTTCCATCTCGTGAACCCGGCCGTCCCAGTCATTAAAATCTCCTACAACACTGACTCTCATGGCATCCGGTGCCCATACAGCAAAGTGAACACCGTCCTTGCCTTCAACGCTGGTAATATGCGCACCAAGCGTCTCCCATGCATAACGGAGTATACCGTTCCTGAATTTCTTTGAATTACGGTCTGTGATAACCTGCGGATATGCGTAGGGATCTTCAAGAGTCAGATTTCTCCCGTCTTTTGTCTCTATCTCGTACACATAGTGGAAGGGGATCTTCTTCCTGATAAGGACTGCAAAATAACCGCTTTCATCCATAAGCTCCATGGGATAGGGTTCTTTTACCCTGTCAGCCTTGACAGATACAGATTTTGCTTCCGGGAAGAATGCCTGGATCAGAGTTCCGTTCCTTCCTGCATTTCTGGCGCCCAGAAGTTTTTTCGGATGATCTTCCTCTGAATAAGTGACGGCCTCGATCTCCGCCCAGTCCATTAAGTTGTATAATTTCTTGTTCATATTTCCTCCCTCTAAAGATCCTTCGCATACGCTCAGGATGACAAAAGTCATAAAGACATTTGTTTGTCATCCTGAGGGCTTTGCCCGAAAGATCTATATTCTGTGTATAAACAGTCCGCTCCTCAGCTTCGGCTCAAACCAGGTGGACTTCGGAGGCATGAGTCTTCCCATGTCAGCTACACAAAACAGCTCTTCAATACTGGTGGGATACAGCGAAAATGCACATATATACTCATTTGAATCCACCTTGTCCATTAGTCCCTTCATCCCATGGATACCTCCGACAAAATTGATCCTTGGATCAGTTCTCGGGTCCTCAATATTCAGTATAGGTGACAGGAGCTCATTCTGTAAAATAGATACATCCAGCCTGTCCACAGGGTCATCCGTTATAAGATCACTCTTTGCCTGTAGCTCATACCATTTTCCGCTGATATAGAGGCCGAATTCATGCGGTTTTTCCGGCTTGAACGGCTCCACGCCCTTCTCGATTATATCAAATTTTTTTCTTATCCTGTCTAAAAACCTGCTCTCGGAAAGGCCGTTAAGATCCCTTACAACCCTGTTGTAATCCATGATCTTAAGCTCATCTGCAGGAAAAAGCACAGAGAGAAAATAATTAAAGTCTTCTTCTCCCGTAACCCCGGCGCTTTTTTCTTTTCTCATATTGCAGACCTTCACTGCACTGGCACACCTGTGGTGTCCGTCACAGATATAGATATCGCTTATCGTATCAAAAGCGCCTCTTATGGCAGCAATTTCCGTATCATTTGAAACAAGCCATACTCTGTGACCTACGCCGTCAGGGCTTATAAAGTCATAGACCGGATCAGTCTTCTTAACAAGAGCGACAATATCGCTTAATACCTTATTATCTCTGTATCCCAGGAAAATAGGTCCGGTCTGTGCAGAGCAGGTGTCCACATGCCGGATCCTGTCCACTTCCTTATCTGCTCTGGTGTTCTCGTGTTTTTTTATGATGCCGTTTTCATAATCCGAAGCAGCTGCTACAGCCACTATACCGGTCTGGGATCTTCCCTCCATTGTGAGTTCATATAGATAGAACATGGGTTTTTCATCTGTAACAAATTCACCCTTCTCTATCATCCCGTTCAGTAACTCAGCTGCTTTTGCATACACTCTGTCGTCATATGTGTCCACGTCATCAGGAAATGAAGTTTCAGCCCTGTCAATACGCAAAAAAGACAGGGGAGCCCTTTTGATCTCCTCAAGGGCTTCCTGTCTTGAATATACGTCATATGGCAACGCAGCTATTTTTTCTGCAAGATCCTCCCTTGGTCTCACAGCAGCAAATGGTCTTATGTCTGCCAATATACTATCCTCCCTGATATAGCTTTTACTGCACTATCCTTACCCTGATTATTTCCTTCGCATCCTCTATTCTCTTAAGTACCTCATCCGGTGCCGGCGAATCCAGGTCAAACAGGGAAACCGCTCTTTCTCCCTTACTCTTTGAATTCATGGTTGCGATATTTATCCCCGCATTACCGAATGCAGATGTCAGACTGGTCAGAACATTTGCCACGTTATTATGGAATATCTGGATACGGCTCACAGACTCCGGTCTTCCCATGGTGATATTCGGAAGATTTACAGAATTGCGGATGTTTCCGTTTTCCATATAGTCCTTAAGTTCCTTAACAGCCATTACCGCACAGTTATCCTCTGATTCTTCTGTTGATGCACCAAGGTGGGGAGTTACTATGCATCCTTCTTTACCTACAACGGTTGAATTCGGGAAATCTGATACATATTTTCTGAGTTTTCCAACCTTAAGAGCTGCTACGACTGATTCTTCATCAACAAGCTCATCCCTTGCAAAATTAAGAAGAATAGCCGTATCTTTCATAAGCTTTATCGCTTCCGCATTTATCATGTGCCTTGTGCTGTCAAGAAGAGGCACATGAATGGTGATATAGTCACAGTTAGCATAGATCTCTTCAGCTTTGAGAACGTGCTTAATGGAGCGTGAAAGATGCCATGCAGCATCTACTGAAATATAGGGGTCATAGCCGTAAACTTCCATGCCCAGATTTGTCGCAGCATTTGCAACCTTTACACCGATCGCTCCAAGACCGATAACACCGAGCTTCTTTCCGCTGAGCTCAGTTCCCGCGTAATTCTTTTTCTGGGATTCAGCGCTTTTTGCAACATCGGGATCATTCAATCCCTCCGTGTTAAGCCAGTTGATTCCTTCAACGATACCTCTTGAAGCATAGAACATACCGGCAAGCACCAGTTCCTTAACACCGTTTGCGTTGGCACCGGGTGTATTAAAGACTACTATACCCTTTTTAGCAAGCTCATCTAAGGGGATATTGTTTACTCCGGCACCGGCTCTCGCCACAGCCAGGAGATTCTTCGGGATCTCCAAGTCATGCATCTTGGCACTTCTCACGAGCACACAGTCTGCATCCTTATACTCTTCACAGGCTACGAATTTATCGCCGAACTCCTTGAGACCTACGCTGGCAATTGGGTTTAAAGTGTGGTATTTATACATTTCATTTCCTCCGATTATCCTTAACTCTCCTTTGTCATCCTGAGCTACCCTATGTCATCCTGAGCTACCCTATGTCATCCTGAGCCACCCTATGTCATCCTGAGCGTTAGCGAAGGATCTCTCCTAATGCATATATGAGATTCTTCGCGTCTCGTCTCCCGACTCGGTCCGCGCTAAACGCGTGCCACTGGCACGCAGCGCCGCTCAGAATGACATTTAGAATTCAGAATAACATTAACTGTTCTTCTTCTCAAAATCTTCCATAAACTGCACGAGCTTTGCCACACCTTCTTCAGGCATTGCATTATAGATGCTTGCTCTCATGCCTCCGACGGACCTGTGTCCTTTGAGGTTAACAAATCCGGCCTCTGACGACTCAGCAATGAACTTCTTATTGAGTTCATCATCTCCTGTCACGAAGGGAACGTTCATAAGAGACCTGTATTCTTTTTCCACAGTACCTTTAAACATCTTTGAATTATCAAGGAAGTCATAAAGGATCGCTGCCTTTTTCTCATTCTTTTCTTTCATGGCTTTTAGACCACCCTGATCCTTAAGCCACTTAAACACAAGACCGCAGGTATATATCGTATAGCAGGGAGGAGTATTAAAAAGTGATCCTGCATCAGCCTGTGTCTTATATTTTAAGAGTGTCGGCGTTCCGGGAAGCACATCATCGGTTATAAGATCCTCACGGACAACAACAATACTCATTCCCGCAGGACCTACGTTCTTCTGTACTCCGCCGTAAAGAATCGCATACTTTGTTATATCATGAGGCTCGGATAAGAACATGGATGATACATCAGATACGAGATCCACGCCCTTTGTATTCGGAAGCTCCTTATATCTGGTCCCATATATCGTATTATTCTGACAGATATAGACATAATCCATGTCATCGGTTATGGGAAGATCAGAGACATCGGGAATATAGGAAAAAGTCTTATCGGCAGATGAAGCGAGGGCCACGGCATCTCCGTATCTCTTACCCTCTTCATAAGCTTTCTTAGCCCACTGTCCGGTAATGATATATCCGGCTTTCTTATTTTTCATCAGATTCATGGGAATAGCTGAAAACTGTGTCCACGCTCCGCCCTGCAGGAAAAGGACTTTATAATTATCCGGAATTCCCACAAGTTCCCTGAAATCTTTTTCTGCGGTATTTATGATCTCTTCAAACACCTTGGAGCGATGGCTCATTTCCATTACGGACTGACCGGAGCCATGATAATCAAGCATCTCCTCGGCGCATGTCTTTAATACCTCTTCCGGCATCATTGCCGGACCTGCTGAAAAATTGTACACTCTGCTCATTCTGATTTTTTCTCCTCTCCTGTTTTTAATGATCTCCTGAGTGACCGTAGAGAGATTCTTCGCTTCGCTCAGAATGACATTTTTTTGTCATCCTGAGGGCTTTGCTCAGAATGACATTTTTTGTCATCCTGAGGGCTTCGCTCAGAATGACATTTTTTTGTCATCCTGAGGGCTTTGCTCAGAATGACATTTTTTTGTCATCCTGAGGGCTTTGCCCAGAATGACATTTTTTGTCATCCTGAGGGCTTTGCCCAGAATGACATTTTTTGTCATCCTGAGGGCTTTGCCCGAAGGATCTCATAAATCTCTTTCATCGAAAGCCTCAGATATAGGCTTTCCGGGAGGTACCATAGGATAAACGCTGTCATCACTGTCTATTACACAGTCGATAACTACTGGTCCCTTTGCATTCAGGGCTTTCTTAAGAACCTCTTCCACCTCACTTTTCTTTGTGATCCGATAGGCTTTACATCCAAGTCCCTCTGCAACTTTCACATAGTCTACTTTATCGGTTAATACGGTCTGAGAGTATCTCTTTCCGTAAAACAGGCTCTGCCACTGACGGACCATACCGAGTACGGAATTATTGATGATGATATCAATGACTTTTATGTCGTAACGGCTGGCTGTCGCAAGTTCATTAAGGTTCATACGGAAACATCCGTCTCCGCCTATGTTGATGACCTCCCTGTCAGGACACCCGACTTTCGCTCCTATTGCAGCTCCCAGTCCGTAGCCCATGGTACCGAGTCCACCGCTCGTGATAAACTGTCTGGGATGTCTGAACCTGTAGTACTGTGCAGTCCACATCTGATGCTGTCCCACATCGGTAGTGATGATGGCATCTGACTTGGTAAGCTTATCTAAAACTTCCACCACGTAAGGACAGGTGAGCTTTTTCTTATCATAAAATAACGGAAATTCCTTCTTCATTCCCTGAATATAGGATATCCATTCTTTATGCTCTTTCTTTTCAACAAGGGGTGTTAATTTCCCGAGTATTTCCTTAAGGTCTCCAACCACACTGGCATTTGAACGGACATTTTTATTTATCTCAGCGAGATCGATGTCTATATGTACGATCTTCGCGTGAGAAGCAAATTTCCTGGCATTTCCCGTGACTCTGTCAGAAAATCTCGCTCCCATGGCAATAAGGCAGTCACATTCACTTACACCTTTGTCGCTCGCCTTTGTACCGTGCATTCCTATCATACCGGTATAAAGAGGATCGGTGCAGTCAAAAGCTCCTTTTCCCATAAGTGTGTCACATACCGGTGAATCTATCTTCCTTGCAAATTCTTTGACTTCTTTGGAAGCACCGCTTATTACTGCTCCACCGCCCACATAGATAAAGGGTTTCTTAGACTGATTGATATATCTGGCCGCTTCTTTTAGATCGTCCTCCGTATATCGGCAGGAACTCTTTAATTCTGCAGGTTTTTCGCGTTTGTAATCAATCTTGTCAGCTGTTACATCCTTTGTAACGTCCACAAGAACCGGGCCCGGACGTCCGCTTTGGGCGATCTCAAAAGCTCTCCTTAATTTTGTTGCCAGATTCTTTATATCCTTAACGATATAATTATGCTTGGTCACAGGCAAGGTTATGCCTGCTATATCCACTTCCTGGAAAGTGTCTTTTCCGAGAAGCGGCAGATTAACATTACAGGTTATGGCAACCATCGGAACAGAATCCATAAATGCCGTAGCTATACCGGTTACGAGGTTTGTGGCTCCCGGACCGGATGTAGCCATACAGACTCCCACCTTTCCGGTAGCTCTGGCATATCCGTCTGCCGCATGGCTGGCTCCCTGTTCATGGCTGGTAAGTACATGCCTTATCTCATCCGAATGTTTATAAAGAGCATCATAGACATTTAAGATAGCTCCTCCGGGATAGCCGAAGATCGTGTCTACCCCCTGTTCCTTCAGTACTTCTATGATTATTTCTGCACCTGTTAATACCATTTATTCTCCCTTAATAAATATCATTAAGTTAATCTACTGTGCGCACGCAGCGCCGCTCAGAATGACATCAGATGAGGGTTTCTATATCTCCAGCACTGCGCCTCTATTGCCGCTGGTAACCATTTTCTGGTATCTCTCAAGATACCCGGTCTTCACATTGGGTTCCTTCGGCTTCCAGTTCTTTCTTCTCTCGTTTAATACTTCATCTGACAGATCTACATTTAAGGAATTATTCGGAATGTCGATCTTGATGATATCGCCTTCTTCTATCAGTGCAATAGGCCCGCCCACAGCAGCTTCAGGAGAAACATGTCCTATTGAAGCACCTCTTGACGCACCGGAAAATCTTCCGTCGGTAATAAGAGCAACAGATGAACCAAGTCCCATTCCTGCAATAGCGGATGTTGGATTCAGCATCTCCCTCATTCCGGGACCGCCCTTAGGTCCTTCGTATCTTATAACAACTACATCTCCGGCCTTGATCTTTCCACCAAGTATTGCTTCTATAGCATCTTCCTCACAGTCAAATACCCTTGCAGGACCTTCATGGACCATCATCTCGGGAACTACTGCGGAACGCTTTACTATTCCGGTATCCGGTGCGATATTACCCTTAAGTACTGCGATCCCGCCCTCCTTCATATAAGGATTGTCGATAGGCCTTATTGTTTCTTCATCCATATTTACGCAGGATCTGATATTTTCTCCCACGGTCTTTCCGGTAACCGTCATGCAGTCCAGATTCAGAAGGTTTTTCTTTGAAAGCTCATTCATCACTGCATAGACTCCGCCTGCCTCATTAAGGTCCTCCATATAAGTATGTCCTGCAGGTGCCAGGTGGCAGAGATTGGGGGTTCTGGCAGATACTTCATTTGCGATCTCCATATCCATTCTTATTCCGCATTCATGAGCAATGGCAGGAAGGTGGAGCATGGTATTGGTTGAACACCCGAGTGCCATATCGACTGTCATGGCATTCATAAATGCTTTCTCTGTCATGATATCTCTGGGGCAGATATTCTTTTCATACATCTCCATAACCTGATAACCTGCCTTCTTGGCAAGTCTCAGTCTTTCTGAATATACTGCAGGCACGGTACCGTTACCCTTTAATCCCATACCTATAGCTTCTGTTAAACAGTTCATGGAATTTGCGGTGTACATACCTGAACAGGATCCGCAGGTAGGACATACGTGCTCATCAAAGTAGTCAAGCTCTGCCTCATCTATCTTGCCCGCAGCCTTTTCACCAACTGCTTCAAACATTGAAGACAGTGATCTCTTCTTTCCGTGTACATGACCTGCCAGCATGGGACCTCCGGATACAAATACCGTGGGGATATTGACCCTTGCTGCAGCCATTAAAAGTCCGGGGACATTTTTATCGCAGTTAGGAACCATCACTAGAGCGTCAAACTGATGGGCGAGAGCCATACACTCCGTAGAATCGGCAATTAAGTCTCTTGTTACCAGCGAATACTTCATGCCGATATGTCCCATTGCTATTCCGTCACAGACTGCAATTGCCGGGAAAACCACAGGCATACCGCCTGCCTCGGCAACTCCGAGCTTAACAGCTTCTACGATCTTATCTATATTCATGTGCCCGGGAACGATCTCATTATATGAGCTAACAATTCCCACCATGGGCTTCTTCATTTCTTCTCTGGTAAATCCAAGAGCATTAAAAAGGCTTCTTGCAGGTGCTGCCTGATCACCCTTTTTTACATTGTCACTTCTCATGATTTTTCCTCCTTATACTCTCTCTGCTATAAGATCACCCATCTCATCGGTATTAACCTTTTTGCAGCCTTCAGAATAAATATCCCCGGTGCGATATCCTTCTTTAAGGACCTGTTTCACTGCATTATCGATCGCATCTGCTTCTTTTTCCCTGTCAAATGAGAATCTGAGCATCATGGATGCTGAAAGAACTGTTGCAATGGGATTAGCAATATTCTTTCCTGCAATATCAGGAGCAGATCCGCCGCTTGGTTCATAGAGACCAAACTTTGTTTCGTTAAGTGAAGCACTCGGGAGCATACCTATGGAGCCTGTTATCATAGCTGCTTCGTCTGAAAGGATATCCCCGAACATATTCTCAGTAAGTATCACGTCAAACTGGGCCGGATCTTTTACAAGCTGCATGGCTGCATTGTCAACCAGCATATGTTCAAGCTCGATATCCGGATATGACTCCTTCACTTCCTCGGTGACATTTCTCCACAATCTGGATGAGTCAAGTACATTTGCTTTATCAACGCTTGTGACCTTTTTCCTTCTTTTACCCGCAACTTCGAAGGCTTTGACCGCGATCCTTCTTATCTCGTCCTCATTATATGTAAGGGTATCAACAGCTGTTCTGACACCGTTCTTATCAATAGTATATCTTTCTCCGAAGTACAGTCCTCCGGTGAGCTCTCTCATTATAAGCATATCGAAGCCCTGACAGGCCGTTTCGCTTTTTAGAGGGCATGCATCTGCAAGTTCGCTGTATAAAAGTGAAGGTCTCAGGTTTGCAAAAAGCCCCAGGGATTTTCTCAGCTTAAGTAGACCGGCTTCAGGCCTCTTTTCAGGAGGGAGCTTATACCAGGGTGAAGTAGAGGTATTTCCTCCGATAGAACCCATGAGAACGGCATCACACGACTTTGCGGTCTCTATAGTCTCATCTGTGAGAGGCACTCCGTTTGCATCTATTGAGCAGCCGCCCATCAGCATATCCACATAATCAAAGGAAATATCATACTTTTTCCCGACCGCATCCAGGACTTTTTTCGCTTCATTCACTATTTCGGGGCCTATTCCGTCGCCCCTTATAAGACCGATCTTATACATGCTACCTCCATATTGCATAAGGGACGTGCATTGCACGCCCCCTATTAGAATCTTTGTTTTCAGCCCTGTTCAGGCATCTTTCGAAGACTCAGCTTTTTCAATTTCCGCAATAGCTGCTTTTCTCATGGGAATACGGCAGTTCTTATTGCTTCCGAACTCCACGATCACCATATCGTCAGAGATATCGATCACTACACCGTAGAAACCGCTCTTGGTCACTACATAGTCTCCGACTTCCATAGAATCGAGCATGGCCTGCAGCCTCTGCTGTTCCTTTTTCTGGGGACGTACCGAGATGAAATAAAAAAATCCGATGATAGCCACCACATAAAGGATCATCACACCGATGTTTCCAAAACCGGATGCTCCTCCGGCAGTTAATAAAATGTCTGTCATTTTTACTATACTCCTTTACAACGCTAAAAGATACTATACAAAAAAATCCATACTTCCGCAAGTGCATGATTTAATCTTCGGGGGTATTGTAGTTACGTATGAATTCTTCCCTGAAGGCTGTATATCTGTTCTCCTCTATTGCACTTCTGATCTCTTCCATGAGATTATTATAGAAGTAGAGATTATGCATAACAGCAAGCCTCATTCCAAGCATCTCACCGGCCTTTAGAAGATGCCTCAAATATGCCCTTGTATGATTCCTGCAGACCGGACAGTTGCACCCGGTTTCAAGCGGTCTCGTATCCATCTCATATCTGGCGTTCATAAGATTTAATTTTCCGTGATGGGTGTATATATGTCCGTGGCGTCCGTTCCTCGTGGGATAGACGCAGTCAAAAAAGTCCACTCCGCGGTAAACCGCTTCTACTATATTAATGGGGGTACCGACACCCATAAGATATGTAGGTTTATTCTGTGGAAGATGCGGAACCGTCACATCAATTACGTGGTACATCTCTTCTGCTGTCTCTCCGACTGCCAGCCCTCCAAGTGCATATCCATCAAGGTCAAGCTCAGATATCTCATCCGCCTGTGAGATCCTGATATCATCATAAACTGCCCCCTGATTTATCCCGAAAAGCATCTGATCCGGATTAATGGTATCAGGAAGACCCTTTAATCTCTCCATTTCATCTTTGCAGCGTCTGAGCCACCTTGTGGTCCTCTCTACAGACGGGAGCACATAATCTCTCGAAGCCTTGGCATTCGGGCATTCATCAAAGGCCATCGCAATGGTGGAGCCTAAGTTTGACTGTATCCTCATAGATTCTTCCGGTCCCATAAAGATCCTGTGACCGTCAATATGGGATCTGAATGTCACTCCCTCTTCCTTTATCTTTCTTAAAGATGCAAGAGAAAATACCTGAAATCCACCGGAGTCGGTAAGGATCGGTCTATCCCAATTCATAAACTTATGCAGCCCGCCGAGAGCCTTTATCTTCTCGTCTCCGGTCCTTACATGGAGGTGATATGTATTACAGAGCTCCACCTGACTCTTCAGATCATGAAGGTCCGGTGATGAAACCGCTCCCTTTATTGCCGCTGCAGTTCCCACATTCATAAAAACAGGTGTCTCTATCACACCGTGAACTGTGGTAAACCTGCCCCGCTTTGCACGTCCGTCTACATTTAATAATTCATAGTTTTTCATATACCCTCATCCGTCACGGCTTCGCCGTGCCAACTTACCGATGGCAGCTGCGCATAGCACAGCTAAACGCCATTCAAAACGTGCCACTGGCACGTTTTGCCCATAGGGAGAAGGCTTAATCTACTGCTCCGATCTCTTTCGTATATTCTTCCAGAGTGATCCCTCTCTCCATTATCTCATGAGCTGCTTCACCCACATACCTGTAGTGCCAGGGCTCAAATTCAATACCCGTTATATTTTCTTTACCCAACGGATATCTTAATATAAATCCGTAATCTGCGCTGTGTTCTTTTAACCACCTTCCGGCTCTGGTATCCGCAAATCCCGCATCCAGGAACTTATATTCATTGGATATAAAGTCAAAAGCAAGTCCAACCTGATGTTCACTGGTGCCGGGAATAGCTATGGTCTGGCTTGCAAGGTTATACGCTTCCTTTTCACTGTATCCCTTCCTCATATAGGACTTTTTCTTTCTCTCAAACAGTATTTCCTGCTTTTCATCAGACCTGTAAGGTGAACAGATATAGAGTGTTACACCGTCTTCCTTTGCTCCGTTTATCATATCCAGTACGTGGGGAATAACCCTCACATCGGACTGGACGTTTCCTCTGATGGTTTCCAGCTGCAGGTCATAGTCTACGGGAATATGGTGTTCTTTATTTATTAAGATAAGGGACCAGTCATCCGCATAGGATGCCTGTAAATACCCGTCATTCTCATCATAGATCCTGGCTTCATAATCTGCCTGATAATCATTTGTTATCTCGTTTTCAGCTGTTAATGAAGCATTCATTGCAACCAGCAGGTCGTTCGCCGATACTTCGAGTTCCCGTGATCCGCTCTCGGGTGAAGTCACATCCATTCCGGCGTCAATATACTCAACTTCGAAAGAACCTTCATCCGTATTAACATACACCTTTTTTTCCTCAGCTTCAGGCTGGTTCTCGGCAAAGGAAAAGCTAGTAAATGACACGAAAACAAGACCTATCGCGCATATACCTGCTATCTTTCTCATATGTGAAAAGAGGAAGGTGAACAGATAGTAGAAGAACAGATAGACCGCAACTATTATCGTGCAGGGTATCTTCAGTAATTTATTATTTCTTCCGGCCCTTATAAGACCGATCACTACTTTCGATTTCATAGAGTATACTTATACTATATATTAATTAAAAAATAAACCCTCACCCGACACCCCGGACGGTTTTTCAATATGACTTCACTTCTCTCCAAAGGTCATTTAGATGGCGGTCCGCATCCTCTCCGAGATAGGAATATGCCTCAAGGTCATAGTCGGATAGATTCGGAAATGCAATGGGTGATTTCCGGATATCTTCATCTTCTATAAGCGCCCTTGCGGGGATATTGGGTGTAGAATAAGTGATATAGTCAAAGTTCATATACGCGATCCGCGGCTTCAAAAGAAAATTAATGAATTTCTCTGCATTTTCCTTATGTTTTGCATTTTTCGGGATGACCCAGGAATCGATCCAGACATTGGTGCCTTCCTTAGGGATGACATATTCAAGATCCGGGTTCTCACGCTGGGTATATATAGCTTCACCAGAATATATAACTCCGAGCGCAGCTTCATTACCGATCATCTTATCCCTTACCTGATCCACCACGTATGCCTGTACATTGGCTTTCTGCGCCTGAAGGAGCTTCTTTGAAGCCTGAAGCTCATCTTCGTCTGTGGTATTCATGGAGTATCCAAGATACCTTTCCGCTACCATGAAAGCATCCCTTACTGAATCCTGCATAAGGATCTCATCCTTATACTTTTCATCCCAAAGTATCCCCCATGAGTCTACCGGTTCATGTACCATGGTCTTATTGTACAGAATACCTACGGTTCCCCATACATAAGGAACGGAATATTTGTTTCCGGGATCAAATTCTTCGGATTTTTCCCAGTACTCTTTTCCGATATTATCTTTATCGGTTATATTGTCAAAGTTGATCTCCTCTAAAAGATCATTCTCTATCATCTTGCTTATCATATAGTCAGAAGGACATACAAGATCGTAATTAACTGCCCCAGCCTCGATCTTAGGGTACATTATCTCATTGGTCTCATATTCGTCGTAGACTATATCTATGCCTGTTTCTTCCGTAAACATGGTAAGAACATCCGGATCGATGTATTCTCCCCAGTTATATATATACAGCGTATTCTCATCATCTTCGCTTGCTGCTCCACTGCATCCGCTTGCAGAAAGGACCAGGCTCAAGAGAAGTAAATACAGGATCTTCTTCATTTCTTTACATTTTCCTTATCTAAATGAGGTCTGTAATTCACAAAGAATAAAAGGATCAAAACCGCTAAGAACATAATTGTGGAAAGAGCATATATCTCAGGATTAATACCTTTCTTCACCTCGGAATAGATCTTGGTGGAAAGCGTATCAAATCCGGGTCCCTGTGTAAAATGGGTAATGATAAAGTCATCAAGAGACATGGTAAAGCTCATCAGAAATCCGGAAAGAACAGCGCCCATGAGATCCGGAAGCACTACCTTAAAAAAGGCATAAACCGGTCCTGCCCCAAGATCCAGTGCAGCTTCATAGGTGCTCTTATTTAATTCCCGGTATCTTGGCATGACAGAAAGTATCACATATGGAATATTAAATGTGATATGGGACAGAAGCACAGTAGTGAATCCCATCGAAACCCTTGCTGCTATGAAAAGAAGCATCAGGCTTACACCGGTAACAATGTCCGCATTAAGCATCGGGATATTGGTTATCCCCATTATAATGCTTCTATAACGCCTCCTCATAAACTGCATACCGGTGCAGGCAGCGGTTCCCAAAACAGTCGCGATGAATGCAGAAAGAAATGCCAGGATCAAAGTGGTCCTGAAGGCATCCATTATTTCCTCATTGGAAATAAGCCCCAGATACCATTCAAAAGTAAAGCCTCCCCAGTGGGCTCTGGACTTACTCGAATTAAAAGAAAGCACCATAAGGGTTGCGATAGGGGCATACAGGAATATGAGTACTAATGTAAGATACAGCCTGCCGACAGTCTTTTTCATGTTCATCCGTCCTCCCTGTCGTATTTGGCTGTTATGATCATACTGATCACTATAAATATCATAAGTATGACAGAAAGCCCGGCTCCGGCATTCCAGTCGGAATCCTGAGTAAACAGCTGCTCTATGATATTACCTATGAGCAGGATCTTTCCTCCTCCCAGAATATCTGAGATCACGAAGGTCGTAAGACTGGGTACGAATACCATGGTTATACCGGAAATAACGCCGGGAAGGCTCAATGGCCATATAACCCTGTAAAGAGTCTGAAAAGATCCGGCGCCCAGATCTCTGGCCGCATTAATAAGGTCCTTATCTATCTCCGATACCGAATTATAAATGGGTAAAACCATAAAGGGCAGGAAATCATAGACCATTCCGAGGATGATAGCCGGCGGCTTATTAATGATGTAGAAAGGCTGAAGGCCGAGGAACACAAGGATCCCGTTAAGCACTCCCTTCCTTTCAAGGATATTCTGCCAGGCGAAAGTACGTAAGAGCGAATTCATCCACATCGGAAGTATAAAGATAAGTGCCATCAGCGAAGAATTCTTCTCCACCACCTGTGTCAGTACCAATGCAAGCGGATATGCGATAAGAAGGCACATACAGGTGGATACCAGTGAAAGGGCAATGGAAAGCATCAGCGCTTTCATATTGACGAAATAAATAATATCCCCCACGTTCCGGGTGGTAAAGGAACCGTCCGGACCAGTGAAGGCATAATAGATTATCATTATTAGCGGAATGATAATAAATCCAACGCTCCAAAGAAGATAAGGAGCTGTAACCAGTGAATTACGGGAGTCTTTCATCTATTTCCACAGCTTTCTCATCTTCAGATTCGGGTTTATGCATTATCTGGATATCAAAAGGATTCACCTTAAGATCAACCTTTATATTTTCAGGGTAGTAATCGGTGGAATGAACTATGAACTCAAATCCGCGGGACATAACGCACATCTCATAATGCACTCCCTTGAAAATGGTATCTGTTACGATCCCCTCTATAGTACCCTCTCCCGGTGATACGAGATCGATATCTTCGGGTCTGATCACCACATCCACCGGGTTATTCTCGCCGAAACCTTTATCAACACAGTCAAACCTGGCTCCCAGGATCTCCACAAGCTCATCCCTTATCATTATCCCGGGAAGGATATTGGAGTCGCCGATAAAGTCGGCTACGAAAGCATTCTCAGGCTCGTTATATACCTGTTCCGGTGTGCCGATCTGCTGGATATAGCCCTGGTTCATGACTACTATGGTATCAGACATGGTAAGGGCTTCTTCCTGGTCATGGGTAACATAGATAAATGTGATCCCAAGCTCATTCTTAAGCCTGATAAGCTCATACTGCATGTCCTGACGAAGTTTCAGGTCAAGGGCTCCGAGAGGCTCATCAAGCAGAAGTACCTTGGGTTCATTTACGATAGCTCTGGCTATTGCTATCCTCTGCTGCTGTCCTCCGGATAAAGAGTCAGGCATTCTTTTCTCGTATCCGTCCAGGTTTACGAGTTTTAATGCATAGCGGATCTTATCCTTTATGTATGAAGCGGATTTTTTCCTGATCTTCAGACCGAAAGCTATGTTTTCTGCTATGGTCATATGAGGGAATAGCGCATATTTCTGAAATACCGTATTAACTTCCCTTTTATCAGGCGCAAGATTGGTTATATCCTTTCCCTCAAAAAGCACTGACCCGGTATCAGGAGTCTCGAAACCTCCTATGATACGGAGAGTTGTAGTCTTTCCACACCCGGAAGGACCTAACAGTGTCAGGAATTCATTTTCTCTGATGTAGAGATCCAGTTCGTCAAGAACCAGATTCCCGCCGAAGGACTTGGATATATTCTGAAGATCTATCAGTTTATTAGACAATTATTATCTCTCCTACGCTAATTTATGAATTATCAGGCAGTTACCGGAATCAAAATGAATCTCCGGTCCGTTCATTATCATTGTCTTTTTCTCCATATCAAGTTTGAAGAAAGTGATGGTACTCGACTCATTATTTATTGAGATAAGGTACTTATTGTCATCGCTCGTTGTGATGTCCTTCGGGAAGTACCCTGATACAGGGAGCACGAAGAGCTGTGTAAGTAGCCCTGTCTTCTCATCCCTGCTGAATACCGCGACGGATTCATCTCCCGCATTACTGCATATAACGTACTTACCGTCTGCCGAAAGCTGTATCGCGTAAGCTGCACTCACGCCGTTAAAGCCTTCCTCCAGAGTGGAAACTGACTGGATTTTTGTAAATTTCGGCATGTTATCCGAATCTTCATATGTATAAACGTCCACGATACTCTTTAATTCGTGGATGATATAAGCAAACTTGCCGTCAAGCGAGAACTTGATATGGTGGGGAGCTGACTCTATCTCTGAACGGAGCACATCCACCATTGAAAGCTTACCCGTATTGTGGTCCAGTCTGTAGATCTTTGTCTGATCCATTCCCACATCTGTAGCGCAGAGATATTTATTATCCCTGGTCATCTTTACACAGTCCACATGGGGCCTGAAATTACGCTCCGCTATAGTACCTATACCCTTCTGGTATATCTCATCACAGATCTTGTCTACGCTTCCGTCACTCTTTACCGAGAGTACTGTTACCTTTCCGTCATGATATCCTGCAACGAAAACAAATTTATCCTCATAATCCGTAGAGATATAGCAGCCTCTCATACCGTTGATATCTGTCATATTAAGGAAAGTGAGGTCTCCGTTCTTTTCAATGATAAACGCTGCTACTCCGTCATCGGTAATGGAATAAAGATATTTCCCGTTATGGGAAATGGAAATATACGACGCGTTTGTGATCTTTACCTTTGATCTTTCGGTCATACGTCCGTTATCCGGATCATAGTCAAAGATCGTGATACCGTGCTCATGGTTCAAGGTATATCCTGCACAGTAACATACATACTTTCCTTTGGAAGTTTTCTTTGTAACCGTTTTTTTAGCGGTTGTTTTTTTCTCAATTGATCTCTTACTAACTGCTGCCATTTTCTCCACCTGCCTTTTATTCAGATTCTTCGCTTCGCTCAGAATGACACCGTGTAGGCTCCGCTCGAAGAATCTCTGTTTTTGTCATTCTGAGGGCTCCGCCCGAAGAATCTCTGTTTTTGTCATTCTGAGAGCTCCGCTCGAAGAATCTTCTCTCTACTTGTATATTCGCTTCACATCTGACATTCTGCTGCTCATATTCCTGAGTATCATATCCGCAGTAACGATACCGGCCATACATTCTACCACTACTATGGCTCTCGGTACTATTAAAGGATCATGCCGGCCCTTTATTACAAGCTCTTTCTCTTCTTTTTCCCTGTTAACAGTTTTTTGCAGTCTTGCAATTGACGGAGTGGGTTTTACCGCTGCCCTGAATATAATATCCGATCCGTCACTCATTCCTCCCAGCGTTCCGCCGGAATGATTGGTTTCTTTTATGATACGGCCGTTTTCTGCTCTGAAGGGATCATTATTTTCAGAGCCCTTTAATTCCGCTGCCTTAAATCCGTCTCCTATTTCAAAACCCTTGACAGCACCTATGGACATAACAGCCTTCGAAAGCTCTGCATCGTACTTATCAAATACAGGTTCTCCAAGGCCCGCCGGAAGATTTTTTATCATGCATTCTATCACACCACCGAAAGAATCACATTCTCCGGAAGCTGAATCCAGAAATTCGGAAACCTTTTCGTATGTGTCCCTGTCAGGCAGTCCTAAAGGGTTATTCAACGCTTCGGCGTATTCCGTTATCATGCCCTGCACTTCAAAAGGTCCGATCTTCCTTGCATATGCGTGAACCTCTATGCCCAGTTCTGAAAGAAGCTTTAATGCAACCGCTCCTGCAGCCACTCTTGCTGCCGTTTCCCTGCCTGAAGATCTGCCTCCGCCTCTATAGTCACGGAATCCGTACTTTTCATCAAAGGTAAAATCTGCGTGTCCCGGACGGTAAGTATCTTTTAATTCCGAATAATCTCTGGAATGCTGGTCTTTATTCCTTATGAGAAGGGCGATCGGCGTGCCTTCTGTCTTACCTTCGAATACGCCGGAAAGGATCTCTACTTCATCCCCTTCATTTCTGGCAGTAGTAAACCTGGATGTACCGGGGCGTCTCCTGTCCATATACTTCTGTATGAATCCTTCATCCAGAGAGATCCCTGCCGGACAGCCGTCAACAACTGCTCCGATCGCCGGTCCGTGTGATTCTCCAAAAGTCGTGACTTTAAATAATGTTCCGTAGGTAGAACCTGCCATATAGATCCTTTCAAAATATTTATTAGCCCCCACTATAACACAGGAATGCCTATAATTAAATATAGAAATTCACTGAACGTCTGAACGGCTGATACGCGGAACTTCATCCATGTGAAGGTATTTACTTAAAGATTTCACTATGAAATCGTGATCCTGAACATGATTCAGTCCTGAAACAAGGATGATCCCCACTACTCCTGCTTCTTCCACCCGGACAGGGAATCCACCTCCGCAGCAGGCATATACATTTTCATCCATGAACTTATCAGCCATTGTCTGGTCATTTTCCTTCAATCTCATGAACCAGGATAGGGAGCTGACTTCAGTCCGGAGGACCGTATTAAACTTCCTGTTCATCCAGGCTATGTTATCAAGGTTTGTTCCCTCTCTTAACGCTTGATAAACTACAAGTCCGTTGGTACGGCGAATACTGATGGCTATATTAAGATCCTTCTTCACGGCTTCCTGCAGCATGAAGTTACCGAGAGCCGTAGCATCCTCATTGGTAAAATGACTGAATTGGAGGATCTCCTCCTGCATATCCAGTATCCTTCTTATCTCCTCAACTGTTTTTTCTTTTTCCATGATCATTCCTCCTAGATCAGATCCTTCGCTTCGCTCAGGATTACTCTTAGTCTTGTGCTTTAGCCCGAAGGATCTATGTTACCTCTATCGATCTCACATAAAACTCTCTTCCGCTTCCTTTTACGAGTTTTCCCTGAGACCCGCATTTAGGACAGTTAAAGCTCTTTTCATGAGGAAACTCTGTCCCGCATTCGCTGCAAAGAAGCGTTGACGGCAGAAAGGTAAAGTTGAGCTTTGCCTTTTCGCAGGTATGTCCTTCCGACAGAAGATCGAAATAAGTCTGAACGCACTCTCCTATTATTCCGGATAGTTCTCCGATCACAAGATTTATCTCATTGATCTTTTTTATATTTTTCTCTTCACTCTCTTTATCAAGAGTCTTAATAAGGTCCTGTACCACCGGGAGTTCATGCATTTTTATATCTCTCAGCCTGCTCATGAATGAGTGCAGCATCATCAAAATAATTGATCTTCATGGCTTCTTTCACTTCATGAAGAGTACGTGCTGCCACTTCTCTTGAGAATTCTGTTCCCTTTTTCAGTACTTCATATACATAAGGGATATCCCTCTCAAATTCATGGCGTCTCTCCCTTATGGGGCGAAGGGTTTCCTGAAGAACGTTATTCAGGAATTTCTTTACTTTAACATCACCTAAACCGCCTCTTCTGTAATGATCCTTCATCTCATCTAGATTCTTATAATCCGGGCAGTATTCAGTAAAGAAGTCATCATTTGAAAAGGCATCCAGATACTGGAATACAGTATTTCCTTCCACCTTTCCGGGATCTTCGACCCTAAGGTGGTCGGGATCCGTAAACATGCTCATTACACTTTTCTTGATAGCGTCTTCCTCATCTGCAAGATAAATACAGTTTCCGATGGATTTACTCATCTTTGCCTGTCCGTCTGTACCGGGAAGCCTCAAACATGACTTATCATCAGATAGCATGATCTCCGGTTCTACAAGGGTCTCACCATATACGGAATTAAATTTACGAACGATCTCCCTTGTCTGCTCGATCATAGGTTCCTGATCTTCACCAACAGGAACCGTTGTTGCCTTAAATGCCGTTATGTCACTGGCCTGACTAATGGGATATGTAAAGAAACCTACGGGTATGCTGGCTTCAAAATTCCTCATCTGTATCTCTGCTTTAACAGTGGGATTTCTCTGTACTCTCGATACTGTTACAAGGTTCATATAATAAAACGTAAGCTCGGTAAGCTCAGGTATCTGGGACTGAATGAGAATATGGGTCTTTTCAGGATCCAGCCCGCATGCGAGATAGTCAAGAGCCACTTCCACTATATTCTGTCTCACCTTCTCGGGATTCTCCGCGTTATCCGTAAGAGCCTGTGCATCGGCTATCATTACGAAAATGTCCTTAAATTCTCCTGAATTCTGCAGGTCAACCCTGCACCGCAGCGACCCCACATAATGTCCTATGTGAAGTCTTCCTGTAGGTCTGTCACCGGTTAAAATGATTTTTTCTGCCAAAGTCTTTTCCTCTTTCTTTTTAGTAATCTGTATTTAATAAAGTTAAAAGTCTTTTCCTCCCCATATACCGAGAGCATCTTCAGAAGAGCATACAGAAACCTTTTTGTCTCCTCATGCATGGGAATATCGAAATAACCCTTCATAAGATATTTTAACGGCATATCATCGGTATAGTGTCCTTTATTATATATTTTGGAAGCAGCTATCCTGTCCATAAGCATCTCAACAACATATCTGACCGGCATCCTGACCGGAATAGTCAGGTCCTCTGAATATCTGGCATTACTATTATAGTCTATCCAGTATTCATAGTGATGTTTATTTCTGCCTTTATGATGGAGCCAGGCCGACGAATACCCGATCTCTTCACGTTCTGCGTTATTAGGGCTCCTGTTCCCCTGATAATACCTCGCACCTACTATGAATTCCTCAGGCGAATACTTTGACAGGTCGTGTAAGATCCCCTGCCGGTACAATCCCACCTTGAAGCATCCCTTCATAACCTCTATCTTATGCTCGGTGATCGTCAGGAAGTGCTTTATGATGTTTTCAGGATGCAGCCTTGTTTTCATCTTTTCACCAGATAAGATATTCTCTCGCAAAATAGATCATCAGAAGATGGACCGGATAAAATGCATAAAAAAAGTATTTCCATGAAGGTCCTTTCTTACCGTTATATAATCCGATAGGGATAAGAGCCAATGCTCCGGCCACCTGTATCTTTGTCGCAAACAGCCTTACATTGGCACTTATGATATTTATGTTCTTAAACAGCGGAAGATCCCTGAGCGCCGCAAATGAAAGTATCATCCATATTCCCGGATATCTGTAATCACAGTGTATCTGCTGTGCTGTCACCATAATTGAAACAATGATAAGGATCTTAAGATACAGTACATCCGTCCATTTGATAAGGTACAGCATCAGAAGTCCTAAAAACAGGGTGAAGTATACATTTTGGGAACTGAGATCCACTATGCCGTCCTTAAGTGCGAGATCAAACGGAACCTCTGATATAAGGGCAAATATCCCCATCCTGAATAAATACTTTTTCACATTTTTCGTGTGATAAAAGCCTTCCACAAGGAGAAATGCAAATATCGGAAATGATAATCTCCCCACATACCTCATCCATAATGCATCCGGATATATTGATGCTCCCAGATGATCAATGACCATCGATATACAGGCCAGGATCTTTAACGTAAAGACTGACATATCTTATCATCCTGCCTTCAAAATAATAACTGAGCGGGCCGGGCAATTAAGTATCCCGTTTTCTATAACGGGCTTTGTCTTATCCTCATTGGTATTCATGACCACGGTCCAGTCACCCTTTTTATCGGGCTTTGGAAGAGCAAGCCTCTCCTCCTGCCAGTGCATGTTAAAGGCACAGTAATAAAGTGCTTTTCCGGAATACATGACTCCTATATGCCTGAAATAATCGTAAAACAGAGCTTTCCAGGCCATCTCTCCATGGAATGAGGTCTCAGGAAAACGTCCTTCCTTTTCATTAAGCGAATATCTGAATATGGGGTTTGCTTTTCTTACAGAAATAAGCTTACTTACAAACTCAAAGGTTCCGGAATTTTTATCCAGATCACCCCAGTCAAGCCAGGTCACGGTATTATCCAGGCAGTACGGGTTATTATTTCCCTTCTGGGAATTCCTGAATTCATCTCCCATAAATATCCTGGGAGTACCCCTCGACAACAAGAGATACGTGAAAGCATTCTTTATCTGCCTGTCTCTTAAGGAGATCACTGCCTTTCTGCGGCTCTTTCCTTCCATACCGCAGTTCCATGAATAATTACTGTCGGTGCCGTCGGTATTGTCTTCCCCGTTATCCTCATTATGCTTTCTGTCAAAGCTCACCATGTCATTCATGGTCATGGTATTAAATGCCGCCATGAAATTAATGAGTCCGTATCTTTCAGGCTCCTCAAGAAGATGCTTAGCAAACCTGCTCAACATATCTGCATCGCTTTTTAAGAATCTACGGTTATCAAAGAGGAAATCATAATTCAGGATCGAAACTCTGTCTCTTCTCTTTTCATCTATATAGTTAATGGCATCCGGATCCACTACACTCTCAAAAATAAGCTTTGTGTCCGTAAGATAAGGGTCCCTTAATATGTCTTTTGCAGGGATCTCCGCACCGAAGAGTCCGAAACCATCCACACCGTATTCCAATACCCAGTGCCGCATTACATCAGTCACGTATCTGGGTATAAGGTTTGGCTCGAAATACAGATCTACAAGTACTTCGATATCTTCTTTATGAAGCTTATCCACCATATCCTTAAAAGATGCTATACCATCTCCCTTAGCGGAAAAACTGTTTTTGGGGACAAAATAATTCCCTTCTGTAAAGCCCCAGTAATTAAGCCTTTTACCGGATTTATTATTTGCAGAGGAGGGCTTCAGCGCTTCTTCCTGATCCACGGGCTCCTTAGTCTCAATTATCTCATTAAAATCATAAGGAGGCATTAGTTCAACCGCATTTATGCCAAGTTTCCTTAAATACGGGATCTTTTCCACTATGCCTTCAAAGGTACCGCGGTTAATGACTCCCGAACTCTTATGCTTTGTAAAACCTCTCACATGAAGGTGGTAAAGGATGATATCCGAAAAACGTCTGCTTTTACATTTGGCCGGTTTATTACCGTTATCTCCATCAGTAAATCTGCCAACAGGCTGAAAATGACCCCATTTTTCATCACCGGAAATCTTCATGGCATAGGGATCAACAAATGTATTTTCCCCGCTTACGAATCTATATGCAGTATTATCAATATCCACATCTTTTAGTTCCATTGAACACACAGAACCCACTGTGAATGCCGGATCGAAGGGGATCTCCTTTTTAGAACCGTCCTTTAAGCTGATAAGCTGTAATTTAAGTGCGGTATTTCCCGGATTCTCCGCCAAAATGCGGATCGTATCAGAATGATCTAATATTTTTGCCTGATTCGACTTACTCATAAGCGTAATTCTATCACAATTTCAGGAAAATATTAAGCAAAAAAAGAAGCAGGGGAAACCCTGCTCCTTGATCTTCGTATAGTTTATTATGATACTTCCTGAACTATCACTCTGTTATTTGCTGTATTCTCATTGACAGTATCGGTTGCTGTCTGGTTCTCAGCTGCCGCGATATTCGCTGAATTATCGTTTTCAGCTACATAACCTGAATTGAGGTTTACCGTGATGTTTTCAATTTCCTCATTGTCTTCTGCAGTTTCAGGAACCTCAGAAACCCTGACAGCAATTTCTTCTCTTTCTCTGTCGTTTATCTCTGTCCGGTTTGTACCAACGGCACTATCGTCTTCTTCCATTTCCTTAACAGAGGATGTGACATCATAAGGGCTGTCTGCAAACGAGAACTTAACCTTATACTGATCTCTGTTCTCACTTCTTAACTCATCGGACTTTTCTTCCCGGATCTCGGCCCTGTTCTCTCTGACTTCTTTCCTTCTGTTCTCCGCTTTATCTGTCTGAAGGTCGTTTAGTCTTTCTGCTTCTCTGCGCTTCGATTCTCTTGCCTTTTCTTCTCTTGCCTTTTCAAGCTTATCCTGCTCTGTAGGCTCTTTCCTGATGTTGGCCTTTATATCCTCTTTCTCTTTCCGGACAGGCTTTTCAGTTTCTCGCGCTTCAACCTCAGGCCTTTCTTTCTGGTCAGTTATCTCAACTTTTCTGCGGTTATCTTCAGATCTATCCTCCGCAGCCTTGGAAACTCTGTCAGCATTATCGGCGGCCTCATTCCCGTTCTCAACAGCTTTATTTCTGCTGCTGACAGCTTTTATAGTTTCATTCAAAAGCTTAAACCGGTCGAAAGCCCTGTCCATCTCGTTAAGATCTTTGCTGATCCCGAGATTAAGAGCAGTGCTGGAAACAGCTTTGGCAACACCCTCATCTGAGACAGTAACAGTATCCCCGTCCTTTGAGGCTCCTCCGTTCGCCCGGATCAGAGATCTCTTTTCCAGATCATCTCCCGACGGGATCGTTCTTAAATTGTTATTGCTGCTTCCGGTGGCAGGAGCAGTATCTGTAACCCTGTGCAGACTTACAGCATCGACTTTCATACACCCACCTCCCTTGCAATACTGAAACCGTATCAACAAGGAACTAATTAAATAAGGAATACCAAATAACCCGGATCACAAACTTACCCATTAAAAAATCTATGATCACACATGTTCATAATACCATAAAATGTCAAAATTGCAAGTACAATTTTAAATTTTGTCCATGCATTTAGGGGGTCAGGGAGTCACTGAGAACCGTCCCCGTTGACTCTATGTTTCATACTTCACTCCTTCCTCATCCACCGCAAGGAGATTTCTTCATTAAAACCGCATCCTGAATATTTATACTCACGAAAACCGGAAATGGCAGATTTTAATATAAAAAAGCAGAATTTGCATAACCCCAAGTACCTTGATATTGTACATATCTATATTTGCACGGTGTTCCGTTTACTCCGGTGCCATCTATGGTTTTCCCATAGGTGAACACCTCATAGCCGGGATACAACTGTGCAATCTCGTGATACTGGTCCCAGACAGGCTGTGGTCTTAACGCCAGATAAGATCCGTTACAATTTCCTACAGACATATAAAATCCTCTACCGCCAGCACCTCCGCTTACAGTTTCAACCTCCTCATCGGTAAGCAGCATCCCTGCATTCTCAATGAGGCTCTTCTTTTCGTCTTTTGATTCAGCCTTTTCTACCTGTTTCTTAAGATTTCCTGTAAGTTTCATATGCATTTTCCTCCGTAAAATTTTTCATGACTCAGTATGATTCAAAAATGACCGTTCCTTTTGACTTACGGTTGTCAGCCCTTGACTTCCTTAATGTATTCTGTTCCAATCCCTAATAATTCGCAGAGCTTTACGGCATCCTCATAGGTTGAAACGTACAATTTCACGTTACACTTTCTTAAGTGGTATTAATTTCGTGTACTTATCACTCATCTTATCATAATACTCAAGAATAAGCTCTACCAGCTCGGATTTTATGATTCTAACGCCTAAATTCTTGAATCACTGCAGGCAAAGCCCTCACCAATTTCCAGCAACCCCTTTATAAACCTTGACGGTTCCATATGCTTCCCCATATTGTCCCGGATGTACCAGATATGGAGCTTTTTCTTAGCACGGGTCATTCCGACATAAAGGAGACGCCGTTCCTCTTCTATTTCAGCAGGAAGCAGGGCTCTTTGATAGGGTATGATCTTTTCGTTTACGTCAAACAGGAATACTTCCTCAAATTCCAGACCCTTACTGGCATGAAGGGTCATTATGCTGACTCCCTGTTTTTCAGGATTTTTCTCACCTTTTTCACCGGAGTGAAGCAGGGCGATCTCTCTTGAATAATCTTCGATATCGTTTTCCCATGCTTCAAATGATCTGTACCCTTTAGCTCTCTCCTTTATCTCATCCGCGGTTTTCATAAGCTCCTGAAGATCGATCCCCTTTGAAAGAGATAAATCTTTTAAGTATCTCTCATATCCCATAGCCTTATAAATATAATGAATTCCGGCATATGGCTTCATTTTCGATATCACCCCGAGGTCATACTTTAACCTCTTTATCGCTGAGAGAGTCCTTATATCTTCTGAATGAAATCTAAGGATCTCGTCATAGCTTATCTTTTCACTATAAAGCGCATTTCTGCTTATCCCACGGTAAGGATGATTCATCACCCTGTAAAATGTGGATCTCATTTGATTTCCACGGGACAGGGACAGATAGTCCAGTATATCTCTCGCAATAAAGTGATCATATATATTTTTTACCTTTTCCCTGCATCTGAAAGGGATATCAAGTGCTGAAACTTTCTCCGTATAGTATGATACCAGCTCATTTGTACGCAAAAGGATCGCAGCTTTGTCATATTCACCATTCAGTGCATCAATACTATTCCTGAAGGCTTCCACTTCGCTCTCTCTGTCCTTAAACCCGATCACTTCGAGAATCCCCCTGTCATCAGACATTGAAACTATTGTTTTATCCAGCCTGTCTCTGTTCTCGGATATCACCTCCCCCGCTCCTTTCACTATTTCAGGAACCGACCGGTAATTATCAGATAAGTAGATAAGCTTCGCATTCGGAAAGTCCTTTATGAATTCTCTCATTATTCCGGGGCTCGCTCCCCTGAAGCCGTATATAGACTGGTCGTCATCCCCAACCACAAAAAGATTTTTGTTTTCGCCGGAAAGAAGCTTTAAGAGCTCATACTGCAGCGGGTCCACATCCTGAAATTCATCTGTCATTATGAACCTGAACTTATTCTGCCACCTCTCCAGTACGTTTGGCCGGTCTAAAAAAAGCTCTCTTGAAAGAAGCATAATATCATCAAAGTCTATGAGTCTCATTTCAGATAGTCTTTTTCTATATCTTTTCAGCAACATATCAAACTGTTCTTCGCTTAAAACAGATGATGTGAAATCTCCGTCACGGTCTGTACCGGACTTGACCCTGCTTATTTCGTTCACTATCCCGTAAACAGACCGTTGAAGATCCCGTAACTCTATTTTTTCGGACTCCAGTATTTCCTTTATTATTTCGTTTTGTATGTGGGATGAAATGATATTGTCTTTAGTAAAATTATAGGTGTGTCTTAAGATCTTTAAGAAAATAGAATGAAATGTGCCGATATTTAAGGCGCCTGCCAGATCTCCAAGGAGATTTCCGGCCCGTGACCTCATTTCAAAAGCAGCTGCCTTAGTGAATGTGATCGTAAGGATAAAAGAGGGATCGATATTTGATATGGAGATCAGAGATTCGAGACGTTTTACAATGACTGAGGTTTTGCCGCTTCCGGGCCCTGCAATGACTTCACAGGGCCCTTCCACCACTTTAACGGCCTCATACTGCTTTTTACTTAGTTTCAAGTCTTCTTATGCCGTCCTCTATCCTTCGTATCGATTCCTCTTTCCCAAGTATCTCCATTATCTCTGTAGCACCTCCGGGAGTCATCTCTTTACCGGATACCGCAGTTCTTAAAGGCCACAATACATATCCATTTTTATAACCCTTTTCTTCAATAAAGGCTTTAAGTCTCTCATATAATGCGTCATTACTGTAGTCGTCATGTTCTTTTAGTACAGGAAGGACTTCCTTAAGAACCGTAAGGCTTGTATCTTCATCTGTCTTCATCTTTTTATGTCTGTACATCGCAATATCGTAATCCGGAAGAGCTTCAAAGAAATCAATATGTCCTGCGATATCAGGGAATATCTCTATCCTTGACTGTACAAGACCTGCTATCTTTTTAAGGTCAAGGGGCTTTTTAATAACTTCCTTTATATAGGGCTCCGCCATTTTATAAAAATCATCAAACGGCATCTTTTTAATATATTCCCCGTTCATCCATTTCAGTTTCCCGTAATCAAATACAGCCGGGCTCTTATTGATGTGATGATAGTCAAACTTCTTTATAAGCTCGCCGAGATCCATGATCTCCTGATTATCCTCGGGAGACCAGCCGAGAAGTGCCACGAAATTGACAACCGCTTCTGCTACAAATCCCTGTTCCAGAAGATCTTCAAAGGAACTGTGGCCGCTTCTCTTACTTAATTTCTTATGATTTTCATCTGTGATCAGCGGGCAGTGGATATATTCCGGGATCTCCCAGCCGAAGGCCTCGTAGAGCCTGTTATATTTTGGCGATGAAGACAGATACTCATTTCCTCTTACAACATGGGTTATACCCATCAGATGATCATCCACCACGTTTGCAAAATTGTAGGTGGGATATCCGTCCGACTTAATAAGGATCATATCGTCAAGCTCTTCATTATTAACAGAGATATCACCATAGATATCATCGTGGAATGTTGTGGTTCCCTCCGAAGGATTATTCTGTCTTATAACAAAGCTCTTTCCTGCCTTAAGGTTTGCTTCCACTTCTTCCTTTGAAAGACTCAGGCAGTGTTTATCGTATACGGAGATCTCTTTTTCCGTACCATCCTCACTCTTAATAGTCTTTTTAAGGCTGTTAAGGCGTTCTTCATCACAGAAGCAGTAGTATGCTTCTCCTTTTTCAACGAGCTTTTTCGCATATTCCATGTAAAGCCCGTTCTTTACTCTGTCTGACTGTACATAGGGGCCGCAGTCCTTCTCTTTTCCGGGACCTTCATCATAGTCGAGACCGGTTAGTTCCAGAGTTCTGTTAATGATATCAACAGCTCCCTCCATCTCTCTCTTCTGATCAGTGTCTTCAATACGAAGGATAAAATCCCCTCCCGCATGCCTTGTTATAAGGTATGCATAAAGCGCAGTACGAAGGTTTCCCACATGCATACGGCCTGTGGGACTTGGTGCAAATCTTGTTCTTACTTTACTCATATCATCTTCCTTTCAGGATTTTTATTGAGGTGCCTCTTCCAGATTTTTTCCGAAGTCCATTTCATCATTTACAGGATCGGTAGGTTTATAGTCTTCTGCGTCCTGATCCTTCAAATACTGTTTATAGGACTCGCTGTCTTCATCATCATCGTCGTCATCATCGTCGTCATCGTCATCGTCATCGTCGTCATCGTCCTTATCGTCATCATCATCTTCGTCCCGGGTGACGTTTTCGGAGTCTTCTTCGTCATCATCGTCCTCTTCGAGATCTTCATCCTCCTCATCTTCCTCCATATCTTCATCGAGAGAGTCATCATCTTCCAGATCTTCATTGTTATTGTTCGAAGAAGAACCTCCGGTGCCGGCCTGAAGCTTCCTTAGATAGTCATAGTCATATTCTATGCTGTTGCCCTCAAGGGTCTTGTATCTGTAGTAAAAAACAGGTGATGAACCGTTATTTCCGAACGGATCACCCACATGAAGTGATACATTCCCGGCTGCACTGGATTCATGCACATACATCATATCACGTGAACCGCCGTCACTGCGATTAATATATCCCAGGAATATTCCGGCATGGCCGAATCTGTGGCTGCCGTCGTGTCCATAGACCATTATATCTCCGGCCCGGATATTTGAAAGCCCCTGATCGTATTCTGTACCGCCTTCATCCACGGCAATAAGTTTCAGTGACCCGTTACCCTTTGTATAGATCATGGAGTCTGTATTGCAATATCCCAGATTGTCATTTAATGCAATATAGTAGATCCAGTCTACATAGTGGGAGCAGTCCATTCCGGATATCTGATTGGCAAAGCTCACTATAGCATCATCCGGAACTATAGGGAATCCCGAATCGTCCTTTTCGGTATTGGAAGGTCTGGTGGGCTGTGCTCCTCCAAGAATATATGGTATCCTTCCAACGGTAAGAAGTGCGGATTTGACTATTCTGTACTCTTCTTCTGAAAGTCCCTTATTACAAACCCAGGTGGTTGACAATACATCCTTTATATCTTCTGCTGTAAGGACTGTGCTGCTGGTAAGGGGATTATCCGTATCCCCTGAGAGCTCCAGTTCGTCCATTTTAAGGTGGTCTGCCTTCTCATAGACATCATCTGAAATATCATCCTTTGCATCAGGGGTTATCTTCTGCTCAAATCCTTCCGCAGTCAGTGCCAAAAGCCTTTCTCTTCTCTCTGCTTCCGCTCTTTCCCTCTCATCCAGCATTTCCTGCACCTGGATATTATAGCTGGCTATCCAGTCGATGAGCTGGGAACCATAATTAAGCGTAATGGCAAAAATAAGCATAAACAGAGCCAGCACCGTCTGAACTCCGTATCTCTCGATATTTCTGACTATTTGTATTATGGGAGCGAATGTAAGAGGATTTATACGCTTTTTGTGGACTTTCCAGGGTTTACCCGTGTCATTATGAAGCGCATAATCAACGAAATACGGGTCATAATACCAGAATCTTTCGAGATCGGAAAGCCTCTCCTTCTGATTCCCCAGTTTAATTTTATACGGCCTCATCAGCCGGTGAAATCTATAGCTTAAGCTTTCCATGCATAACTATCCTTCGCAAAAACCTTTACTATCTTATATCACAAAATGTTCGGATGCAAGATAACTATTTTACATCATCTTATTATTTTGCTATAATTCCCGTGGTAAAAAACGAAAGGATTTATTAATAATGTCAGAAAATGCATTTGATATATTAAAAGAAAGGGGTTTTATCGCCCAGTGTACCAACGAAGAAGCTGTCAGAAAGATAATGGGTGAGAGAAAGATCACCTTCTACATAGGATTTGATGCCACTGCAGACAGTCTGACTGCCGGTCATTTTCTTACTATAATGGCTATGATGCATATGCAGAAAGCAGGTCACAGACCCATTGCCATGATGGGCGGAGGCACTACGATGATAGGTGATCCTTCCGGCAGAAATGACATGCGTCAGATGCTCACTATAGAGAATATCAATCACAATGTTGACTGCTTCAAAAAGCAGCTCTCCCGTTTCATTGATTTTGAAGACGGAAAAGCCCTGATGGCAAATAACGCTGACTGGCTCCTCGATATGAACTACGTTAATTTCATGAGGGAGATCGGTGTTCACTTTAATGTTAATAAGATGCTTGCGGCTGAAGCCTACAAGAAGAGAATGGAACGCGGCGGTCTCACATTCTTCGAGTTCAGCTACATGCTGATGCAGTCCTATGATTTCTACAAGCTCTTCATCGATCACGACTGTGAGATGGAGCTTGGCGGCGATGATCAGTGGAGTAACATAATAGGCGGAGTCAACCTTATCAAGAGCAAGACCGGTAAAGACGCATACGGTCTCACATTCAAGCTTTTAACCACCAGTGACGGTGTTAAAATGGGTAAGACAATGAAGGGAGCTCTCTGGCTTGATCCCGAAAAGACCTCACCATATGAATTCTTCCAGTATTGGAGAAATATAGAAGATGTCAAGGTTGAAGAATGTCTCGGACTCCTGACATTCCTTCCCATGGATGAGGTAAGACGTCTCGGATCCCTCAAGGATCAGGAGATAAACATTGCAAAAGAAACCCTTGCCTATGAGATCACCAAGATCGTTCACGGAGAGGAAGCAGCCGAAAAGGCCCGTGAAGCAGCACGTTCTGTATTTGCAGGAGGAGGAAAGAGCGAAAACATGCCCACCACTTCCTATCCCGCATCCGAGCTTAAGGAAGGAAAAGACCTTATCACGCTTCTCGTTGATACGAAGATAGCCAAAAACCGTTCAGATGGCCGAAGGCTCATTGAACAGAACGGTGTCAGTGTAAACGGCTCAAAAGTAAATGACGTAAAAGCCGTATTTACTTCAGATGATTTTGATTCCGACGGCGAACTCATCATCCAGAAGGGCAAGAAAGTATTTCATAAAATAATCGCCGAATAGCCTTCCCCTTCTAGGGGAAGGGGGACCGCTTTAGCGGTGGATGAGGTATATATGGAACTCAAGATCAAGTATTTCACAGATAAGATTGAAAAATTAAGATTCATAGACGGCAAATCAGACTGGATAGATCTCCGTGCTGCAGAAGACATAACCCTTAAAGCAGGGGAATTCAAGCTGATACCTCTCGGGGTAGCCATCGCTCTGCCGGAAGGTTATGAAGCACACATTGTTCCCAGGAGTTCTACATTCAAAAATTTCGGCATTCTTCAGGCAAACAGCTGCGGCATTGTTGACGAATCCTACTCGGGAGATAATGATCAGTGGATGATGCCTGCGTATGCAGTCAGAGATACTGAGATTCATATTAATGACCGTATCTGCCAGTTTCGTATCTTTGAACACCAGAAAGCATTTACTTTTAAGGAAGTAGATCATCTGACCGGTCCTGACAGAGGCGGATTCGGAAGTACAGGGAAGAGCTGATTATTTATGATAGTTACTACTATAATAAAAAGCATAAAAGATTACGATGACCAGTGGTTTGAATATGAGCTTTCCTCTCTTCCCAGGTGGAGACGGGAAAAAGCTGATAAGATCAAGCACTCTGATACTAGAAAACTGAGCATTCTTTCCGGAAAGCTCCTTTCGGATGTTTTCCGCGAATATGACGTGGACCCGGACAATATTACCTTTAATAAGTCCGGAAAACCCATGATCCCCGGAGAAGCGCCCTTCTTTTTCTCAATTTCCCATTCGAAGAATGCGGTGGCTATCTCCATTTCAAATCCTAATGACAACAGTCCTATTCTGCCGGGAGAAGACAAGATAGATGTTGTAGACGTATTTAAGGCTGCCGCCATACCGCCTAAGTCAAGTCTCAAGTCCTCCCGTGGTCTTTCTTTCCCCTCCATAGGGATAGATATTGAGTATGTTCGTGAGTATGACGAAAAGATCGCCCGGCGTTTTTTCACCGCTGAAGAACAGGATTACTTAAAGGTATCTGAAGACAGGGATGAAGCCTTTACGCGTATCTGGACTTCAAAGGAAGCATATGGGAAGTTTACCGGAACAGGGATGGAAGACGGTCTTAAGTTCTCTATTTTCCATAATCCCGCGGTTCCCCTGGACGTTATCCTTCCCTGCTGCTTTGAACATAATGAAAAGGTTGTTTCCGGAGATCGTTATATCTACACCATCTGCTATGGTGTTATAGAAGAAATATAAAGGAAGTTTATTATGGAACCCAAAAATATCGCAATTGCAGGAACAGGATATGTGGGCCTTTCGATCGCCACTCTCCTATCCCAGCGTAATCATGTAACAGCAGTGGATATCATCCCCGAAAAGGTTGATATGCTGAACAGGAAAGAATCTCCTATAAGGGATGAATATATCGAAAACTACCTCGCAGAGAAGGATCTGGATCTGACTGCCACGCTTAACGGCGAAGAAGCATACAAGGATGCTGACTATGTTGTTATTGCAGCCCCCACTAACTACGATCCTAAAAAGAACTATTTTGACACTTCCGCCGTGGAAGCTGTGATCGAACTTGTATTAAAAGTTAATCCAAAGGCTTTTATGGTGATAAAGTCCACTATTCCTGTTGGTTATACTGAATCTGTCAGGAAAAAATACAATACGAAGAATATCCTTTTCAGTCCCGAATTCTTACGAGAATCAAAGGCATTATATGATAATCTCTATCCCAGCCGCATAATCGTTGGAACGGATATGAATGATCCTGTTCAGAAAAAGGCCGGCGAAGAATTTGCCATGCTTCTTAAGGAAGGGGCGATCAAAACGGATATCCCTGTTCTCTTCATGGGAACCACCGAAGCTGAGGCTGTAAAGCTCTTTGCAAATACCTATCTTGCTCTCAGAGTTTCCTATTTTAACGAGCTTGATACCTATGCAGAATCGAAGGATCTGGACACTAAAGCTATCATTGAGGGTGTCTGTCTCGATCCCAGAATAGGCACAAACTATAATAACCCCTCTTTCGGTTACGGCGGTTATTGTCTTCCAAAGGACACGAAGCAGCTCCTTGCCAATTATAAGGATGTTCCCGAGAATCTTATTGAAGCTATTGTGGAATCAAACCGCACAAGGAAGGATTTCATCGCTGACAGGGTTCTTGAGATCGCCGGATATTATTCCTATTCAGGATCCGATTCCAGCTCAAATACTTATGATAAGGATTCCGAAAAAGATATAACCATCGGTGTTTACAGGCTTACCATGAAGAGTAATTCCGATAACTTCCGCCAGAGCTCCATTCAGGGTATTATGAAGAGAGTCAAAGCCAAGGGCGCACGGGTTATCATTTATGAGCCCACGCTGGAGGATGGCACCACATTCTTTAATTCTCTGGTGGTGAATGACATCGACGAGTTTAAACGTATGTCCAACGCTATAATTGCCAACAGATACGATCCTATTCTTGATGATGCCAAGGATAAGGTATATACAAGGGATCTGTTTAGGAGAGATTAAAATCCGGAGTCTTTACAAGCTGGAAGTTCGCATCCCGTTAGGCAGGCGGTTTAGGCCGCAAAATCCACCTCCCGTTAGGCAGGCGGTTTAGGCCGCAAAATCCAATTTATATCATTTCGTTTAAAAAATGGGCATCCCCTCTTGGGGGATACCCATTTTTTAATCGGAGTGACAAGATTCGAACTTGCGGCCTCCGCCTCCCTAAGACGGCGCTCTAGCCAAACTGAGCCACACCCCGAAACACTTGCGTTTTCACAACGCAAGTCACATAATAACACCCATTCCAATCAAAGTCAAGGAAAATTTGAGATTTATAATCGGTCTATGGCTGTCTTGCCTGCGATCTTGAATTTTTCTATCATTTCAAGGGCAAAATTCATTGGATAGAGCTGGACCATAAATGAATCGATCAGGTCTCCAACTGTCATCTTGAATGATACTTTCACGAATTTATCCATGGTACCTTCAAACATCTTCTCAAATATCTTCACGCTCTCCACATCGATAGTATTTACATCAGGAGTGGAAATATCCGTTGGTACCAAAAGCAGCGAAGAAATAGATGTGGCAGCTGTACCCATCATCTGGTTCATTGCCTCACTGACTGCGGATAGATGAAGCTCTGTAAGCTCAGAAGCTATGTTAGTCCCGTCTCCTCCCATCATGAGATCGGTAAGGATCTTTACATCCTGCTCTTTTAAGATCATGACATTATTGCCATCGAGACCCTTAACATAATGGATCTGTACAAAGATGCAAGTCTTCTCATAATCATCGAGAGCTTCGCTTCTATTAATAATGGTAACAGTAGGCGTTGTGATCTCAACCTTGTTTCTCACCATTACGCTCAATGATGTGGCGGAATTGCCGACACTGATATTAGCTATTTCGCCTAGAATATCAACCTGTTCACTATCAAGACTAGTAATTAATTCTGGCATATCTACCTCTCCACTCATCTAAAGACACGTTGTTTATACGATTATATCAACTTTAATTTTAATTATCAATGATAGAGCCAATAAAAATGTGATATAATCCGTTTTACGACAAAACGAAATACGTTTATCGATCGCTATCATATTTTGAAAGGATATTAAATAATGAGTGAAGAAGTAAATTCATCAAATTGTACCCATGACTGTAATTCCTGCGGAGCATCCTGTGTACAGCGGGATCCTGCATCAATGAAACTCCCCGCCAATCCTCAGAGTAAGATCCATAAGGTTATCGGTGTTGTAAGTGGTAAAGGCGGAGTCGGTAAAACCCTTGTCACCTCTCTTTCTGCGGTTGCAGCTTCCAGAATGGGCTATTCCACAGCTATCCTTGATGCCGATATAACAGGTCCCTCCATACCTAAAATGTTCGGTGCCACAGAAAAAGCCACAGGTACGGAAGATAACTATATGGTTCCTGTAGAAACCTCCACGGGAATAAGGCTGATGTCCATTAATTCCATCCTTGATAACGAAACCGATCCTGTAGCCTGGAGAGGTCCTATCATCGCCGGAGTTGTAAAGCAGTTCTGGTCAGACGTGGTATGGGGTAATATTGATTATATGTTTGTAGATATGCCTCCCGGTACCGGAGACGTTGCACTGACTACTTTCCAGTCCCTTCCTGTTGACGGGATCATAATTGTTACGAGCCCCCAGGAACTGGTGACAATGATCGTGGAAAAGGCTGTTATCCTTGCAGATAAAATGAATATCCCCATACTTGGAATAGTTGAAAATATGAGCTATGTAGAATGCCCGAACTGCAATGAGAAGATATACCTCTTCGGAGAAAGTAATATTGAAGAGATCTGCAAGCGTTATGACACCAAGCTCATTACCAGAATACCTTTAATGAGAGAAATATCCGAAAAGTCCGATAAAGGCAGTATTGAGGGCATTGAAGCCGCTTGTATAGAGGATATTATGACTTTTCTTAGGAGTTAAGTAATCAGGATTTCATTTTTCCTTAATAATTTTAGTGCTTTTTTTATTATACGTTCATAATTCATTTATCATACAAACACAGGATAGACACAAATACGGTTTATACTCACATTATCAGTTGAAGAAAGACAAAGCTGTTTTTCCTGACTGAAAGGATCTTTGATCCTGATAGATATTCTCCCCCTTAGTTGGATATTCCAACAAATTTAATACTCTCCTAAAAGAAACCAGAGGCCTCTCCAACCTCTGGTTTCACTTTTATTTACGTTTATGAAGCTCCTTTTCCGAATATCACGATCCATATCGTCTTGAATATCAGGCGGATATCCAGCAGCAGAGACCAGTTATCTATGTAATAGAGATCCAGTCTGACCACATCCTCAAAGTTTTTGATCTCATTTCTTCCGGAAACCTGCCACATCCCGGTTATCCCGGGCCTGATGGAAAGTCTTCTCATATGGTAATTACGATAGCGCTCATATTCATCCTCAGTAGGAGGCCTCGTTCCTACAAGGCTCATATCGCCGATAAGGACGTTTAAGAACTGAGGCAGCTCATCTATACTGGTCTTTCTCAGGAATGCCCCTATGGGCGTGATACGGGGGTCATTCTTTATCTTAAACATAAACCCCTTCATTTCATTCTGATCCATAAGCTCGGCTTTCCTCTGATCAGCGTCCTGATACATGGTGCGGAGCTTGTAAATCTTGAATCTCCTGCCGTTTATCCCCACTCTGGTCTGGGCAAAAAGAACGGAACCCGGGCTGGTAAGCTTTATTATCGGACCAAAAATAATAATGGATACAGCACATATCAAAAGCCCCACAACACTCCCAAGAATATCAAAAAGCCGTTTGATAAACAGCGACCCGGGATCCATTATCGCAGCAGAAAAACTAATGACCTGGTACCCCGCAAAATTTCTTATCCTCTTTTCACTGGCATCAAAGTTAAACTGGATATTTAAGTTCACCGTGACACCCATCTGTTCAAAACCGATTATCAGCCTTTTTAACTTGACTTCATAGCTGTAGGGAATATTAACAAAGACCTCGTCATATACATTCTGCCTGTGAGTATCCAGATAATTCTCTTCATTTCCCACAACAGGGATACCGTTTATCTTCCGTCCCGTCATATCCTTATCAAGTATGGTGATACAGGAGATCCGGTTCAAATAACCCTGATTCTTTTCGAATTCCTCTGTGATACCCTTTGCTAGATATGAAAGGGTTACGAGCATCACATTATTGATCTTCTCTCCGTCTCTTGAATAGCCTATAAGGATAAATCTGAAGACGAGTCTGAAAATAAGATCAAAAACAAGGGCAAACAGAAATGTAAAACCGATAACATAACGGGATACAAGGGTACCTCTCTGCATAACGAATAGGTATACGAGAAAAGCGCCCATCAACATGATCTCATTTAATGTGATGGAGATAAGATTTTCAAAGGGGCTTTGATGTATTACGGAAGGCCTCTTATTATCATAGAACACAAAAATAACGATATAGAGAAGAACAAGGATAACTATTGTTGAAACATAGAGTTCGCTCTGGGTCCACGAAAACAGATCCCGGAATCTTAAAAACCAGGATGCGGTAAAACCAGCGAGAAGCCCTACTATATCAATAATGAGAACTACGAATCTTCTAATTTGCGAAGATCTTAAGAGCATGTCTCCCCCTAAAAAATCTAATTCAATGACATCCTATATAATACTTCATAGTTAAGTAAAAATAAAGCCCCGTCATCACCGGTCCTTCCGATAATAACGGGACTTCATGAACATGCAGGAAAAGGGACTTGAACCCTCACAGTATTGCTACCACAGGCACCTGAAGCCTGCGCGTCTGCCAATTCCGCCATTCCTGCGCGCAAAGAAGATTATACAATCCCTTCTTTGCTGAGTCAAGTATTCAGGCCTTGGACTTTGCAAGCTCTGCAAGAGTCTTGAAGCCTTCAGCATCACTGACTGCCATTTCAGAAAGCATCTTTCTGTTGATATCAACTCCGGCTGCTTTAAGTCCGTGCATAAGTTTGCTGTAGCTTAATCCGTTTAAGCGTGCTGCTGCGTTGATACGTGTGATCCAAAGAGATCTGAAATCTCTCTTCTTCTGCTTTCTTCCTGCAAAGGAAGATGTGAGTGCACGCATAACCGACTGCTTAGCTACTCTGTACTGCTTTGATCTGGCGCCTCTGTAACCTTTTGCCAGCTTTAATACTCTGTTATGTCTTTTCTTGGCATTTAAGCCACCCTTAATTCTAGCCATTTTTCTACCTCCTGAAATCCATTATCAAAGATAAGGCATTATCTTCTTCATATTCTTTACATTTGTAGCATCAGTCATAGTTGCCTGACGAAGATTTCTCTTTGTCTTTGCAGATTTCTTTGTAAGGATGTGACGCTTATAAGCCTTAAATCTCTTTAACTTTCCTGTCCCTGTCAACTTAAACCGCTTAGCAGCGGATCTGCTGGTCTTCATTTTTGGCATTTTTCTATCCTCCTAAGTTTCTTATTTCTTCTGGGCAAGCTGCAGTGTCATGGTCCTGCCTTCCACCTTCGCGGGCTTTTCAACTACTGCGATATCGCTTAAGTTCTCGGCAAATTCATCCAGAATGTGCTTGCTGGAATTCATGTGAGCCATTTCCCTTCCCCTGAAGCGCATGGTAACCTTTACTCTGTCTCCCTTCATAAGGAACTTCCTTGCAGCATTGCTCTTTGTATTCAGATCATTGGTATCAATATTAGGTGAAAAACGGATTTCCTTTACCTCAATGACCTTCTGCTTCTTCTTTGCTTCCTTGTCTCTTCTGGTCTGTTCATACTTGTACTTGCCATAATCGACAATCTTGCAAACCGGCGGCTTTGCACCCGGAGCTATCTTTACAAGATCAAGCCCTGCCTCATCAGCTCTCTGAAGAGCTTCTTTTGTGGGCATTACACCAAGCTGTTCGCCGTCTTCGCCAATCAGTCTGACTTCTCTGTCTCTGATCTGTTCATTGATAAATAAATCGCTAATTGTTTTTTCCTCCCATTGATCTGAACAATTCTAACAACTTTTCCTCTCCGATAAGAAAGGACGGCGCACACAAAGCACACCGTCCATAATAGTTCATATCATATGAACGCCTGAAAGCTTAACCGCCTCAGGGTGAGGGCTGATGCCCTGCTTCATGTGTCGCACTTTGGTAGGATATCACCGGAACTTACAGATGTCAAGCCTTAATCATAAATTCCTTTTCCCATACAGCACTGTTTGAATTTTCTGCCTGAACCACAGGGGCAGGGATCATTCCTTCCAACCTTTTTTCCTTCACGTACAAAGGTTGTGGATCTCTTCTGTTCTTTATAGAGCTCTTCTTTCTTCTCGGGTGTGAAGATATCGTTCCACTCTTCAAGTTCATAGAGCCAGTCAGCCTTTGCAGCCACCATATTCTTATAGAGCTTCTCATTGTCGAAATTTAGAGATACGACAGTATCCTCATCCATATTCTGGATATCATTTTCCTCTACAAGAGATTCGTTGATACCGTCAAGGAATCCGGTCATAGTCATGATATCGATATCAAATTTCTCTGCAAGCTCCTTAACAGTTCCCTTTACCTCTGTATCGGGATCTTTTAAGAGCTGCTGGTAGATCTCCTTTTCTTTAAGGAAATACTCTCTCCATAATCTCTGAAGATCCCCTTTATTGGCAGTTTCCGAATATGCCATGCTCGTCCACTGTTCAAGTAATGTAGCCATTTATCTTTCTGTCCTTTCAATTCAAAATAAGGTAAAACCGATGTCGATTATAACAATATTTTTTGAGCATTACAAGCCAAGTATATTTATTGTATAATAGTAGTTAAATACTAAAAATTCAGAAAAGGACCTATACCTGTGAAAACAAAGAAGTTTTTCCTGTCTTCTCTTCTGTTCTTACCTATTTTTATGAGCATTCTTTTTGCCCGGGTCTCATTTGCTGCGGATAATCCGGCTGATCTGGAAACTGTTTTAGCAAGGCCTTCTGTAAACGGCGCTCTCCATGTAGAGAATGATCACCTGGAGGATGAAAGCGGAAACCGCGTGGTCCTTCGCGGTTTAAGTACACAGGGTCTTACCTGGTACCCCGACTTCATAAATAAAGATTTATTTAATACATTGTCTGATGACTGGGGATGTAATCTTATCCGCCTCGTGGCTTACTCCGATCAGTATGTTAATGGGGATAAAGAGGAAACCCTCGATCTAGTACGAAAAGGTATAGATGCCGCCATCGCTGCAGACCAGTACGTACTTGTTGACTGGCATGTACTGACTGAAGAGGATCCCAATGTGAACATCGAATATGCAAAGGAATTCTTCTCAGTGATAACCTCAGAGTATCCTGATGATCCTTCGATCATTTATGAAATATGTAATGAGCCAAACGGGGAAACCTCCTGGTCTGATATCAGGAAGTATGCAGAAGAGATGATCCCCTTTATAAGAACTGTCTCTCCCGCCAACGTGATCCTTGTGGGTACTCCCGAATATGACAAACAGCTCGTACCTGCTGTCAGATCTCCTTTATCCTTCGATAATATTATGTATGTTCTGCATTTCTACTGCGCAACGCATAAGGATGATCTGATGGCTGAGCTTAAGGAATCTCAGGAAAACGGACTTCCTGTGTTCATTTCGGAATGCGGTATTACAGAATCCAGCGGTGACGGAATAATCGATTTTGAAAGTGCAGCAAACTGGTTCAACCTTCTTAAAAGTTACGGTATGAGCTACACAGTGTGGAGTATTTCAAATAAAGATGAAGCCTCCGCAATGTTTAAAACATACTACGACCCTAAAAACCCACTAACTGACAATGATATTACGAGATCCGGCCTCTGGATCCGCTCCCTTATCCGTGGCGAAGATCCCTCTTCCATAAGCATACCTCCCGAAACTTCCGATAAAAACAACATTATTGCAATGCTTGCAAAAACTCTTAATACGGATGAACTGATACCATTAAGAAACTGGAAGGATCATGCATTATACATTGCTATCTTCCTGATAGTAGTGCAGTTATTGTCTCTTCTCTATGAAAAGACCCTAAATAAGAATAAGACTTATGATGATATCAGAAATGATAAACATGAAGACATATGGACAGTGATCCGCCGCCTCACTCTCCTTATTAGCATGTTTTTCTCGATCCTTTACCTGACATGGCGTTTACTCTATTCCATACCAAAGGATGTGGGTATTATCCCTATAATCGCGAATGTGCTTCTTCTTTTAGTGGAGATCCTTGGTTTTATTGAATCCATCATTTTATATGCGAATCTAATGCATATGCGGGAGCATCCAGTTCCAAAGATAGATGACAGCGAATTTCCGGACGTGGATATATTTATTGCCACGTATAATGAACCCGGAGACCTTCTCCGCAAGACCATAAACGGCTGCAATCACCTTCTATATCCGGATAAGTCAAAGGTTCATATCTGGGTATGCGATGATAACAGAAGACCCGAGATCAGAAAGCTCGCCGGGGAAATGAATGTGGGCTACTTTGACCGCCCCGATAACAAAGGTGCCAAGGCCGGAAACCTCAATAATGCCATGGAACACACAAGCTCTCCCTATGTAGTTACTTTGGACGCAGACATGATCCCGATGAAGGGCTTCTTATTAAATACTATCCCGTATTTTGTAGATGCTGAGAAACGTTCTAAGGATAACGGCGGGCTGAAACTTGGTCTTCTTCAGACTCCCCAGTGTTTTTACCAGCCTGATGTTTTCCAGAGAGCTCTGTATTCCGAAAAATCTGCTCCCAATGAGCAGGACTTCTTCTACCGTTCAATAGAGGTTGCAAAAACCACTACAAACAGCGTTATCTATGGAGGATCCAATACAGTTCTTTCCCGTGAAGCGATCCAAAAGATCGGTGGCTTTTACACCAAGTCCATAACCGAGGATTTTGCCACCGGACTTTTATTAGAATCTGCAGGGTACGTTAGTCTCGGGCTTCCCGATCCCCAGGCGAGCGGAATGGCTCCCTCTACGTATAAAGAGCATATTCAACAGCGTCAGCGCTGGGGAAGAGGTGTTATCGGTACTGCCAAGCAGTTAAAACTTCTGACCCGTCCCGGGCTTTCCATTATGCAGAGGCTCAGTTACTTTGGCTCGGTTATCTACTGGTACTCTCCTATTAAAACTCTTATATACCTTGTATCGCCGCTTCTTTTCGCTGCCTTCACTATACCTATGTTCAAGTGCAGCTGGGCAGACCTGTTTCTTTACTGGTTCCCGATGTTCCTTATGCAGGATATTACACTGCGCGTATTCAGCGGAAATGCCATTTCACTTAAGTGGAGCGGAATATACGAGACCAGTGTCATGCCCTATTTGATGGTGCCTGTTATAAAAGAAACCTTCGGAATGACTGCGTCCAAGTTCCTTGTTACCGATAAATCAGGAAAGCACGGAAAGCGGAAAACTGACTATCGTCTCCTCTCACCCTTCCTTGTTCTGATCGCACTTTCAGTATGGGGAATAGCCCGTTCAATCTATGTCCTCAGCATAACAAGGGCTCTTGGTATAATCGTTCTCCTGTTCTGGCTGATAAGAAATCTATACTACCTTATCATGTCCGTATTTTTAGTGGACGGCAGAGACAGTGACAGTGAGCACGTAAAGGTAATAGATGCCGAAATGGTAACGATCAATAAGATCTATCACAACGGCACGATCTCTCCTGCATATTACGGTGTCACCACTTTTATGACCGAGCACAGCATGAAGGTTTACCTTGATGAAGCCGATGATCTTGATATAGGTGATAAAGTAAAAGTTTGTGTGGAAAAAGATGATACGACAGCAAATGTGACCTGTATACTTACCGGCATAATAACCCCCCGTTCAGGAGGTTCCAGTGTCTATGCGCTGGAAATAATAGATATGGAAGAATCAGAGCTTGAATATCTGGAAATAATATATGACCGGATACCCTCTCTTCCTCAGTCACTGAAGAAAGATCTGGGTATCATCCGGCACATGCTTGTTAATATTGCTCACAGGATCCTGGGGTAACTAATTCCTGGCATCCTTAAGCCATCCCGCATAACCTGTGGGAACAGATGTATATTGAAGGACATAGCCCTTATCGGTTTTATCTGTTACTTTACAGAAGAGCTTTCCTCCTGCATCTATCCTCAGATTATCGTAGATCTCAAATCCGGCGTCGGTTTCTAAAACGGCGCCGTCTCTTGCTACAGAAGTGATGCCTCCGTAGTAAATTTTAGCGTCTTCGTGTTTTCCGTCCAGTTTATGGAAACATACAGCTATGGGATGCTCGAGCTGCTGCATAGCGCTGTCAGTCATTTTTTCTGTCCTTTTATCAAGCTACTGCTCGTTTTTTTGCCTGTCTCCGTCTTCTTTGTATGAATAGGTCTCATCATACAACCCCTTACCCTTCCTCACGTTATTCATCATAAGAAAAAGATGGATAAGTACCGGCACGAACACGGTACAGACTATGGAAGCCATAAGAAGCTTTCCGGAGTCAGGATGGTTCATGAGTGCCAGTATAAATGATGATACATACATCAAAACCAGTAATATGATAGCAATAAGTGCAAGTATTCTTTTAAAATTCATTTTGACCTCTTATATTAACCTGTCATCCTGAGCGTTAGCGAAGAATGACACCAGCTTAATGACATTGTTTTAACATCCTCATCTAATCCCATTTAGTACTATCTGCAGGGTCTCACTCCCCCTGAACTCATTGATCCCCGGACTGTACAGGATCTTAAGTCCCTCTCCGGCTCTTTCCCTGTCTTCGATATAGTCTTTCATCTCTTCTGCATCAGTTCCGAAATATACACAGTCCACTCTGCCGCCGTTATTGTCTTCTGCTGTTCCTTTAAGCACATTTCTATTGGTGCCGAAGACTCTCATATCCCTAATACTTATATCCCTTGCAGCAAATACAGGCTTTTCATTTTCGGTTCCACAGGGTTCAAGCCGCTCTATCTCCCGCACAAGATCAAAAGAAACAAAGGATAAAGGCAGCTCCATATCTATCTTTATCTTAACCGCCAGATCATCTTTTGAAAGAGATGAGTTCATATTGATCCTTTCCCTGAATTCGGAAAGTTTTTCTTTCGGAAGGGAAAGACCTGCCGCCATGGCATGTCCGCCATATTTTATAAAAACGTCCTTAACTGCAGTCATTTCTTCAAACATATTGAAGCTCTCGATGGATCTTCCGGACCCTTTCAGACATTCTGCCCCGTCTGACGTGATACCGTCCGTTAGTATGAATACAGGCTTACCGGTTCTTTCCCTCACCTTTCCGGCGACTATCCCGGCGACACTCTCATGGGAATCAGGAAGATAGATCACGAGGACCGTATCATTTTCATACCTGTCGGAGTCCGATATCTCCAGTGCTTTTTCAACACCCTTTTCGGTTATGCTCTTACGGCTGTCATTCATCTCCTTAAGGATAACTGCCTTTTCATGGGCACTGTCAGGAGTCTCCGATAAAAGAAGTTCTAGGGCATCTTCTGCATCGCCGAGCCTCCCTGCAGCGTTAAGACAGGGACCTAAAACGAATCCTACGTGATAATAGCTTAATTCTTTCCCTTCCAGTGAGTTAAGTGAGATAAGTGCTCTGAGCCCCGGATTTACGGTGTGTTTTAGCCTTTTTAATCCTTCCCGGACAAGCCTTCGGTTCTCATTCTTTAAAGGCATTACATCTCCGATAGTCGCAAAAGCAGCAATCTCAAGGAACTCCCCCGCTTCTTTAATATCGATCCCCATTTCATCATATAAAGAGAGAATGAATTTATACGCTACAAAAGCTCCGCAGATCGATCTGAAAGCACTGTTGCAATCAGATCTTTTTGGATCCACTACAGCATCAGCATCCGGCAGATCCTCTATTCTTTCCTCACCGTTAAGATGAAAGGGTACTTCATGGTGATCCGTCACGATAACCGTCATGCCGCACTCTTTTGCAAGGCGGATCTCTTCAGCAGCTGCAATACCATTATCACATGTTAATATGGTATCTACATTATCATCTTTTGCTTCGTTTATGATATTGAAATTGAGTCCGTAACCATCCCTGATCCTGTGGGGTAGCCTGTGATCTGTATCTGCGCCCGCTTTTCTTAGCCCTTTGATCAGAATAAATGATGCCGTGACACCGTCAATATCATAGTCACCAACAACACGGATCTTTTTTCCAAGCTTTATCTTTTCTTTTATAATACTCGCAGCCCTGTCCATGTCTTTCATGGAACGTGCTGAAACAAGTATCTCATCCTGTGAAAGAGGTTCTGTTGAAAGATAATCCCTTACCTCATTCTCAGATGAAAGATCCACTCCCCGGTTTCCCATAATACGTGCAAGCACCGGAGAAATACCATACTTCTTTCCGATCCCGGCGTAATCTCCGGGTCGTGACATGATCACCCATTTCTCAGTCCGCTGCAATACTCTCCGACTCCTTTTTATCCGCAAAATCTTCGTTTCCGGCAAGAGCTGCTTTGATCATGATCGCACATTCAATTCGTTTCCTCTGAAGCTCACATCCGAAAGTATAGTTTCCGTTAAGGCTCCCTGTTGCATGATAGGAATTAGCTGCGCAGCCTCCCGAACAGTAAAACTTTGCAAAACACTCCCTGCATTCAGGCTTTGTGTAAACATTACATCCGGCAAATTCCATGGGAATATCCTTATTCACGATCCCATCAAAAACATTTCCCATAAGGAACTTCTCTTCACCCACAAACTGATGGCAGGGATAGATATCTCCCCAGGGCGTAACCGAGAGGTATTCACCTCCGCTTCCGCAGCCGGAAAGCCTTTTAGCAATACAGGGTCCTCCGGTAAGGTCGATCATAAAGTGGAAGAAGTTAATATATTTACCGTTCTTTCTCCTCTTAATAACTTCATCTGCGAGAATATCATACTGTTCCAGGAGTACCGGCAGGTCGGATTCCTTAAGTGCATAATCCTCTTTGGGATCACAAACCACCGGCTCCACAGATATCTGCTCAAATCCAAGATCATTTAAGTGTATAACATCATTCGCAAAATCAGTGTTGTAATGAGTATATGTACCTCTTACATAGTAATTGGTCTGGTTTCTGGATCCGGCAGCTTTTTTGAATTTCGGAAGTATGATGTCATATGATCCCTTACCGTTTGCTGTCGGCCTCATCCTGTCGTTTACTTCTTTTCTGCCGTCGATCGAAAGCACCAGATTACCCATTTCTTTATTGGCAAAATCCAGGATCTCATCATCCAGAAGTACACCGTTTGTAGTCAGGGTAAACCGAAATTTCTTATTCCTCTTTTCCTCCTGGGAACGACCATATTCCACGAGTTTCTTTACAACATCAAAATTCATGGTGGGTTCGCCTCCGAAAAAGTCCACTTCCAGATTGACCCTGTTCCCTGAATGATCCATCAGGTAGTCAAGAGCCTGCTTTCCGACTTCATAAGTCATCAAAGCTTTTCTTCCGTGATATTCCCCTTCTTCTGCAAAACAGTATCTGCATCTTAAATTACAGTCGTGGGCAATATGCAGACACATAGCTTTTACTACCGGATCCTTTGCCTTCGTTTTCGTAAAATTATCAACATAGGATTCATAAATATCCTTTGAATAAAGCGCACCGCTGTCCCTAAGCTCATTTATCTCATTAATAGCTTCTTCAAGATCGGTATCACTATATTTATTTCCTGTTAATGCTGAAGCCTCGCTTATAGAGAGAGCTTCTTTGTCTTCCATATGTGGAATAAGATCGTAGACCACATCATCCACAATATGTACCGCTCCGGATTCCACATCCAGAACTATATTAAATCCGTGACTTTTATACTGATGAACCATTTTCTTCTCTTTCCGGCTTTGCGTTAAAAAGGAGGACCTTACGGTCCTCCGTACACTTCAATATCGCGCCTAAACTCAGCGATTCTTATTCTCGCATGACTGATTGCCTACTGTACAGCTGGTCTTGCATGCTGACTGGCAAGAGGTCTGGCACTCACCGCATCCGCCTGTTTTCATGCTCTTCTTATAATCTCTGGTATTCAGGGTCTTAACGTGCTTCATCTCAAGTTCCTCCTTAGTATATTCAAAATTGATTTTAAGCTCATAAATAAAAAGCAAAGTGAGTATATCATATAATCCGGTGAATGCGCAACGTCTATATAGAACCTTCCCGGTAAAGACTGACGATTCTTTTTATCCTGCCGAATTCAAAGCCTTTTCCGGTAAGGTACCTGTATAGCTTCTGCTCGGACTCCTGATCGATCTCATCCGGCTCGGGGCACCTTTTCTTAATAAGTCTTAGGATGAGAGCCGACTCCGGGTCCGAGCCGTTTTCTTCATTGTCTTCCGCATTCTTCATAAGAGCCTTTTCAATACACTCTTTTGAAACACCCTTATTCAGGAGATCCGCTTCTATCATTCTCCTGCTTTTACGGGAGGATTTTTCATAAATATACTGAACAGCATATCTCAGATCATCAAGATACTTCCCCCGCTTTGCCGCATCCACTGCTGCATCTATGACCTCTGCCGGGTACATACCCTCTTTCAGCTTATCCCTAAGTTCTTTTTCTGTCTTATCATACTTGTCCAGGATATGCAGGGTACGGCTCTTTGCTCTTTTTAGAAGAACTTCATTCACGATCCTCTCATATGTGACCTGATCCAGCTCTTCCCCTTCTTTGAGGTTAAAACGCCTTATCTCTGATCTATATAGCACAAATACAGGTTCATCATTAAGGGAGATCAGATATTTTCCCTTTCTCCATTCGGATATGGATGTAATGATCATTGGCATATCTTACTCGGATTTTGCAGCTTTCTTTGTGCCGGATTCAGCTTTGTCTGCATTCTTTTCAGCCGCAGCTTTACTGTCTCCGGACTTTTTATCACCTTCAAGTCCATAGTGAACCCTTACCTTATGCTCTACTTCAGTAAGGATATCCTGATGTTCTTCCAGAAAAGCCTTTGTATTTTCCCTTCCCTGTCCGATCTTTTCTCCGTTATATGAGAACCAGGCTCCGGCTTTATTGATAACATTGCAGTTAGATGCAAGATCCAGAATATCTCCTACCGTAGAAATGCCTTTGCCGAACATGATATCAAATTCCGCTTCTTTAAAAGGCGGAGCGATCTTATTCTTAACAACCTTAACTCTGGTGCGGTTACCGATCACCTCACCCCCCTGGGAGATCTTGTCAATTCTTCTGACATCCAGCCTCACCGAGGAATAGAATTTAAGTGCTCTGCCTCCGGTGGTGGTCTCAGGACTTCCGAACATTATACCGACCTTTTCACGAAGCTGGTTTATGAATACTACTGTACAGTTTGACTTGCTGATGACAGCAGTAAGTTTTCTGAGGGCCTGGGACATGAGCCTTGCCTGAAGTCCCACATGGGAATCACCCATTTCTCCGTCAATCTCTGCCTTGGGTACAAGTGCAGCTACCGAATCGACTACCACAATATCCACCGCACCTGACCTGACCATGGTCTCGGTGATCTCAAGTGCCTGCTCACCTGAATCCGGCTGGGATATATAAAGATTATCTATATCTACCCCAATATTTTTAGCATAAACAGGATCAAGCGCATGTTCAGCATCGATGAAACCTGCTATACCGCCTCTCTTCTGTACCTCTGAGATCATATGAAGAGTAACTGTAGTCTTTCCTGATGACTCAGGTCCGTAGATCTCTATGATCCTTCCCTTAGGAATCCCTCCAAGACCAAGTGCTATGTCCAGCGATAAAGATCCTGTGGGGATAGTCTCTATATTCATATTGGCGCTCTGGTCACCAAGCTTCATGACTGCACCTTTTCCAAACTGTTTTTCTATCTGTGAAAGTGCTACTTCCAATGCTTTCTGCTTGTTTTCGTTAGTTTCCATTTTTAATTCCTTTCAAAATCCAAAATCGAACTCCCGTTCGATACCAATAGTAACAAAACCGTTTTTCTTTGTCAAGAAAAACTTCTGAATTACTTGACCTTTACTAAATATATTCCTAAATCTGTACGATAAACCTCCCTTCATTAATATTTTTCTTGCTTTTTCTGTTCCAGTAAGGGAAAACTGCAGTGAATACTGCTGAAGATGTCGGTCCGATGAAGCGAACCTGAAATGATTATAACTCTGATCATAAAAATATCAAGGCTTTTTTAAAATCAAAAAGACCGGATCAAACGACCCGGTCTTTCGCAAAATTCACTTATTACTGTCCTGCTCTGGCAAGATCTCCTGCTGCTGCAATAACCTTATCATTAGCGGTTCTTGCAAGTCCTGCTGCTGCATTTGCTGCATCAACTGCACTTGTGTACTTTGATCTAGCGATTCCAACCTCAAGATCAGCCTCAGCCTTAGCCTTGCTTGCTGCAGTTGTAGCTACATCAAGGGCATCCTTTGCCTTCCTGATATCTGCTGATGTAGCAGCCTTCTTAAGATCATAAGCTGCTGCGTTAACATCATCCTCTGCATCCTTGATCTTCTTAGCTGCATCCTTCTCTGCATCCTTTAATGCCTTAGCTAAGTCCTTTATAGCGCCAGCTGCCTTATCTGCAGCCTTCACAGCCTTATCTCTTTCAGCTTCAGCCTTCTTAAGAGCGATCTCTGCCTCTTTTATAGCCTTATCAAGAGCAGCCTTCTTCTCTGCAGCTGCCTTTTCTGCTGCCTTCTTCTCTGCCTCAGCCTTCTTCTCAGCCTCAGCCTTTAATCTTTCAGCTTCTGCAGCCTGTCTTGCAGCCTCATACTCACGCTCTGCAAGAACGCTTGACTCTGCTGCCTTATCTTCCTTTAATCCACGGAAGTTAAGAGCTCTTGTGCCTGCAGCATCTGCCTGAACATAAAGTCTTGCTGCCTCTCCGTCAAAAGCTGCTGCCTCTTTTGCATGCTTTGCAGCATCCTTCTCCTTGCTGGTTAATGCAAGATCTCTTTCCTTCTTTGCCTTATTTGCAGCCTTCTCAGCTTCAGCAATAAGTTCCTGCTGCTTCTTAAGAGCTTTAGCCTCTTTCTCAGCAAGCTTCTTAGCCTGCTCAGCTGCCTTTACGGAAGCAGGATCACCTGCGAATACAGAAACTGATGCAACAGGTGTAGCTGCGATCATAGCTCCTGTCATTACTGTCACAAGCATTCTGCTTGCAACTCTTTTTAAAGTGTTTTTCATGGTATTATTTCCTCCTTAAAAATTAAGTAGTCTCCAAAAACTTTTATAATTATACTACACTATATTTTAAAATTCCATACCCATATTTATAAAGGATTACTCTTCAGCATGAGATCCCCGGGAGGATGAACCGGCCGTATTCTCTCTGCCTTAAGTTTGATCCGCCTCTGCCCGTATGAGTTGTTTTCAATAACCGCCTGTGCATCAAAAGTGAACCAGCCCCCGCTTGAAATAATATCTGAACCTTCCAGCTCAAAAGACATGAACTGAAGATCTGCCATACAGCAGGTCATGACCACCCGGCCTGCGGAATAAGCCCTGTCCGCATCAGACTCCCGTATTTCCAGAGGATCTGTAAATCTTATCTTCTTTCCGTCATAATGCTCCGGATGATCAAACGCATCCAGCCAGAAAACAAGGAAACGATCTTCACTTATCATGATCTCATTATCCTCAAGAGAAAAGGGAAGAAAAAGGTCAAATGCCTTCTCGTGATATCCCATGGGATCCTGCCTCAGATAAGAAGCCTTCCTGTTCATAAGCCGGAAACCGTTTGCATATGGACTCAGAAACTCTTTCGAAGGGCATCCCCGGAATGTTACCTGGTGCGAATCCGAAACCATATCCCTTATCATCTGAGTAAAATTAGCATAATAAGATGGAAAAGTTTCCCAGTCTATCCATGTGCAGGCATAGGAAATATCCATATTATCCGGAAATTTCTCTTTCAGCCCTCCTATCATGGTATTCATTTCCACATAAATACGATCCGGATCACTGTCTTCGATGTGCTTCATACAAAATGTATGAACATCTTCATTCCGGTCATAGAAGGCCACCGTAGTCCTTCTTTCAGACAGTATATCCGGATCATAAGTCTCTTCACCTTCTTCAAAGCAGAGGATAAGGGTTGTCCCATATTTATAGAAATAGTCATTCTGAACGCAGTCCTTTATGAAGGTGGTTTTGCCTGCGTCCAGAAATCCATAAACAAGTCTGGTTTCGATGCTCTTCCCGCTCATTCATACAGGCAGACCAGACGTCCGCTGATCTCGCCGCGGCGGAGCTTCTCAATGCCCTCACCGATCTCTTCAAATTTGCAGGTATGTATCTCGGGATCCAGATCTCCGCTTGCCAGCAAGTCAATACAATCCTTGAGGTCATCTGTAGTGCTGCCCTGAGAGCCTTCGAATTTAAGCTCCTTAAAGATAAGTGGATAAGTATTGATGGTGGATGTATCAGTAGCCATTCCCACAAGAACAACCTTGCCATACTGTCCCACAGTATTAATGGCATCTGCAGTGGTCTGTCCGCCGCCTGCAAAGTCCACAATGAGATCCAGATTCTTATCGGCAAATTCAGTAATGGAAGATTTTACCTCCTTAGCTCCAAGGCTCAGCGCCAGCTGCTGTGCAGAAGGCTTTCTCGTAGCTACATAGACTTCACAGCCCTTTACAACTGCAATACGTACAGCAAACTGTCCCAGTCCGCCGATACCTATGATTCCGACCTTCATTCCGGCTTTGGCTCCACCTACTGTGCATACAGCATGATAAGAAGTAGCTCCTGCATCAGTAGCCGCAGCTGCCTTTTCAGGTGCAAGACCTGCAGGAACCTTTACTAACTGCTCTACAGGTGCCGTAGTCATAGTGCCGTAACCGCCGTCCCTCGTATAACCGGGGGTTGTGCCGTCTTTTGCGTACAGAGGACATACTGCCACAACGTCACCGACTTTATAGCCCTCGACGCCTTCGCCTATCTCAACGATCTCTCCGCAAACCTCATGACCCATGATAACCGGAACATTGAAAACGTCCATCCAGGATTCGATATCAAGTGCAGATACATCCGAGTGGCAGAGCCCTCCGGCCAGTGTCTTTAACACAACGTAACCCGGCTTTGCCTTTGGATCAGGCTTTTCCACGATCTTAAGAGGCTGATGTGTACCGGTAAATTCCCATCCCTTCATATTTTTCTTAAACTCCTTTCTCAAAATAAAATTATAGTATCACGTGCAAAACTGTATTAATTATACAGTATATTATCTACCCGCACAAATCGGACACGAGATTCTTCGCTTTGCTCAGAATGACGCCGAAGCCGGTGGTCAGCACATTTCCCATATTGACAAGACTTCATTATTTCATATCATCTTTATATGGCTATCGGACATAAGGTCAACGAACATAATTCCATAAATGTGTGCAGTCTCTGCCCCAGAAACTGTAATATCGACAGGTCCCTCCATACAGGAGTGTGCGGTTCTTCCAACATAATCAGGATAGCAAGAGCTGATCTCCATTTCTATGAGGAACCATGCATTTCCGGTAAAAACGGTTCGGGAGCCGTTTTCTTCTCCGGATGTTCCATGCACTGCGTATTCTGCCAGAATGAAGAGATCTCCGACGGTGTAAAGGGCATGGATATAAGCACGGAACAGCTTACTGAAATCTTCTTTGAACTTAAGGAAGGAAAATCCCACAATATAAATCTCGTAACAGGAGACCACTATATCCCTGAAATAGCTGATACCCTAATAAGAGCCCGTTCCAAAGGACTTGATATTCCCGTTATTTTCAACTGTTCCGGTTATGAAAAGGCAGAAACTCTGAGGATTCTCGACGGACTTATCGATGTCTATCTCCCGGATATGAAATACGCGGAGTCTGAGCTGGCAAAGAAATATTCCAATGCAGAGGATTATCCGGATGTTGTTAAGGACGCTATTTCCGAAATGGTGAGGCAGCAGCCCCAGATAGAATTTGATAGTGAAGGAATGATAAAAAAGGGAGTGATAGTCCGTAATCTCCTGCTTCCGGGGCATGTAATGAATTCAAAGAAAGTACTCCGGTACCTCCATGAAACCTACGGAAATCAGATCTATTTAAGCATCATGAGCCAGTATACCCCAATGAAGGCTTTTCCCGACTCTTTACAAAATCTGAATAGAAGGGTTAAGAAAAGCGAATATGAAAGACTTCTGGACTATGCTATAAAGCTGGGGATCGAGAATGCCTATATTCAGGAAATGAATTCTTCGGGAAAAGACTTTATACCGGATTTTAATCTTGAAAACCCTTAAATCCGTTTTAACTCCTGTATCAATGCCCTGTTGGACTCTGGATCCTTTACCGCTATCCTGCAAAACCCTTTTGAAATGTTATTAAAATTTGAGCAGTCCCTAATAAGGATCCCCCGTTTAAGAAGGCTGTTATAAAGGTCCTTATCACTTTTTATCAGGATAAAAACAGAATCCGATTCAAAATATCTTACTCCTGTGCTCTGAAGTCCTTTATACAGCTCATCCCTTTCCTTCTGTATAATTTCAAGTGAATCATCAAGAAAATCTGTATTTTTAAGAGCCTCAGCCCCGGCGATCCCGGCTTTTTCAGCAAATACAGAGAGATTCCATTCCGGAAGATATTGTCTTAAATTCCTTATATCTTCCTCTCCTGCCATACAGTAACCGATCCTCACCCCGGGAAGTGAAAAAAGTTTTGTATATGAATCCACAACGAAGATACGGGGTACTTCTCCAATATATTTTTTTATGCTGACCCCGGAAGTAGATAATTTCAGGAAGCACTCGTCAATAATAAGTGCTGTACCTGTGTCAGCACATTTTTTAACAATATCTTCCAAAAGAGGATCATCGATGCACTTTCCTGTGGGATTATTGGGATTTGCAAGGATCAGGACATCCGTTTCACAGGTGATCTTATTTAATATCCCCTCATCCAGAATGAATTCATTGTCTTCCGCAAGGCAATAAGGTTCGACACTGCAGCTTTTAAGCATATTCAAGGCGTGTCTGTAGCCAAAAAATGAGGGCTCCGGCAGCAGCACTTTTTCGGGATCAAGAAAACGGATAAGAGAAGTTAAGAGTTCTGAAGCTCCGTTAGTCCCGAGGATATTTTCAGGCTTCAGATTCTCTGCTGCAGCTACAGCATTTCTGAATGATCTTTGATAAATATCAGGATAATACTCTGTTCTGTCCGCTGCTTTAATAATTGCCTGTTTCACAGATTCCGGGCAGGGACAGGGATTTAAGTTTACCGAAAAATCATATTCTATTTTTTTATCGTATATCTCTCCGCCGTGTATCATTCTCATACCAGTTTTTGAATAAGGTTATATATTACAAGGATTATGATTGAAAGAGTTTCAGACACCACCACATAATACCCTGCCGTATCTCCTGTAACACCGCCAAATTCCCTTATGCACTTCCTCTTATAAATGTATGTATGGAAAAGAAGCCCAAGTATCAGTATCAGACCTGCATACACATTCAGGCAGACCGCCAGAACACCTCCGATAACAGCCTGAATAGAAAGTATAACAATATCCGCTGTTCCTCCCCTGTTAGTCTCCATGTTCAGCATCCCGTTTTTTCTGGCCTTCTTAAAGCTCAAAGAGGAAAGACCGCAGAATGATCTCACTATAAAAAATGATGTGAAATAGATATATACACTGCTGTAATCCTTATTCCGGATCGCCAGAAATAAAAGGATATAAAGAAATGCAGCCCAGGATATCCCTGTGATAACAAGGCTTATAACCGCAAAAGCACCTATATGCGGATCCTTCATTATCTCAAGTTTTCGTGTTCGTTCCTGCCCGGAATTAACAGCATCCTGAACATCCATAAATCCGTCCACATGAAAGCCGCCCGTGATAATAAGCGGAACAAGCATGAGTATGAGCGTGATACCGATAACCGGGATATCAAAGTACAGGAGTATGATAAATAAGAGCTGTGACAATGCCCCTATCACTGCACCTATAAGTGGAAGCACACTTATAATATGACCCATATCATCTTCATCACAAAAAATACCTGGTATAGGAATTCTTGAATACATCGATATGGAAGATATGATCACCTTAATTATCCTCATTTCCTGATCCATCCTTCGTCGTATCTATTCAGAACCCTCCGGATTCTGAATAGTTACCCTTCATCAGTTAAGTCATAGATCTGATCCATATTTAATGATATTTTTTTATTCACAAGATCAGTAATACGGACGTAGCGCCTTGTGTCTTCATCATATTCCGGATCATCGGAAGGGAAATGATTCGACACTATAACAAGATGACTGCATTTACTCCCAAGAGCAGTCACATCCTCTGTGATCTTATCTATAAGCCTGTCATCATCCATTCCTTTATTACCTTCAGAATGGATCTCATTTCCGATAAGATTTGAAAGACACTCTAAAAGACAGCACTTATCCTCTATTCTCTCTATATCGTCAGCGATATCTGAAACATCTACAGGACATTCGACCGTGAGATATCCTTTCCCTTCCCTCATTTTCCTGTGTTTTTTTATCCGTTCTTCCCCTGTCTTTCCGAAAGGGATCATAGTGGCGATATATATTTTCTCTTTTTCTCCCGCAAGCTCATCCATAATGGACTCAGCGAATCTTGATTTTCCGCTGTCCGGAGTACCGAGTACCAATACCGTCATCAGCTGAACCTCGTATATTCCTCTATTTTATAATCGTCAAAGCTCCCGGCATTCCTGTAAAAGTCTGCCGCTGCATCAATAAGCTTAAAAAACATGATAGCTCCTGTACCTTCACCGAGAGCCATATTTCCATTAATAAATGGACACAGTCCAAGATGATCCAAGGCAATGATATTTCCACCCTCACGACCTTTATGTGATGCTATCATAAATCCCTTTACTCCCGGCACCATTGTCTCTGCCATGACTGCTGCTGCTGAAGTAATGAGTCCGTCCAGTACGACAGGTATATTTTCAAGCGCTCCGCCTATGATCACCCCTGTAAGTCCTGCAATATCAAGGCCTCCAACGGATGATAAGATCTTAAAGGCTCTTTCCTTCTCATCTTTAATACTATCGGTATCATATAGATCCAGGGCTTTTTTTATAACCTCTTTCTTTCTAAGAAGCCCCTTATCATCTATTCCTGCGCCTCTTCCCGTTATCTCAAAAGGATTCTGCTTTAGTACGCCTGAAAGAACCGCTGTTGCCGTGGTGGTATTTCCAATCCCCATCTCTCCAAGCGCCAGCATGTTAAATCCCCTGTCCTTAAGATCCCTTACTATCTCTATACCCGTATTGACAGCCTTAAGGGTTTCTTCCTCACTCATGGCAGGTTTATTTAAAAAGTTTTCTGTTCCCCTGGACACTTTTCTGTCCATGACTCCGGGGATCTTTTTATCACTGTCTATCCCAATATCCACAGGGATAATATCCACATTGCAGGATCTGCCGAGAGTACAGGCCGTACTTATGCCGCTTCCGAGAGCCTCCGCAACAGACAGGGTTATTTCTTTTCCGCTCTGGGAGATTCCTTCATCCACAATGCCGTTATCTGCACACATGATCACTGCAGCTCTTTTTTCTGTCCTGATCTCTATGCTGCCCTCTATTGCAGCTATCCTTGCGATCAGGGTCTCAAAATCTCCAAGGCCGTCAAGTGGCTTAGCTATCCGGTCAAATCTTTCCTTTGCTTTACTGAAGACTTTCCGGGAAGGCTCCTCAACCTTTATACTGAATAATCCTTCTTTACTGTCTATCCTTTTCACTTCTGTATCCTCTAAGTGTGACCATGCGTTTCTTTACCTTTACCGTAGATGAATTTCCGATAAAAACAGTGGAGAACATATCTGCCTTTGCATCTTTAAGCTCACTTAATGTCATGATCTCGTATGCTTCGCCTTCCCTGCCAATATTCCTTGAAATACCACAGATCCTGTCACCATCGATCGTCTCTAAAAGAATTTCACAGGCCCGTTTTAAGTATCCGCTCCTTGACCTGCTCTCAGGATTATAGATCACGATCACCATGTCAGCTTCCGCAGCAAGGTTCAACCTCTTTTCAATGAGATCTATAGGGGTCAGGCGGTCACTTAAAGATATTAAACAGAAGTCATGGATAAGAGGCGCGCCAAGCAGAGCCGCTCCGCTTAAAGCAGCACTGACTCCGGGGATAACCTCTATATCTACATCTTCATACTCAGCCGCCGCGCTGCAGGCAAGGCCTGCAAGGCCGTATACTCCCGGGTCTCCGCTGCAGATAATGGAAACGGTCTTTCCTTCTGAAGCCTTCTTAAATGCAAGATCCACCCGCCTTTCCTCTCCTGTCATTGGTGTTTCAATATATTCCTTTTCTCCGTAGCGAGTCCGTACAAGGTCGCAGTATACCATATATCCGGCAATGGCATCACTTTCTTTTAATGCATTTTCTGCCCGGAATGTCATATCTTCCGCACGTCCCGGACCTATACCCACTATATATACCTTTCCTTTTTTCATGATGGCTCCTTTTGACTAATATTAATATCCGTACAAACCCTCATCCGCCCCTTCGGGGCACCTTCTCCCATAGGGAGAAGGCTTTAAGATCCTCGTACATAATGTCTGTCATACCGTACAGGTCTTTTACTACACTATTAGCAATTACTTCTTCCGGCGTCATGGTATCAGCCCTGCCGCCTTCCCACACTGTTACTATTCTGTCTGAAACCCTTAATGCAAGCTCCGGCTCGTGAAGTGACATGATAACCGTGGTTCCCTGATCTGAGAGTTCTCTTATAACGTCCATCAGCTCCATCCGGTATCTGATATCCAGGTAGGACGTTGGTTCATCCATAATGAGATACTCCGGCTCCTGGCATATGGCTCTGGCGATAAGAATCCTCTGCTTCTGACCGTCACTTAGGGAATTAAAGTCCTTATCTGCAAGTTCTTCCACCTTCATAAGTGATATGGCTTTATCTACAGCTTCATGGTCTTTATCCGTGAATGACCCGAATCCGTTCGTATAGGGAAGTCTTCCTGCCATAACCACATCAAGGCCTGTCATGTGTTCAGGCTTCACCCGGTCGGTAGTCACTATGGAAAGCATACGGGATCTCTCACTTAAAGGTATGGTAAAAAGATCCCTGTTCCCTATTGAAACCGTGCCGTTGATGGGCTTTATCCTGCCGGTCATGGTCTTTAAAAGGGTGGACTTTCCTCCACCGTTCGGGCCGATCAGAGATACTATCTCTCCTTTATTGATGGTAAGGGTGAGATCCTTAACTATGCTTATTTTTCCGTAGCCTGCGGTTAGATCATTTATTATCATCTTCTTCGTCCCGCTATCATGAATATAACTATTGGTGCTCCAAAAAGAGATGTCACGGCAGAAATATTCACTTCCACCGGAGCAAATACCGTCCTTGCTATTAAGTCACTGAACATACAGAATACCGCTCCTGAAAGGAATGACGCAGGGATCAGTATTATTGGCTTTGATGACTTCAGGGCTTCCCTCATTAAAAACGGAACTGCTATACCAATAAACGATACAGGACCTGCAAAGGCCGTAACCGTTGCGGATAAAAGACTTGAAAGCACAATGATAAGTACCCGGCAGACCCTGATATTTACTCCCACACTTTCCGCATAGGTCTCCCCGAGCCTCAGTGCATCCAGATCCTTACTGAGAAGCATCACTATGAAAAAAGCGATGGAGACGATCCCTACTGACCATAAAGCCCCGTTCATATCGGATCCTGAAAAACTGCCCTGAGACCAGCCATGCAGATTCACTATATCCGCATCATCAGCAAAAGTAATGAGAAAGTCTGTTATGGCGCTTGCTATATACCCTATCATTATTCCCGCGGCGAGAAGTGCTGCCATATTGGTGATCCTGGATGAGATAATGATTATAAAAAAAGTGGATATTAGTGCCCCCGCAAAAGCCGCAAGAACAAGCAGAAGGGTCGAAGAATTCCCTGTACTGCCCACAATAAATATGAGAACCATGGCTACCGTCATCTTTGCCCCGGATGAGATACCCAGTATATAGGGTCCTGCAATGGGGTTTGCAAAGTAAGTTTGCAAAAGGAACCCCGCAACTGCCAGTGCGCCTCCGAGGGTAAAAGTCATAATGGTCCGGGGGAGCCTGATATTCATTATGATATTTCTTATCTTTTCATCACCCGTATCAGAAAACGCACCCCGCAATTCCGTTAAGCTTATATGCACGCTTCCCACACAGATATTTACGATAAATCCGGCAATGACCAGTAATACGAGCATGAAAAAGATAAAACGTATCCGCCCGGTATTTTCACGCATCATTTTTTCCTTTTCTGAAGCCCGTCGTAAAGTCAGGAGAATATAGTTTTGAAAGCTCGTATCCCGACTGGGAGACAGCTTCTCCCACTATTATAAGGGCTGTCTTACTTATCCCATGTTTTTCAGCTGTTTCAGCAAGCGTATCAAGAGAGCATATATATTTTTCTTCATCATCCCATGTAGCCTTATATACTATGGCGCAGGGCATATCTCTCCTGACCCCTGTATTTATAAGTCTCTCTGACAAGGTTTTGGTATCTCCTGCTGAAAGGAAGAAAACCATGGTGGCTCCGTGAGATGAAAGAGCCTCAACAGATTCACTCTCCGGCACCGGGGTTCTCCCGTCCATCCTGGTAATGATGACACTCTGGCTTATCCCCGGAAGGGTATATTCCATTTGGAGGGCAGCGGCAGCACCGCAGAAAGAGCTTACCCCCGGAGTGGAATCAAAGGGGATTTTATCTTTGATCAAAAGATCCATCTGTTCCCTTATGGCTCCGTAAATACTGGGGTCTCCCGTATGCAGACGCACCACGTCCTTTTTGTACCCGTGGGCTTTTTTCATTATTTCAAAAACTTCATTTAAGTCGAGCCTGGCGCTGTCATGTATCTCACAATCTTTTTTTGCGTATTTCAAAAGACCCGGATTCACAAGGGATCCGGCATAGATTATCACATCCGCTTCTTCCAGTAATCTCTTTCCTCTTATAGTTATAAGGTCCTCGGCTCCGGGACCTGCGCCTACGAAATGTACCATGTGTGTCTCCTATAATCCTATTATCTTGTAGATCATCTCCATATCAAGATTCTCCCGGAGTACATCTGCCAGTCTGTCAAGTTCCTTCTCCGTATGAAGTATATGATCTTCTATCTTAATATCATCTTCAATGCCTTTTCTTTTATAGATTATCCTTATCAGCTTTTCCATCAGATCCGGCGAATCAAAGAATCCGTGAATATACGTCCCAAGGACATTTCCATTAATATAAGCGGGAAATATATCCCTGTCTCCTTCCGTGACTCCCATATGTATCTCGTAACCATTAACATCTGCTCCGGAAAGGCCTGCATATTCTCCTTCAATATTCCCGATCTGTCCCGTCACCTGTTTTAAGGTCTTATTGGAATCAAAAACCGTGGACAGAGGTAATAGTGAAAGGCCCTTTAATGAACCGCCTCCCTCATTATTATCTCTGTCATCCACTTTTTCTCCCAGCATCTGGAATCCGCCGCAGATACCTATTATCAACGTGCCCTTTCCGGCCATATCAAGGACAGCCTGTTCCATCTTGCTTTCTCTCAGCCATAAAAGGTCTTTCAATGTATTCTTTGTTCCGGGAAGGATGATAAGATCAGCATCTTCAAGATCCGCTGTATCTTTTGCATAGATAAGATTTGCTCCGGGTACGGAACCAAAGGCAGTAAAATCAGAGTGATTACTGATAAATGGAAGCCTGAGCACGCATATTTTTATCTTTGCGCTCTCACTCGCGGTATGAAAAGCGTTATCAAGCCGCTCCGAAACACTGTCCTCATCGTCAAGATCCAGTTTCACATAGGGCACAACTCCTGCAAAGGGAATACTGCAGTACTCCTTAAACATTTGAAGTCCCGGCATCAGAAGGGACTTATCCCCACGGAACCTGTTTATTATAAGACCCTTGACCCGGGCCCTCTCTTCCTCCGTCATAAGACTTACAGTTCCAAGAAGCTGGGCAAATACTCCTCCGGGATCGATATTCCCAACAAGCAGTACCGGCGCATCCATAATTTCAGCAAGTCCCATATTTACAATGTCATTATCCCGTAAATTGATCTCTACAGGACTGCCTGCGCCCTCGATCACGATAATATCCGCTTCGTCTGAAAGCCTGTCATAGGCTGCACGGATATCAGGGATAAGGCTGTTTTTCATTACATAATATTCGGAAGCCTTCATGTTACCGATGGGTTCACCGTTCACAATTACCTGTGAAGTAGTATCTCCCATGGGCTTAATGAGGATGGGATTCATGTCTGATGAAGGCTCCATTCCGGCAGCTATAGCCTGAACCACCTGAGCTCTTCCCATCTCCTTATTATCTTTTGTCACAAAGGAATTCAGAGCCATATTCTGGGATTTAAACGGAGCTGCTCTATAGCCGTCATTAAGAAGGATCCTTAGGATCCCTGCAGTTATCGTGCTTTTTCCTGCACCTGACATGGTGCCCTGTATCATAAGGTTTTTAGCCAAAATAATATCCCCGTTATCTCAGTTTATGGAAAAACTCTGTATCTTCCTCTTTTCCTGAAATGATCTTATGCAGGTTATCAATAATGGTACCATTTTTCTGAGCAAACTGATAGAGCGATCTGTCAGTGCAATAAACTTCACCTGCATTTACCGCATTAAAATCCTTAAACATCACATCCAGACCCTTAAGGGCTTCAAGGCTTTCCGGCGCATCCTCAATAGCCGCATTATAAATAATGATATCTGCATCAGACGCGTAGTCATAAAAGGCTTCTGTACTGATGGTAACCTGGGATGAAGCACTGTCACCGGGATCTATGTCCGGATAGAGGTATGTTCCTCCAGCCATTTCGATCATTTTTGAAAAATAATCATTTTTTCGCTTGGTACTGATCATATGGTCAGTATTCATTGAAAATACCACCACTTTTTTATCATATGGCTCGATATCTTTAATCGCGTCTAAATAGTCTGCCTGGGCTTTTAAGGCTTCTTCTGCTTCCTCTTCCCTGTCTGTAAGAAGGCCGTATATCCTTATCCACTCGCATCTCCCCAGGGGATCACTTTCGTAATTACAACGGTCGATAAATACCGGAAGGCCAAGCTCTCCCAATTTATCAAGTACCTTTGGTGTATGAAGTATCATCGTGTTTTCGATAACAAGATCAACATTTTTTTCAAGAATCTTTTCATAGTCCGGAGCACTGTATTTCCCGCCGTACTCCATAGTGCCCTTTTCCATGGCTTCCCTTGCGGAATCCACATACCACTTATCCTTTTCAATACCGGAAAGGGCAATAAGAGGCACCGTGCCTATAGCGTCAAACTGGCACATAACACCTGATGCCGCAGTATAAATACGGGATAGAGGCTTCTTAATCACTATAAATTCGTTATCTATACCTTCCGGTATGTCTTTCCCTTCGGGAACCACGAGATAGTTTCTTCCGTCATTTACAGATATTACCGCATAACCTTCGCTGTACCTGTGGATAAGAAAGCACTCTGCGAATCTGTTTTCATCGGTTTGTAAGAAATCTAACCCAGGAATTTCGGGAGGCTCTTCTATCCAGTTCTTTTCAGTCCCTGATCCTTCCGCAGCTATTGGATCTTCACCCGAGGCTTCCCCTTCTTTCAGCAGAGTAAAATGCAAGGTGTAGTCTATCAGGTGCGGTTCACTCATAGCTACCGTATCCGCCTGTACACTCATATCCTTATCCAGCTCTACAGGGATCCTGAATTCAGAATTTCCTTCAGTATTTACCGGAAGATACTTCTCCCCGTTAACTATCATATAGTCGTAGTGAGAGCTGCTCCATCGTATCAGGGCTACCGCCTTATTATCCTTAACAGTGACCTGACAGGGGCTTTCAACAGACGCTCTGCCACTCCCCCCTGAAAGCACAACGGATGCGGCATACTCCCCGGAGGGAGTACCGCCGCATCCTGTAAGTAGCAAAAATATAAAAATAATAAATAAAAGTTTTCTGATAGTCATAAACCCTCATCCGTCAGCACTTCGTGCTGCCACCTTACCGATGGCAGCCTTGCTCAGCAAGACTAAACGCCATTCAAAACATGCCACTGGCATGTTTTGCCCCATCGGGGGAAGGCTTTAAATACAGCCTAAGGCTTCCCCCTTTGGGGGAAGCTGTCAGCGAAGCTGACTGATGAGGGTCATGACGCACAACGAGATTACTTAATTACATCCCCGGTATGTGCTACATAAACATCCTGCACATCTTTGATGCTTCCGAGACCTGCGATCTGGCAGTCAATGCTGTCAAATGATCCGTCAGCCTTAAATCCGCTCTTCCATGTGTCATCATCATCTCCGGCCATATCGTTATTAGCGTGGTCACCTGCAACCACCATAAGAGGACGAAGGATAACCTTCTTATAGCCCTTATCCTTAACAGCCTTGATAACGTTACTTAACTCTGTCTCTTCCGGAAGTCCTTCAACAGTTCCGATAAATACATTTTCATATCCGAGCTTATCCATCTGGGTCTGCATTTGGCTGTATGTTACATTAGCAGTATGGGAAGTACCGTGTCCCATGAATACGAAAGCAGTTCCGTCCTTAGCTGCTGCATCTAAGCTGTCAAAACCTGCTGTCTTTACTGCTTCTGTCGTTATGGCCTTTGCCACAAGTTCCTTATCCTTATTGATAACGGCGGCATCCTTACCAACTTCACCGAGAAGAGGCTCTGCGATCTTCACGGAATCAAACTTATCCTTGTACTCGTCAAGAGCTTCTGTAAGTTCGTCATATTCTGCACCATGCATAAGGTGTGTAGGCTGAACAACGAGATTCTTTACGCCGTTATCCACTGCCCGGGCAAGAGCCTGGTCTACATTGTCGATCTTCTCACCGTCTCTTGCATATACATGGTTAATGATGATCTGTGCTGTAAATGCTCTTCTTACAGACCAGTCAGGATATGCAGCTGCAAGAGCCTTTTCGATTCCTCCTATATCCTTGGCACGGCTGTCATTAAAGGATGTACCAAAGCTTACAACCAGAAGTTCGTTTTCGCCTATATTGTCCTGATTTAAGGGATCGTCCATTGATGCGTCTCCTGTATCATCTCCGAAGTAGCCGGGATCAGCTTCTTCTCCTTCCACCATTTCCTTTTCTTCATCTGTAAGGGCATCCCACTTTGCCTTTGCTTCTTCGCAGAGAGCATCTGTTTCGGGAGTCCACTCCTGAACATAGATCTTGTCAATAAGCTCTGCAACTTCTGCGGCTGCATCAGACGAACCACCCTCTACAACTGATACGGTGACCTTGTGGTCATACCACTTGCCCTTTGTGCCGATAAGCGCAAGATCAAAGGGCTCATCCAGTACCGGAACAGGAATATCGAAGCCATGTACCTCTTCCTCTGTACCATCATCATACTTTACTTTATCGACAGTAGGCTCTAAGAGCTTTGCCCCGTCTTTCTTTGCATCCTCTGACTTGCCGGGGAAAAGATTTACGATCCTCTTTGAAGGAAGAGAGATATGTATAGTCATAACTCCGTCCTTAACTGTAAGAGTTCCCTTGTCTTTGTATGCTTCGTTTACATGGAACATCTCACCGTCAGACTTGAACGTAGCTGTGTACTCTCCGTCTTCAAGTCCTGAGGAAGTTTCAGGAGCGGTCTCTTCTGCCGGCTCTTCTTTTTCAGGTTCTTCTGTGGTTTCTTCGGACGGTGCTTCTGAAGCGGCTTCCGTTGACGCTGCAGCAGGCGCTGTGGCGGCAGTGGTAGCTCCGCATCCGGTGATCAGTGAAAGCGCCATTGTGATAGATAGAATTACAGTTACTGCTTTTAATTTCATAATGTCCTCCTTTGGAAAATATAAGAAAAACCTCCATCAGAGGAGAAGAAATGCTGCAAAACAAAGCTAATCCCTCGTAGCTTAAGGTTTCTCTTATTCCAGAAAGGCAGGTCTCCCGGCTTACCGGTACGGTCAAATACGGTTTATCATAGATGACCACGTCCGTTTTCCCTTCCCAGGCACAGCCCAGTGGTAATGAAAACATCCTTCCGGAACACGGTGACGAGATCGTGCAGGACTTTCACCTGCTTTCCTTTTCACCTGCAACCTTAAAATATCAGTCTGCAGACACCTTTCTTTTAATCGTGCGCTATTTATTATAACTGATGATAAAAATTATACAAGCATTTTTCTGATGAATTCAGTGACAAGCTTTGCTTCTGTATGGTCTTTACCGCTGGCGCTCACGCCGACAACGATATCTCCTTTTCTCACTAACCCCGGAAAATAAAAATCACACTTGTCCCTGTCTGTACTGATGTTTACAAGGATCCCTTCCTCTTCGCAGTCCCTTGCAATATCAGCATTTACTTCACGGTTATTGGTGGCGGCAAATACAATATCCGCCTCTGTCAGATCTTCTTTTTCATATCTTCTTTTATTTACAGTGAAGCCGTACTTTTCTGAAAGTTCCTTGACTTTCGTGGATATCTCCGGTGCAACGACAGTAAGGTTGTCCGTAAACCCACATAGACTCTCTATCCTTCTTCCGGCTATAATGCCTGCACCGATAACCAAAACATTCTTTTTCGACAGATCCACAAACATCGGAAAAAAAGGTTTATCCATAATCAGCCTCCATTCTATAAATTTTTCTTTTTGTAGATAAAGCTTATGGACAAAAGTCCGAAAACCAGAAGATACAGCATCAGTATTATAATACCTGTCACCCTTATCTTTTCTCCTCTTGCAACAGCCCTTATCATGGAACATGCCTGGGAAAGCGGCAGAATATATACAAACTGTCTGAGTCCCTCCGGAAGCCTGTCAGTTGAGAAAAAAGTATTACATAGAAAGGACATAGGCATGATGATATATGTCGTGTACCTCGGTGCATCCGTATAGCTCTTTGCCAAAAAAGATAGAAAGAGCGCAATGGTAGAAAATACTGCCCCGTTTAAGAACATAATAAAAAAGGACAGTGGGGTAAAAATAAGTCCCCGGTTTAATGGAAGGGTGATAAGCAGTATCATTGCCCCTGCATATAATCCCCTTAAACTCCCTCCAATGACCTGCCCCAGTATAAACTGCCAGAGGGGTGTGGGAGATATCATCACCTGATCCAGAGCCTTTTCATACAGTCTCTGAATACTCATGTTCTGGGCGGTTGCACTGAAGGAGCCTGTCATAGTGGCCATTGCCACAAGTCCCGGGATCAGAAAGTTAAGATAGGGTTCACCATTTGAATCCACCCTAACCCCTATTCCGAATATAATCAGATACATTATGGGGGACAGCATGGCAGCGAAGGTGATCTTTATAAAATCCCGTCTGAACTCCACCCATTTTTCCCATAAAACAGTTACTATACCCATCTATTTACCCACTGCCTCCACAAATACGTCTTCCAAAGTAGTAGCCCTGAGAGATGCATTATCAGTGTTTTCGAGGAAAGCTATAGCATCCTTTTTCTCGTGGAAATGCCTGTCCTCCACTGTGTACTTGCCAAGTTCTAGAATGAGTTCTGCCGGAGCCCCTGTCTTCTTTAATGAACCCTTGTCAATAAGAGCCACCCGGTCACACAGAGCCTCTGCTTCTTCCATATAGTGGGTTGTTAATAGGATCGTGATATTCCTGTCATTCATATCCTTTAAGAGGCTCCACATCTGCCGCCTTGACAGGGCATCCATACCTGCCGTCGGTTCATCTAAAAGAATGATCTCAGGATCCGTAAGAAGAGCCCTGCATATCATGAGCTTACGCTTCATTCCGCCGGATAAGTGCC
>CACZBM010000003.1 GCA_902779445.1 uncultured Lachnospiraceae bacterium
ATCAACGATGGCCATGAACTTGTTTATGAACCTGGGGTAATATCTATAATGCCTAAAGCCGTTCATCATGAAGTACATGCCGGGAAAGACGGATTATATTTGTTTGCCAAGTTTTTCCCTGCATTATGTTAATCATCATTAGCCAGTGCATCCTGATAATGACTGGGCGTTATGCCCACTATCTTCTGAAAGTATCTGTCTAGGTGGCTTTGATCGCGAAATCCTGCTTCATAAGCCACTTCAGGGATGCTTTTGGTTAAATAAATGAAAGGGAGCATTGTATGAGACATTTTATTGCTAAAAACATAGGAAGAACATTTATTTTGCGAATGGAGCGAGGAGATTTGCTTCGCGAAAAAATAGCAGAGCTATCGCATCTTTGTAAGAGGCAGTTACTATTCAGAAAATGACTGCAACGGAGCAAAAGGATGCACTAAAAGGCATGTATGTGGAGATGAAGCATGCCTGAATTTTAAGAGTGTTGTTGCATCCGAAACCTGTTGTCCTGAAAAATCAATGTGCATAAAGCTACGCATTGCATAGCTGTCATATGATGAATTCAGGGATCCGGAAATGGAAAAAGACAATTAGAAGAAGGTACACCTGAATATATCGTGATGTTAGAGTGAGACTGAAACCAAGACTTTTTAGAAAAAAGTAAAGCAGTACGGCAAAAAATAAGGACTCAATAAAAAGGTACTATATCATTCTGTATATATTTGTGGTAGTTTCAAATCAAGAACGAAGGATGCGTCACTTCCTATTCGAGGATCTGACCTGATACGAGTATTGAAAGGAGAACTGCCATGAAAAATATAAGATTGGTTCTAATTGGAGAAATGATACTGTTTATTGTGGTATTCATGATTAGTGTTCTGGGTGGTAGCTATGGAATGTCTGCTATCTACTGGTTCCTTGATCTTCCGTCGTTACTGCTTATAGTATTGATCCTTATTCCCGGATTACTTATCATGGGGGAATGGAAGAATTTCATAAAAGCTTTTTCTGTTGGCATCAAGCCATTTAGTCTGCTGGAACTTAAAAATATTATAGGGGCCGTGGCTGCGGCGCAGAAACTTACTATACATGCAGCTCTTTTTGCAATAATCATATCAGGAATCCTTCTGATGGGGCATCTGGATACTCCGGAAACAATAGGCCCCAATCTGGCAGTGTGTTTTCTGGCCGGATTGTATGCGGTTATTATTGAGTTCCTGCTCCTTCCGCTAAGACTAAATGCTGAGCGAAAAATGAATGAAGAAATGGATCTTGGGGAATGACGGAAAATGAGATAACAAAACAGCATTATCTCAAAGTTGCTCAGAAATACGGCTTCACAAGACGTGAGCTGGAACTGGGCTTTCTAAAGTTGTCCGGATTCTCTAACAGAAGAATAGCATATATGCTTGGAATATCAGAACAGACCGTTAAGAACCATTTTACGCACATCTACGAGAAAGCGTGGGTCCCCGGAAGAAAGGAATTCCAGGAATTGTTTCTTAAAGATGATCAGGCCTGAAATGGATTAAAGAAATGAGCTCTGGTCTATATAAAGGTAATTCCACATAAAGAGGATTGTATATGGCCGGTAATGAGAAAAAAATCATTATTGTTTTGGCAATAACAAGTATCATTGCGATTATCGGAGCGCAGATTTATAGGACGGCGACTGCCTTTCATTATGAAGATTATCTGGATGAAGTTGTGATTTCTGTGGACGGCAACGATCTGACACTACGTGAATTTGGCTATTACATATACACCACCGAAGAATTTGTCCAGAAGCAGGCACTTTTATATGATCCCGAAGATCCGCTGCACTGGTGGAACACACATTTTTCAGCCGGACTGGATTCTCAGTTTATCAGTGAACTTGCTATGAAGACGGCGATAAATACGTATCTGTCCCATATCATCTACTACAATGAAGCTCAAAGGGCAGGAATGGCATTAAATACATCACAGGAAGAGACTGCCTTTAAAGAAGCCACTGAGTTATACAGTAAAATGAGCGACTTCAACCGGGAGAGAACAGGGCTTAACGAGGTTCTTATATATTCTGTGATCCGCAGGCGGGATCTTGGGGCAAAATATGCCGAATATTTGGCACTTAACATGGATTTTTCAGGATTTGATGATGAACCGGGCACATTGCTTGCCGGGGATGGAGATTATTTCCAGAACGTTATTTTACCGCAGCACACAGTGGTGAAAAACGAAAAGCTGATTAAGCACTTGAAAATTGGAAGGATCACAGTGAATAACAGATAAAAATGGGAACAAAATTAACGGATAATTAATAAAAACTTTATTAAAAACACATACAGTTTATATGGATTTAATTGTGACAACATGCCATAACGCATGTTATACCCAATTCGTTGGAACAATAACTGAGAAAGGATAAGCATAATCCAGATAGCAGAGAAGTGACTAAGAATTGTGCCTATTTTTGCTAATTTCATACGTTAACTATCGTGAGAATGAGATTTCAAAAAGTCTTAATGAAGATTGATTCATTGAGGCTTTTTTAATGTCGCGGGAAACTTAAGAAATTGGTGATTGCTTGGTGAGTTATTGGCTCCGTACGCCACCATTGACTGGACCTGAGGAAGGGGAACTGACTGTAGAATTTGGATATCCTAATCAGGTGTTTGTTTTAAGGCCATGGGTGAAGTGATGATTAGTTTATAAACAGACAGGCTTATTTTGAGTGATTATGAAGAATTGTAAACTTGGACTAAAGAATGTCGGGGTAAGAATTAATGATTATGTTGATTTCGTTAGCGCAGGTACTGATGCTTTTGAATCAGAGCAAAGAAGATTCATAATTGATCATGGAGTAGATGAAAAATATGCTGATTCAAATGGATACTTGGCTGCGCGATGTCATGTGATTTCTTTTGGTTATAAAAAATGAGGTAGCTGTGTTTCCCAGATAAGTTCTTCCAATGTCTGATAAAGATGATCCGGTTCCACGGGCTTTGATAAATGCGCATTCATTCCTGCCTGAAGTGAACGCTGGACATCTTCATCAAATGCATTTGCTGTTAAGGCAATTATCGGAACATTCTTAGAATCAGACCGGTCAAGAGAACGGATTGCGGAAGCTGCTTCAAGCCCGTCCATTTCCGGCATACGGACATCCATGAGGATAGCATCATAATAACCGTCTGCGCTGCTATTGAACATTTCCAATGCTTTCCTTCCGTTTTCCGCATAATCGATCAATGCTCCACGGGCTAGAATGATCTTTTTCATGATCTCTGCATTTATTATTATATCCTCAGCAAGGAGTATTTTTTTATCCTTCAGGTCAGCCCGCTTCTTCTCCTTAAAGAGGCTCATATTATTCTTATGGGCTATACGTTCAAATTCATCAATGACATTTGAGGCGAACAAAGGCTTTGCAAGAAAACTGTCCACGCCGATATGCAGAGCCTCATCCATAATCTCGTCCCAGTTAAAAGATGTCAGTATGATAACCGTGGTTTCTTTGTCATACTGTTTTCTTATCTCTCTGGCAACCTCGATACCATCCATTTCCGGCATCTTCCAGTCAAGCAGTACAAGGTTATAGGGATCATGCTTTGCATGCTGAACTTCCAGCATTTTCATTGCTTCCTGACCGTTGCTGCATGTATCTGCTTTTATTCCCGCCTCATCAAGAACAATTCTTGCGTGTTCCGCTGCAAGATCCTCATCATCCACAACCAGCACAAAAAGGTCTCCCGGATTGATCCGGCTCATTGTGGATCCGATATGATCGCTGTTTATCAGTGTGATAAAAACCGTAAACTCTGTTCCGACCCCTTTTTCAGATTCAACGGAAATCGAACCGTTCATAAGTTCTACAATATTTTTTGTTATAGCCATACCGAGTCCGGTACTGCCGAATCTGTTATTTCTGCTGTCATCTTCCTGGGTAAAAGCGTCAAACAGTCTTGGAATAAATGACTTATCCATACCAATTCCGCTGTCTTTAACAACAAATTTTAAAGTGGAATGATCCTCAAACACTGCAGTCCGTTCGACAGACAGGGTTACGCTTCCTGGCGGATCTGTGAATTTTATAGCATTTGAAAGTATATTTATAAGAACCTGCTTCAGTTTCATATCGTCACCGATATAATAATCACTGACGCCGCCTATAACTCTGCATTCATACTTAAGCCCTTTTTCCGCGCATTGGGACATGATCATGGTATTAAGCTGTTCCAGCATGCTGCTGAAAGAAAATTCTTCCTTTCTCAGCACCAGACGTCCGGATTCTATGCGGCTCATATCCAGGATATCATTTATCAGTCCCAGAAGATGTCTGGCACTTTCCCCTATCTTTTCCAGATATTCCCTTACCTCACCGGTAAGTGTATCACTTCTCAGAGCAAGGCTGTCCAATCCGATGATCGCATTCATCGGCGTACGGATCTCATGACTCATATTTGACAGAAAGGCTGTTTTTGCTTTGCTCGCCTCCTCGGCACCGGCAAGCGCTTCACCAAGTGCCTGGTTTTTTGCAAGTGTTTCCCTCATTTCAGTATCAATAACGGTAAGACCGACTCCTACCGCATGTACTATGTGGTCATCACGGTTTTCCGCATGTCTGACTCCTGCAAAGCGGATCATTTCATAATATTCTCTGCCATCCCTGTTCGCAAGATACCTGTACACTATGATCGGATCATCCTTAAGGGCTTCCCGGACATGCTCAGGATCGATGAATTTTAGAAATCCATCCCTGTAGCTTTCTGAAACAGAATGCTCCGCATACCATGAAAACCTCTCTAAATATGGGAAATGGATCCCCTCCGGAGTCTGTTCGTGGTCATCAGGATCCGCTCTGTAACAGACTGCATCATTATTATCCAGATCAACATGATAAACACAGCGGTAATCGGAGGCCAATGCAGTTATCATTTTGTCCTGCTGCTCACGACGCATCTGTTGTTCCAACAATTCCTCATTGGCTTTTTCCAGTTCTTTTCTGGCTGCTTCTTTATTCTCTATCTCTCTTCTCGTACGCTTATGATCCCGTATCAGAAACAGGATTATCAAAGCCGTAACAGCAAATATTATCCCACCGAAAAGAAAAGTATTATCCTGTATAAAATCTGTCATTGAGTAGGCATACAGTTCATCTGTATAACGGAAAGCAAGATTTTGGGCATAGTCCGATCCAAGGACATTAATACCCCGGTTGACCAGCTTTAACAGTCCTTCATTTCCTATCTTTATACCGAAGCATCTGTCATCATTATATGTTGTCTGGAGAAGTGAAAGATTGCTGTATCGGCTGTTCCGCAGGATGTCATTCGCTCTCAAACCATTTAACGTAGTACATCCGACAGTCCCTTCATCAACTGCCCTCAGGCATTCATCAATAGAAGAAAAGAAAATAGTCTCTGCGTTGGGATAATGGGATTTAATAAAATAGTACTGCATCCGGTTATTATCATTGACCGCAAACTTACTGATGGTATTCTCATTATATTCTCCCTCATATACGATTTCGGTTGCTGCTGAAACAACAGCATTTGAAAGCAGCACTCCGCCTTCTTCCGAATAATAGAGTCCTCCGCCTGCAGGAAAAGAAACATCTATCTCTCCGGAACTCAGGGCAGAGATCATTTCATCATAACTGTCAAAACTCTTATACGATACCGTAAGTTCCTTGATATCAAGATCTTCCAGCATCCTTGGAACAATATCCTTGACCACTCCGGTAGCTCTGCCTGATGAATCTGTATCGCTATATGGAAGGTAATTATTCAGGTATCCAACCACGAGCTTGCTGTGAGATGAGAGCCATTCCTTCTCTGCCGGTGAAAAAGCTCTGCTGGATATACTGACCGGATAGTATTTGCTCCTTAAAAAATTGATGTAATTCGGTTCATCCAATGAAAGTTCTGCCTGAGCGGCATTCAGAATATTTAGAAGTTCAGGGCGTGACTTACTGACACAAAGATAATAGTTTGAAGCTCCGAAAGAGTATAGAAGTTCAGAATTATCCCTTCCGTATGCTCCGTCACCTTCAGCTGCGATCACGTCTATCTCACGGTTATCAAAAGCAGAAAACAGCGGTTCATAATCTGGAAAAGTAATCACATCAGCAATTATTGCATTACTATCCAAATACTCATACAGGGCATCCTTCATTGCACTGTCCAGAACACCGATCTTCCTGTTATTAAGTGTATTTGGATCAGTGGTAATATCCTCATTCGCATCATGCTTAACAAGATTATAAGTTTCATTCCCCATAGGAGAATCAGGATAACCTATGAGCGATTCCCGGTCTTCTTTCCACGCAAGGCCAGCCAGCAGATCTATTTCTCCTTCAATAAGCATCCGGTACAGATCGCTGAAATCCCCATATACATACTCATATCTCCACCCTGTATACTCGGACATTTTCTGATAGTATTCATATGCATATCCTGTTTTAACGGCGCCTTCTCGTGCCCCTTCCTCAAATACTTCGTTTTCATAATAACCGACCCGGATAGGCTTAATAGTCTCTGCCTTTGTCATTACCGGAAACAGAAGAACAGACAGCATTATAAATAGCAGTACTATACGGCTAATTCTTTTGATCTTGTTATCACTCATTTTTACCCTCAAAAACAATGACATTAATCCCGGTTTTCAGCTATACCTACACGATAGTATTTTATCATAAAGGGTGTAAATCAAAATGGCGGAATTAAGAAAGCTTACGAAAATAAATAGCGGAATAACATTTCCACGCTGTCTGATCTCATTATGTGGGCAACATACTATACAGATAACAATCTGATCCACGATAATATGCTCCTTACCCTTTTAGTATCATTACTAGGAACGGTAATTCTGTTATGTGTGGTTTTTCCTGTATATTGGGTGACAAGAGTAACTGGTGAAGGAATAGAAGGATTGGGAATTACAGGAAAGAAATTTCCTCTTACGCTTTTTCAATATGGGAGGTATTGTTTATCTTCGGATGGCTATACACCCGGTACAAAAAATCATTCGGAAAACTTCCTGCTATTCTCATGACATCATTAAGCGTGGGAATCTACCATATAGGTACTTTAGAAACAGACCGGATAATCTTCCTTTGTGTAGTTATTGTTGTATGCGGAGTTTTCTATGGCATAACGGATAGCATTTTCACGTTATGGCCAATCTACTGGGCTGTAGGCTGCAGCGCATCCACGTTAGGCAGCTGCAATGGTAAGTATCGTTCCAACCGGCAATGCTTCTCTTTGACTCGTTCTAGTAAGTCAGGGAGACCGTCGAAAAACACGGCGGTAGCGCCCTGACTTAAGAGACTTATTGTTATGACATGCTTTTCGCAGCCGGCTTCTTACTGAGTTCCTTCTCTGTAAGCTTCTTTATACGGGAATCAAGATGCTTACGGCCGCGGTCCTGTCCCTTTTCCAGATCCTTAAGAGAAACCGTTTTGACTTCGCCTTTTTTCTTTCCCTTTACTTCCACGGAAATGCTGTTGATCTTTTCAGTGATACCGGGGGTCAGGCGGAATTCCGACAGGGCATCCGCAAATGAAAGCCTGTCCTTACCCTGGTCACTGGAATGCTTATCGATGCCGCCTCCCTTCTGCTGCCGCTTTGCTGCTGTGTATGCGTCTGCAGCCTGTGACATCTGCTCCTGCAGGGATGCAAGTGTAGCACGGTCCTCAAAGGAAAGCCGTCCCTGGATATCATTTGCTTCTCCGTTAGGGCGTTTTCCCTGGATCACATTATCATAAGCCTTGATAAAATTATTGTAGGCAGTCTTCATGTCCTTATACGGCTTTGAATCAAGGAAGGCAGGTCCATGGCTTCTTAAGGATCCGAACTGCTCCTTAAGGGAATCCACTCCGTCCTTCATATTGACAAGCGCATCATGATTTGCCTTTTCTATCGCAATCTTTGCATCACTCTTATCCTTTGCGATCTTATCAAGGTCAATATTTCTTAAGCTTGGATTCTCCTGAAACAGCTTCTTGCCCTGTATTAAGCCGTTATTATGATCCTTAACGATATCCTTTCCTTTATCAAATTTTGTTGCTAATCTCAGCTCCTCCGTGTTAAGGCCTCGTATCATCCTCGCCAGATCTTCCTTAACACTCTTCGGAAGTACTACATAACCCTCCTCATTCAGCTTATACTTAAAGGTCTTTTTAGTGTTATCATCAAGTGAGCGGGGTATTGATTCTATATCAGTGGTATCCAGTACCCTCTTTTCAGAAGCAAAGCTATCATGTACAAAATTTCTTATCCCTTCTGAGCTTACAGCTTTTGATCTGTCCTCACTGCTGAAAGCAGCCCGGTGCGCTATGCGTCCTATATTGTAAAGATCATCTATTGTTGCCTTATCCGCGAGAATCAGATTAGCCGAAAGCGTAAAGAGATCAGTTTCTTTCTTTAGCTTTATCGTCCCACTTTCAGTGGTGATTTTTTTTACGTATTCCTTTGCTTTTTTCTCAGCTTCGACGGTTTCCTTACTGAGTTCTCCCTTATCCTGAAGGGCTTCCCTGCCTTTTCTCTCTATTTCCCTTTCCTTTAATTCCAGTGCATCCTCGGGATGCTCGAAATTCCTCTTATCCTCCGGCTGTCTGGAAAGCCAGTCTAATGTATCATTGCGGCTCAGACGGAGCTTTTCATCATAGGACGCAGGTTCGAATATTTCTTCATTCGTGCGTTTACTGTCAAGTCTCTTCTTTTCCTCGTACGTTCCGTTATTCCATATCTCATTATAATGACCTTCGTAAAGCTCCTTCTTTTCAGCTGTCGAAAGGGAGAAGAAATACTCATCACGGATGTTTTCATCAGTTATTTCGGATAATGCTGTGTTCTTTTCCTTAAGGTCATCAAAAGTATGCTGCTTATCGATCTTTATCTTATCAGCCAGGGTCTTTGCATCATTAAAGCGCTTTAAGGTTTCATCTCGGTGATAAGAAAGCTTCTCCTCCCAGGTCTTTTCCTGCCACTCTTTTTCAAAGACTTCCGGAGCAAACTGCAGCTTATTATCCGGGGTCAGGCGCCCGAGATAACGCTCTCTGTCAAAAGCTGTAAAGCCCTGCTCCTCCAATTCTTTCAGGGTAATGCCCTTTTCAACGAACTCTTTAACGGCCCTGTCAGCATCCCAGGCCATTTTCCACGTTGCTTCTGCTTTATTCCATCGGTAATCGGCATAGACCTTGTTTCCAACACTAAGTATATTCTGCCAAACTTCCGAATCGTTTTTATTGGTCTCTTCATAGTATCTTGCGTGGATATTCAGCTGTTCAAGATAATTATCAACCTTTTGCTGATCGGATAATAAATTCCAGTATTCACTTTCAAACTGCGCTGCGGCCTTGAGTGATGCCTCTTTTTTCTCTATGGACTTTTTTATATCTCCGACTGCAGCCCAGGGAATAGGATTATTCTTGAAGTCGTCAAAAGCCTTGTCCTTGTTCTCCCAATATTTTTCAACAGGAGAGAGCTTATTCCAGTATTCTTCAGAGAGTGCCTTGTCAAATTTTACTTTGGTATCCCATGGAAGGGAAGGATACTCTTTATCAAAGCGCGATTTATCAAACTGCTGTCTCTCCTTCAGATCCAGCTTATCCCAGTATTTGTCCATGAATTCCGGATAAAAATCCTGGATAGTATTAGCCTCTTTAAGGGTCAGGGGCCAGCTCCTGAATATCTCGATGGACGTACTTCCGGATTCCTTATACATTTGCTCCGGAGACAGGCTGTTAATATACTTCATGGCCCTGTCTTTATCAAACTGGAGCTTTTTATCAAAGCTAAGATCCTTATATTCGCTGTCAAACCGTGCTTTATCCAGCTTATTTCTCTTTTCGAGATCCAGATTCCTCCATAGTTCTTCATAGAATGCCGGATCTTCATTTTTTAACAGGGTGCCGGCTTCACTTTCAAGCCCGTTTGCAAGGAAATAATCCCTTGCATCATTACGGGATTCCCTGTATTTCTCCAAAGGTGAAAGAACCTTGAAATATTTATCTGCTACTGCTTTATCAATTTCCTGCTTTTTCTCAAATTTAAGACGCCTGTATTCATCCTCCGTTACGGCGCGGTCAGGGTCAAATTTTACCTTGTCTTCTATCTTCAGATTTGACCAGTACTCTTCCAGAAAGCCGGTTTCATTCCCGTACCTTTCCAATACTGAAGAATACTTTGATATCCTTGAAATGGCCTCCTTGGTGAAGCCGGGTTTTGTAAAGATCTCCTGTTTTGCAAGATCAAAATCGATCTTAAGCTTCTGCTCCCAGCCTTTATCTTTCCACTCATCCTTGTACTTTTTATAATCAATTGAACTCAACTCGGTAACCGGGATCTTCATCCATATAGAATCCATTATCAACATGGATTTGGTTATATCGGCGCGTTCTCTGTTTATTTCCTTATGCTTACCGGGATCTGCTTTGATCTCCGGGAAGGGATACTGACTTACAGCATCTCCTAAAAGGGCAATATTATCATAGCCGGTGGCTGCATGCATCTTAAAGCCGCGGGATTTCCTATCAGGGGTGCTTATGTATGAATAGTTGACTGCATTGATGGCCTCGTTGTATCCGGACTTATCGAGACTGTAAGGTCTGGTCGTTTCCGCAAATTCAAGGATCTCTGCGGCAGCCTTTATTTTTTCCTTCTGCCAGTCCTCAGCACTTATTTCATCCGGTTTTTCATCAAAATATCTCCTGAGGCGTTTAACGTTGCGCTTTGCCCAGAGGGAGCGCTTTTCGATCTCTATCCAGTCGCGGACTATAAGATAGGAAGGATCCTTTTCGGGATTTTTCTTGTCTTTTTTCAGTCTGTTTTCGATCTCTGAAAGGGATTTTTCAAAGTGCTCCTGCTTTTTCTGAAGGGCGTCTTCTGTCCAGGTGCTAAGGTCAGAGTCCAGTGAATCCAGTGTTGCAAAAATAATGTTATCCAGAGTCTTTTCCGACAATCTTGGCATGTTGTCCTCCTTATTGTCTTAGGGGTCTGTAAAGGATTCCCCCGCAATTGATCACAGTTTTGGCCTGGCTTTAGTTTTACTCTTCTGTTTTGCTGCCTCTTTTTTCTCAAGCTTTCGTATGTGCTCATCCAGCTTATTTCGTCCGCTCTTTGGCTTTTTGTCGATATCTGACAGCTTTACAGGCCGTACCTTGTCCTTTTTTGCATAAACCGCATTTTCAATGGCATTTGCCTTTTTCATCAAGTCATCTATGTTATTGGCATTATTAATATCAGCCGTACCGGTTATTTCCGCGGGCTTAACCTTGGCCGGTTCAGGGAAGACATCCAATTTCGAGAGAATATCAGCCATTGCGAGCCTGTCCTTGCCCTGATCGGAGGAGTGCTTACTGATCCCTCCGCCTTTCTGGGTTCTTTTAGCAGTGGTATATGCCCTTGCGGCTTTTTGCATATCATCCTGGAGCGTCTTTAACTTAGTCAGATCATCCTGCTCAATATAGTCCTTTTGGGCTCTGTAATTTCTGCCGTCTATGGTCATCCCTGCCTTAAGGTTGTCATATGCAGAGATATATGCCTTATATGCTTTCTCCATGGCATTGAATTCAGTTGAATTAAAGAAGCTGATGTGAGGTGTGTGGCTTCTCATTGCGTCCCATGCGTTTTTCATCTCAGCTATCTTATTATCCGACTCTGCAAGTTTATCGGCCCTAAGCCGGGTAATCGGATCAGTTGTGGCCTGTTTTTTTCGTGGTTTGCGTGATACATGGGTCGTAGGGTTATTTAACGCATATAATGAAGTATTAGACATAGCACTGGCTTTACGGTCTATAAAGGCATCTTCATGTGCTGGCTCTTTGATATTCACATTTAATACTTTTCCTGCTTCGTACTTAAATGTTTCATATTCATTGCGTATTAAACCGGCATCTCCGAAGCCATCTGAATACTGTTTCGTATTGATGAGCTTTTCCCTGAAGGACAAAAGCTGCAGCTTCTGTTCATCGGACAGCATGAGACAACCGTTGGGATTAAGGGCTGTTGATGACTTTTTCTTATATCCGGATTGTTCATTAATGAAACCGGGCGTCTTCATATACTGGAAGCTATACTTCTCATAATCACCTGTAAAGCCCGTGATTTCATTACAGAACGCACTGAGCTGGCTGTAGAAACCGACTCCCAGTTCAGTAACCTTTCCTTTTGAGTGTATTTTTTTCATCTTGGCAGCCAAAACGCCGAGATTTAGTATATCCTGCATGGTGCAGTTCGAAGAAAGAGCTCTGTTAATAAAGCGCTCCAGACTGGTTTTATATTTAGGATTTTTTTCCGGAGAAAGAGGATCTGTATAGCTTGTATCATTATCGATATTGTCCAGCAGATCGATCTGCTCTTTTGTAAAAAGGTCGGGATCGTATATAAATAAATACTTGGTTCCTTTTGGCATAGTCATATCTCCTTTATTGAAAAACTGGAATAAAATGCTTCTGTCTATATATACAATACAAAACGAAAAATGAGCCCGGAGCCATTTAACATTGACACCCCCAACGAAATAAAGGAAAATAATTCTGTGTGCGCCGGTAATGAGAAAGCCGGGCATTGCCTTATTAATTCGCCGCTGCAAAATGATTATCCGTACGGAGGGCTTTGCTATGTTTGGAAAACGGTTTGAGCTCAATGAACAGACCATTCCCGTTATCGAGGAGATCGGGAAACACATGCCCGGCGGTTTTTTTATCTACGAGGCGTCGGGGGAAGAGAAGCTTTTGTATGCCAATCAGGCAGTGATCAATCTCTTTGGCTGTGATGATCTGGAGGATTTTAAGAAGCTTACAGGCTACACATTTCGCGGTATGCTGCATCCTGAGGATTATGCAGAGGTTTCAGGTTCTATAAATGAACAGATAAAATCCAGCGACGACAATCTGGACTATGTGGAATACCGGATCATCCGAAAGGACGGAAGTGTCTGCTGGGTGGATGATTACGGACATTATACGGAAACTGAGGCTTATGGCGGGGTTTACTATGTCTTCATATCGGACATCACTAAAAAGCGTGAACATCAGGCCTTAAGTGATGCTCTTAAGTCTGCGGAGGAAGCCAATAAAGCGAAGACGGTCTTTCTTTCTAATATGAGTCATGAGATCAGGACCCCCATGAACGCCATAATCGGAATGTACAGCCTGGCTCTCAGAAAAGAAGGTCTGGACCCGGAGACCCGGGAATATCTGGAAAAGATCGGGGCAAGCGCCCGTCACCTTCTGGGACTTATCAATGACATCCTGGATATGAGCCGTATTGAATCAGGCCGTCTGCTTTTGCGTCAGGAGGATTTTTCCTTCAGGAATATGCTGGAGGAGATAAATACCATGGTCATGACACAGTGCAGTGACCGGGGGCTGAAATACGAATGCCGGGTGACGGGAGGAGTTTCAGACTTCTACATAGGGGATGATGGAAAACTGAAACAGGTTCTTATCAATATCCTGAGCAATGCCATTAAGTTCACCGAAGCACCGGGGCTTATAAGTCTTACAGTGGAACGGACCAATGTCTATAACGATCAGTCCACACTGAAATTTGTGATAAAAGACACAGGCATAGGGATGGATCCGTCATTCCTTTCCAGGATCTTTGACACCTTTACCCAGGAAGACAGCGGTCGCAGCAATAAATATGGCAGTACGGGACTGGGGATGGCGATCACGAAAAACATAGTGGAACTTATGAACGGTACCATATCTGTTTCCTCGGAAAAAGGTGTGGGATCAGAGTTCACTGTTGTTCTGACCCTGAAAAACAGCGATCATATTGGGGTATCTGACAGCGGGATAAACCCCTCTGATATGAGGGTTCTTGTGGTTGATGATGAAGAGATCGCGGCAGAACATGCGAGAATGGTGCTGGATGAGGCCGGGATAAAAGCGGATATGTGCCTGTCAGGAGAAGAAGCGCTTCAGATGATCCGGGTACAGCATACCAAACTGGAGCCTTACAATCTTGTGCTCCTTGACTGGAAGATGCCGGGGATGGATGGTCTGGAGCTGGCTGAGGAGATCCGTAAGCTGTACAGCAGTGAGACTACGATCATTATCCTGACATCCTTTAACTGGGATGAGATCATGGATGAAGCTCTGCATATTGGAGTCGACAGCTTCCTTGCAAAGCCCCTTTTTGCTTCAAATGTGATCAGTGAATTTGAACGTATCGCCCGAAAGAACAATATGTCGCTGTTCCGTGAGAAAAAGCGTGCTGACTTAAATGGCCGCAGGATACTGCTGGCAGAGGATATAGAGATCAACGCGGAGATAATGAAGAAACTTCTGGAATCAAGGGGAGCAGTGATCGATCATGCAGTAAACGGAAAAGTTGTTGTTGAAATGTTTAAGGATCATGAACCGGGATACTATGATGCGATCCTTATGGATGTCAGGATGCCGGAAATGGATGGATTGGAGGCAACGGAGACTATCCGTTCCCTTGACAATAACGATGCAGTGATCATTCCTGTCATTGCAATGACTGCCAATGCATTTGATGAAGATGTGCAGCATTCCATGCAGGTAGGCATGAACGCACACCTCTCAAAGCCTGTGGAACCGGATCGGCTTTTCAATACCCTGGAAGAACTGATCTATGAAGCAGATGAAAAAAGGGCGGGATTATGAAACGTGCACTTTTTATAGGAGCGGCCTGTATAGATGTAGTCATATATCTTCACCGGCTGCCAAAAACAGAAGAGGATATCCATCCTTTAAAACAGGTTATGAGTCTGGGGGGATGTGCTTGTAATGCGGCATGTGCGGCCAGACTGATAAGTAAGAATATCGAGTTTGCTGGGGTGGTGGGATCCGGAGTATTTGGAGAACTGGCAGAAAGATTTCTTTCCGAAAAGGGTCTGCAGGTCAGAATAAGAACCGAAAAAGAAAACGGATGCTGTTACTGCTTTGTCGAAGATGGCGGGGAAAGGACATTTCTGTCTGTCCATGGTGCTGAATATACTTTCTTCAGAGATGGAATGAGGGAAATTGATAAGATAAAGTATGAATATGTCTATGTTTCCGGGCTTGAGGTAGAAGAGCCGACAGGGGACGCCCTTATAGACTATCTGTCAGAATTTCCTGACAGGAAGATCTTTTATTGTCCCGGCACCAGAGGCACAAACTTAAATGAAAAAAATCAACGCCTGTTTTCACTGAATCCTGTTCTCCATTTAAACAGAAAAGAGACCGTGGATCTCGCTGAGTCCATTTCCGGAAAGAAATTCAGCGGATATGAGGATGCGGCTGCGCATCTCTATTCCCTTACGGGAGAACGTGTAGTGGTCACTCTGGGAGATAAGGGTGTGTATTGCAGGGAAGGTGATAGCGACTATATCATTCCTGCAGAGAAAACAAAGGTGGTAAATACGATTGGAGCCGGTGACACACATATAGGAACACTTATCGGATGTCTTACCGAAGGAATGGAATGGAAAGAAAGCCTGGAAAAAGCTAATAAAATGGCAGCGCTTTCCGTGGCATGCGAGGGTCCGGTACCGGAGCCGCTGCTTTACAAGATAGATTCTAAACATTGACAACCCCCACGAAATAAAGGAAAATAGCCTTATATGCGCCGGTGACGAGAAAGCCGGGCATTGAAAGGAGATTTATAATGTCAGTTTACAGCAAAGTCAGTACAGACCTGAATTTCGTGGACAGGGAGAAAAAAATCGTTGAGTTCTGGAATGAACACGATATCTTCCAGAAGTCCATGGACGAGAGACGTGAAGGTGAAACCTACACATTCTATGACGGACCGCCTACGGCCAACGGAAAGCCGCATATAGGTCACGTTCTTACCCGGGTTATCAAGGATATGATCCCCCGATACCATGCCATGAAGGGCGCTTATGTTCCGAGAAAAGCCGGATGGGATACCCACGGACTGCCGGTAGAGCTTGAAGTAGAGAAAAAGCTCGGACTGGACGGAAAAGAGCAGATCGAGAAATACGGTCTGGAGCCTTTCATTAAAGAGTGTAAGGAATCTGTATGGAAATATAAGGGAATGTGGGAGAAGTTCTCCGACCAGGTCGGTTTCTGGGCTGACATGGAACATCCCTATGTTACCTATGAAGATGATTATATAGAGTCTGAATGGTGGGCATTAAGCGAGATATGGAAAAAGGGACTTCTCTATAAGGGATTTAAGATCGTTCCCTACTGCCCGAGATGCGGAACCCCTCTTTCCAGCCACGAGGTAGCACAGGGCTATAAAGCTGTTAAAGAAAGATCGGCTATCGCAAGATTCAAGGTGAAGGATAAGGATGAGTATATCCTGGCCTGGACCACAACACCCTGGACACTTCCCAGCAACGTGGGCCTTTGCGTAAATCCTGCGGAAAATTATGTCAAAGTACACACGGCTGACGGATACACTTATATCCTTGCCAAGGCACTTTGTGAAAAAGTTCTGGGAGGCGACGATGCACCTACTGCTCCTTATGAGGTGATCGAGGAGTTTACAGGAAAGGATCTGGAGCATACAGAGTACGAGCCGCTCTTTAAGTGCGCTGCAGATCTGGCTGAGAAACAGCATAAAAAGGCACATTATGTAGTAGTTGATGACTACGTAACCATGGAAGACGGTACCGGAGTGGTTCACATCGCTCCCGCCTTCGGTGAAGATGACGCCCGTGTAGGACGCAAATATGATATGCCTCTTGTCCAGTTTGTGGATGACAGAGGAAATATGACAGAGGAAACTCCCTTTGCAGGGCTTTTTGTAAAGGATGCTGATCCCGAGGTATTAAAGGACCTGGATAAGAGGGGACTTCTCTTTTCTGCACCTAAATTTGAGCATGATTATCCCTTCTGCTGGAGATGCGATACCCCGCTCATCTACTATGCAAGGGAGTCATGGTTTATCGAAATGACAAAGGTCAGAGATGATCTTGTCAGGAATAATGAGATGATCAACTGGATCCCTCCCACGATCGGATCCGGAAGATTTGGTGAATGGATAAAGAATATCCAGGATTGGGCAGTTTCCCGAAACAGATACTGGGGAACTCCGTTAAATATCTGGGAATGTAAAGACTGTGGACACAGAGAGTCCATCGGCTCCAGAGAGGAGCTTTACAAACTCTCCGGAAATGAAAAGGCGAAGACCGTAGAACTTCACAGACCTTTCATAGATGAGATCACATGCAAGTGTCCTGAATGCGGCAAGGAAATGAGGAGAGTACCGGAGGTTATTGACTGTTGGTTTGATTCCGGAGCCATGCCTTTTGCCCAGCATCATTATCCTTTCGAAAATGAGGACCTCTTTAAGGAGCAGTTCCCTGCTTCCTTTATCTCAGAGGCAGTTGACCAGACAAGAGGATGGTTCTATTCACTTCATGCTATTTCCACCCTGCTCTTCAATAAGCCCTGCTTTGAGAACGTCATAGTACTCGGACTTGTGCTTGATGAAGACGGTAATAAGATGAGTAAATCAAAGGGGAATGCGGTTGATCCTTTTGAAGCGCTTGATACATACGGAGCTGATGCTATAAGGTGGTACTTCTATATTAACAGTGCGCCCTGGCTTCCCAACCGCTTCCACGGAAGAGCGGTTATGGAAGGACAGAGAAAGTTCATGGGTACTCTCTGGAATACCTATGCGTTCTATGTGCTGTATGCGAATATCGATGAATTTGATGCATCAAAGCACAATCTGGATAAGAGCAGTCTCTCTATAATGGACAAGTGGATCATTTCCAGACTTCAGTCCACCATCAAGGAAACAGATGAAAACCTGGCTGCTTATAAGATACCGGAAGCTGCCAAGACATTGCAGGCATTTGTGGATGAGCTCAGTAACTGGTATGTAAGACGCTGCAGGAAGAGATATTGGGCAAAAGGAATGGAGCAGGATAAGATCAATGCTTACATGACCCTGTATCTGTGTCTTGTAAATATCTGTAAGGCAGCGGCTCCCATGGTTCCTTTCATGACAGAAGAGATCTACCAGAACCTGGTTCTCTCTATCGATGACTCACAGCCGGAATCCATTCATCTCTGCGATTATCCTGTGGCAGACGAGAGCCTTATCGACAAGGAACTGGAGAAGGATATGGAAGAGGTTCTCAGTATTGTCGTTCTCGGAAGAGCAGCAAGAAACGAGAGCAATATAAAGAACCGTCAGCCTATAGGAAATATGTATGTTAAGGCCGAGGCAATGTCCGACTTTTATAAGGAGATCATAGCTGACGAGCTAAACGTTAAAGAAGTGGAATTCACGGAGGACGTAAGGGCATTTACTACATATACTTTCAAGCCTCAGCTGAAGACCGTGGGACCTAAGTACGGTAAAGTGCTCAATAAGATAAGGGAAGCTCTTCAGGGAGTAGACGGAAATGATGCTATGGATACCCTGAAGTCCGATGGGGCTCTTAAATTCAGCTTTGACGGAACTGACGTGGAACTTAAGGAAGAAGACCTCCTCATCGAGATGAGTAATAAAGAGGGCTTCGTAGAACAGAATGATAATAAAGTCACTGTTATCCTGGACACCAATCTCACAGAAGAACTTCTGGAAGAAGGATATGTAAGAGAGCTTATAAGCAAGATCCAGACCATGCGTAAGGAAGCCGGATTTGAGGTCATGGATAAGATCAGGATCTCCATGACAGGCAATGAAAAGCTGGAGACATATCTTACAGAAAACGGAGACTTTGTGAAGACTGAGACGATGGCATCGGAAATAGATCTTGCCGGAGTGTCCGGATACACTAAAGAATGGGATATAAACGGTGAAAAAGTAACTCTCGGTGTTGAAAAGATTGGGGGATAATATATGGTAAGCGCAAAGAAATTTGACAAAACAAAATTTAAGCAGCAGATCGAAGATAATGTACGTTCCCTTTACAGAAAGAATATAAAGGAGGCGGATAAGCAGGAGATCTTCCAGGCCGTTTGTTATGCAGTGAAAGATACTATTATCGAGGACTGGATGGCAACCCAGAAGGCTTATGAAAAAGAGGATCCGAAGACTGTTTATTATCTCTCCATGGAATTCCTGATGGGAAGGGCTCTCGGAAATAATCTTATCAATCTCTGCGAATATAAAGAAGTCAAAGACGCGCTGAAGGAGCTGGGATGTGACTTAAACCTCATAGAGGACGAAGAACCGGATGCAGCTCTCGGAAACGGAGGCCTTGGCCGTCTGGCGGCCTGCTTCCTGGATTCTCTTGCAACCCTTGGTTATTCTGCATACGGCTGTGGTATCAGATACCGTTACGGAATGTTCAAGCAAAAGATCAGGGACGGGTATCAGATGGAGATTCCGGATGACTGGCTGAGAGACGGAAATCCGTTTGAACTCCGCAGAAGAGAATATAAGAAAGAAGTAAAATTCGGCGGTTATGTAAGAGTGGAAACTGACAGTAACGGAAGAAACCACTTTATTCAGGACGGATATCAGTCAGTAAAGGCTATCCCTTATGATATGCCGGTGGTGGGATACGGAAACGGAATAGTAAATACCTTAAGAATATGGGATGCAGAGCCGGTGGAATGCTTCCAGCTGGATTCTTTCGATAAGGGAGATTACAGAAAAGCGGTGGAGCAGGATAACCTGGCCAGAAATATAGTGGAAGTCCTTTATCCCAATGACAATCACTACGCAGGTAAAGAGCTTAGGCTGAAGCAGCAGTACTTCTTTATCTCAGCTTCTGTTCAGGAAGCGGTAGAGAAGTATATGCGTAAGCATGATGATATTAAAAAATTCGCTGAAAAAAATGTATTCCAGCTGAATGATACACACCCTACCGTGGCGATCCCGGAGCTTATGAGAGTTCTTATGGATGATTACGGTCTTTCTTGGGATGAGGCTTGGAAGGTCACCACAGATACCTGTGCTTACACAAACCACACCATAATGAGCGAGGCTCTGGAAAAGTGGCCGATAGAACTGTTTTCCAGACTGCTGCCCAGAGTCTATCAGATAATAGAAGAAATAAACCGCAGATTCTGTCTGCAGATACAGGCTAATTATCCCGGTGATCAGGAAAAGATCAGAAACATGGCGATCATTTATGACGGTCAGGTGAGGATGGCTTATCTTGCTATCTGCGCAGGCTACTCTGTTAACGGTGTTGCACGTCTCCATACGGAGATCCTGAAAAAGAGGGAGCTTAAAGACTTCTACGAAATGATGCCGGATAAATTCAATAATAAGACAAACGGTATCACCCAGAGAAGATTTCTTCTCCATGCGAACCCGCTCCTTGCAGACTGGGTAACAGATCATGTTGGCCCGGACTGGATAACGGATCTCTCGAAGATCCACGGGATCGCTGTTTATGCGGACGATAAAAAGGCCCAGAATGAATTCATGAACATCAAGTTCAAGAATAAGCAGAGGCTCGCAAAGTACATCCTGGAGCATAACGGGGTGGAAGTGGATCCCAGGTCCATATTCGATGTGCAGGTAAAGAGACTTCATGAATATAAGAGGCAGCTCCTTAATATCCTGCATGTTATGAGTCTTTACAATAAGATCAAGAGGCATCCCGAACTGAATTTCTATCCCAGAACCTTTATTTTCGGAGCAAAGGCTGCAGCGGGATACAGAAATGCGAAGCTCACCATCAAGCTCATCAATTCCGTCGCTGATGTGATAAATAATGACACATCCATTGATGGAAAGATAAAGGTGGTATTTATCGAGGATTACAGGGTTTCCAATGCGGAGCTTATCTTTGCCGCTGCGGACGTATCCGAGCAGATATCTACTGCCAGCAAGGAAGCTTCGGGTACCGGATGTATGAAGTTTATGCTGAACGGAGCACTGACTCTCGGTACCATGGACGGAGCCAATGTTGAAATGGCTGAGGAAATGGGCAAGGAAAATATGTTCATTTTCGGTATGGGTGCTGACGAAGTTATGAATTATGAGAAGAACGGTGGATATGATCCGATGGAGATATTTAACTCTGATCAGGAGATCCGCGATGTTCTTACTCAGCTTATTAACGGATTCTATTCAAAAGAGGATCCGGATCTTTTCAGGGATCTCTACAATTCTCTTTTGAACACACAGAGTACGTCAAAGGCTGATATGTACTTTATCCTGAAGGATTTCCGCTCTTATGCGGAAGCCCAGGCTGAGGTGGAGAAGCAGTATCGTGACAAGGCCGGATGGGCCAGAAAAGCCATAATCAACGTGGCTTCCACGGGCAAGTTCTCATCAGACCGCACCATTCAGGAATATGTGAATGAGATCTGGCATCTCGACAAGGTGAAGCTGCCGAAGAAATCCGCAAAGAAATGAATATGAGGACAGTAGCAAAGCCGTTAAGTTAGTGTCATTCTGAGCGGTGCTGCGTGCCGGTGGCACGCGTTTAGCACGGACCGAGTCGGCAGACGAGACGCGAAGAATCTCTTATAGCTGTAGGAGAGATCCTTCGCTAACGCTCAGGATTTAACTTAATGACATTGGGACCATAGAGCCAGATGAGGACAAATAGACGAGGAGAAAGATATGATTGAATCAGTAACTGTACGTGGAAGAGGGGGATTTCTTATAAACGGCGTGGATATCGCTGACACAGCTCCGGAGGGGGTTTCCGCTGAGGAGGCTGGAAAGGGTACTATCTCATATGGAATATTAAAGGCCCATAACACCTCTGGAAATATGGAAAAGCTGAAGATCAAATTTGACTGTATAACGAGCCATGATATCACATATGTCGGTATCATCCAGACGGCCAGAGCTTCGGGACTTCAGAAGTTTCCGCTTCCCTATGTTCTGACAAACTGTCATAATTCGCTGTGTGCAGTTGGCGGTACCATAAATGAGGATGATCACGTATTTGGGCTTTCGGCAGCCAAAAAGTACGGGGGTGCCTATGTGCCTCCTCATCAGGCTGTCATACATCAGTACGCAAGGGAAATGCTTGCAGGATGTGGAAAGATGATCCTGGGATCTGATTCTCATACGAGATACGGCGCTCTCGGAACCATGGCCATGGGAGAGGGCGGTCCGGAGCTTGTTAAGCAGCTCCTGTCACAGACCTATGACATCGATTATCCCGGAATAGTGGCGATCTATCTTACAGGAGAACCGTCCTTCGGGGTGGGACCTCAGGATGTGGCTCTTGCGCTGATCGGAAGATTGTTTGCTGAAGGAATCGTAAAGAACAGGGTTATGGAGTTTGTGGGACCCGGGGTATCAAATCTCAGCGAAGACTTCAGGATAGGTATCGATGTAATGACCACAGAGACTACCTGCCTTTCGTCTATCTGGAGAACTGACAGTGCCACGGAAGAGTTCCTTTCTCTCCATGGAAGGGCGGATGACTATAGGGAGCTTAACCCTGCATCAACTGCTTACTACGATGAGATTGTTACTGTTGATCTTTCAAATATCAAGCCCATGATAGCTATGCCGTTCCATCCTAGTAACGTGTACACTATCGAAGAAGTAAACAGCAATCTTTCTGATATTCTTTCAGATGTGGAAAAAAGGGCAAAGGTATCCTTCGGAGATAAGGTGGACTTTGACCTTCACAGGAAGATCAGAGATAAAAAACTTCTGGTAGACCAGGGAATAATCGCCGGATGTGCCGGAGGCGGTTTCGAGAATCTCTGTGCAGCTGCAGACATCCTTAAGGGTGCGGATATCGGAAGCGATGAATTCACCATGAGTGTATATCCCGCATCCATGCCTGTATATGCAGAACTTGTAAAGAACGGCGCGGTTTCAAAATTTATAGATGCCGGAGTTGTCGTTAAGACCTGTTTCTGCGGTCCATGTTTCGGAGCCGGAGATACACCGTCCAATAATGCGCTGTCAATAAGACACTCTACCAGAAACTTCCCTAACAGGGAGGGTTCAAAGGTTCAGAACGGACAGATCTCCTCGGTTGCTCTGATGGATGCCCGTTCCATTGCAGCTACAGCTGCAAATAAGGGAATACTCACTCCCGCTTCCGAAATGGATGTAGAGATTGGAAAATATAAGTATTTCTTTGACAAAGGGATTTATGAAAAGAGGGTATTTGATTCAAAGGGCAAGGCAGATCCGGATACGGAACTGATTCTCGGACCTAATATCAAAGACTGGCCTCAGATGGTTGCTCTGACGGATAATCTGCTCTTGAAGGTGGTTTCCGAGATCCATGATCCCGTTACCACAACAGATGAACTGATCCCTTCGGGAGAGACTTCATCTTACAGGTCGAATCCTTTGGGACTTGCAGAATTTGCCCTTTCCAGAAAGGATCCTTCCTATGTGCCCAGAGCCAAAGAAGTAAGGGCGTTTGAGGAAGCGAGAGAGGATGGAGTTTTCTCTCTTGAAAAGATGATAGAAGCTTCTGCTGAGATCAGACCCGTGCTACGGTCAATAAAAGAAAAGTTCCCGGGAATGACCTGGGACAATACCGGAATAGGTTCCACAATATTCGCAGTAAAACCCGGAGACGGTTCTGCAAGAGAGCAGGCGGCTTCCTGTCAGAAGGTACTCGGAGGATGGGCAAATATCGCCAATGAATATGCCACCAAGCGTTACAGGAGTAACCTTATAAACTGGGGAATGCTGCCCTTTATGATCGAAAAGGGCGAACTGCCGTTTAAAAATCTGGATTACATTTTTGTTCCGGATATCAGGAAAGCTGTTGAAGAAAAGTGGGATGACATAAAGGCCTACGCAGTAAAGGATGGAAGTCTTACAGAATTCGGGCTCTCACTTGGAGAACTGACAGATGATGAGAGGCAGATAATCCTGGACGGCTGCCTTATCAATTACAACAGAGTATGATTTAAGGGAGGGTGTAACCCCTCCCTTTTTTGCTAATGCCATTCTGAGCAAAGCGAAGAATCTCTTTTCACCCTGCCTTATACTTCAGTCTGAATTTCTTTACCGATCTGTCATCGGATACCTTTTCGATTATACCGCCAAGTCCGCGGATCTTCAGATCGAAGTCTTCGTATCCTCTTTCAATAAGCTGGATATCATCTATAGCAGAGACGCCGTCAGCAGCAAGTGCTGCCAGTACCAGAGCAGCTCCTGCTCTAAGGTCCGGAGCGGTGATGTTTGCTCCGCTCAATCCTTCAGTACCTGTTATGATGGCGGTATTTCCTTCCACCTTGATATTGGCACCCATCTTCATTATCTCATCCACATATCTGAATCTGTTTTCAAATATGCTCTCAGTGATGGTGCTGACACCTTCGGAAAGAGAAAGGGTGACGCCGGCCTGAGGCTGCATGTCTGTAGGGAATCCGGGATAGGGAAGAGTCTTTATCTGAGTGCTCTTAAGCTTTCCTCTCCTTGTAACCCTTACACAGTCATCAAATTCTTCTATCTCACATCCGACTTCTATAAGCTTTGCGCTTATGGATTCCAGATGCTTGGGGATCACGTTCTTTACAAGTATACTTCCGCCGGTAACAGCTGCCGCAAACATGAATGTTCCGGCTTCGATCTGATCAGGAATAACCGAATATGTAGCTCCGTGAAGAGAAGAGACACCCCGTATCCTTATAACGTCAGTTCCGGCCCCTTTAATGTTGGCTCCCATGCTGTTCAGGAAGTTTGCCACGTCAACCACATGAGGTTCCTTGGCGGCATTCTCAATAATGGTCTTTCCTTCAGCCATACAGGATGCCATAAGGATGTTGATGGTGGCACCAACGCTTACAACATCCATATAGATATGGGCTCCTGCCAGTTTATCGGCCTTTGCTATGATGGAACCATGCTCTATCTTAACATCTGCGCCGATCGCCCTGAAGCCCTTAAGATGTTGGTCTATAGGGCGGCTTCCTATGTTACAGCCGCCGGGAAGTGGTACTTCCGCTTCTTTATATTTCCCGAGAAGAGCCCCTATCAGGTAATAAGAAGCTCTGATCTTCTTTATCAGCTCGTACTCAATGTTGACATTGCGAACCATGGAACCGTTTATCTTAACGGTATGTCTGTCGGGTCTCTCAATAATGACACCGATGCCTGCCATGGCATCAAGGAGTACGTTCGTATCCCTGACATCCGGCATGTTCTCAATAGTAACGGTATCATCCGTCATTATAGCTGCAGCTATAATAGCAAGAGCCGCATTCTTGGCCCCTCCTATCTCGACTTCACCCTCCAGCGGTTTTCCACCACGGATAGCGTACCTTAAATTTATGTTGCTGTCAGATTTCATTCTGAAAAACTCTTTTCTACTTAATTTATTAGATGATGCCAAAAACCATCCTTAGGATCAGGAATGCATTAGCTCCCAGATTCAGTATGGTAAGGATAAAGAGGAGAATGAGCCACCCACGTAAACCTGACCGGGTGCTTTTCAGCTCCTGCTTTATCTGGCTTGAATTCTCATTTATAACTGCCTGTGTATTTCTGTAGCATCTGACATTCTCGTGATGAACATGGAGAAAAATATCCCTGTCATCACTCTTTACAGACTTTGTCTCCTGTACAAGAGCCGGCGCCGGAGAAGGCGGGTTTTTATAAACCGACCAGTCTACTTTCCGGAATGCGGGTTTGGGCTCGGAGGGAGCAGCGTTCTCAGTCTGCACGTCATCAAAATCTTCCATTTTCACCGAACGTATCGGCTTAACGTTTCCCTCGACTTCTTTAACCAGACTGTCCATAAAATCATCCATATCTGCCCTAAACACCTTCGCTTTCGTGAAATATCACAGATTCAAGATATTGTAGCATTTTTGTACACTATACGCAAGATGACGAGACTTATGTGCAAAATTACAACAAATCATTCAAAATTTTAACTTCTATTGTAAGTATTTACTATATGTTTACCTCGTGTTCACAATTTGTTAACAACCACCTGTTAATATAACAATATCAGATTTGAGTCAGACAGTTAGATGATTTTTTCATAATATGCCCCGGCGACTTGCGAGTCCCGGGGCGCTCCTCTTTTTATACCATTGTGTGATTCTTAATACTCTTCCAGCTCCAAATTGATCTCTTCCAGATGCCCCTTGCTGTCATATACCAAATACATATAGTATTGATAGCTGTTCTTACGATAAAGATCCATTGTCAGTTCTTCATCATCATTCTCTGCCGGATGCTCGAAATCATAACCGGTTATTCCAAACTGCGCAATCAGTTTGCCCAGATCATCCGCCACAGCCATCAGACTGTCAAGCTGCCTGTCGGTTGGCTCATCCACATCTTCAAAATCTGAAACATCATCGGCGGCATCAGATTTATTACCCTCAACTTTGCGATAAAATGCAAAACGAAGATCATTGATGTCCTTTCCTGATTTTCTTTTTGCAGGAGTATAACTTGTGACCTTTTCCTGCTGCATAGCTTTTCTGGTGGAGTTCACAGTAACTTTAATTTCATGGTTTTCGCCAATGGTTGCCTCAGCTGTCCAGTCGTCATCATCCCAGGAGCCTTTTGTTACATCGTGATTCTCACCGTCATCGGGATCTTGTTCTTCTGCTGTATTTTCACTGACTGTATCTTCGCTAACGGTATTATCGCTAACTTCTTCTTCCTCATCTTCTTCGTTTTCTTCTTCTTCAAAAATGTCTTCTTCCTCGTCCTCCGGCTCTTCCTGATCATAGCTGGGAAGGTCGTTCTCTACCTCGCGGTCGCCACCGGATACTTCGCCTACGGTTTCTTTGGATTCTTCTTCTGTAGAGGGCTCTTCCGTGGGAACTTCGGTGGGCTGCATGGCTCCTATCCAGTCAGCGGCTCCTGCTTCCATACAGCCCATGAGGAAAAATGCTGATATTAACATTATCAGCATAAGAGTGATCATTTTTCTGTTTCCGGTGCTTCCAAACATGTAACAATCGTATCAAAAAATACTTTGATAGACAACCGCAGTGAAGCATGATATCATTTATAGACTACAGCAGATCTGTTAAGGAAACTGATAATGGATAAGGAAATTAACAAATATGAGGGTGTGGATAGCTGGGAAACCATTATCCTCCTTTATAATTCAGCACTGAAAGAAATAGGGACAAAGCTGGCCATATTAAATGACGAATTCCAGCATGTTCATCAGTATAACCCCATAGAACACATGAAGAGCAGAATAAAGACCCCTGAGAGCATCGTTAAGAAGCTGAAGCGCAGGGGCTATGAGTCTACCATTGAAAATATGGTGAAGTATGTCAATGACATAGCGGGTGTCAGGGTCATCTGTTCTTTTACTTCCGATATTTACCGTGTTGCCGAGATACTTGCTAATCAGAGCGACATCAATGTTCTTTCCATTAAGGACTATATTAAGCATCCGAAGGAGAGCGGTTATAAGAGCTACCACATGATAGTGACGGTACCAATCTTCCTGTCGGACGGTGTTGTGGATACCAAGGTGGAGATCCAGATAAGAACGGTAGCCATGGATTTCTGGGCAAGTCTGGAGCACAAGATCAATTATAAGTACGAAGGGGATGCCCCCGAGCATATTAAGAGAGAGCTTTTCGAATGCGCGGAGATGGTATCGGATCTGGATGCGAAGATGATGTCTCTTAATGAAGAGATCCGCGGGGCTCACGAGCAACAGGAGTCAGAGCAGGAGAAGCGGCAGCAGGAAAAGCATGAAGCCGAGAAGACATTTTTCAAAGAAAGATTCTACGGCGAAGCAGAATAATAATAAACGGAAAATGAAGAGAAGCAGCCATCCGCTGCTTCTTTTGTATTTACAGTATCGCTTCTACGTAAAGACCATGTTCACGGGAGAGATCTATATAGTGATTTCCGCACTGTATCATAGGTTTGGAAAGATCCATTTTGTTGATGAGGACTATATCTCCCTCCATGCCGTTTGAAAGACGGACTCTGTTATGCATGTAGGTATTTACTATGTAACCTAAGAATATAAGTATGTATTCGGGATCATACTTCTGCAGGCCTTCCTGCTCAAATATGCTTATTACCTGGAAGGGACAGAGGGGACCCCTGTATACCCTGGCACTGGTCATTGCATCATATACATCTGCGATGGATACTATCCTTGCGAACCGGTCTATCCTGTTTGTCTTCAGACCGAAAGGATATCCGGAGCCGTCGCATCGTTCGTGGTGCATAAGGGCTGCATTTTTGATGTGATCATCTATATTCAGGCGCTTGATGGCATTATAGCCTTCAAGGGAATGGGTCTTTATAACGGAATACTCCTCGGGAGTGAGCTTTGCCGGCTTGGTGATGATAGTGTCAGGGATCATGATCTTGCCTATGTCATGAAGCAGACCGCACAGGGTAAGTGTCTTTATATCCTCTTCATCCATCTTTATCCATGAACCGAAAACATTGCAGATAAGTGCTACATTCATACAGTGCGCGTATGTGGGATCATCATACATACGCATGTTGTGAAGCATATCAAAAATGTGGATGCCGCTGTCGCTTTCCTCCAAAAGCTTTTCGGGCTTTTTTAGAAGGGCTTCGGTATCCATGACATTAAGAGTAATAAGATCATTTACAGAGTCCTTGAAAGACTCCATTTCTTCTTCATATTCTCTTCTAAACTGTTTGTATTTGGCGCTGGACCTTATCTTTTCAGAATAACTGGGTTCCGGTATAGGCTCCGGAGTATCGGGATGAAGACTGCTTTCCTTGATATTGACTGCCATGATGGAGTAGAATTCCATCTTCGTGATGGCCTTATCGGTTAAGACCATATCCTTGGGCACGATCAACTGATTATTGAAAGAGAAAACATCCTCAGCGGTTACCATACCGGGGATAAGCTCATGTATGAGTAGCTTGGGCATTAATAAAACCTCCCCTTACAGTATAAGAAGATGTTTATTATTAGTCAATTTTTTTCTAAACTCGCTGGGTGTCAGGCTTGTATAGTTGTGGAATGCCTTTGAGAAATAGTTGGTATCAGAGTATCCTACTCTGAGAGAAATGTCCTGTATTTTAAGATCGGGAACAGAGAGCAGTTCCTTTGCTCTCTCCATACGGACCATCAGGAGATACTCATAAATATTGGATCCGTACCGGGTCTTAAAAAGTTTAGACAGATATTCGTGGGAAAAATAGTATTTCTCTGAGAAGTCAGAAACCTTGATATTTCCACTGTAGTTCTTATCTATATGCTCTTTGATGAGTTCCACAACCTCCTCGGCATTCAGGTCCTCGGTAGTTTCTTCGCTGCCAAACGATTCGTCCGGATAAAGAGACTTCATAGCTCTTTCAATGGCGGCATTCAGATCTTCCTCCACCACCGGTTTTAGCAGATAATCAGTGGCACCATGGCGTATGGCGCTCTGCGTATACTCAAAATCATCAAATCCGCTTATTACGATGAAGGCAGTATCGGGAAATTCTTTTGATGCATTTTCCAGAAATTCTTTACCGTTCATTACCGGCATCTGCATATCCAGAAACACGAGGGACGGACGGAGCTCCCGGATGGCAGTCAGTCCCTCTTTGCCGTTTTCTGCATACTGGGGTTTTTCCAGATTGTACTTTTTCCAGTGTCCAAGTTTACTTATAGCCGTATGTACATGTTTCTCATCATCTATGATCAAAGATTTATACATGATCCTCCTTTATCTCATCGGCAAGGGGAAGCGTCAAAATGACGGTTGTAAAGGAATCCTCTCCCGTACGGCTGTCGATTTTAATGTCGGCCTTATCTCCGAATAAGAGTCTCAGCCGGTTATACAAATTTGTGAGCCCTATACTCTTGTTTGAATCTGTAAGTGTCTGGGAACGGAAGCTGTTACGTATATTATTAAGACCGTTTGCCTCAATGCCGGTTCCGTTATCCCTTACTTCAATAACTATATGATCCTGCTTCCTTATCACAGAGAGAAGTATTTTTATAAACATACGTTCGCCACCTATTCCATGAATGATGGAGTTCTCGATCATTGTCTGGATGCAGAGCTTGGGAACAGAAATATTCAGGGTGGAAGTATCAATATCCTGTTCTACTGTAAGCTTTTCTCTCATGCGGATCTTCTGGAGAAGAATGTAATTCTCCACATATGTAAGTTCATCTTTCAATGATATTACATTGGGTGCTTTTATGGAATAGCGCAGGTTTGCAGCAAGGGCTGTCAGCATATCATATATTCCGGGCTGGTCGTTCACTAACGCTTCCGATCCTATGGCTTGAAGGGTGTTGTAGATAAAGTGTGGATTTATCTGGGCTTCAAGCGCTGCAAGCCTTGCGTTTTTCTCATTTAATTCAGCCGCATAATTTTCCTGGACCAGGGTGTTTATTTTTTCTGTCATACGATAAAAAGAGCGGGACAGCTCGGTGCTTTCCCTGCTCCGCCCCAGCTTTTTCTTTATAAGTTCTCCTCTTCCGAAGCGTTCCATTATCTCCACCAGTTCCGAAAGGGGCGCGGAAAGATAGTGGATCAGTATGTATGCGGCAGCTACAGCAAATATAAGAAATAAAAGTCCTATCAATATGGCAAATATACGGGTGGCCTGTATCTGGGAAAGGATGACCGACATGGGCACAAGAGACGAGAGATACAGCATGTGATCATTGCTGGAAACGGTTGTCAGAAGGTATCTGGTACCGTTGGCATCATAGTAAACAGGGGTTTCTCTGGAAGCAGGTATAGAAAGCATTGACAGATTCTCTTTAGCTGTAGCGCCTGCTATAGCTTCCCGAAGAGTATCATCCGCATTGGTATATAAAAGATCTCCGTCTGAATTATAGAGGCTTATAACTTCCTCCGGGATCGCAGTTTCCGAGGAAAGATAGCTTATACCGGAAAGGTTCACTTCAAAATCCGTCAGAGCCACAACCTTTCTGTCTTCAATCCTTATGATGGAGTGTATGTACCGGAACAGGGCTTTAGCGTGGTCGGAGGGAAGAACAGCGTAGTTATGCCTGCTGTCTAAGGGGTGCTCTTTATTATCGGGGGAGGGACTGACATAGACTCTTTCCTGTCCGTAATCCCGGCCTACCATGATACCGTGTTCCACCATATCCACATGGTAGGAGAGCAGATCGCTTCTGGAATAGAAGTATGTACGGACTGTGGAGCGGATATTGTCGATGGTATTTTCCGGAAGATCGGCAGAGGACTGCAGAGCCTGATAGAAGGTACTGTCATAAACAGGAAGTATTGCAAAGGATGCCAGAGAATCGAGATACCCCTCCAGATTTGTCATCTTCAGGTTTAACAGACTCCGGAGGGCGAGGGTCTGTGAAGTTACCGTCCTGTTCTGTTCCCTCTTATAGATCGTTATAGATAATACTAATGTCAGGAGTATCAGGATAACTGCGAGAAAGAGGGTAAATTCTGCCCAGAGCGGCAGATGATCCATTCTTGCGCTTATGTAATTTTTGAACTTTTTTATCCTTGCTCCACTCTTCATTGTCGGTTTTTTACAGATTACAGATCGGTTTTTTCCATTTTATATGCAAAATAACATGAATATAATCATCTGTAAAGAAAGACGTTTATCTATTTTGTCGGAGGCGTTTATGAATAAAATCTCCAGGAGACAGCAGAAAGAAAGGCTTGAAACATTCTGTTTTACGATACCTGCCCTCATACTGGTTACCGTCATGATGTATATTCCCTTTATAATGAGCGGATATTATTCAATGACCGAATGGAACGGGATTTCCAAGGATGCAGTATTTGTAGGCGCAGATAATTTCATAAAACTATTCAGTTCAGGATCAAATTTTACCGAAACCCTGTTATTCACCATCAAATATACTCTGTTCTTTATCGTTTTTTCCAATGTTATAGCTCTTGCACTTGCGGTAGCTCTTACACAGAAGTTCAAACTGGCCAATGTATTCAGGGGTCTTTTCTTTATCCCTTATATCATGAGTATGACAATCGTGGGATTCATTTGGAAATTCATCTTTACAAAGGGATTTGAGAAACTTTTCGATATTACAGGTCTGGGATTTTTGAATTTCAGCTGGCTCGGGGATCCGCATCTTGCATTTTATTCTGTGGGTTTTGTAGGAGTCTGGCAGGCTCTCGGGTTCTACATAGTCCTCTATATCGCAGGACTTCAGGCTGTTCCCAAAGATGTACTGGAAGCAGCAGTCGTTGATGGAGCGACTCCCATACAGAAGTTCAGATATGTGACACTTCCGTTATTGGGACCTTCCATCACCACCTGCATCTTCATGTCCCTTACAAACGGGTTAAAGGTATTCGATATCATTCTGGCCCTTACAAAAGGAGGCCCGGGGACATCCACATACAGCACTACGATGCAGATATACCAGGAGGCATTTACCAATAACAATTACGGAATGGGATCTGCCGAGGCGATCATATACTTTGTGTTCGTCCTTATAGCAACCCAGCTGGTGCTTAAACTTATGAGTAAACTGGAGGTAGATCTGTAATGGGTATGAAAAGAAAAGCTTTTATCGGAAGGATCGTGCTTTTAGTCTTTTTAACAATACTGGCTATTATCTATATTTATCCGGTGTTCCTCATGTTTATGAATTCATTTAAGCCCTTCGGAGAAGTGGTATCATCACCGATCGATCTACCAAAGGAACCCACATTTGAGAACATCACTTATGTGGTAAAGAAGATCCATTACGGAAATCTCTTTGTTAATAACGTGATGATCACGGTGATAGGAATCGTGGGGATCGTCTTTTTCTCATCCCTTGCAGCATATATTCTGGACCGGAGAAGAAACAGGTATACCGGGATAGTATATACACTTATCATTACACCTATGCTCATACCTTTTCAGACTATCATGATCACACTCTTAAAGGCTATGAACATAATACATCTGGATCAGAGCCGTGTGGGTCTCGGTATACAGTATTGGGGATTTGGAATACCCATGGCCACATTCATCTTTTTTAACTTCATGAAGACTATCCCGAAAGAGATAGACGAGAGTGCGAAGATAGACGGGGCATCCACCTGGAAAACCTATACCGCCATTATATTCCCGTTGATGAAACCGGTTACATTTACCGTTATCGTGCTGGATGTGATGTGGATATGGAATGATTTCCTGCTTCCGCTCCTTATGGTAAACAGCAGCAACAAGACAAAAACCCTTGTCCTGGCAGCATATACTTTTGTGGGACAGATGAATACCAAATGGCAGTATGCCATGGCAGCTATGGCTCTTACGGTGCTGCCCTCCATAATAATATTCATCCTTCTGCAGAAGTACATTGTTGAAGGCGTGGTCGCTGGTGCGGTCAAGGGTTGAGATAAATCATTTATATCCAAAAAAGGAGGAAAGATATGAAAAAGAAACTGTTATCGATCATTTTATGTTCAGCAATGGCAGCATCCCTTGCGGGATGTGGAGGATCCGGTGCGGCAGCCAGTGCTCCCGCAAGCGATGCTCCGGCTGCCGCAGAGGAAGCAGCTCCCGCAGCAGACGATTCCGCAAAGAGCGAGGCGGACAGCGAAGCAGTTCCTGCAGAGGCCGCTGATGCATCTGGTGATTCAGGTGAGATCTACATGTTCATTTCTTCGCCAGAATACGCAGATGCCATAAATGAGCTTATTGACGAGTACTCAAATGTGGCTCCCGACGTTACGATCAATTATGAGACCACCCAGAATGATTATCCCACATTGCTTAAGGCAAAGCTTAATTCCGGTGAAGTGCCGGATATCTTCTCGTCTACGTCAGGAAAGGAGATCGATACATACCTTGAGTATTCTTATGACTTAAGTAATGAGCCTATAATGAGCACAATGGATCCCTCTATTGCATCCGTTATGACGTCAACAAAAGAAGGTGGAAAGGGATGTTATGGATTCGCGATCAAGGGTAATTACTTCGGAATCCTTTACAATAAGGATATATTCGATGAAGTCGGAATAAGTGAATTTCCTGAAACCGCTTCAGGTCTGAAGGAAGCATGCGAAAAGATCGCTGCTGCTGGTTATAAGCCTTTCACAACCGGATTTGCTGAGTGGTGGGTATTTAAGCACACATATCAGAGCTTTGTAAATGCTGCCGCTGACGCAGCGGGTATCTCTTCAGCAGAACTCGTTCAGAAGTTTGAAAAGGGCGAAGCAAAAGTTTCCGATTATCCGGAACTCTACAATAATTACTTTGATTTCCTGGATCTTGCAAAGAAGTATGGCGATGCAAAGCCTCTCGAGACAGATCTCTCAGCCGAGGAAGCAGCTTTTGCAAACGGGGAAGCAGCTATTATCCTTGGACAGGGTGCATGGGTTGAGGCAGACTGTATGGCGATAAATCCGGATCTCAAGATCGGATTTGTTGGATATCCTGTAACTGAAGATGCCGGTGAGTGCAAGGTCATCTCCGGATCTGATCAGGCTCTGCACGTGGCAAAAGATTCCGCTAACCGTCAGGCAGTTCTTAACTTCGTTAACTGGTGGTATACATCTGACTACGGAAAGGCATGGTTTACTGATGTTGCCGGTGTAGTACCTCCCATCGTTTCAGATGCGCCCAGTGAATTCGAAGTTATCAAACAGGGTGCTGCAGCAACCGCAGCAAAAGGCTCCGGAACTTTGGCGATCAGCTATTCAACTGACAGCTGGCATCAGACCTGCGGACAGATCCTGCAGTCATACGTTGCAGGAACAGTTACAAAGGACGAGGCTTGCAAGCAGATTGAAGAACAGTGGGCAGAGATAGACGGCGCACAGTAATGCATAACTGACAATTAAAAGGTAATCAGGCGCCAGCCGGTGGCAGGAGATCTCTGCTGTTGGCTGGCCCTGTATCAGGAGAAACAATATGAAATTTACAGAAGGATATTGGCTCAGAAGTGAGAACGTAGCCCCGTCCTATGCAACCCAGGGATTCAGGGTAGAGAAAATAGAAAACGGTATGCGTGTTCTGGCACCGGAACGCCCGATCCTCTCCAGGGCAGACGCTCTTGACCTGACGGTACTGCAGATGGATTTTGTCTCTGCAGCCCATAATGATATTGCGGTTACTGTGACTCATTATAAAGGCTATGATACAAAGGAACCCCGATATGAGCTGAAACTGTCACCTGATCCCGTAAAGGTGGATATCTCAGATGATGACGCGGTAATGACTGCAGGAGATATTACAGTCCGTGTGAACAGAAAACAGTGGGGATACAGCTTTGAAGCGGATGGCCGTATACTTACCGCTTCCGGGTTCAGAAATACAGGATATATGCGATGGAATAAACGTCCCTCATCCATGTTTTCTGGGAAGAATTATTTCAGAGAAAATCACGAGCCTTATATCCTTACGGAGCTTTCGCTGAAGGCCGGGGAGACAGTCTACGGCTTTGGAGAGAAATATACATCTTTTGTAAAGAACGGACAGGTAATAAATGAATGGAATGAGGATGGGGGAACAGCCAGCCAGATAACCTACAAAAATATCCCGTTTTATATGACAAGCGAGGGCTACGGAGTATTCGCGGATCATGCAGGAAATGTGGAATTCGAAGTAGCCAGCGAAAAAGTAGAATACGTGGGGATGAGTGTGCCAGGAGAACAGCTCCGGTATCATCTGATCTATGGAAAGACACCGGCAGATATAATGGAAGTTTATACTGCATTAACAGGAAGACCGGCTCTTCCGCCCGCCTGGAGCTTTGGTCTCTGGCTCTCCACCAGCTTTAAACCGGAATATGATGAGGAGACCACTTCAAAGCTTATCAGCGGTATGGAGGAGAGGAATATTCCCTTAAGTGTATTCCACTTTGACTGCTACTGGATGAAAGCGCTGCATTGGTGTGATTTCGTTTGGGACGAGGATGAATTCAGCGATGTCAGGGGAATGCTTTCGCGCTATCATGATAAGGGCCTTAAGCTCTGCGCATGGGTCAACCCCTATGTGAGCCAGTATGGAGATACATTTGATGAACTGGCCGAAAAGGGATATTTCCTTATGAGGGCAGACGGAAAGGGCATTAAGCAGGTTGATAACTGGCAGCCCGGCCTGGCAGTAATGGATTTTTCCAATCCCGATGCCAGAAAATGGTATGCTGAAAAGATAAAGGACCTTCTGAACCTTGGAATTGACTGTATCAAAACTGACTTTGGTGAGAGGATACCTACCGATGTGACTTATTATGACGGCAGTGATCCCGAAGTAATGCACAATATGTATTCCTACATATATCAGAAGATAGTCTTTGAAGCGATCGAAGAGGTAAAGGGTAAGGGAAATGCTCTGCTGTTTGCCAGAAGTGCCACGGCAGGAAGTCAGCAGTTCCCTATTCACTGGGGAGGAGACTGCAGTGCCAGCTATCCGTCCATGGCAGAAACGCTGAGGGGAGGGCTGTCCTTCTCGATGAGCGGCTTTGCGTTCTGGAGTCACGATATTTCAGGATTTGAAGCGACTGCAACCCCGGATCTCTATAAAAGATGGGCGCAGTTCGGGCTCTTAAGTACCCAGAGCCGTCTCCACGGTTCGGATACCTATCGCGTTCCATGGATCTTCGATGAAGAATCAAATGATGTGGTAAGGAAGTTTGCAAGACTTAAGTGTTCGCTCATGCCATATTTGTACAGGATGTCGGTGATCGCGCATGAAAAGGGAACGCCGGTGATGCGCCCCATGCCTTTTGAATTCCCGGATGATCCCGGATGCAGATATCTGGATATGCAGTATATGCTCGGAAATTCTCTGCTTGTGGCTCCCATCTTTAATGACCGGAGCGTTGGAGAATTTTATCTGCCCGAGGGCCGCTGGATAAATCTCCTTGATAACGAGATACTGGAGGGCGGACACTGGTACAGAAAGACGTACGATTATCTTCATATGCCGTTATTCGTGCGTGAAAATACGCTTCTGCCAATGGGCTCAGAAAACGAAAGACCTGACTATGACTATAAAAATGGAGTGACACTGAGATTCTATCTTCCGAAAGAAGGGGAAAAAGCAATTGCAGAAATACCGGATCTAAAGGGAAATACGGTTATGACAGCAGAAGCAGTGCTGAATAACGCAAATATAGAAATAACCCTGTCAGATCCGTCAGCGGGAGCAAAGATCGAAATCTATCTCCCGGACGGACGGATAGTAACAGGATCTGCCGAAAAGGAAAAGACCGTAGTAGGCTTAAGCTAAGTCTTTCACTGTAAGAAGCCTGTAAGCTTCCAGATATTTATCGATGGTCTTATCTATGACCTCCTGAGGAAGATTATAATCACAGTCGGGATTGGCTTTCAGATAATCCCTTACAAACTGTTTATCAAAAGAAGGCTGTGATGAACCGGGTTTATATCCTTCCACAGGCCAGAAACGACTTGAATCGGGGGTGAGCATCTCATCCCCGATCACTACATCTCCGTTTTCGTCGAGGCCGAATTCAAATTTTGTGTCGGCTATGATGATGCCTTTGGAAGCTGCATAATCTGAACATTTCTTGTAGAGAGTTATTGTATAGTCTCTTATCTTTTCTGCATAATCCCTGCCATGACCGGGGAATTCTTTTTCCAGAACTTCAACACTTCTCTCAAAATCTATGTTCTCGTCGTGGTCACCAAGCTCAGCTTTTGTGCTGGGAGTGTATATAGGTTCAGGGAGCTTATCGCATTCTTTCAGACCGTCGGGAAGTTTTATGCCGCATACGGTTCCGTTTTTGCGGTAGCTCTCCCATCCGCTTCCGGTGATATATCCTCTTACTATACACTCTATGGGAAGCATGCGCAGTTTTTTCACGAGCATACTGCGGCCCTCAAAATCAGGATTTCTGAAGTATTCGGGCATGTCATTAACATCAATGCTCACCATATGATTAGCGGTCACATCACGGGTGTAATCGAACCAGAATTTGGATATCTGTGTGAGAACCACACCTTTTTTGCTGATCTTATTTTTTAAGATCACGTCAAAAGCGGATATCCTGTCAGTTGCAACCATGATGAGATTGTCTTTGGTCTCATAGATCTCTCTTACTTTCCCCTCTTTAACCGGCTTATAATCCTGCATGCTAAGGCTCCTTTACTTAAACGACAAAAATAAAAACGGTTACAGTATAACCCAGGGAAGTAATATAGTAAATGAAAAAATAGATTCTTCGCTGCGCTCAGAATGACACCGGAGGGATCTCAGAATGACACCGGAGGGAGCTCAGAATGACACCGGAGGGATCTCAGAATGACACCGGAGGGATCTCAGAATGACATCACATTGTCATCCTGAGGGCTTCAGCCCGAAGGATCTCAGAGATACTTGATATAAATAAACCTGTCTTATACAATTAGTGCTATGACAGAAAGCATGATGAAAACAGGGGAAAAGTTGAGGAAGATCCCGGGATATATTTTCTGGGGCGGCTTTTTTATCGGAGCATTGCTTTTTCTTCTGATATACGGACCCGGAGTTCTTAAGGTTACCTATGACGGCTGGATCTTCAAGGTACAGGATCCGGATATTCACCAACACTATCTGGGCTGGTGTCATTTCAGACAGTCATCATGGTTTTTCCCTCCGGGACTCATGGATTCAATGTCATATCCCCACAAAATGTCTATATTGTGGACTGATTCGATTCCGCTGCTGGCGATAATATTTAAGTGTTTCAGGGATGTTCTGCCTGAGACATTCCAGTATTTTGGGATGTATGGCATCCTGTCTTTCTGCCTTACGGGCGGATGTACGGCACTTGCTGTTAAGAAGCTTACGGGTGATGATATGACAGCGCTTATTTCCGTCCCGTTTATCACTGTAAGTTTCCCGATGTTGCAGCGGATGTTCTATCATACGTCCTTAACAGCACATTATCTTATTCTGATCCCGTTTATCATCTGGCTCTATGACGGGTACAGATGGAGCACTGTGAAGAAATGCCTTGTCTGGGGAGGATACTTCTTTGTAACGGTCATGCTTCATCCCTATCTATGGCTTATGGGCGCCGTGATTGCTGTGGCAGTCTTCGTTGATGAGATTATCATGACAAAGAATGTTAAGCCGGCATTTATAACCGGTGCGGTTTCGGGATTGCTTACATTTACTGCTCTCTTTATTACAGGCGCATTTTACGGAAACGTAAAGGTGTCCTATGCTCTTGGCGGGTTTGGAAGTAACCTTAATACATTTATCAATCCTCTCGATATGAGTATCATCCTTCCTGCACTTCCCCTGCAGAGCGCCAATCAATATGAAGGGTTCGGTTATCTGGGGATAGGAGGGCTGATCCTTTTAATTACTGCGGTCATCATGTTCTTTGCTGATATCATAAGAAAGAGAAAGGGCAGGATACCCGTAAGCCGGAGAGAGGCGGTCGCATTAATGCTGATGGTTGTATTTTTTATAATGGCAGTCTTTCCGGATATTACGATCAACACCAGACTGATCTTCGGGATAAAGGTCAGCCCGGGGGTCGAAGCTGTCCTGGGGATCTTCAGGTCAACCGGAAGGTTTGTATGGCCTGTGGTGATCTTACTGTATCTGGGTTCCATAAGGGAGATCGCAGGGAAGCCTCTTTCCGTTATCATCATCAGTATCTGTCTTGTACTGCAGTTTATCGATATGAGCGGGACATTGTATTCCAGGAACCGGAAATTTACGACACCGGCAAAACCTGTACACAGCGACCTTGAAAATGAAGCGCTCGCAGACAGAATGGAACAGTATGACCATATAGTATTTGTAACGAATGATCAGTTCAGCATGGAGAGATCGGCATATTTTGCCATGAAGAACGGACTTACTGTAAATAAGTATTATTTTGCCCGAAACATAGATGGGCAGGTGGAAGAGACCTTAATGAAGTATCATGATGAGTGTACATCGGGCAGGATTCCAAAGAATATCATATTCATTTTTGACGATGATACTATGAAAGAATGGGAAAAGGATACTGATCTTCATTTCTATGATCTGACGGGAACGATAGTCGGTCTTGCGGATGAGATAGACTGGCCTGAGATCCAATAACTTGCGAAGGAGACCCTCGTAAGTTATACTTAAAGGATGTTGAAAGATGTATATCGCCACGAATTAAAATATCTTATATCGGATAGAGAAGCAGATATCCTGAAGAACCGTCTTCGGGAAAAGGCCGGGATAGACAGCCACGCAAAGGATGGAAGCTATTTTATCAGAAGCCTTTATTTTGACGATGTGTGGGAAAGCGCATACAATGATAAGCAGGCGGGAACTGCGGAACGCAGGAAGTACCGCATACGGATATATAATTATTCGGACGACGTTATCAATTTGGAATGCAAGTCTAAACAGGGAAGCTATATAAATAAAAAGTCTGCCAGGATCAGCAAAGATGAGCTGAAAAAGATACTTGACGGTGATTATTCATTCCTGATCAACAGGGAGGAACAGGTCTGTAAGGAATTCTACATAGCCTGCTGTTCTGAAGGGCTGAGACCCGGAGTGCTGGTGGACTATGACAGGACCCCTTTTGTATATGCTCCCGGAACTGTCAGGATAACCTTTGACGAGCATGTACGATCAGGATTCATGAGCTTTGACCTCTTTGACCGCAGCATACCTGTTTATGAAACTCTGGGAGAGGGACAGCTCATAATGGAAGTAAAGTATACGGAGTACTATCCGGAAAACATAAAAGAACTGATCGAGCCGGAGGCTTCCGTTTATACCGCTGCATCAAAGTTTGTGATGTGCTGTGATGCAATGAAGAAAATAAGAGGTTTATGAAAGGAAACAGATTAAATGAGCGTTAAAGCAATGATCAAGAAGTCTATTTTGGAGTCGGATATGTACAACCAGTCCATATCCTTAAGCACTTTGATGACCATAGTGGTGGATATGCTTCTGGCCCTGGTGATAGGGATATTGATCTACGAGATCTATAAGAGATATTTCTGCGGTGTGGTTTACAGCAGGACATTTGCTCTTACATTAATAGGAATGACAGTGCTCACCTGTATGGTAACGCTGGCTATCAGCACCAATATCGTTATCTCCCTCGGTATGGTGGGTGCGCTTTCAATAGTCAGATACAGGAGCGCTGTGAAAGAACCGCTGGATATAATGTACCTGTTCTGGTCGATCACAATGGGAATTACCATCGGAGCCAGCATGTATCTCCTGGGAGCTGTCGGAATGTTCTTCATGCTCATTATCGTAGCTGTTATGCACAGGAAGCAGGAGAAAGCAAAGGCTTACGTGATGATATTCCACGGAAACGACGAGGCCGAGAAACAGGTTCTCGATCTTGTAAAGGATATTCCTCATGGAGTTAAGAGCAAGATCACCAGAGGGGATGAATTCGAGATCTCGGTTACACTTGATCTCAGTGAAAAGGAACTGGATATTGCCGATAAGGTACGTGCCGTTAACGGAGTAAGCGATGTTACGCTGATCTCTTATAATGGCGAATACCATGGATGATAAAGGGGAAGGTAAATACTTAAGGAGGATACAACATGAAAGATTTAGAAAGTACCCAGATGTTCAGGGTGGAAAAAGAACCCGAAACCGGCGTGAAAGTGGTGCTGTCTACGGTTTATGAGGCCCTTACGGAAAAGGGATACAATCCGATAAGCCAGATAGTGGGATACATTATGTCCGGAGATCCCACTTATATTACGAGCCACAATAATGCGAGAAGTCTTATCATGAAGGTTGAGAGAGACGAGCTTGTGGAAGAGCTTTTAAAACAGTATATAAAGAGCAGCGGATGGGATAAGGAATAGTATAGATGAAATATCTCGGGCTTGATTATGGATCGAAGACCGTGGGAGTGGCCATTACCGATGCCACAGGCAGTGTCATAAGAGAAGTTGAGATAATCCGGAGACAGAAGGAAAACGCTTTGCGGCGTACCTGTGCCCGTATCGAGGAGATCATTTCATCGGAAAACGTCGAGGTCATTGTTCTGGGACTTCCTCTGAACATGGACGGGACAGAGGGAGAAAGAGCAGAAAAGGCCAGACTTTTCGGCGATATGATCGCGAGACGAACGGGTCTGCCGGTAAGATTTCAGGATGAGAGACTGTCAACAGTAGAAGCCTACGAGATAATGGATGATGAAAATATCAGGAATTTAAAGGACAGGAAGGCGCGCGTAGACAGCGTGGCGGCTGCCGTGATCCTTGGAGATTTCCTGAATAGAGGTATATAAAGGAGAATACATGGACCAGGTAACATTCACTCTGGAAGACGGAAAAGAGATCGATTATTTTGTGCTTGCTGAAGCAAAGGTCGGACAGAACTCCTATCTTCTCTGTACGGAAGAGGAAGAAGGAGATGCTGAGGCTTTTGTTTTAAAAGCCGTTCCCGGAGAAGAAGACGAGGAAATGGTAGTTTACGAGTCCGTCGAGGACGAGGATGAACTTCGGAAGGCAGTGGAAGCACTGGAAGAAGAGCTTGACGATATCGACATAGAGTTGTGATACTATTGGTCCGGAAAGACGGTGTTATTTGAAAAAGAATATGAACGAAGAGGGATCAAAGCTCAGGATAATCGCGCTAGGCGGACTTGAGCAGATTGGTCTCAATATTACTGCCTTTGAATTTGAAGACAGTATTATTGTGGTGGATTGCGGAATAGCTTTTCCCGAAGACGATATGCTGGGAATAGATCTATGTATTCCCGATGTCACTTATTTAAAAGAAAATATAGATAAGGTGAAGGGCTTTATCATCACCCATGGCCATGAAGACCATATCGGGGCGCTTCCTTATGTATTAAAGGAGGTAAACGCACCTATCTATGCCACCAAGCTTACTATAGGCCTTATCGATCACAAGCTTGAAGAACACGGACTTACAAAGAGTATAAAGAGAAAAGTGGTCCGCCACGGACAGTCCATAAATCTCGGACAGTTCAGGATCGAATTCATAAAAACCAATCACTCCATAGCTGACGCATCGGCGCTTGCGATTTACTCACCGGCAGGGATAGTGGTCCATACGGGTGACTTCAAGGTAGATTACACACCTGTATTCGGAGATGCCATAGATCTGCAGAGATTCGGTGAGATCGGTAAAAAAGGCGTTCTTGCCCTTATGTGTGATAGCACAAATGCAGAGAGAGAGGGATTTACAAAGTCTGAGCGTTCTATAGGAGCTGTTTTTGACTCGCTGTTTGAATCCCATAAAAACGGCAGGATAATAATAGCCACATTTGCGTCAAACGTGGACAGGGTGCAGCAGATCATCAATACTGCCTATAAATACGACAGAAAGGTCATCGTGGAAGGGCGTTCCATGGTGAATATCATAAATACCGCACAGGAGCTGGGATATATTAATGTTCCTGAAAACACACTTATAGAGATAGACAGGATGAAGGATTATCCGGATGAAAAGGTTGTGCTTGTCACAACCGGAAGTCAGGGAGAGTCCATGGCCGCTCTTTCCAGAATGGCTATGAATATGCATAAAAAGGTGTCAATAAAGCCAAATGACACCATAATCTTTTCATCCAATCCCATACCCGGGAATGAGAAATCTGTTTCCAGGATAATAAATGAGCTGGAATCTAAGGGAGCAGATGTAATATTCCAGGATGCCCATGTATCGGGACATGCCTGCAGGGAAGAGATAAAGCTTATCTATTCACTGGTGAAACCCAAGTATTCCATACCGGTGCATGGTGAGTACAGACACCGTCATGCCCAGGCCAATATCGCCCGTGAGCTTGGATACGAAAATGAGAATATTCTCATGATCCACTCGGGGGATGTATTGGAACTCAATGAAGAGAGCCCGGCGCAGGTCACAGGTCATGTGCATACGGGAGCCGTATTTGTAGACGGTCTCGGAGTCGGAGATGTGGGAAACGTGGTATTAAGAGACAGACAGCATCTCGCAGAAGACGGAATCGTTATAATCGTTCTTACTTTGGAAAAAGGTACGGGACAGGTTCTTGCAGGACCGGATATAATCTCAAGGGGATTTGTGTATGTGAGAGAATCCGATGCACTCCTTGAGGATTCCACGGAAGTACTGGAGGAATCGCTTGATCACCTTGCAGAAAAGGGGATCAGTGACTGGGGAAAGATAAAGAGCGCTATGAAGGATGATCTGTCAGACTATCTCTGGAAGAAGACAAAGAGACGTCCAATGATACTGCCCATCATCATGGAGGTATAAACCTTGGATGCCAGACTCTATGATGATGTTCTTCAATTCACGGAGTGTATAAAAGATACCCCGGAATACAGAGAGTATCAGGAGAAAAAACGGGAGCTGGAAAACCACCCGGAATTACTGGGAAAGGTGGAGATCCTTAAGAAAAAGAACTTCGAGATGAGTTCTGCTTTTAATGAGGACAGGGATTCTCTGTCCGAGGTCATAAGATTTGTCGATGAAAATGAAGATATTATAATGGAGCCAATCGTACACGACTTTATGATGGCAGAATCGGCATTTTGCGGGATGATGAGAGAGATCCTGGATATGACTGTGGAACAGATAGATCTATGATGATGGTAAATGATAAATCAGGAAGGAGAGACGGTACGAAATGAAGGTCAGAAGAGCATTTATGTCCATAGCTGCAATGCTTGCGCGGCTGTTCATAGTGCTGGTACTCGTATCTCTTATATACAAGCTTGGGTTCAGTGCCTATGACTTCGGATACCGGGTCTTCGCGGAAGAGCCTATTACCGAAGAACCCGGCAGAAATATAGATGTGACGATCCCTATGGGTTCATCCGCAATGGAAATAGGAGAGATACTGGAAAATTCAGGCCTTATCAGGGATAAAAAACTGTTCTTCCTACAGGAAAGGCTCTCCGAGTATCACGGAAAGCTGGCACCCGGGGATTATACGCTGAATACATCTCAGACTGCTCAGGATATGATGGAGATCATGGCAGAGGAGGAAGAGTCTTCTACCGAATCTTCTGAAGAATGACGGGGAAAAGGCATTGACAGATGAAAGGCTTACGGGATTTATCAATTCCCTGTACAAAGGGAATACGGTTTTTCTGGATGAGCTTGAAAAGAGAGCTCTTGAGACCGGAGTCCCCATCATCAGAAAAGACACCCAGGCATTCTTAAGGTTCATCATCGCTTCCCATGATCCCAAGGAGATTCTGGAGATAGGAACTGCTACAGGCTTCTCATGCATACTAATGGCGGAGTATTCATCAGAGGATACAAAGATCACGACCATCGAGAAGTATGAGAAAAGACTCCCTGTTGCGGAAGAAAATATAAGGGCTTCCGGCTATTCTGAGAAGATCGAGCTGATAAAAGAAGATGCATCGGAAGTGCTGCCGTCTTTACAGAAGAGCTTTGATATGATATTTATTGATGCGGCTAAAGCCCAGTATCCGTTTTATCTGAAAGAAGCTGATCATCTTTTGAAAAAGGGTGGGATCATAGTTGCAGATAACTGCCTGCAGGGTGGAGACATACTTGAATCCAAATTTGCTGTAGAAAGAAGAAACAGAACGATACATAAGAGAATGAGGGAATTCTTAAAAGAGATAACCTCAAGTGATGAATATACGACGGCGGTTCTGGCCCTGGGAGACGGGGTTGTGGTGTCAGTTAAACGTTAGGATAAGGATTTGAAAAAACCTGAGTTGCTTATCCCTGCAAAGGGACCTGAAGAATTTAATACGGCCGTGAATTTCGGCGCCGATGCGGTATATATTGGCGGAGAGTCCATGGGACTCAGAGCTCACGCCAGGAATTTTGAAGATGATGAGATAAAGACCGCCATAGAATACGCCCATAAACATAGGGTAAAAGTATATGTGACGGCCAATATTTTTGCGCATAATGAGGATATAGAGGAAGCTGCGGATTATTTTCAAAAGATGAAAGATATCCGCCCGGATGCTCTCCTCATAGCAGATCCGGGAATGTTCAGCCTGGCTCGTGAGATCTGCCCGGAGATCGAGCTTCATATCAGCACCCAGGCCAATAACACCAATTACAGGACAGTTCTTTTCTGGGCCGCCCAGGGAGCGAAGAGGATAGTGACCGCTAGGGAACTTTCCTTAAAAGAGATAAAAGAGATAAGGGACCATATACCGGACGATATAGAAATAGAGTCATTTGTCCATGGTGCAATGTGTATTTCATATTCGGGAAGGTGTCTTTTATCCAATTACTTCACAGGAAGAGACGCCAACCACGGAGAATGTACCCATCCCTGCAGGTGGCAGTACGCGGTTTCCGAGATCACGAGGCCGGGGCAGTATCTGCCGATAGAGGAAAATGAGAGGGGAACATATATTTTCAATTCCAAAGACCTCTGCATGGTGGAGCATATTCCGGATCTTATTGAAGCCGGAATAGACAGTCTGAAAGTTGAAGGACGAATGAAGACTGCGCTGTATGTAGCTGCTGCGGCACGTACATACAGAAAAGCAATCGATGATTATTTCGAATCCCCTGAAAAATATAAGGAAAATCTTGACTGGTACAGGGAAGAAATAGGAAAATGTACCACGAGGGAATTCTGTACGGGCTTTTACTACGGAAAGCCGGATGAAGGATCGCAGATATACGGAAATAACACTTATACCCAGGAGTACATATATCTCGGGTGTGTAGAAGATACAGATGCGGACGGAAGAGCCGTAATGCATCAGAAGAATAAATTTTCTGTCGGAGATCAGGTGGAGATAATGAGGCCGGACTTTGAAAACAGGTTTGTTAAGGTAGAATCTATTTTCTCTCCGGAAAGAGGCGAAGCGGACAGTGCACCGCATCCAAAAGAACTGATCCACGTCAGATTTTCAGGAACTCCCGAAAAAGGAGACCTTATAAGGATGAGACCAGAATGAAGCTTTTAAGTATAGTGATCCCATGTTTTAATGAGGAAGAAGTCATCCCGTTTTACTATGATGAGATGACTAAGACCCTTAAGGATTTTAAAGAGAAATATCCGGACGTTGAGATCGAGATGATCTATGTTGATGACGGATCCAGGGACAGGACTCTGTCTCTCATCAAATCGTATGCAGAAAAAGATGAGAGGGTGAGATACGTGTCCTTTTCAAGGAATTTCGGAAAAGAAGCTGCGTTGTACGCCGGATTCGAGAATTCAAAGGGCGACTATGTAGTGTGTATGGATGTGGATCTGCAGGATCCGCCGGCACTTCTCATCGAAATGTATGAGGCGGTAGCTATTGAAGGATATGATTCTGCTGCAACGAGAAGGGTCACTAGAAAGGGAGAGCCGCCTATCAGGTCATTTTTCGCAAGGCGTTTCTACCGGCTCATGGATAAGATCTGTACCACAGAAGTCGTGGATGGAGCCAGAGATTACCGTATAATGACCCGTCAGATGACAGATGCTGTGCTTTCAATGGGTGATTATAACCGCTTTACCAAGGGAATATACGGCTGGGTCGGATTCAAGACCAAGTGGCTGGAGTTTGAGAATATCGAGAGAGTTGCCGGAGAGACAAAGTGGTCTTTCTGGAATCTCCTTATTTATGCGATAGAGGGAATAATAGCTTTTTCTACGGTGCCGCTTGAGATAATAGTCTGGATAGGAGGAGTATTATCTTTTCTTTCGGCAGTTTTCTGCATAGTAGCTTTAGTTTTGCTCCAAATGAATGTCTGGGACATGATGCCTGTTATAATTGGAGTGATAGCTTTTTTCGGTTCCGTAAATATTTTTGCTGTCGGGATAGCATCCCAGTATTTAAGCAAGGCTTATCTCGAAACCAAGAACAGACCCCTGTATATAGCTAAGGAGAAGACCTGAGGATGAAGCTTATAATACAGATACCCTGTCTTAACGAAGCTGAGACACTGGAGATAGCTTTAAATGATCTGCCGAAGCATATTGACGGCATAGATACCATAGAATACCTCATTATCAATGACGGCAGCAGCGATAATACTGTTGAAGTCGCTAAAAACTGGGGAGTGAACTATGTGGTGAATTTTCCCAATAACAAGGGCCTTGCCAAGGGATTTATCGCCGGGCTGGATGCATGTCTGAGGGAAGGCGCGGACATCATAGTTAATACCGATGCCGATAACCAGTACTGCGGAGCAGATATTGAAAAGCTGGTGCGTCCTATCCTTGACGGAAAAGCGGAGATAGTGATAGGAGAGAGACCTATTGATGACACTCCGGATTTTTCGCCGATCAAGAAAAAACTGCAGCACCTCGGTTCCTATGTGGTGAGAGTGGCTTCTGATACGGATATACCCGATGCGCCCAGCGGATTCAGGGCGTTTTCAAGAGAAGCTGCCTTAAGGCTTAACGTGATCAATAATTACACCTATACACTGGAGACCATTGTTCAGGCCGGCAGGAACAGGATGGCGATCACTTCGGTACCTGTCCGTACCAACAGGGAATTAAGACAGTCCAGACTCTTTTCCAGCATGGGTTCCTATATTAAGAAGTCCGTATTGACGATAATAAGGGCTTACATGATGTACAGACCGCTAACCTTTTTCACTGTGATAGGACTGATACCCTTTATAGCCGGACTTATCATTATGGTGAGGTTCCTGATCTTCTTTGCAAACGGTTCGGGAATGGGACACATACAGTCCCTTATCCTCGCCAGTACATTGATGATGCTGTCCTTTACCACGTTTATGATGGGATTCCAGGCTGACCTTATGGCAGCCAACAGAAAGATAATGGAGGATGTTCAGTACCGTCTGAGACGGTTTGAAGCCGGAATGGATGCCGATGCAAAGGAACGGAAAGAAAGATAGACCGTATATTACGGTTATAGGACCGGTTTTCCCTTATAAGGGAGGGATCGCTCACTATACGGGGCTTCTGGTGAAGGCTCTTAAAAACAGGGCTCATGTGAGGACCGTGTCTTATTCCATGCAGTATCCGAAGATCCTTTTTAAGAAGCCGCAGCGGGATTATTCAAATGACTCCTTTAAGGTTGACGATGCTGAATTCCTTATTAATACGGCAAACCCCTTCAATATAATAAAAACGGCAAACAATATAAATAAAACCGATGCGGATCTAATCATCATAGAATGGTGGCATCCCTATTTTGCACCCTGTTACAGGATCCTGACTTCTTTTCTGAAAGTGCCGGTGCTCTTTATCTGCCACAATGTGTTTCCCCATGAAAGATTTATAATGGACAGGTCTCTAACCCGGCTGACTCTTTCAAAGGGGAATTTCTTTATACTCCATTCGGAAAAGGAAGTCCGGGAGCTGCTGACCATTCTTCCGAAAGCGGAGTACAGGATCAATATGCATCCCACCTATTCTGCTTTTAAGATGAGGGAGACAGTGAAAAAGACAGGAGACGAGAAAAGACTTCTGTTCTTTGGATTTGTAAGACCATATAAGGGATTAAAGGTGCTTCTCGATGCAATGAGGAAGCTACCCGATATTTATCTTACAATAGCAGGAGATTTCGGAGGAAAAAAGGAAGAATATAAAGAATATCTTTCCGATCCGGATATTGAGAGCAGGATCGATATTCATGACGGATACATTTCCGATAATGATGTTCAGGAATATTTTGAAAACTGCGATGCGGTAGTCCTGCCCTATACTGACGCGACCCAGAGCGGAATAGCCCAGATGGCTTTTGGATTTAGAAAACCGGTCATCGCTACGGAAGTAGGGGGACTTCCTGAGGTTGTAACGGATTCTGTTACCGGAGTTCTGGTAAAACCCGGAGATACGGGATCCTTAAGACACGGGATTGAGAGATTCTATGATCTTCTCGGTTCGGGTACGGATTTTGAAGGCAATATCGTTAAGGATTCTGAACGATTTACCTGGGAACACATGGTGGATACAATATTTGAGCTGACAGGAATATAAAAACATCACGCCAAAGCCTTCCCCCCCCCTCTGGGGGAAGGTGGCTGCCAAAGGCAGACGGATGAGGGCATACTATGAAAACCACACTCATAATCTTAAACTATAATGATGGTGAACGCACCAAAGGCCTTCTTTTGCAGGCAGCGGGATATGATGTCATTAATGATATCGTTGTAGTTGATAATGCTTCAACCGACGGTTCATACGAGCTTTTGAAAGAGGAAGAAGGAGAGCATATCCATGTTATCCGGAGAAACAGCAACGGAGGCTATGCAAAGGGGAATAATGAGGGCGCACTCTATGCCCTGAAAAAGCTGCATCCCGATATTATTTTTATCGCAAATCCGGATGTATCATTTACAGAACCTGCTGCAAAAGCAATGGCGGAAGCCCTTATGAACAATAATGAATATGCTGCGGTGGCTCCTTTTGTACGACAGGGATATAATGTATGGAATCTTCCGGGATTCATCGGGATACTTAGGAGCTTATTCCTGTTCAGTTTTACGGCAGAAAAGATACTTTTAAAAAGGGCTGTGGAAAGGACGGGAGCGGATCTTGCGCCCGTAGGAGTAATAGAAGGATCTTTCTTTGCTGTATCTGCAGAGAAATTCCGGGAAGTAAGCGGATTTGATGAGCGTACATTCCTGTACGGAGAAGAGATAATGCTTGCGAGACGCTTCAGGAGAAAAGGGTACAGGGAAGCGGTGCTTCCAAAGATGGTATACGATCATCTTCATTCCGCAAGCATAAAAAAGATTTACAGGTCAAGTAAAGCAGCGGCCTTTCATCATTTCAGGGACAGCTTCAGGATATATAATAAGTATTACCTGAAGACAGGTCCTGTGGAAGACCGGATATTTGATCTCTGCTGGCAGCTCGGACTTATGGAACGAAAGATCTACGATATAATAAAGAATCACATTAGATGAGGTGTTTAGGTTTGAACTTCGTAACCTTATTTCTGAGATTGAAAAACGTACATCTCCTGAAAGACGTGGGGATGATACCATATATGCTGATGAGGGATTACGGATTTAAATGCACCATGGTCTCCATGAAAAATGAACCGGAGTATCCTTATCTTGAGAATGAGGTCAAAGGGCTTTCACTGCGCTTTCTCCCGGAGAACAGTATTTCTCCTGTGATATCAGGAATGAAATATGTATGGGATAACGCAGTGGATATTGATGTATTAAATGTTTATCACCTGAACCTCTCGTCCTTCCTGTTCCTTTTGATCTATAGATTCAGGAAGAAAAAGACGGGAAGAGGATATCTTAAGCTGGATATGGATCTTAAAGGCTACAAGAGACTGTTCATGATAAATCCGGTCGGTTTTATCAAGAGAAGGACTATGGAACTCGCGGATGTCATTTCCGTTGAGACAACCATCCTGTCCATGAAGCTTCGGGAGCGATACGGCGATAAAGTAATATATATTCCGAATGGTTTCTATTCCAAGGGACATGAGCCGGAAAAAGATTTTCAGAAAGAGGACATCATTTTAACAGTCGGAAATCTTGGAACCTATCCAAAGGCAACAGATGTACTCTTAAACGCCTTTGCAGGAGCCGCAGCGGGAAACGACTGGAAACTGGTGCTCGTGGGACCTGTTGAAAAATCATTTAAGCCCTTTATCAATGAGTTTCTTTCAAGACACGGGGATCTCAGGGACAGGATAATCTTTACCGGTGAGATCACGGACAAGGACCGGCTGACGGAGTATTACAGACGGGCAAAGATATTTGTACTTCCCAGCAGGAGCGAGAGTTTTGGGATAGTTCTTCTGGAAGCGGCATCAAACGGAGATTTCCTTGTTACGACCACGGGAGTACCGGCAGGCAGGGATATATATAATGACGGTAAATTTGGTTTCATTGTTCCTCCGGACAATATTCCCATGTTATCAAGTTCCTTCGTGAGACTTATGAATTCCAAGGCCGACTGGGGGAGCAGGGCAGCGGAGATAGCAGATTACGCATGGCATGATTTCAGGTGGGAGCCTGTGGTTGCCAAACTGCATGAGGTGCTTGTACGTTGATATCCATAATCACAGTTTGCTACAATGAAGAACGTGCCATTGATGACACCATACAGTCAGTATTTGATCAGACGTATACTGACTATGAATATATCATCAAGGATGCGGGAAGCACGGACGCTACAATTGAAAAGGCACATAAATGGGAGAGCAGATTTAGGGAAAAGAATATCCCGTTTAAGATCGTATCCGGAACCGACAGAGGCATCTATGACGGAATGAATCAGGGAGTGGAGGCATCTTCGGGAGAGTACGTGAATTTCATGAATGCAGGAGATCAGTTCTTTTCCGATGATGTCCTTATGAAGATATTCGGAGGAGAAGAGAAGGATGCGGATCTTCTGTATGGAGATACAGCAGAGGAAGAGTTTGGAGAACTTCATTATTTCAGGAAGTGTCCGGATCTTATAGAGAGCCGGATGCCCTTTTCGCATCAGAGTGTGTTTGTAAAGAGAGAGCTCCTCATGCAATATCCGTTCAGGCTGAAGTACAGGATAGCAGCTGACTATGACTTTCTTCTCACACTGCATGAAAAGGGCTATGTGTTTAAGGACACGCAAGTCTTGGTCGCAAAAGTCAGTAAGACCGGAAGCTCCAGTATTAATCTAAAAGATACTTATGTCGAGACCATGAGACTTCGGAAGTCCCACGGTATAAAGGTTCCGGAGGGACCCGAATTAAAAAAGACCCTGCTCTGGCTTGATATAAAACAGTTTGGAATGGATCACTTCCCGGACGGATTAAAATATCTGATAAGGAAGGTTCAGCGGTTCACGCGGGGACAGAAGAAAGTATGACGATCATAAGGAATCTAAGATCCATAATAGAAAGAGCATACAGGATCATATTATATCCTGTGAAGAGCTTTGCGGTTGAATGCAGTACTGGCAGTATTTTTTTGCCCGGCTCCTATTTTTCCAAAGACTCGGTTATAGAGGGAAAAAATTATCTGGGTAAAAATACCGCCATACACGGATGCAGGCTTGGATATGGCTCCTATATCAATAATAACGGGGATTTTTCCCACACGGATATCGGTTACTATACTTCAATAGGCGCAAATGTGACTACCGCAGTGGGAAGCCATCCCTTAAACGGTTATGTGGCCCTCCACCCGGCGTTTACCTATAAAAAGAAGGTATTCGGTTATTCGTTCGTGGACAAAGATACTTATACAGATGAGACTCCCAGGATATCCATAGGAAGCGATGTCTGGATTGGGAACAATGTGGTGATACTGGATGGAGCGAAGATCGGTGACGGAGCTGTGGTGGGAGCCGGATCGGTTGTAAAGGGTGAGCTGCCTCCATACAGCATAAATGCCGGAGTTCCCGCAAAGACCATAAGATACAGATTTACGGAAGAAGAGATTCAGGCCCTCCTTAAGCTAAGGTGGTGGGAAAAGGATGAGAGCTGGATCCGTTCCCATATAGAGGATTTTAATGATGTCAGTAGACTCACAGGGAAATGACAATAATATCCGTCCCGTCATTGTAGTGGTGGGATATGACAGGACAAAAGCACTTAATAGACTCCTTAACAGTCTGGCAAACGCAGATTACGAGGGGTTTCATGATATTACCCTTATAATCAGCCTTGATAAGAGCGGCGTGACCGCAGTAGCTGAAGCTGCAGAAAGTTTTGACTGGAAATACGGCGAGAAGATAGTTATCAGGCGTCCCGAACGGATGGGATTAAAAAAGCATATCTTATCATGCGGGGATCTCACTGCCGAATACGGAAGCATTATAATGCTGGAGGATGATCTCTTTGTTTCTCCCATGTTTTATACATATACCTGTGCCGCACTTGAAAAAGCCGGTCAGGATAAAGATGTGGCAGGGATCTCATTATACAGCCACAAGTTTAATGTGTTTGCAAGACTCCCTTTTGATGCGGTAGATGACGGATTTGATAATTATTATTTCCGCTTTCCGTGCAGCTGGGGACAGGCGTGGAATAAAGAGCAGTGGGAAGGCTTCAGGGAATGGCTTAAAGATCATGAGGATGAAGGCCTTGGGGGAAATGGTATGCCCTCCTTCGCGGCAGCCTGGGGAGATTCATCCTGGCTTAAGTATGCGTTGAAATATGCGATCAGTGAAAAAAAGTATTGGCTGTATCCCAGAATATCCTATACTACGAATTTCTTTGACGAAGGGGAACATTCCAGGGAAGCGGTGACAGATCTGCAGGTGCCATTAAGTATCGGGAAAAGAAAAGACTACTGTTTTTCTTTGCCGGAAACATCATCGGCTAAGTATGACCAGTATTTTGAAAACGAGGGCTTACAATATGAATCGGATATATACGGGTTAAAAAGGAAAGACGGAGCCCTTGATCCGGAAAGCCCGTTTTATTCATCGGAAAAACTGAATATAAAGAGATCGAAGAGTTTCGGACTGAGTCTCCGGCCTGTAGACAGTAATATACTTTTTAATATTGAAGGTGATGGAATATACTTATATGAACCGGTAGGCAAACAGAAGATTACCGCCAGGGAAACAGCAAGGCTTGAAAGATATTTCTATCCCGGTCTGAACAGAAAGAAGATAATGAAGCTCATCGGCGATAAAATGAAGAGAATTATCTGAGCATTTAAAGCCTTCCCCCTCGGGGCAAAATGCTCCGGCGGAGCATTTTGAAGCACGCTTTGATGCGCTAAGCGCATCAGTGCTCGGTAAGGTGTCTGCCGAAGGCAGACGGATGAGGGTTAATGAAAGATATACTAAATAAACTTAACTACATATTCAATGCATCGCAAAAACGAAAGATGGCGGCCCTAATGGTTTGTATCTTTATTGGTGCTGCCCTGGAGCTTTTCGGAGTTTCTCTTATCATGCCTCTGATACAGCTCATTTCCACACCGCAGGTAGTTAATGAGCCGGGTATCGTATCGGTTGTCTATAATGCTCTCAATATGAAGAGCATCACGGATTTCTTTATTTTCCTAGTGATAGTGATAATCGTCATTTATTTCTTAAAGAATCTGTACCTTTCTGTAATGTACTATTTTCAGTATTCCTTTATATACCGTAACCAGCTGAAGGTGGCAGGAAGACTCATAGACTGTTATCTGAAGAAGCCTTACACCTATCACCTGGATCACAATACATCGGATATGATAAGGAATATCATGCTGGATACAGACAGGCTTTTTCAGCTCATCCTCTCATTTCTGAATGTAATGAGCGAAGGGCTGCTGTCACTCCTTCTCGTACTGTATCTTCTGGTAAGCGATCCGGTGATGTCTGTAACAGTGGCAGGACTCCTTGTTATATGTATGGCGTTTTTCCGGATCCTTACAAAGGAAAGAGTACATGGTTACGGAAAAATGAACCAGGAATATGACGGCAGAATGCATCAGGCCATCAATCAGGCTCTTGGAGCCGTAAAGGACATTAAAATCCTCCACAGGGAAAAGTATTTCGTAAACAGCTTTGTGTCCTGTGGCGAAAAGAAGATGACAGCACTTATAAATACCAACTTTTTCGGTACGATCCCAAAGTACATTATAGAGACCATTACTGTTGCAGCCATCATGCTGGTACTGGTGTTTAAGCTGATGACGGGGACTGACCTTAATGCCATCCTTCCAAAGCTCGCAACCTTTGCGGTAGCGGCCTTCAAACTTCTGCCATCTGTAGGGAAGATCAGTAACTACATGAATAACATTACTTTCCTGAAACCCTCTATTGACCTGATCCATCACGACCTGAAGGAAACAGAGGATATGGAAAATGTGGAGATAAGCGATCTGGATGACGGTTCCCAGCACAGGCAGGATGTAAGCGAGATAAAGATAGATAAACTCTTCTACAGATATCCGAAGACAGATTCGGATGTTCTTAAAGATGTGAGTTTTTCAGTGCCGCTTGGTACTTCAATAGGTTTTATAGGAGAAAGTGGTGCCGGAAAGTCCACTCTCGCAGATGTGATACTGGGTATCCTTTTCCCGAGACAGGGACGGGTGCTTTATGGCAGCATGAATGTTCATGAGTATCCGTTAAAATGGGCAGAAAAGCTGGCATATATTCCCCAGGCCATCTATCTTGCGGATGAGAGCATAAGAGCCAATGTGGCATTCGGCATAGAACCTGACAAGATAGATGAGGATAAGGTCTGGGCAGCTCTTGATGAAGCTCAGTTAAGTGATTTCGTTAAGTCACTTCCGGAGGGACTAGACACCGAAGTAGGAGAAAGAGGCGTTAGGCTCTCGGGAGGACAGAGGCAGAGAATAGGTATTGCAAGGGCTCTCTACGGTGATCCCGAGATACTTGTACTGGATGAAGCCACAAGTGCGCTTGATAATGAGACCGAGACTGCGGTAATGGAGGCTATTGAAAGACTTCACGGCAGAAAGACTCTTCTGATCATTGCCCACAGGCTTACAACCATAAGAAACTGCGAATATATTTACAGAGTGGAAAAAGGCGGGGTATATCCCGTGGATAAAACGGAGATATATGACTAACCTTAAGCTTTCGGTGGTTTTTATCACTTATAATCATGAACCCTATATCAGACAGTCTCTGGACGGAATATTCATACAGGAGACGGATTTCGAATTCGAGATCGTGGTCGGTGAAGACTGCAGCACGGATAATACAAGAGAGATCCTTAAAGAGTATAATGAGAGATATCCGGGCAAAATGAGGCTTCTGTTCAGAGAAAAGAATCTGGGACGGCCGACTCTCAATGTATATGAAACTGCCATGGAAGCAAAGGGTGAGTATCTGGCTTTCCTGGAGGGAGACGATTACTGGACAGATCCGCATAAACTTCAGAAGCAGGTGGATTTTCTCGAAACGCATCCGGAATATATGGGAACTACCTGTACATTTTCTCTTATCGGAGAAAACGGGGAACCCATAGAGAATGAAAGGATCACGAATCTCTACAGCTGGAGCGGCGATTACACCTTTGCTGACTGGCAGGAGGCAGGACCATGGCCGGGTCAGACTGCAGGAAATGTATGCAGAAACTTCTTTCATAACGGAAGGCTTGACTACACGATCCTCTACCGGGCTCATGACTTTATAGATGACGGAGTGATTTTTACATTTATCCTTCTGCAGGGAAAGATATTCAGATTTGATGATGTGATGGTGGCACACCGGTATGTGGAAAAGTCCGGCGGAGAGAGCTGGAACTCCAGAAAGCTCAAGCGGAACTATATGATAGAGGAATGCGACCTTAAGAGAAAGATGATGGAGTGGGTTGAAGAAAATGCGGGGCTCACAGAAAAGGGCCTATCAAGGGCAGACCGTGAGTTTAAGACCGCACTTTCGGTATTCATAAAACATCCCTCTCCGGATACGGGAAAGATGTTCTTCCCCTGCATGAAATACTGGCTCCACCTGAAATTTGGCAAAGTTAGAAGACGAGTTTAAAGGCTTCTCCTCTGGGAGAAGCTGGCAGCACGAAGTGCTGACTGATGAGGGTACATGTACATCCAGCGATTCACAAGCGGCCTCGGAAACCAGATGTTCCAGTACGCTTTTCATAATTACATAAGGAAAAAGTATCCTGAAGAGAGAGTACTTGCGGATATTTCCTGGTACAGCTGGAATAAAGCACATCAGGGCTTTGAACTGGAGAAGCTCTTTAAGAGGGAGGATAATCCGGACTTTGTCCTGAATAAAGCAAGTACTTTTGAAACATACTGTTGTTCCGGAATGATACCCCAGACCGGAAAGCTTCAATATCTGGTAAACCGGATAACAAGGCTCTGCGCCGGTAGGCATTTTGAGAAGATCCATTACGGTGAGACCGGACGGGAACTGGAAAATACGTTAAAGACGCAGATCGACAATCTGCCTGCAGGAAGGAATATTTATATCACGGGATACTTTCTGGATGAAGAGTATTATAAAGACGAACTGCCGTATTTAAGAAAGGCACTGTCTTTTTCCGAAAAGGAAGAAGATATCGGGAGAGAGAATCTGGAACTTTTAAGGGAAATGAGCTCTTCGCCTTCCGTGTCGATCCATGTGCGAAGAGGGGATTACCTTAATAAAGGCTACACAGAGGCTTTTATTAATCTCGGAATGGATTACTATAAAAAGGGAGTGGAGGTTATCAGAGAAAAGATAGAAGATCCTGTGTTCTACATTTTCTCTGATGATAAGGAATATATAAATTCTGCATTCGACTGGCTGCCGGATAAAAAGATCGTTGATAATAATACCGGCGAAAAGAGTTATATCGATATGCTCCTTATGAGTAAATCTAAGGGGCTTATTACAGCCAACTCGACATTTTCCGAGTGGGCAGGACTGTTAAACGGAAGAGAAGACAGTATAATAATATATCCAAGAGAATATCTGAAAGAAAAGGACAGCGATGTCCGTACCATCCCGGGATGGATAAGGATCTAAGGGGATCCGGCAGGAGGAAACAATTTTGAACAAAAGAAAATACGGAAAATCAGTAGGCGATATTCTGGCTATTAAAAGCGATTTTTTCGAGCACAACGAGGAAATGCTCGAAATGTCACACCGTCAGGCAGATGCGCTTCTTGCACAGAATAAGAGGATGGAATGCAAGATATGCCATGAACCCATAAAGGGGGATATCCTTTATACCAGTCAGAGAATGAGCTATTATCTCTGTCCCAAGTGCGGTCATGTTAACAGTGCCTATGAGGATACAGATGACTTTGCGAAAAGAGTATATCTTGAAGATACCTATGAAAATAATTACTCTGAAGCAGATAAAAAGAAATATGCTCACAGGCTTGATACTATCTATATTCCAAAGGCTGAGTTCCTTATAAAGAGTCTGGAAGAGGACGGTCTTGCGAAAAAGGATATAAAACTTCTGGATGATGGGGCCGGAAGCGGATATTTCGTGGGAGCCATGAGGAAGCTTGGAGTTAATGCTTCAGGGATCGAGATATCTTCAGCCCAGGTTGAATTTGCCAATGCCATGAACGGTGAAGAAGTGCTAAGACAGGCAGACAGTGATAAGATCGCAGGTATCCTTAAGACAACAGATGCCAATGTTCTTTCCTTCATTGGAGTATTCGAGCATATCATAAATCTGGATGAGGTTCTTATGAGTATCAGAGAGAATAAGAACATAGAGTACGTATATCTGTCAGTTCCCATGTTCTCCATGAGCTGTGTATTCGAAGCATCCCACCAGAAGTGCTATAACAGGCATGCAGGGGGAACCCATACTCATCTTTTCTCGGATTCATCCCTTTCATTTATGGCAGATAAAATGGGGTTTGAGGAGCTTGCAAGCTGGAAGTTCGGTTCAGATATGATGGACCTTTACAGGATGATCTGTGTAAGTCTTGAACAGAACGGAAACAGCGCGCTCAAGGATTACTTTGCTCCGAAGTTCCTTAAAATGATAGATGATTTACAGCTTACGGTAGATAAAAATGAATTTGCGTCTGAGATCCATCTTATTCTTAAAAGAAAACAGTAAGGAAATAACCGTACGCTTTATTTTTGCGGTTTCACTGATCGCACTGTTTATAGCGGCGCTTCCTCTGTTTTCCGTTAACTGCATACAGGGACATGATATTGATTATCATCTTCTCAGGATAGAGGCTTTGAAAACCGGTATCTTAAACGGACTTCCCTATCTCAGGGTCAACATGCTCTTCTTTGGCGGAGAGGGTTATGCGAGCTCCATGTTCTACCCTGATTTTCTTCTGTATATCCCTGCAGTCTTAAGAGCACTGGGAGTCGGGATCAACTTGTCCTTCCATATTTTTATAGCAGTGTGTCTCATCCTTACATTTATAGTAATGTATCTGTCTGCAGGCTATATTAGTGAAAGCCCTGTGACGGCACTTATTTCTGCGGTGGTCTATTCCCTCTGCCAGTATCATATCGATGATATTTATACAAGGGCAGCCGTAGGGGAGTTTACGGCAATGATCTTTATTCCGGCAGTGATCGCGGGACTTTTTGATCTTACTGAAAAAGAGTTTAAGAAGCCCTGGATACTTGGGATCGGAATGGCAGGGGTCCTTCTCTGTCATACTCTTTCCACCATTTTCTGCCTTATCTTATGTGTGGTTACCGTGATGATCAGGTTCAGGGTTTTCGTTAAGGAACCGGTACGGATACTCAAAGTTATGTTAACTGGGGTTTCTGTTCTCTGTCTTACTGCGTTTTACTGGATCCCCATGTTGGAACAGATGGCCGTGACAGAATTTAAGTATCTGGATTCCGTTTTTGACGTGAATTATGAAAAGCTGCTCTTAAGGGATGTTTTCGCTAACTCAGTGGGACACATGGGGATAGCGGTATTTATCCTTCTGTTCGCAGGACTGTTGATAGAGCATAAGGGAGATAAGATCGTAAGGACTGCGGATATCATGATGGCAGCGGGACTGCTTTTTGCCCTCTGCACTACCGGGTTCTTCCCTTGGAAGAGGCTCGAAAGATTTGTGTCCTCTGTTCAGTTCCCCTGGAGACTTTTCATAATGACAAGTGTCCTCGTTTCAATGGCAGCTGCCGTTTATATCAGTAAGGCATCTGTTAACAGGGAAAAAGCCGCAGTAATCGCGGTTCTGATGATAATGACTGTTTCTGCGGTCTCCAATATCAACAGAATCGATGAGGGGTATTATTCATATTCCAGTGATTACTATGATGAGGTAAAGTTTACGAAGAGTGTGATCGGAGGCGAATGGATTCCGAGGACGGTTACGGACCGTGACGCTCTTGGGAGAGAACCGGATATCGCGGTCAATGACAGAGGAGATAAGATCTATGTTGACCGTTATAAGAATACACTTTCTGTTTCAAAAGCAGCGGGAGAATATATAGATGTGCCCTTTGTCTATTATCTCGGATATGCCGCGGTTGACAGCTACGGAAAGAGCCTTAATGTAGACGGTACCGGCAAAAACGGCCGTGTCCGTGTATGGACGGACGGCGCAGGTGAATTTACCGTTTATTACAAAGGTACATTTATGCAGACCTTTTCTGATATCATATCGATCCTGACTCTTATCATTCTGGCAGGATGTGGGATCATACGTAAAGTAACATGGCGTAAAGCAACATGATCATGCCGGAATAACTTTGCTCCGGTAGTTGGTTTCGGGAATAAGAAAAGACCGGTCTCCATAAGGAGACCGGTCTTAATGCTTATCTGATATTACTCAGCCTTGATAGCGCCTGTAGGGCAAGCGCCTTCGCAAGCACCACAATCGATGCATGTTCCTGCGTCAACAACGTGCTTTCCATCGCCTTCGCTGATAGCGCCAACGGGGCAGGTTCCTGCACATGCTCCACAGTTTACACAAGTATCATCAATTACATGAGCCATTTTACATTTCCTCCTAATACTATTATAAAAACTTCTGTGATAACCTACATCGTATTCAAAAGATGTATCAGTACAAGGAGTATTCTAATATAATGGCTTTATATTTGCAATTAAATCTTTCTTAGACAAATCTAACCTGTTATTCAACCTTCGGAAGCTTTGCAATGGATGCAGCGATGTCTTCATCGGTAGGGATAACATCAGACATTTCGCCGTTATTGTATTTCTCATAGGCTACAAGGTCAAAGTATCCTGTTCCGGTGAGACCGAATACGATGGTCTTTTCCTCACCGGTTTCCTTGCATTTGAGAGCTTCATCAATAGCTACTCTGATCGCGTGAGAGCTTTCGGGAGCAGGAAGGATACCTTCCACTCTTGCGAACTGCTCTGCTGCCTCGAATACGCTGGTCTGTTCTACGCTGACTGCCTCCATGTATCCGTCGTGATAGAGCTGTGAAAGAGTCGTGCTCATTCCGTGGAAACGAAGTCCTCCTGCATGGTTTGCAGACGGAATGAAACTGCTGCCCAGAGTATACATCTTTGCAAGAGGACATATCATTCCTGTATCGCAGAAGTCGTATGCAAAGGTTCCTCTCGTAAAGCTGGGACATGAAGCGGGCTCAACAGCAACAATGCGGTAATCTGCATTGCCTTTGAGCTTTTCTCCCATGAACGGAGCAATGAGACCTCCAAGGTTGGAGCCGCCTCCTGCACATCCGATGATGATATCCGGATGAATATCGTACTTATCGAGTGCTGCCTTGGTTTCAAGACCGATAACTGACTGATGAAGAAGAACCTGATTAAGAACGCTGCCGAGGACATATCTGTATCCGGGATTCTTTGTGGCAACTTCAACAGCCTCTGAAATAGCACAGCCAAGACTTCCTGTTGTGCCGGGATGCTCTGCAAGGATCTTCTTTCCTATCTCGGTAGTTTCTGAAGGAGAAGGAACCACGGAAGCACCATAGGTTCTCATGACCTCTCTTCTGAAGGGTTTCTGCTCATATGAAACCTTAACCATGTATACTTTACAGTCCAGATCAAAGTAGGAGCATGCCATTGAAAGGGCTGTTCCCCACTGTCCAGCTCCGGTTTCGGTAGTCACTCCCTTTAAGCCTTGCTTCTTTGCGTAGTAGGCCTGAGCAATAGCGGAATTAAGCTTATGACTTCCGCTTGTGTTGTTTCCTTCAAATTTATAATAGATCTTTGCGGGTGTCTGGAGTTTCTTTTCCAGACAGTAAGCTCTTACCAGTGGAGAGGGACGGTACATTTTGTAAAAATCCCTGATCTCTTCCGGTATCTCTATAAAGGGATTGGTATCATCCAGTTCCTGGGCTACCAGTTCCTCACAGAAAATAGGAGAGAGCTCTTCGGCCGTGAGGGGCTTTCCTGTTCCGGGATTAACAAGGGGAGCAGGTTTATTCTTCATATCTGCTCTGAGGTTATACCAGTTCTTCGGCATCTCGTTTTCTTCAAGGTAAATCTTGTAAGGTATTTTTCTTTCATCCATGGTCTGCAGTCCTCCTTAAATATGATGGAGATGGGGTTGAATTAAAAATAAATTGCTCCGTGCTACCTACTTTCGCAATTTCCGATTTAAAAACAAAAACCCATCCCTCACAGTAGTTACTGCTGGGACAGGTACTTAATGCTTTACCTGCGGTGCCACCCGGCTTGGTGATATACACCCACTTTGCGCATACGATCATATGCCGAATTTTGATAACGGAGATTCAACGCTCCGGCTTCCATACTTACTGCCTTAGGCAGATATTCCGGTCGCCCTCTGAAGTCCATTCGGTAATGCGCTTCCTGCTGTGATCACACCATCCACAACTCTCTCTTTGAAAGTGATGCATTACTTACTCACTCTTCATCAACGGTTTAAAGCAATGTAGCATGACGGAAGCGGGGTTGTCAATAGAATTAGTTTATATTTTTTTAATAATTTTTGTTAGCACTCATACTTGACGAGTGCTAACAAGAGTGATATAACATAATCGTAAACAATAAAAAGTTCCCGGAAACAGGGAACAGTACAAGACTCAAAACAAAACGAGCCTGGATAGAAAAGGAGGCTTTACCATGTTATTACCAAGTATTTTTAACGATAATTTTGCAGATGATGTTTTTAATGATTTCTTTGATGTGCCGGTTACCTTTAAGCAGGTATGGAATCCCGGGGTTTCAAATGCATCAGCTCTGATGCAGACTGATGTGAAGGAATCCGATAAGGGCTTTGAGCTCGATATTTCAATTCCCGGTTTCCGCAAGGAAGATATCAGGGCAGAGCTTAAAGACGGTTACCTCACCATCAATGCAGAGCACAATGAAGAAAAGAATGAAAAGGAAGAAGGGAAATTTATCAGAAAGGAAAGGTATACCGGACACTGCAGCAGGAGCTTTTATGTTGGTGAAGAGATTACCGAAAATGATATACATGCCAAATTCGAGAATGGCGTTCTGACCCTTAATATTCCGAAGAAAGAACCGGAGAAGAAAGTGGAAGAAAAGAAACTCATCGCCATTGAAGGCTGATGCCCCGAAAGTAATACTTTAAGGAAGCGGCTGCTCATGAAGCGGCCGCTTTTTTACGCTTTCAAAAGTTTAAGATTCTATGAAAATCGTGGAATTAAGTACATAACTGTGATAACATACGGCTGTTAAATGAAAGAACGGCGAAAAGCCTTTTGGTAAGGAGAAATAAAATGAAACGTATGTCTATATCTAAAATTCTGGTTGTTTTTCTTACTGTAATGCTTATGACTTCCGGGCTTACAGGCTGCAAGATGAACCTGCCTGACACTTCTAAGATCGGACCGGACGGGGCAGCAGACAGCGCTGAAAGCGGCGAAGAAAGTGATGATGAAGGGGACTCCGGTGAAGGGGGTCTCACTCTCGAAGATATCCTTGCATCAGGAGATGAGTCGGGAGATGAATCCGGAGATTACGATAATCTGGAGACGGATGTTACCGCAGGAACTGTTGACAACGGCTCATACTATCTTGCAGCGTCCATTAATGATGATACCACTATCTATGTGGATGCTCCCGAAGTAGTACTTAAGGATCAGAAGGCTTCTAACGCTTCTGACGCTAAAGACAAGTCTGGGGATCTTAATAAGGCCCGTCTTGCATATCTCACCAATTATTATGAAGGGGACGAGGAATCCGCAAAAGAGGATCTAGCTGAATATGAGAGTCTTTCTCTTACAAGCGGACAGTCGGCGGCCATAAAGGGAATATACGGAGAGCTCGGAAAGGTATTTGCACAGTTCGATATTACAAATTATGATCTGACAGCCCCCAATGAATCTGATGAGACATTTGTGTCATATGATATCTACTCTTCAGCGAACGAGCCCTTTAATCTGGATCTCACCTTCGACGGAGATACACTGACAGATGTTAATTTCTCCTATGAGGGAGACCTTAGTTAAGAGGAAACGAGAGAATGTCTTCATACGTACCGGTCCGGAAAATACCCGGATACTTCGGGCTTAACAGGGGTGACAGTATATGGCTCTCATCGGATGCCAAAACACTGCTCTATTCGGCTTTAGAGCATGGCGAATCCGGTGACATGAATGAGCTTATAGACGGGATCATTGATGTGATCGGAGAAGAAGGGACCATCCTTATTCCCACCTTTAACTGGGATTTCTGCAGCGGAAAGACCTTCGATATCAGAAAGAGTCCCTGTAAGACGGGAGTTATCGGCAAGGTGGCCCTTAAGAGAGATGATTTCAGGAGAACACAGCATCCGATTTACAGTTTTGCCGTATGGGGCCGTGACAGGGATGAGCTCTGCGCCATGAAGAATAAGAGTTCTTTCGGGGCAGATTCACCGTTTACCTACTGTAAGGACCATAATACCAAAAATGTGTTTATAGATGTGGAGTGCCAGCACTCATATACCTTTGTTCACTATGTTGAGGAGCAGGCCGGAGTTTCCTACAGATATTTAAAAGATTTCACTGCCGGTTATATAGATTATGACGGTAATGAATCCACACGTACATATTCGATGAATGTTAGGGATCTGGATAAGGATATCTTCGTCACGATCTATCCTTTTGAAGAAGACTTTAAGAAAGCCGGTGCATCCAGAAGATACGAAGTGAACGGTATTCCGATGAAAACTGTTGAAATAGGGAAGACCTATGATATCATTTATGATGATGTGGTAAATAACAGAAGCAGAAAGGTCTGTACCTACACCGGACAGGATGAATAAACTTGATCAAATCCATAATCAGGAAAGATGATTACAGAGCGATATACAGATTTTTAGACAGGGTGTCCCCGGTCGGGTTTGACTGCGGGACACTTTGTTCGTGTGCCTGCTGCGGTACACCGGAGGATGAAAGCTGGGAAGAGGAGATGGGGATCTATCTCCTGCCCGGGGAGGACAAGGTCCATGACAGGGGAGACTCCTGGCTGCGGTGGAGCGAGGAATCTACAGATGATTATGAATTTCCCGAGTCCTGGAACGGAAAAGTATTCTTCGTAAAATGCAAAAATGCGCCGGAATGTCCCAGGGAAAAAAGACCTATACAGTGCAGGACATACCCTTTAAGCCCGCATTTTCTGGATGAAGGGCATCTGGTACTCATATGGAATACGGAGGAAGTACCGTATAAATGCCCTTTGATCAAAGAGAATATGAAGCTTAACACGGATTTCGTCCATGCCACGTACACAGTGTGGAAACATCTCGTAAGAGACCCTCTTATCCTGGAGCTTGTAGAAACAGAATCCGTGAAAAGAGAGAAGAAAAGTTGTATAATTCAGGTTGTATATGATCCCATGAGACCGGATCTATATGATTGAGCGAGATCCTTCGGGCAGAAGCCCTCAGGATGGAAAAACGTTCGGTGAACGTTTTTCGGGCACGTATTCGAGCACTGAGTGCGAGAGTGCCCCGTACAAAAGAAAGGAAATACTAATTTGACAAGGGAAGAGATATTTGAAAAGATCACCGAAATATTTCGCGAAGAGTTTGATGATGATACTCTGGTGATAGTGGACGAGACATATTCTGAAGACATAGAGGATTGGGACAGCCTTGCGCACGTAGAGCTGGTAATGACCATGGAAAAAGCCTTTAATATGAAGTTTAATATTAAAGAAGTGGGACAGCTTAAAAATGTAGGTGAAATGGTTGATCTTATAATGAGCAAGCTATGAATACATACGATTACGAGGATCTGGAGACAGGACACGAAGAACACTTCGATGTGAGAATTACCGATGATATGCTTGACAGTTTCAGAGATATCACCGGCGATCTGAATCCTTTTCACAGGGATGATGACTTTGCGAGAGAGCATGGCTTTACCGGTCATGCTGCATTCGGGATGCTTACGGCGTCCTTTTTATCCACCCTTGCAGGGATGTATCTTCCGGGTGAAAAGAGTATTATCCAGAACACGGAAACCAAGTTCATGAAACCGGTATATCCGGGAGACACCCTGACAGTCAGCGGAACGGTGGCTGAAAAAAATGATGCATACAGGGTTATGAGATTAAAGGTTTCCGTAAAGAACCAGAAGGGCGAAAAGGTCCTGCGTGGATCTATGCAGGTAGGTTTTTTATAAGGAGGCGTTTATGGGTAATTCAGTGGAAGAACTTCAGAAGATCATCGACAAAGGCAAGAGGATCGTATTTTTCGGAGGAGCCGGTGTATCGACGGAGAGCGGGATCCCGGATTTCAGATCTGTGGACGGACTCTATCACCAGAAATATGATTATCCGCCGGAACAGATACTGAGCCATACCTTTTTCATGAGGAAGCCCGAGGAATTCTATAAATTCTACAGGGATAAGATAATGATGACCGGTGCTTCAGAGAAACCAAAGCCGAATAAAGCCCATTTGAAATTGGCGGAGTTGGAAGAAAAAGGAAAACTGACTGCGGTAGTTACCCAGAATATAGACGGGCTTCACCAGGCGGCAGGGAGTAAGACTGTGTATGAGCTCCACGGAAGTATCTTAAGGAACTATTGTATGGAATGCGGTGAATCATTCGACATAGACTTTATGACAGAGAATAAGGAGCCGGTTCCCCACTGCCCCAAGTGCGGAGGCATTATAAAGCCTGACGTGGTGCTTTATGAAGAAGGCCTTGACCAGCGCACCATAGAAGGGGCAGTAGAAGCGATATCACAGGCGGATGTTCTCATCATAGGGGGAACCAGTCTGGTGGTATATCCGGCAGCAGGCCTTATTGACTACTTTAAGGGAGACTCGCTCGTACTTATCAATAAGGGCGCCACTGCCAGGGACAAACAGGCAGACCTATGCATAGCTGACAGTATTGGAGAGGTTCTCGGGGCTATCAGTGTATAAGTAGTCCCTCATGGCTTTTCTGCGCTGCCATGCTTTTTTCTGCGCACGTTCCTGATAAAGCTTCTTTTCAAACTGTTCTTTTTCCAGGAGTTTATTTCGCCTGTGCTTTTCCTGAGTTTCCTTAAGAAGCTTTTCGGTTGCTTTTCTTCTTTTGACTCTTTCTTCCAGTTCCTGTTCGCGGGAGCTGGAAGATTTTTGTATTCTATCGGCTTCTTTATCCGGAAGGTTTTCGGGATCAGTGTCATTCACAGTTGTATTCTTTGAAGTTGAGATACGGGGATGATATTCTCCGTTTACCAGCTTTTCAATGGCAATATCCTCTGTATATAGGACTGACGCGCTGCCCTTTGCGAGATCCACGTGCTGGATAGTTCCCACTCCGAGGCTCTCTCTCAGGAAGAGTCCGGTGGATCTGATGACTCCGTCGCGAACTCCGTCCATACCGCTCATGGTGAATTCTGTTTGCTGGGCTCCCAGATATATGGCCCCTATATCTGCTTCCTTAAGGTCCATAAGGATGTCTTCACCATCTTCACCCTTACACCAAACCTTCAGCTTGCTGAATATATCGTCGTTTTCATCGATCCATCCGTTTCCATCACTGTCATATTCTCTTAAATCGGCAAAGCCGTCTCCGCTCTTCGCGCCGAAGAGTTCACTGCCGTCATTTATCACACCGTCGTCGTTTTTATCAAGAGCGAGGAAACCGGAACCTGTTCCGGGCATGGATATCTCATCTTCTTCTCCATCGGCATCGATATCAAAAAAGAACTTCTGGTCACTGATATCAGCTGTGGCAGAGCCGGTATTGATGACAAGGGGATCACACAGAGCATTCCGGATAGACGGTATCGGAATATTCGTGTACTCCATATAACTCCTGCTCATCATGATGTCTACGCTGAAATCTATAGACCTGCCGTCTTCGGTAATGGCATTCCCGTGCGCATGAAATTCCGTGGTCTCATATTCGCTGTAGGTGGTTATCTGCTGGGAAGGACCGTTCCCGGTAAGTCTGGACATCAGCCGCTGTATGAGCAGGCTTAAGATATCATTCTGGAATTGGGATGCCTTAGGCGCAGCTGCGGACGGCACTTCGAATGAACGGCCGGTATTAATGGAATATATCCCGCTGTCTTTAAGATCGTCTTCGGTACTCCTTTTATAGGTGTCCGAGTCCTTGCCCGGATCAACACCGGCATTGATCGCATCCTGGGCACTTTCATAAAAATCCTTTTTATTTACAGAAGCTCTTCCTTTAGCTCCGATCTGACTGTACTGCCTTGCAGATGTCATTGTGATACTGCTCTTAGCAATTCTCATAAAGTCTTGCCTCCTTTGTTTTAGAATAAAGGAAGCGCACACCCAAAGGATCATATGATCATTCCTTTGCGATAATGCGCTTTCCCTGCTGTCACTTATCTCGGATAGTTTATGTGGTATATTAATGCTAAAGACATGAATGGACATTTTTTTGTCATGAATGGACATATTAAAATGGATAGCAAGAATTCAATATTTTTCAACTGTTTTTTCTAATTACTTATGACTGCCTTTGAGTTAGCATTGATGTTAGATTAGATATCAGGTATGTCATTTGCCATATTGTGAAACATCGGAACAGCAAGGGGAATGAAATGCAGCATATACTGGAATTTCAGGGAATTTCCAAATATTTTCCGGGAGTGAAGGCTCTTGACAGGATTTCCTTAAAAGCATACGGGGGAGAGGTTCTGGCTTTTCTGGGTGAGAATGGTGCCGGAAAATCCACACTTCTTAAGGTGTTAAACGGTGATTATCAGCCGAATGAGGGAAAGTATCTTCTTGACGGGGAAGAGAAGCACTTCAGATCACCTCATGAAGCCATTGAAGAGGGCATAAGCATAATATACCAGGAGAGACAGATCCTTTTGGAGCTTTCTGTCGCTGAGAATATCTTTCTCGGCAGGATGCCGGCGAATAAATTCGGTGTCATCGATAATGCCAAAGCCAATAAGATGGCAGAGGAGATCATTAAAGAATTCGGAATGCCGATCAGTCCCACCACAAAGGTTAAGGATCTGAATATTGCTTACCAGCAGATGGTAGAGATAATGAAGGCATGCAGCAGGGAGAATCTGAAGGTAATATGCTTTGACGAGCCAACTGCCAGCCTTACGGATGATGAGACCGAGAAACTCTTCCAGGTTATCAGGAAACTCAAGGAAGACGGGAAAATAGTCATATATGTGTCACACAGGATGAGCGAGCTTCAGAAGATCACTGACAAGGTGGCCATTTTCAAAGACGGACGCCATGTGGATACGGTTGTGACGAAGGAAGTGGAAGAACAGCAGCTCATCAAGATGATGGTTGGCCGGGATCTTGGAGATATATACAAGAATCTGGACAGAGATAAAAAGATCGGGGATGTGCTTCTGGAGGTAAAAAATGTTTCATCCGACTATGTAAAGCCGGTCTCCTTCACGTTAAGGGCGGGGGAAGTGCTTGGCTTTTCGGGTTTGGTGGGAGCCGGTAGGACAGAGGTTATGAGAGCCATTATAGGCGCTGATACCATGAGGTCCGGAGAAGTGTGGCTCAATGGGAAAAAGATCGTAAACCGTTCGCCCAAGGAAGCGTTGGATAACGGTATCGCCATGGTGCCGGAGGACAGAAAACTACAGGGCATCCTTTCAAATCTCAGCGTGGAAGGAAACGTAAATATTTCGATCCTTGAAAAGAATGCCAATAACCTGGGCATTATAAGCGAGAAAAAAGAACACGATCAGGCGGAGAAAAGCATCAGGGAGTTTCGGATCAAGACTCCGAACAGAGACAAAAAGATCGTTGAGCTGTCAGGCGGTAACCAGCAGAAGTGCATAGTGGCCCGTGGGCTTGCAACCGATCCGAAGGTACTCATATTGGATGAACCCACAAAGGGAATAGATGTGGGTGCAAAGTCAGAATTTTATGACATGATATGTGCATTTGCGAAGAAGGGTCTCGGCGTGATCCTGGTCTCCTCGGAGCTTCCGGAAGTCATAGGACTGTCAGACAGGATAATCGTTATGAGATCGCTGCAGATATCCGGTGAGATCAGTGCAGCAGAGGCCTCAGAAGACAAGCTTCTGAGCATGGGAATGATAGACTAAGAAATTCTTAAAACAAGGAGAAAAGATCAAGTGGAAAAGAAGAAACCAAAGATCCTGTCCGTTATAGGCGGAGACAAACTGGTTCTCATAGCCGCAATAGTCCTGGTATTCATACTGTTTACCGCACTGAACAGGAATTTCATGAGCTGGACGAATATTGTAAATATTCTGATAGCGGCGTCTCTTGTGGGAATGGTGGCAATAGGCCATACGTACTTAATCATCGCCATGCAGAATGACCTGTCACCCGGATCGCTTGCAGCTCTTTCCGGAGTAACGGTGGCACTTCTTCTGAAAGCGGGAGTTCCGATTCCTGCAGCCATTATTCTGACAATGATCCTGGGAGCAGCTGTCGGGGTATTCAATGCATGGATGGTAAACAAGATCCATATTGAGGCATTCATAGCTACTCTTGTGAGCCAGATGATCGTCAGAGGAGCGGCATATATCATATGCGACGGAAAACCTGTTTCCATAAGTAATCAGAGCTTTAACAAGCTGGGATCGCTGAGATTTATCGGCATTCCCGTTGCGGTATGGATAATGCTGATATGTATTCTCATATTCGGTTTTATACTCGCAAAGACAAAGTTCGGAAGAAGTGTTTATGCCATTGGCGGAAATATCCAGGCAGCAAGACTTGCAGGACTTAATCCCGAGAGGATCATCCTCATGTGCTTTATCATGATAGGTGTTCTGACATCCATAGGAGGTATCATTTTCTCGGCAAGAATGAATGCCGGACAGCCGGCAGCCAATATCAACCTGGAGTTTGATGCTATCACCGCAGTCATACTTGGTGGTGTATCCTTCGCAGGAGGTGTGGGAGACATGGCCGGAACATTTATAGGTATTATACTTATCCAGGCTTTTAATACCGGACTTACCATGGTCAATGTTTCTTCATTCTGGCAGTATGTAGCCAGAGGCGCACTGCTCCTGTTCGCTCTTACATCTGACTATATCAGAAAGAAGAGAAGAGATAAGGAGCTCCTCGAGTTAAGCATGAAGAATGCATAACCCGCTTAATATGTACCAATCCCTGAAAAGGAAGGGGATAAAGAAATAAAGTAAAGAAAGGGAGAAAAAATAATGAAAAAGAAAGTACTGTCACTGATTCTTTCAACCGTAATGCTTGGAGCATTACTCACCGGCTGTAGCGATGATGCTGCACCTGCGGCTCCTGCAGCTGACGCTGCACCTGCTGCTGACGCTGCTGCAGATTCATCAGCAGACAGCAGCTCAGCAGCTTCAGGAGATTTGAATGTCTATGGTATATATAAGGCCGGAGACCAGACCTGGTTCATCGATGAAGGTGCCGCTGCTGAAGCAGCTGTAAAGGAGCTGGGAGGAACATTCACTTATGTTGACGCAAAGATGAGTCCTGAAGAGTGCCTTAAGGCTGTAGATAATGCTATTGCAAATAAGGCCAGTGGAATCGTTATCTGCGTACCTGACCAGACAATGTCACAGGCTGTTGTAGACAAATGTAAGGAAGCAAACATCCCTGTTGTTGCAGGTGATGACGCTCTTGAAGTAGACGGAAACAAGATCGCCCCCTGGGTTGGTATCGATGCTTATGTTATAGGTGAAGCAAACGGCGAATGGATCGCTAACTATGCTAAGGACAAAAACCTTGTGGACGATCCCGAGACAGGACTTCTCATCATGACCATGGACACAGTTACAAGCTGCGTTCCCAGAGCAGACGGTGAGATCGCTAAGTGGAAAGAGCTTTGCCCGAACTTCGATGAAGCTAAGATCTTCAAGGCTGACTACGACGGAACAACAGATAAGGGAAATACAGCTGCAACAGCGGTTATCACCGCACATCCTGAGATCAAGAAGTGGCTCATTACCGGTGCTAATGAAGAAGGAACCATCGGAGCCTGCAGAGCACTTGAGAGTGCCGGACTTGATAAGGATGCATGTGTAGTAGGACTTGGCGGATACATGGCTAAGGATGAGTGGAATAATAAGGGAGCTGACGGAACATGCATGAAGGCAGCTGCATACTTCTCATCAAACCAGGTTGGAAAGGGAACCATCGACGTTCTTATGCAGATCATCAACGGCGAAGAGCCTACAATGGAAACTGCAGTTCCCGCAATAATCGTTACACCTGATAACTATAAGGACGTAATGGGTAAGGATGCTGAATAAGCTGAAATGCAGTAAGAAATAAGTATATAAAAAATAGGGCCGCTGTCGTAATGTACAGCGGCTCTTTATTATTTGGAAGTCAGCATTTTTCTGTAAGAGGCAGGGGTCATTTTTTCCTTTTTCCTGAAGCAGGCACAGAAGCTGCTTTCATCGGGAAAGCCTGTCTCATAGGCGATCTCACGGACTGATGCCGTTGTGGAAGTTAACAGGAACTTGGCTGCGGAAATACGCGTCTCGATAAGATACTGATGGGGAGTAAGCCCGGTCTCTTTTTTGAAAAGGCGGGAAAAATAGTAGGGGCTTAAGGAAGCTTTTGCCGCCAGTTCATTAAGGCTGTTGGTATCTGCAAAGTTCTCATTTATGTATGAGATGGCTTTCTTCAGGCTGTCAGTATTGCTTTGTGACTGCTCTACACCTGCCGATGTAAAAGCAGAGCAGAGGACAGTTGATATATAGAGAGACATCCGCCCCTCATCCAGGGGTTTATGTTCCAGAAATTCCATATACATTGTCTGGAGCTGATAGTGGATAGCGGGATAGTTTCTGGGAAAGAGCACATTGCCGGAGTTATTTGATATGTATTCGTAATATTTTCTGGCCAAAGGGCCGTCAAAATGTATCCACAGGCTCTTCCATGCAGAAGAGCTTCCGTACTCGTGTTCATTGTAGCAGTCCAGAAGGACCATACTTCCTCTGGGAGCAGACATGGTGTGCCCGTCAACCTTTACTTCACATACACCCTCTTCTATCAGCATGATAAGAAAGCTGTCAAAATGGTTCCGCTTCAGGTTATACCCGGGTTCATACCGGAAACTGCCGATTATGGTTGGATAAAAAAAGAGTTCTTTTGCAGTAAAACTCGGGGTGTACAGAAAGAATTCCGAGTCTTTTGCGATTCCCTTTTCGTTTGATTTCATGATTTCTCCCTATAAAGCAAATTTTCAACATTTATATCGCAGTAATCACATAGAAAACGCACTCACCCTATAGGAATATTATAGGGTATAGGATTGTAAAGATACAAGACAAAACTGGAGGGACAAGCAATGGATGGAGTAAAGATATGGGAAGAGCAGGTATTGATACCCACTTACGAAACAGGTGCTGCGGATAAAAACCCTATGTTCCTTGAAAAGAGAGTATATCAGGGAAGTACTGGAAAGATCTATCCCTATCCTGCCACCCAGGAAATAAGCAGGGAAAAGAAGGATAAAGCCTGGAAAGCCATATTTCTGGAGAATAAATATATAAAGGTAATGATACTTCCCGAGTTGGGAGGACGTATACAGCGGGCATACGACAAAACAAATGACTACGATTTTGTTTATTATAACCAGGTCATTAAGCCTGCTCTTGTTGGACTCACCGGACCCTGGATCTCCGGAGGTATTGAATTTAACTGGCCTCAGCATCACAGGCCCACAACATACAGTCCTGTGGATTACAGGATCATAGATAACGGAGATGGCAGCATGACACTGCTCACAGGTGATGTTGACCAGATGTACGGTACAAAAGAAGTTACATATTTTACCCTCTATCCTGATAAAGCCTACATTGAGATAAAAGGACAGCTGTATAACAGAACTCCGCTTCCCCAGACATTTCTCTGGTGGGCAAATCCTGCGGTTTCTGTAAATGATGAAACACAGTCCGTATTTCCTCCGGATGTTCACAATGTCTATGACCACGGAAAGCGTGCGGTCTCACGTTTCCCCATAGCAACAGGAGAGTATTATAAGCACGATTACAGCGAGGGTGTGGACATATCCAGGTATAAGAATATTCCGGTGCCCACATCATATATGGCAGAGTCTTCAAAGTATGACTTCGTTGGAGGTTATGATTATGGGAAAGAAGCCGGACTTCTGCATGTTGCCGATCATCATGTATCACCGGGAAAGAAACAGTGGACATGGGGATGCGGTGATTTCGGAAAAGCATGGGACAGGAATCTGACAGACGAAGACGGTCCGTACATTGAACTTATGACCGGTATGTACTGCGATAACCAGCCGGACTTTTCATGGCTGAAGCCATTTGAGGAAAAGGTGTTTAAGCAGTATTTCATGCCTTATAAAGCAGTCGGACAGGTGAAGAATGCCTCTATATATGCGGTTCTCAATACAGAGCTGAGAAACGGCAAAGTATATATCTGTGTATATGCAACAGAGCCTTACGAGGATGCGGTAATTACCATTTCTGAAGATGGGAAAGAGCTTTATTCGGAAAAATCGCTGATCTCACCTACGGATATATTTGAGAAGGAAGTGGATGTCCGTGTCGCAGATGAATACAGCTATACTGTTTCGGTATCGCATAACGGGAAAGAGCTGGTTTCATACAGGAAAGAAGATCAGGGAATCCCGGAAATCGCTGAACCTGCCAAGGCACCGGCAGCACCTGAGAAAATGCTTACAAATGAGGAACTGTATCTCACAGCTCTGCATATAGAACAGTACAGACATGCGACCTGGCTGCCTGATCCCTATTATCTGGAGGGACTGAAAAGGGATCCGGATGATATCCGTATTAATAACGCGTATGGATTACTACTGCTCCGCAGAGGCCGTTTTAAGGATTCGGAAAAGTATTTCAGAACTGCCATAAACCGCTTAACGGGTGAAGGTATGTTCATGAATCCCTATGAAGGAGAACCATTTTACAATCTGGGTCTTTCTCTGTTCTATCAGGAGAGATATGAGGAGGCTTATGATGCCTTTTTCAAGGCGGCATGGGATAATTCCCAGCAGGAAATGTCCTTCTACTATCTTGCTGCCTTAGCATCCCGGGAGAAAAAGTGGGATCTTGCGCTGGAACTTGTTGAAAAGGGACTGGTGAAAAATTACCATAATATAAAGGCCAGGGGATTAAAGGCAGTCATCCTTCACAGACTTGGCCGAATGCAGGAAGCTGAAAAGTGGATTGAAGAGAACAGGCAGATTGACAGATTTGATTATATTTCTCTGTTAACGGATGCCTTTATACATGATGATGAAGACAAAATAAATGAATTCCATGAGCTTTCCAGGGATTTCCATGAGACATATCTCCAGTGTGCAAGAGATTTTGCCGAGTCCGGTCTTTATGAGGAAGCTTTGAAGGTATTGCGGATCTTCTCCGGAGATAAGCCAATGATCCACTATTATGTGGCATACTACTGTCAGAAGACAGGGAATACAGAGGAAGCCCGTAATGAGATTGAAAAGGGGGAGAGGAGTTCATATCTGTATTGCTTCCCGAATAAACTGGAAGATCTGCAGGTACTCTTGGCGGCAGCGGATCTTGGGGAAAAAGCAGGCAGAGCAAACTACTACTTGGGATGCCTGTACTATGACAAGCTTCAGTTTGAAGATGCGATCTCCTGCTGGGAAAAGTCGGCTGACACAGATGATTCATTCCCTACAGTCCACAGGAATCTGGCAATTGCTTATTACAATAAACAGAATAAGAAGGACGAGGCTCTTTCACATATGGAAAAGGCCTTTAAGCTTGACAGGAGTGATGCCAGGGTATTTCTGGAGATGGATCAGCTGTATCAGAAGTTACAGGTGCCGTTTGAAAAACGTTATGAAAAATACAAGGAAAATATATCGCTCATTGAGAAGAGAGATGACCTTTATACCGAATATGTGACTCTTCTTAATTTAATGGGGAAGAATAAGGAAGCCTATGACATGATAGTCTCCCATGATTTCCAGACCTGGGAAGGCGCGGAAGGAAAGATCACGACTCAGTTCAAGGTTTCCCTGGTAGAAAGAGCAAAAGATCTGATGAGGGATGGAAGATACGAAGATGCGGAAAAATTCCTAAGAGAGGCGGTATCATATCCCCAAAATCTGGGAGAGGGAAGACTTGAAGGAACAAAGGACAATGATATTTATTACCTTTTGGGGCTTGTGAATGAAAAACTCGGGAATGACAGTGCTGCAAAAGAATGCTTTGATAAAGCTTCAACCGGTGCTATGGAGCCTGCGGGTATGATGTACTACTATGATCAGCCTGCGGATATGATCCTTTATCAAGGCTATGCTCTGGAAAAAGCCGGAGATCAAAAAGGCGCCAATGCCAGATTTTATAAGCTGATAGACTACGGCGAGGCTCATATAAGAGATGTATTCAAAATGGATTACTTTGCGGTTTCCATGCCGGATATGTCGGTATTTGATGCAGATATGGACGAAAAGAACCTTGCCCACTGCTATTACTTAATGGGTCTTGGTAAGCTGGGACTCGGAAGAAAAGATGAGGCGGCAGAAGATTTTGACAGGGCATTGAAAACAGATATCAACCACCAGAATGCGGCCATTTATAAAAAGATGGCGCTTCAGAAGTAAACCGGATCAATATGGAAAAGATTATTCTGGAAAATGATCTGCTGAGCATAGCGGTAGTGCCTGAACTCGGAGGAAAAATAAGCTCACTGTTCTGTAAGAACAGAAGCTTTGAGGCTGCGGCCCGTCCCGGAAAAGGGAAGGCCTATCTCAAGCCTGAAGCAGACGGCAGGTTTACCGATTATGATATGTCGGGAATAGATGATGCGTTTCCGAATATTGATGCAGAAACCATAAGCTATGAAGGGCGTGTGCTCTGTTATCCGGATCACGGAGAGATCTGGAGCCGTGAAATGGAGGTTTTGGAGAGAGACAGAGATAGTCTGACAATGAAGCTTTTCAGCGGACGCTTCAGATATGACTATGAGAAGACTGTTTCACTCGACCGGGATGAAGTAACTCTGCATTACGATATAGTAAGCAGGAATGATGCGCCTATTCCGTGTTTTTGGACTCTTCACGGATTGTTGACCTATAAGGATGACATGGAGTTCACCTTTCCCGGAGAGGGGAGGACATTCATTAATGTACTTGATGATACTCCTCTTGGCGAAAACGGCAGGATTTATGATGCAAAAAGGGATGTGATCAATTTTAAGCGTCTTCCGATAAAAAGTCTCGCAAGGTACAGCGGGAAACCATACTATATGAAATATTATCTTGCAGACAGTGTGAGTGAAGGATCCTGCGGAGTATATTATCCTTCCGAGAAAGTAAGGGTTACATACACCTATGACAAAATGACGCTGCCATGGCTCGGAGTGTGGATAAACGGCGGTGGTTTTGAAGGGGACTATAATGTGGCGCTTGAGATGACAAACGGATACTATGACAGTGTAGGACGGGCTCTGGAAAATAAAAGGATCATTTTCTTAAAACCCGGAGAAAAGATATCTTTCGATATATGCATAAGAATAGAGCAGATATAAAAAACGCTATTGACGGGCGTGAAAATATCGTATAGAATGACAGCTTGTGATATATCCCTTGCTCGCAGAGAATGCGGGCCAAAAGTCCAAAAGGAGGAATTTAATGAACAAGTATGAAATGGCCGTTGTAATAAACGGCAAACTTGAAGAGGACGCTAAGAACGCCGTTCTCGACAAGGTGAAAGCTCTCATCGAACGCTTTGAGGGCACGATCAAAAACGTGGATGAGTGGGGCAAGAAGAGATTTGCCTACGAGATCCAGAAGTCAAAAGAAGGTTATTACAACTTTATCAAATTCGAAGCAGAGAGCACAGCTCCTGCAGAGATAGAACACAGAATGCGTATTATGGATGGAGTCGTAAGGTACCTTATCGTTACCGATGATCTTCCCGAGAATACCGGCATCAAGAAGGAAGAAGCTCCCGCAGCTGAAAGCGCTGCAGAAGAAGCTGTTCCTGAAGCAGCCGCAGAGGAAGAGTGATAAGACTCCGGTCAATATAGGAAAGTGAGGCAAAATATGAACGTTGTTGTTTTAGTGGGGCGCCTTACAAGAGATCCTGATATCCGTCAGTCACAGGGTGATACACCTACAGTTGTTGCCCGTTATACTCTGGCGGTAGACAGAAGATTTAACAGAAACGGTAATGCAGACCAGACAGCTGATTTCATCAGCATGGTTTCTTTCGGCAGGACAGCCGAGTTTATAGAGAAATATGTTCACAAGGGAACCAAGCTGGTTGTTCGCGGCCGTATCCAGACAGGAAGCTATACAAATAAGGACGGACAGAAAGTCTACACCACAGACGTGGTTGGTGAAGACGTGGAATTCGCTGAAAGCAAAAAAGCAGCAGAGGGATATGACGGCGGAAACTACGGCTCATCATCAGGAGACAGTTCTCCCATGAATGATGTGGATGACGGATTTATAAATGTTCCGGACGGAATAAACGAAGAGCTTCCGTTTGCTTGATGTTCAATAAAGGAGATATGAATTATGCCATTCAATAAGAATAATGATCGTGCAGAACACCCCAGAAGGGGAGGAATTCGCAGAAGAAGAAAGGTTTGTGTTTTCTGTGGAAAGGACAGCGTAATCGACTACAAGGATGCGCTTAAGCTTAAGAAGTACATCTCTGAGAGAGGAAAGATCCTTCCCAGACGTGTAACAGGTACTTGCGCAAAGCACCAGAGAGCTATCACGGTTGCAGTGAAGAGAGCGAGACACATCGCACTTCTTCCCTACGTAGTAGAATAAGAGCTTTTACAGCGGGTCTTCGGACCCGCTATTTTATTGCCTGTTCTTAATTGACAAGGCAAAATAATTCGGGATATACTGACTTTGTATACCGTCTAAGCACTGTTATTATTGCGATGAGGTAATTATGTCGATATCCAGCATTGCTGATTTTGAATCTGCCCTTAAGGAAAGCATGAAAATGCTTTTCGGAGAATGCAAAGAATACAAGGGCATGCTGCGTTGCTTGCCTGAACATCTGGGAGTTTCCGACTCCGGAGCGATCATTGAGGCAGCTTTTGAGACAGGGCTTAATCCCGACGCACCATATCCGCTGCTTCATTTCCACACAACACTTGCGCAGAATATAGAAGAAGCTAAGATCCCCGGGGTCTTAATGGGTCTTAATGACCTGAATTCTGTTATCAATGCAGGAGCATTTCCAGCATTCGGATGCTTCTGTTTTTATGCTCCCCTGAAGCAGATTTTTACAGGCTACCGAATGGCGTTAAATCCGGATGCATTAGAAGAGGATTTTGAAAATGCGAGATATTATCTCGCTTCTCTATATGAAACAATGGACCTTTTTATTGACTATATCCAGTTCCTGTGTGCTGATCCTGACCGGATGACCTTAAAAGATTATATGGCCTATCTTGATTATGTCAGTGATATGAATGACCTTAAGTTCCGGATGGAGCAGATGGAGAAACTGATCAGTATGATGGAGCAGGGAAAAGACGCTGCAGGTGACTGATGAAATTTCCAGGGTAAAAGATCTGAGCGGAGAAAAATGGGTAAAGAGTTTAAACCATCTGAAGAAATGCATTTTGACAGCGGATTCGTGCATGACACCACGGATCTTAATAATCTGCCGCAAAATACACTGGCTCAGAATCTCAGATCCTATATGGATATGGGAGAAGACGCGTTTGATGAGGGCGACAGGACGGTTTCGAACCTTGATGGTATTCGGAGAACCCTGCTGGTGAGGATGAGTAATGAAAACGAAGCCTCAAGGGCCGATGCCGATAAAATGGAAAAAGAGCATCTTGAATATACGGTCAAGACTATGAACCCCCTTGTGGAAAGGGTGAAGAAGGCAAAAAGAGATGCGATCATGGCTGAGGCTGACTATTATATTACGAGAAGTAAGCTGGGCGGAGAAAAATCTGCGGATGCCGAGGTACAAATGGCATCGATTGCGGTAACTGCCCGCCAAAGCCTCGAAGATGCCAATGACCGACTTGATGCTAAGAATCCTGTACCGGCACCTGCTCCTGCTCCTGCAGCTGCGGCAGCACCTGTGCCAGCTCCGGCAGCAGCCGCTGATCCTGCTCATGCACCGGCAGCTGCGGCCGATCCTGCGTCTGCAGCACCGCCTGTTCCCCCGGCTCCGGCAGCACCAGCAGCTCCTGCGGCTCCGCCTGCTCCTGTAGCACCGCCTGCTTCTCCTGCTCCGGTGGTGCCTCCCGCCCCTGCAGCACCTGATCCGATCGTGGATGTGACAGAGGATTCGATAAAACTTCAAGCTGCTGAATACCGGGAACTTTTGGGAAAACTCATGATCATTTCTGAAAATTCACGTAATAAAAAGGGAAGAGTTGCGAGATTTTTTGCTTCCATTGTTAATGACGAAGGTTCGGCAGCTGTAAAAATGAATTATAGTAAACAGAATGCTATTACCGAAGCAAACCGCCTGAAAGATAAACTATCCGCCGCTTCCGCCCGCTGGAATGAAAAGAGAAAAAAATACAGGGATACAACCTATGCTGATCACTACAGAAAATATGATGATCTCGCTGTCTCTTTCTACCGTTTTACCCGAGAATATGAAGGGCTTCCCGGAGGACGTAATATCAGTGTGCTTTCACAAGCGCTGAACAGGGGAACATCCGCAAAGAACATTGCGGAATATACGGGTATCTATGATGAAACACAATTTGATACACTGGGTCGCGTACTTCTCAATAACCCATACTTAAAGGTTGGTATAAAAAGAAAACAGACTAAAGAATTAAGTGCCGATTCTCTGAACGCGGAAAGAGCAGACGGACTTATAAAATACCATAAGACCATTCTTATGGAGGCATTTGCGCAGGGTGTAAGTACTCTTGCCGAAGAATCAAGAGCCGGTAAAAAGAATGAAAGAGTCCGTATGAAGCTAACTGAGGACTTCAGGGGCTATAAGGCAAAAAACCAGTTTGACCGGAATTCAGCCACAGGGCTTGCGCCGATCGCAGATGATGCTGCTACACGGCATAAGTATAAGAGGTCGGATATGGGAGACTTCAATAATCCCGTCGGCATGGATGTTTCTGATATGCATGTTTTATCGGATGAAAGGGGTGCAAACGGGGAATATATTTATTCGGAAAATTCAGCTCATATCTATGAAGTGTTTCGAAGTGACGGAAGGAAAGTAAAGGGATTTTTTGATAACGGGACATTTATACCTTTTAATCATAGAGAGATCGTAAGTAACAAAGACATAAAGTGGATATACGGGATGGAAAGCCTTTTTTCCTCCAGAAGATTCGTGAACACTATTGATAATATGACTGTTCAGGAGGAACTTCGGACAGCCATCCGCCGCTCGGACATATTCCGTCATATTAATGCAGGCACGATCCAGCAATATGTATCATATGATCCTGATGATGATTTTGAGAGGGGAGAAAACAGGGATAACCTGAATGCTTTACAGGATAATAATGCAGGCGCTGCAGGCCGCCTGATCGACAGCTATGTCGCAGGTAATGCGCAGCCGCCGGTAACAATTCAGGATGTCAGGACTGCTGTTTTTCGTGCACTGGGCAGTGTTGTAAAAAGAGAAGAAATCATGATGCTCGGGGTAAGACTTTTATCAGATGACCAGCATCCTGAGTTATGGACACTGGCGCGGGAGCTGGCTTTAAATATCAAGGGAATGCAGGGTGGTGGAGGCAGATTTAAATTCCGGGCCGAGAGACTTCCGGAGACAGGTCAGTTTATGCGAATGGGTCTTATGCAGGAATTCTCGACGAAGCGTAAATATCTCTCAGATCTTACTCCCGAGGACATTCCTGATATGATAGGTATTCCGGATCCTGAGGCTATTAAGGATTATGTCATTCCGGATAATCTGGCAATAAGGGGAGAAGATTACGCTGCTGAGCGTGATGATTTCTTTTCATGGAAAACCTTAAGGCAGAGCTTTTTTGACGGTTCCCTTAAGGAAGCGATATTCGGTAATTTTTCTGCTACTGCCGGAACGGTAAAAGCCTATGCAACAGAAGAAAAGAAAGAAAAAAAGCAAAAAGTAGACGAATTAGAGGTGATCGAAAAGGATAGAACTGAGCATAGTCCGGATTATTACAAAGCTAAAGCGGCATTGGAAAAAGCAAGTGTTAAATCTGCAGAGGCATCGTTTGCCAAGAATTATGGAAGTCTTCTCGCTGTTGCGGATAACCTTCCCGAGGCTATTGCAGTAACAGTTCCTACAGTTGTGGTACTTGCTGACGCTGACTGGGATTTTGAAGATACCGGCGTGGAATTGAACTTTTCTTGCATAAAGGCCATACAGGGGTTAAAAACAATAGCCAGGGATTTTAATAAGTTTGTAAAGGAATTATGGGACAGATATGAAAACTGGGATTCGGAAAACAGCACCCAGGAGAAAGTACGGGAGATCGGCTCAATTGTTTTTTTGGTACTTGAATATACAGTAAAGCTTTTAAGTGATGTTCTTGATATTGTCGGAGCATTATTAAAATTTGACGGTTCTGCGGGAAACGGTACTGTCGAAAAGACATCCGGTGTCGTAGCTTTAGCAAAAGATGTTCTGAGATTCCTTAAAGATGCTGTTGATATCGCTTGTCTGGGCATGGAGAGATACAGGATCACCAACTCGAAAAAGGATATAGTTTCTGCCATGGAAGAAGCAAAGCAGGCTATGCCAAACCTTCAGCAGCCTGTGAGCGATCAGAGCTTTGCCACTACCAAGGAAAAAATGGGATTTGCATCATCCAGAAACTCACAGGGCCTTTATTTCCTGAAACTTGCCCATAACAGGGCAGAGAGAGCCCAGATCACCACCGGCTTTGATATGGCGAGTACCGCAGTAAAGGCTGTGGGGCACGGTATTGCTGTTGATTCAGATAATGTTAATAAGGATCTGAGATCCGTTCCTTTTTCCCTGATAAGCAAAATTGTTTCTTTCCTTGGATGGAAAGCAGGAAAGGAATATGACGATTATAGATATTTTGAAATGATGGATAGCGCCATGGGAAGGGCATATAAAACAGATACGAAGAAATTTGATGCGGTTCTCCGTGAGGAGACCGGTATCATGAACCATCATTATCTGCCTGATCTCTTAAAGGTCTTTATGGCTGTAGATTCCCACCATCTTGTCAGGAATGCGCGAAACGAAGGTGAAGAAGCGCTTGCCATTAATCTTGTAGCGCCCTATTTCGAATCCATGAACGGGAAGGGAGAAGCACGATATGATGCGCAAAACCGCGGTAACAATATGCAGTTGCTTGCGAGAAAGGTTAAATTAAAAAAGATGATGGAGGCCGTTGGCGGACCCAAAAACTGGAGAGACGTGCTCCGTGCTTCTGTTACATCGGGTTAATAGGTATGGCGTCTTATTACAAAGGAGAAATCAATTTATGGAAGCTTTGGTAATAGGCAGTGGAATAGCCGGAATGGCATGTGCCGTACGGCTTGCCCGTCAGGGTATCCATACGACGCTTGTTTCTCCTGCTCCTTCAGAGCACTCCGAATCTGTTATGGCTGCAGGAGGGATCAATGCCACACTGCAAGGAAATGATGACGGCGATTCAGTTGAGAGCCATGTTCTCGATACCCTGAAGGGCGGATGTTTTATCGGAGGAGAGAAAGCGGTTAAGGGACTCTGTGAACACGGAGAAGAGATAATCCGCTATCTTGAAAGCATCGGAACGGTTTTCTCTGTTGACAGCGAGAATAAACCGGTAAGGCGTGCCTTTGGAGGGCAGTCCCATAAGAGGACATATTACTGTGGCTCTTCTACCGGAAAGCAGATAGTTTCCGCACTGGTCATGGAAGCCCGCAGATTCGAAGCTGTGGGAATGATAACGAGACGCTTAAGATTGAATTTTTACTCTGCCCTCATTAAAGACGGAGTATGCTGCGGTGCCCTTCTTTTTAATGACAGTAGTTCACGGCTGGAAGCTTTTTATTCCGACTTCACAGTGATCGCCACCGGAGGGCAGAATGCCCTTTTCGGAAAAACCACCGGATCCACCCTGTGTGACGGTTATGCTGCCGGCAAACTTTTTATGCAGGGAGCGGAGCTTAAGAATCTGGAATTTATCCAGTATCACCCAACGACACTGGAAACACCACAGAAGAAAATGCTGATATCTGAAGCGGTCAGAGGAGAAGGCGGCAGGCTCTTTTATCTGGAAAACGGTGAAAGAGTGTACTTCATGGAGGAAAAGTACGGCGAAAAGGGAAACCTGATGACCCGGGATCTTATATCAAGAGAGATTTACGCCTGCGGAAAGGAAGCATTTCTGGATATCTCATTCCTGGACGGGAAGACTATTGATGAACGCCTGTCGGAGGTGAGGGATATATGTATGAAATACAGGGGGATCGATATAAAGAAGGAGCCGATCCCGGTCTCGCCCTCTGTGCATTTCTTTATGGGAGGACTGGCAGTTCACTTAAATCACGAGACAAATATAGAAAATCTCTTCGCTGTCGGAGAGTGCGCATCAATTTATCACGGTGCCAACCGTCTCGGCGGGAATTCATTGTTGTCTGCAATGTACAGCGGTTTTGTGGCGGGTACGGAGATCGCGGGAAGAACTTCCCACAGAAAATACCCTGATCTTACCGCTTATATGGAGGGTGAGAGAAAGAATCTGAAGAAGAGCTTCGATTCGAAAAGCACCTTCCCGGTATTCTACATACGGGACATGTTGGCAGAAACCATGAAGGACGATCTGGGAATTGTGCGGGATGAAAAAAGTCTTGAAGCAGGGTTAAGTGATATAGGATATTATCTTTCCATCGCTGAAAAGATAAGGTATGACAGGTCTGTTCCGCCCTATTTCAATTACAGCCTGAAAGCCATCCTGACTATTGCGGGAGCTACTGTATATTCGGCCAGGGAAAGAAGAGAGAGCAGGGGTGCTCATTACCGCAGTGATCATACTGACACAAAAGAGGAGTACGCTTATTCTTCCATCGTATCCTACGGTAACGGTGATTACACAGTACGCCTTGATAAGGAGCAGATTTATGAAAGTTAGTGTTTTAAGGCGTAAGGAACCCGATAAAGAACCATATTGGGAAAGTTTTTCATATGATGGTCCGGAAGAGAATACCGTTGCGGGACTTCTCGACTATATTAACTATAATGATGATATAATAAACGATAAGGGCGAAAAGACCACAAGGATCGGATGGGAGTGTTCATGCATGCAAGGGATGTGCGGTGCCTGCGCCATGATAGTAAATGACAGGCCTGTCCTTGCCTGTGAAGCGTTCCTAAAGGATTTTGAGGGTCAGGAGATCACGCTTAAACCCTTAAGCAGGTTTCCGGTGATCCATGACCTTATCGTGGACAGATCAGGGATACATGAGAGCCTGAAAGAGAATAATGTCTATATTGGTGAATACAGGCCTCCTGAAGACAAGGACTTTGAGCAGGATTACACCTCGGCAAAATGCCTTAAATGCGGTCTATGCATTGAAGTATGCCCCAGGTACACGGACGGCAGGAAGTTTTACGGAGCCCCTTTTGCAAATGACTGCTATCTGGTGGCTTCGAGAAACCGGGAAAAGTCCGGAGAGATCTCTGAAGCCTATGATGAGCACTTTAAGAGTGAGTGTGCATACGACCTTGCCTGTATGAAGATCTGCCCCATGGGTATAAAACTAACTGCTTCCATGAAGAAGCTTAATACATTAAAACGTGAAACCGGAGAAAATTCATGACTTTTTTGGAAACTGTCATTTGCCTTATAATACTCAGATGTGACGGCTATTTATCCAGTATCGGGACTGACAACAGCCTCGAAAGGTTTCCTGTGCTGTCAAAATTTATCGATGGTCTGGAGGACAGTTATATTAAGCGGTGGTCTCTTGTGACCTCAAATGCTGATGGGGATAAACAGACAGAACTGTATGAAGAGGAGAAGCGTTATTTAAGGCTCCTTTCCCTTATGGACAACGACAGCGTGATGCAGTCCCTTCTGGATCTCTGTATGGCTGTTTTCGTATTTCCGGAATTTGATGCATATCTCACCCATTATTTCGGGTATTCTGTAAATATGCATCTTGCGTTTCTGCTGGAGGGGATCGGATTTCCGGCGGAAGAACTTGTCATTGAAAAACTGGAAACAGCGGAAACCATATGCAATGTGGACAGAAGCTCCTATCCCCTTCAGTATGCGCCTCTTTCCATAGATGAAAAGGTATATATTTATCTGTCAGGAAAGGATCATATCAATCCGAGGCTTGAGAGATTCACAAATAAATACAGGCCGGAGGATATTTCCGGAGAGAACAGGCCTTTTGTAAATGAAGAGATAATAAAAAAAGGAGCGGATTTCCTTGCATCAGGAGGCAGGGTTCTGCAGATCTGTGGCAGGGGAGGCAGGAGATTCGCAGCCAAACATATAGCTTCCGGGCTAAAAAAGGAATTTCTGTTCATTAATATTGCGGATCTCTTTTCCGTCAAAGTGCGGAAGGACCTGCAGGGACTGAGGAGTGTTCTTACAAGGGAAGCAGAACTTGATAATGCGGGTATATGTCTCTACGGGATAACGGATAACTTCCTGACGGGAGGAGTAAGAGTCGATGATAAGAGGAAGAGGCAGGATCTCGAAATGCTTGAGAACATGCTCTTCATTCCGATCATTAAGAAGGATATACCACTTATATTAATAAGTGATGATCCGGCGATGCTCATCAGGTCCCTTACAGAAAGAGAGTACCGGATAGCAGAGCTCCCGGCGAAGCTTGACTACAGTTCCCGGCTTAAGCTCTGGAAAGGATTTAAGAAGTTTTATAAGCTGGGCTTTTCGCCGGAAGACATGGCAGACAGATACCACCTGAACGCCAGCGAGAGTGCAGGGGTCATCAAAAGCTTTTTAGACAGAAGAGAAGAGGAAAAGACAACTCCGGAAGATGATCTATTTACCAGGATAAGTATGGAAAGGCTGGATGACGGAGCGCAGGAAACGGGAAGGGTCATCTACCCGGCCGTACGTCTGGATGACGTTAAAGTTAAGAGTGATATTAGAGGGATCCTGAATGATGTGGTGAACAGCGTAAAAGCGAGTTCCACAATCCTTGACAGTTGGGGATTAAGAGGGAATTATCCGTATGGCAGATGTGTAAGTCTCCTGCTTTCGGGTCCTCCCGGAACAGGTAAGACCATGACGGCAAATGCAATAGCTGGAGAGCTGAAGCTGCCGCTATATCAGGTGAACCTCTCGAATATCGTGGATAAATACATTGGAGAGACGGAAAAGAATCTGGAAAAAGCCTTTACATTTGCTGAGAAGACAAATACGATCCTCTTTTTTGATGAAGCGGATTCGCTGTTCGGGGTGAGGAGTGAAGTCCATGATTCCAAGGACAGATATGCCAATACCGAGATATCTTACCTTTTACAGAGGATAGAAGCTTATGACGGGATAGTGATCATGGCTACGAATATCAAGGGAAATATCGATCCTGCATTTATAAGGCGTATAAGGTATGTGGTAAACTTTGAAAATCCGGATGAGGAGTTAAGACGTGAGATCTGGGAAAGCTGTATTAAAGACAGTATTCCACATGATGAAGTAGATGTTTCTTATCTCGCATCACAGTTTGATAAATTTACAGGAAGTATAATAAAAACGGTATTCTTAAATGCATGCGCATTTGCGGCCGGTAGAGGTGAAAACCTCGGCATGAAGCATCTTGTCCATGCAATTAAACAGGAGCTGGAGAAGACTTCCAGCGTTACATTTACTATAGATACTCTTGGGAAATATGCATATCTTTTATAGAGGGGAAAAAGACTATGGCACCTCCTAAAGTAAGACAGTTTAAAAATTCATATGCAAAGACAGTGGCCGATGTACCTGTGAATACATTGGATAATTCCCTGCGCTCATATATGGATTCCGACGAAGCTTTTTTTGATAATGAAACCTTTGACGGGAAGTCCAGAAATGATGTCATCCGAAGGGTAAGACAGAATATTCTGAGACGCATGAAGGAAGAAAATGCGGCTTCCGTGGGTTCTGCAGACGTAGAAAGAGGTAAGCAGGCGACCTATACCGCAAGAATGTTAAGGAAGATCGGAGAAGCCAAACAGATCCAGAGGGACATCAAGAGAAGCGATATAGATTATGCTGCCCTTCAGGGAAAAGAGTACATTAATGATAAGGAAAATGTGCTTAGATATCTTGATGATCTTATCAGGCATGCAAATGCGGATATGGCAGCTGACCAGCGGCTTATGGAAGAGGCGCAGGAGCAGCCACAGGATCAGGAAGAGGATCTGGAGGAAGAAGAGGACGAAGGTGAGGGCCTTGAGAATGATGAACTCAATCAGGGCATGATCCAGCAAAATGAAGAGGATCTGGAGGAAGAGGTTGATGCGGATGAGCGCAGGTGGAGGAGTGACAGAGCCCTGACAGGTCCAAAAGCTGAGAGGGCCCGGAATGCGGGAGAAGTATCCCAGGCTTCGCTCAATGAGAGACAGAGTGACCTAGAGTATCTGCTGCGCATAAGAGCAGAGGTTGCCAGGACCAATACTGCCGGAAAAGGTAAGATCGGCAGATTTTTCAGGATGGTATCCCTCCGGTCAGGGGTTAACAGGAGCAGAAATGACGGCAGGAGAGAGAAGTATAACGCTAAACTCCGGGAGATAAGGAATATATCTTCTTCATGGTTTACGGAACGGGAGAATTATTCCAAGAAGATCTTCAGAAAACACTACGAGAATTACGATAAAATGGCAAAGAGCTGGTACGAGATGACCCAGGAGTTCTCTGTTGAAGCTGACGGAGAGCTTCCGCAGGAAGCGGTCGATAATCGTACCATCGACCAGTTATCTGAAAAAGCGATAGAAGAGTATACAGGAATATATGATGATACTGCTCTGGCAGGTATTCTGGATAATATCGCGTCGAATCCCTATGTAAACATAGAGGATCTGCCTCTTACGGAATCAAAGGTTGCCCAGGGGGATGAAGCGGGCGGAAACGTTACGGACCGGGGCAGGCACGTAAAGATCCATAAAAAGATCGTCATGTATTCCATGGCGGGACGGGACGGACTGAAGACCAGATATAAGTTTGGCAGAGACCTTAAGGGCAGACGCTCAAAAAGGCAGTTTACTCCCGAGTCTCCAACTGCACTGAATGTAGTGCAGAATGTTGGTGCGGATTACTTTAATGAGATATATGCAGGCCGGGCAAATCTGGAGTCCGATGAGAGGGATATTAACGGACGAAAGCTGTTTTCCGAGAAAAGCGCCGAGGTTCTCCATGCTAAAGTGGCGAGAAACAAACAGAGGGTGCACGGATTTTTATTGAATGGCGAATTCTATACGGATGAAGAAGCTGAGGAAGGCGCAAAACTGGCCGGAAGAAAAGACATGAAGTACTTTGGAAGAAGGGACTTCAGTAAGCAGGAAAAAGCTGAGAATCTCCGGGTGGCTATCAGAAAATCCGCATTCTTCCAGCATGTAAACGCTGCCACCATTCAGTACTATACTTCCTATAATGCCGGAGATGACTTCCTGGATGATGTACAGGAAGCAATAGATAAGAAGTGGGCAAAAGCACAGGAACGTGTCGAAGGTTATACAAAAGAGAATGTGGCTGACGCTATAAAAACAAATCCCAGGTCCATAGCCGGTGTGCCAAAAGACCTTCAGGGTTCTGTTGCCTGTCAGTACATTATTATAAAACTTGGAGAAGGGGGGGAGGATCCTTTTCCCGTAAACAGTCCGCTGACGGATCCTGTAATCAAATGGTTATGTGAGCATGATGGGCGTGCGCCTCTTCTTACCTGTATGACTCTTTTACTGGCAGAGGATAATCCGGGTCTCTGGGGTATTGCACGAAAGATGGCTGCAGACGGAAGTATTGTAGACGACCGTACACAGGAAATGTTAAAGAGGCTTCCTGCAAACGGCCAGATGATGAGAATGGGACTTCTGGATGAGCTTGTCAATCATCAGGGCAAGACTTCGGAATTTGACTGGGAGCTTCCCCTTGGATTTATTAAGGGATCAAGCCTCTCAGTGGAACAGGAGGAACTGGAAAGTAAGAGGGGATTTGGTGCCTGGTTTAAGAAAAATCTCCTGAACGGCGGGTTCCTTAAAGAGGCAATTTCCATCACAGGCCTGGGATTTGATGTAGCAGATCTGGCGTCTGATATGAAAAACACCACAGGCGAAAAGGACTGGGCGGTTGATGACGATACCAAGGAAAGCCGCAGTGAGAGAAAATGCTGGTTCCTGTACGGGGAAGCAATGGCAGAGGGTTCCGTGCTCGGAGGGATCTTAGGCGCAGGCGCCGTAGCAATGGGTGGAATGATGGGCGGCGCAGACGGAGCGGCCAAGGCGAGGGACGGATATTTTCAGGTAGCGGATGTCCTTGGAATGCTAAATGATGTTAAGGTTGTGTTCGGACCGATATGGAAGGGACTAAAGAAACTCTGGAAAACTATAAAGCATAAGCTCGGTAAAGAGACTGATGAAGAAAGAGAAGCATACGAGAAAGAACAGCGGGAAGCAGCGGATGAGAAGGAAAACGGACTTAAGGATCTGGATTACGGAAAGTTCCGCGCAATCATCAAGTATCTCTACAGTGTCATAAATCTTGCAGATGGCATCAGAGATATTGCATCCTATCATGTAGATACAGACAGTGAAAAGGGTAAATGGAATGACTGGGGTAATCTCATCGCCTGGAAAGGACCTCTCCAGTGGGTATTTGATACAGCCAGAAACCTGCTTGCTATTTTAGTTGATTTTGCAGAGATCGTTGCTACCACAAAAAGGATCCACAGGATAGACAAAGCAGATGAGACACTGAAGTCGGCCTTAGAGGATTTTGAAGCAAACGGAAACGGAGATGATCTTCAGCAGCAGGCAGATCAGGAAAATGCGGAACAGCAGGCCGAGGATGAGGATGATCGCTTTGAGATTGTAAATCCCGCAAGAGATGAGGAGATACAAAAAAGAAAGCTTGGAGAGGCTGTTGCAGAGAATTCACAGGCTCAGTATTTTATGGCTCTTACGAAAGCCCAGTCCCAGAAGTCCCGGCATGATGCCGGATGGAATGCAGCGATCTCATTCGTTAAGATGGGGCGGGATACATTTAAGCAGTTTGCACAGACAGGAGAGGTATTCTCGATCGCCATTACAGCTGCGCTGACAGTGGCCCCCAAGGTGATGGAGTTCCTGGCATGGACTTCAGGTAAGTTATTCCATGACAGGCCTAATTTCAAAAATAATATCGCCATGATGCTGGGAGACAAAAAGTATGCAAGCACCCCTTACTTTGACAAGGTGCTGAAGAGAGAAACCGGAATTGTTTCTTCAGATTATCTCGTGGATCTGGCCAGGGTATTCACAGCCATCGATACCCATGTTCTCCTGAATAAAGAGGGAAAGAACTCAGGAGAAAAAGAACTGGCCCTTAAGGTTGCAGGTACCCTTTACGGAAACGTAAACGAGGAGAACATAAAAAAGATAAAACTTGAGCAAATGATGAAGTATGCAGGCTTCTCAGGTGATTCGAACTGGAGGTCATTACTGAGACACTCTATTACCGGATAAATGATGTCATTCAGTTACAGGAGCATGATGTCATTCTGATACAGGGACACGGTGTCATTCTGAGTGAAGCGAAGAATCTAAGAGATCCTACGGATTTCAAAACATTATAGGAGATGATCAAATGAACGGATTAGATACAATAATGGACAGTATTAAGGAGATGATGAACGAGCTCTTTGATAACTGTGTGGACAGGAATAAGATCATGAGATCTCTGATCGAACATCTGGGAGTGACGGATACTGATGCCATACTGGATGTGGCACTGGAACCAGGATTCAATAAAGATGCTCCATATCCCATATTGCATTTCCTGGTTACATTGGCAAAGGATATAAATGATAATGATGCCGGAAGGATCAGCATTGCCTTAAACGAACTGAATCACGTTATCGCTGTCGGGGAGTACCCTGCGTTTGGTGCTTTCTGCTATTACCCTAAGCTCCATCAGATATTCTTAAGTTACAGAATACCTGTGAATCCTGAAGTACCTGAAGATGAGATAATCAATCTCCGGTATTATTTCGGAACACTGTACCAGCAGCTGGATATTTTTGCAGATTTCATAATGTTCTTATGTGACACTAAAGGACGCACCCTGGATCTTGACGACTATATCGATTATCTCCAGTCCGTTCAGGACCTTGATGATATGGAGGCGCGTGCAAAGGCTTTGTCAGAACGGATTGACAAGATTGAGGCTGAGATGAGGGGCAATGAATAAGATCCTGATAACCAATGCACATATCCTCTCACCTGCGGACAATCTGGATATCACAGGGCATATCCTTATAAAGGACGGCCTGGTGTCGGAGATCTCGGGGAAGATACCGGATGATGCGGGTGATGCGGAGATACTGGATGCAGAGGGAGCTTTTGCGATACCCGGATTTGTAGATGTACACACGCATTTGGACAAACTGAAAAAGAAGATATCCATACCGGGGCTCTTTCAGCAGCTGCCGGAGGTTACACTACGGTTATCTGTATGGCAAACACAGTGCCGGCCGTGGACAGTGAGGAAACAATCCTCTATGTTCTGAATAAGGCGGCAGGAGAAGATATCCATATCCGTCAATGTGCGTCTGTGACAGTCGGACGAAGGGGAGAGGAACTGACCTGTTTTGAAAAACTGAAACTTGCCGGTGCAGCGGGATTTACCGATGACGGATCCCCCATAATGGACGCAGGGCTTGTAAAAGAAGCTATGAAAAGGGCTGCGGATCTTAACATGATCTTAAGCTTCCATGAGGAAGATCCTGAATATATCGGGGTTGCCGGGATTAATGAAGGTGCAGTCTCAAAAGAAATGGGGCTTAAAGGTGCTGACAGGGAAGCTGAGATATCCATGGTAAAAAGGGATCTTTCCCTGGCGCTTGAAACCGGCTGCAGGATAGATATACAGCATGTCAGCGCAAAGGAAACCGTGGAGCTTATAAGAGAAGCAAAGAAAAAGGACAGCCTGAACCTGATCCATGCAGAAGCCACGCCAAATCATTTTTCCATGACAGAAGATCATGTCAGGAAATACGGGGCATTAGCCAAGATCAATCCGCCCCTCAGGACAGAAGAGGACAGAAAAGCTATAATAGAGGGACTTAAGGACGGAACCATAGATCTTATAGCAACTGATCATGCGCCACATACGAAAGAGGATAAGGGAAAAGAATTCTCCAAATGCATGAGCGGCATAATCGGGCTGGAGACTGCGTTTTCACTGGGGATAAAAAAACTAGTGAAAACAGGAGATCTGACTCTTAAGGAACTGATAACACTTATGAGTGTAAACCCGGCCAAAGTATACGGGCTGGATGCGGGACACATCAGGGAAGGACATCCTGCGGATATTGTGATAGCGGATCCGGACAGGGATACACATTATGAGCGGTTCAGGAGCAGGGCCGTTAATTCACCA
>CACZBM010000004.1 GCA_902779445.1 uncultured Lachnospiraceae bacterium
TTCCGACTTCCTTTGTTTTCCCAGAACGTTTCATGGTAGTTCCTCCTTTCGCTAATCAGTCTTCTCAACCTTATCTTTCAGGTCCCCTACCAGTTTCATGTGCTTTCCTCCTCCAAAATGGTGATGAATTTCTGCTTTCACTTATATTATACGCGGATCCAGCCGAAATGTGACAGGAAATGTATTGAATGTATTGATTTCTCCATATTATTTCGCAAAAGACGCATTTTGCGAAGAAGTAGCATAGGCGGTGGCAGGTGAAGACTCTTGATGATATCTCTGTCTGTGCGGTGTTTCTACGCTCTTCAAGATTTCGGACTTATCAGACGAAATGCCAGTTACCGATCTCACCCCTGAGTTCGCCATACGCCCCACCACCGGCAACCTGATCCATCTCTTCATCGGTCAGTTCCATCCCGGCTTCTTCGATGATCTTCTTTGCTTCTTCCTGATTTTCAGTCTTCTCAACCTTTTCTTTTAATTCGCCTACAAGTTTCATAGTATCTTCCTCCTTCTTTGTTTTTCTATACAAAACGGCATCCACCGCTAAACATTAAAACTATCGTGAAAATAGTTTATCACAGAAGCCGTGTTTTGGCTCTCTATATATTTATACGCAAGGAATCAAAAAAATGGCAACGCAAAACTAAAATATATAAATTGCTGAGAATCAGTATAAAAAAAATGTCATCCTGAGCGTTAGCGAAGGATCTTTTATAGATTCTTCGCTTTGCTCAGAATGACACCAGGTAACTCTGAATGACACCAGGTAACTCAGAATGACACCAGGTAACTCTGAATGACACCAGGTAACTCTGAATAACACCATCAAACTTGAAATAGCAGTCTGAGAGTTGTCAGATAATTCAGATCTTCAGCATTATCTCATTGCTGCGTTCAATGAATTTCTTCATCTCGTCAGGGGGCAGCTGCTTATTTGCGAGTACCGCAAGGTCGTAAAGCTGCTCGGATATTAGCTTACTCTTGTCGCTTTCGGGATCATCCATAACAGTTTTTACAAGGGGATGTCCTGCGTTCAGGATGAGGGTCTGTCCGTCATCATCCTTAAATAGATCCATATCTCCGGCGCCGCCCATGGAGTACATCTTCATCATATCCTGCATCCTTCTGGATTCCTCGGATACTGTGATAACAGATGCCACCTTCTTATCTTTAAGTTTCTGAACCTTTACTTCCAGCTTCTCTTTCTTGAAGGCTTTTCTCAAGAGCTTCTGGACTTTCTCAGCTATTGATGAGAATTCCTCAGTCTCTTTCTTTGACTCCTTACTGGTCATAGCCTCCGTAACATTGGCGTCTATTCTCATGAATTTAACGCCTTCATTCTTGGATTCCAGAGACTGCATGAAAGGAGTATCGATATTGTGAGTTAAGATCACCGCATCCATCTTTGCCTTCTTGAACATATCGATATAGCGGCTCTGCTGGGTCACATCGGTTACATAGTAAACGATGGTCTCTTTCTTCTCTTCGGTTTTCTCTTCAGACTTTTCTTCTGTCTTCTCCGCGTCTTCCGACTTTTCTTCAGTCTTTGCGTCTCCGGCCGCCTCATTCTCCGCAGCCTCTTTCTCCGCTTCCTTCTCTTCTGCTTCTTCCGCAGTTGCAGGAAGTTCAAGAGCTTCGGGAAGAGTCAGGAATTTATCATTGATATCCTTAAAGAGGATGAAATCATTGATCTTCTCTGCGAACTTCTCATTTCTCAGGTAGCCATACTTAACGAAGGGTGAGATATCCTCCCAGTACTTCTCATAGTTTTCCTTATCTGTCTTGCAGAGTCCCGAAAGCTTTTCAGCAACCTTCTTTGTGATATATTCGGAGATCTTATTTACAAATCCGTCATTTTGGAGCGCACTCCTCGATACATTAAGGGGCAGATCGGGACAGTCAATGACACCCTTTAAGAGCATCAGGAATTCCGGAATGACCTCTTTAATATTATCGGCTATGAATACCTGATTATTGTAAAGCTTTATAACTCCCTCGATAGATTCATATTCGATATTGATCTTGGGGAAGTAAAGGATACCCTTGAGATTGAAAGGATAATCCATATTAAGGTGTATCCAGAAAAGAGGTTCTCTGTAATCCCTGAAGACCTTTCTGTAAAACTCCTTATACTCTTCATCCGTGCAGTCCTTGGGAGCCTTTGCCCAGAGGGGATTGGTATCATTTACGCTCTTAGGCGGCTCGGGCACTATCTCCTTACCGTCCTTATCCTTTTCAACCTTGGGAGGCTCTGCATTCACATCCGTTAAATAGATCTCAGTAGGCATGAAAGAGCAGTACTTTTCCAGTACTTCCCTTACACCGTACTCATTACAGTACTTTAAGCATTCCTCATTAAGGTAAAGAGTGATCTCGGTACCTACCCTGGTCCTGTCACCCTCAGTCATATCAAATTCGGTTCCGGCACCCTCGCACTCCCAGTGAACAGGAGCTGCTCCCTCAGCATATGAAAGGGAATCGATAGTCACCTTGTCCGCAACCATGAATGCGGAGTAGAAACCGAGACCGAAGTGTCCGATGATCTGGTCTCCATCTGACTTATCCTTATACTTCTCGATAAACTCTGTGGCACCCGAAAATGCGATCTGGTTAATGTATTTATCAACCTCATCAGCACTCATTCCGATACCGTTATCAATGAATGTAAGGGTCTTCTTTTTATTATCCACCTTTACATCTATACGGCCCTTTAATCCCGCGCCTTCTGACCCGTCAGTCTCTGAAGCGGGAGCCTGGTACTCACCCATCATCTCCAGCTTTTTAAGCTTTGTGATAGCATCGCATCCGTTACTTACAAGCTCTCTGATAAAAATATCCTGATCCGAATACATCCATTTCTTAATGATAGGAAAGATGTTTTCGCTGCTTATTGAAAGATTTCCGTGTCTTTTTTCCATTGTGGCATTACTTCCTTTCCTGTTGTTTACGATTGAGCTAATAACAACAGTATGATTTTAATTCTGTGATGTTTAAAAGTCAATGAAAATTTAGCACTCATTTAAATAAAGTGCTAACAAGGTGACGTATTGTCATTCTGAACGAAGTGAAGAATCTGTATGAAAGAGATCCTTCGCTTCGCTCAGGAAATCGTTTTCTTAAAGATTTTTACAAGACCTGCCTTAAAGCAGAGGATGAGTGCTCCCACCGCACCCAGAAGAGCCTGGGCTATCTCATAGGGAAGCTTTAACATGGCATATTCGAAAGTACTGTAAACGAAGATCTTTCCAAGGGTATATCCCGTCACCATTATCACGGAACCCGCAAGTACCGCTATCAGTGAATACACAAAGTGGCTGCCTCCCCTTTTCTCATGGGAATGGGAAATAAGTGATATCACCACCGCCTGAAGTCCGTGGGTTACAAGGGATACGAACATAGGCAGAGGATAGAATATCATATCTCCTATAAAAGATCCGACTCCGCCTACCAGAAATGCCCCAAAGGGATCTAAAAGGATGGACGCCGTACATATTATCACGTCACACAGATACAGATGTCCTCCGGGAACCGGTATCCCGAAACTGGAAAGCGCTATATTCATAGCCATTAATAATGCAGTTACAGTGACCCATTTTACCCGGTCAGTTGATCGAAGATCATTTTCCATCATGACTCAAATACCTCATCAAATACTTCAAAGAAGCTCTTTCCAGTACTACTTATTGTTGAAGGATCATAGTCAAAGCTCTTCCACAGTTCCTCATTCAGATTGGAATGGAGCTTCGGCACAAATTCATCATAGACCCTGTTAAATGCTTCCTTTTTCCTCTCGGTGACTATACGCTCTTTATTTGCGTCTGTCTCCTCCTGATCAAAGGAGCTGATACATTTTATGATGTGATAACCGTACCCGGTCTCCACTATATTACTGATCTCGTCTGTATCCAGATTGAAAGCTGCCTTTTCAAATTCCTCGGGCATTACACCTTTTCCGAAGGTATAGGTGTTCTGGTCATCCTCATTATATTTTTCCGTTAGTGAATCGAAATCCGCACCGTTTCTGGCCTGTTCCAGGCAGTCCGAAGCCCTTTTATAGGCGTCTTTCTTATCGTGCTCACTGTACTCCTTGCGGTTTCCTTTCTCATCCAGAGAAGAAGTCTTGAAAAGTATCTGCTTCACTGTTATGGACCTTGCTTCGTCGTCACTGATCTCCGGCTTTACATTCCTCGTAACTTCCTTATAGATCTTATCCGCAAGGGCATATTCCGCATACATTTTCTGCAGAAGCTCTTCCGTGACACCCATATACCTCTTCTCTTCATCACTCATAAGGTCATAGTAAACAGAAGCTGCTTCCCTTGTCTTTTCTATCTCTTCATCGCTTAATGAGATATCCCATTCATCTGCCAGGATATCCATGCTCTTTATCTGGGCGAGTCTCGCCAGAGTAGTATCTTTTAGCTCATTCTCCAGAGTCTTTCCGTTAAAGTTCTGCTTCCAGATCTCTTCACCGAATACATCCTGATATCTGGAACCTGCAGACCTCATGTAAACGCCCGCTTCCTCCATGAAACAGTTCTTGTCGTCTATTCTGAAGAGTTCATTATCTTCGAAAGCTGTGGTGAGCACCACATCTGTCTTTTCCTCTTTTTTCCCGCACCCGGAAATAATGGAAGCTGACAGGCAGATAGTCAGGATAGCTGTTATAAAGTATTTATTTTTCCTGTTCAATTCACTGTTCATATACGGTCCGCTTTACTAAAACGCAATAATACACTATAATCGAACAAAATACTACTTAAGATCAACCATCGGGGGTGATGATAATGGCAGGTAAATTTGGAAAATTCTTATTATTCTCAGCAATTGCAGGTGTCGCAGCTGCCGGAGCTTATTACTATTTAAAGGACAGAAATGACGAAGACTTTTTCGAAGATTCCGATCCGGATGTAAATGACAATCTGGAGGAATTTTTAAGAAACGAGTCCGCCAAAGGTCCTGATACTTCTTCCGGAAAGCGCGAATACGTGCCCTTAAACTTCTCTAAAGAAGCTGTAGAGGATGTATCTGAAGAAAACATAATCGGCAAGCCCCTCGAGGAAGCGAAACCCTCCATCGAAAAGGCTGCCGATGCTGATAATGACAAGGTATCAACCTTCAGCTTTTCATCTTTTGAGTGATCTGTTCCTTTAACTCCCTGGCCCTGTCCTTGATCCTCGGATTTGTGGTCATGGAGGACATAAGGCTCGCAATAAGCTTTGATGCAACGTCCAGCTTCCCGAATCTTGCGCTTAGAACAGCTATCAGATAATCGAGAGTGGACTGATCCATTCCTGCATACGGGCCCTGTTCCTTTGAGCGGGCTGCAACAAAACCGTCCATGGCGAGTTTCAGGGCTTCGTTTTCATCTTTCTTGCACTCTTCCACGGTCTCTTTATACTTGGGATCGTTCTTGTCAAGAGTCTCCATTTTTCCGCGGATACACCATGCCATCTTGAGACAGAGATACGCTTTTTCTGAATCTATCTGTTTTGTGACCATGGCATTCGCAAATGCTATCTGGTATCTTTCTATGGCATCATCATAGCTGTATACTCCTGCGGGTTCTTCATAGTGGAATCCCTGGGATATATTGGCAATGATAGCCTTTTTCTGTGAATCATATACATTCTTGAATGTTCTTCCGAGAGCTGCATAACCACAGCGGGGGCAGACAACCACATCATACTTGATGCAGTCCAGCTGCTGATACTTGGGACGGAGATCCATGTCAGATCCTATGAGACGGACACTCCGGCTCTTAACAGTCCTCGACTTAAATTCCTGCCCGCATACCGGACACTCGTATGTCCTGTCGATCAGGAAATCCAGCTCTTCAGCTTCCTTTTTCTTTACTTCCTCGGCCTTATCATCAGCCTTTTTCTGTTCCTGATCAACGAATATCTCGTCTTCCTTGATATCCTTGAGCCCGAATTTGTCCATTCCGGAAAATAATGCCATTGAATCTACCTCCTACAATTTAAATGAACTCTTAAGTGATACTATCCTGTTAAATACAGGCTCTCCCGGCTTTGAATCCTTGTAATCCGTGCAGAAGAAACCGTTCCTCACGAACTGAAAGCTGTCGAACGCCTTCGCTTCCTTAAGTTCCTTTTCCACATAGGAATCACATTCCGTAAGAGAGGCAGGATTTAAGTTCACATTTCCCTCTTCGTCATATACTCCCTTTTCTTCATCCACTATGTTCTCATAGAGTCTTACCCTGACCTTTGCCGCGTCCTGAGCGTTTACCCAGTGGATGGTACCCTTCACCTTCCTGTCTGACTTGAAGTCCGGTCCCTGTTTGGTGAGGGGATCGTATGTACAGTGGACTGCGGTAATCTTTCCGCTATCATCCTTATCAAAGCCCACGCACTTTACAAAGTATGCGTTCATGAGACGGACTTCATTTCCCGGGAACAGTCTGAAATACTTTTTCGGCGGTTCCTCCATGAAGTCTTCCTCTTCGATCCAGAGTTCTCTGCTGAAAGTGACTTTTCTGCTTCCCAGCTCTTCGTTCTCCGGATTATTGACTGCATCCAGTTCTTCCGTCTGTCCTTCAGGATAATTATCTATGATAAGCTTTAAGGGATGTATCACCGCCATCAGCCTTTTGACCTTCGGTTTCAGGTCTTCCCTTATGCAATACTCCAGCATATCCATTTCTGCCGTGGACTGTGATTTACTGACGCCGCAGAGTTCCACAAATCTTCTGATGGACTCTGGTGTATATCCTCTTCTTCTGAGTCCTGCAATGGAAACGAGTCTCGGATCATCCCATCCGTCAACAGTTCCGTCTTCCACCAGTTTCTTAATGTATCTCTTACCGGTAACCACGTTATTAAGGTAAAGCTTTGCGAACTCGATCTGTCTCGGAGGCATCTCTATCTCGCATTCTTTCACCACCCAGTCATATAAGGGTCTGTGATCCTCAAATTCAAGGGTGCAGATAGAATGTGTTATTCCTTCTATAGCATCTTCAAGAGGATGGGCGAAGTCATACATGGGATAGATGCACCACTTGTCCCCGGTGTTCTGGTGGGTAAGGTGGGCGATCCTGTATATTATTGGATCCCTCATATTGATGTTGGAGCTCTTCATGTCTATCTTTGCACGAAGAACATGGCTTCCGTCTTCGTATTTACCCTCTTTCATATCGATAAACATCCGGAGATTTTCTTCCATGCTCCTCTCACGGAAAGGATCATCCTTTCCGGGCTCCGTAAGGGTACCCCTGTATTCTCTTATCTCATCTGCAGACAGATCCGATACATATGCCTTGCCCTTTTTAATAAGGAAAACGGCATAGTCATACATTTTGTCAAAGTAATCGGATGCGAAGAAGAGCCTGTCCTCCCACTCGGCGCCGAGCCATGCCACGTCTTCCTTAATGGATTCCACAAATTCCGACTTTTCCTTTGTTGGATTGGTGTCATCAAAACGGAGATTGAATTTCCCTCCGTATTCTTTGGCAAGCCCGGAATTAAGGATAATGGACTTCGCATGTCCTATATGCAGATATCCGTTAGGTTCGGGAGGGAATCTCGTATGTACTGTTTCGTAGACCCCTTCCTTCAGATCTTTGTCGATCTCTCTTTCAATAAAATTCTTCGATACTGTTTCGTTATTTTCCATGTATTCCTCTAAACCGATGTCATTCCGAGTTTCCTGATGTCATTCTGAGTTTCCTGATGTCATTCCGAGTTTCCCGATGTCATTCCGAGTTTCCTGATGTCATTCTGAGCGAAGCGAAGAATCTCTGAGATCCTTCGCTAACGCTCAGGATGACAAAATACTTGCTTCGTACATACAGACTATAGTCTGTATAACCATTTCATTCTACACTAACTGTGCGCAAAAATCAAAAGGAGCCGGCTTTAAAGCCTTCCCCCCCTCTGGGGCAAAACGTGCCAGTGGCACGTTTTGAATGGCGTATAGCCGTGCTATGCACGGCTGCCATCGGTAAGGTGTCAGCGAAGCTGACGGATGAGGGCTATTTCATCCCTTCTTCAGCCCACCAGGTATCCGGGGCTTTTTCCGGAGCCGCATGGGCAGGAGCATTCTTACCGAACACCATGTCTATTATGGTGCGGTCCCTAAGCTCTATCTCCTGAATTATGAGGTCATGGAGTCCCGCTGCAGGAGATTCCCCTGTGAGGTTGGCTTTCATCATCGCAGTACGTACCCTGTCTGCAAGATATTCAGAAATATATCCTATCTCCATTGCTTTCATAAGAGTGAACTTTACGAATTCGGTCTTGTGCGTGATGGGATTCTCCACCGGTTCCTCGATCACATTCTCTGTGAGATTCGGCTTATAATCCGCAATGTAAAACTCTTTCCACTGGTCAAAAGATTCCTTGTACCCCATAATACCTCCTGTTTTTATCAGCTGAACAGTTTCTTAAAACCTTCCTTATAGGAAGGACTTACAAGCCCTTTTTCCGTAATGATCCCTGTAATCAGCTCATGATCCGTCACATCAAAAGCGGGATTGAAAACATCTGCCCCGGGTGCACCCAAAGGTTTCTCATACCACATCTCGGTGACTTCCGATCCCTCTCTCATTTCGATGGGTATCCCCTCTCCGGTCTCTGTCTTCATATCTATTGTGGAGCTTGGAGCACATACGTAAAACGGAATATTGTAGTGCTTTGCAAGTATTGCTACCCCGCTTGTTCCTATCTTATTGGCGCTGTCTCCGTTTGCCGCCACTCTGTCACAGCCTACGAACACAATGTCTATCTTTCCTGACTTCATAAGGAGTGATGCCATATTGTCACACTGGATCGTGGTATCTATCCCCGCTTCACTCAGTTCAAATGCCGTAAGCCTTCCTCCCTGAAGAAGAGGCCTTGTCTCATCACAGTATACATGCAGGTCATTCCCTTTCCACCCATGCTCCAGAGCAATATACATAGGAGCTGTTGCCGTACCGTATTTTGCGGTAGCAAGGGTTCCTGCATTACAGTGTGTAAGTATCCCCGGCGCTCTGCCTGTTTTTTCCCTGATATCTTCAAGGAGCCTGAATCCGGTCTCTCCGATATTCCTGCTAATATTTACGTCTTCTTCCCGGATATCTTCCGCTTCCCTGTACAGGATCTCCTTTATTTCGGAAACAGCCTTATCTTTATTGGAAACGAGGCATCTCTCCATCCTGTCTAAAGCCCAGAAAAGATTTACGGCTGTGGGCCTGGATGACGCGAGATAATCCTTTATCTCCATGAATTCCTTATAAAAAGGATCATAGTCTTCCTTTCCGATCCCGGCTGAAAGAACAGCCATGCCGTAGGCCGCTGTAACTCCGATAGCCGGTGCACCGCGCACCTTAAGTTTCTTTATGGCATCCCAGATCTCCTCCTTTGTATGAAGATCTATCCTTCTTATCTCCGAAGGAAGACAGGTCTGGTCTATTATATTTACTGCCTTTTTATCTGGTGAAAGCTTTACGGTTATTATCTTTTCAAAGAATTCTTCAGTTTTGTTCAATACTTTCCTCCTCACGGGCTTTTTTCATGGTATATCTCCATTTGAATACCGCAGTCCCGATAATGATGACATATCCCAGTAATGACCATAAGTCCGGTAGCTCTGCGAAAAGCAGCATTCCCCACAGGGAAGCAAAGAGAACCTGCGAATAGTCAAATACCGATATCTCTCTTGCAGGAGCGACCTGATATGCTTTCGTCACGGTAAACTGCCCTCCTGCCGCTGCAAGCCCTGCTCCTACGAGGCAGGCTAACTGCGTCGGAGTCATGGGCACGAAGCTTTTTATCATTGGCGGGATCAGAGCCACTGTCATGAATACCGAGAAAAAGCAGACGATGACACCGCTTCTCTCCCCTTGTTTTCCAAGCTTCCGCACAAAGGTGTAGGCGGTTCCTGCGCAGAATCCGCCAAGAAGCCCTATAAGTGCCGGGAAGCTGCTGAGTCCCTCTGTTGGTTTTACCACAAAGGCAGCTCCTATAAATGCTATGAGAACTGCCAGCCATTCCATCTTATCCGGTATCTCCGACAGTATGAATACTGACATGATTATCGCGAAAAACGGAGACATTTTATTCAGAATATTGGCATCGGCTATCCTCAGGTGGTCAATAGCCCAGAAATTCGTGATGATCCCTGCTCCTCCGAATATGGCCCGCATTAAGAGTCCAGGAAGACTCCCCTTTTTGATCCTGAATTTCTCTTCGGATCTCATAAGGGCAATGACAGCTATCACCGCCGCAAACGCATTCCTGAAGAAGGCCTTTTCAACTGTTGGGAGATCCCCCGACAGTCTCACAAAGAGAGTCATCAATGAAAAGAAAAAGGAATCTGTTATTATTAATAATGCACCCAGCACATGGGGATTGATCTTCTTATTCATATTTATTTAGCCTTCTCCCTCTGGGCAAAACGTGCCAGTGGCACGTTTTGAATGGCGTTTAGCCGTGCTAAGCACGGCTGCCATCGATTAGGTGTCAGCGGAGCTGACGGATGAGGGTTCCTCCACCAGATTGCCAAGGACTTTATATAGCAGATCATAAAGCGCAGCTGCATCTTTTTCGGGCAGGCAGACACACTTTCCCATTTCCTGTGGTACCTTAAGCGCTTTATCCCTTAGAGCCTGTCCCTCGGGAGTTATCTTTATAGCCAGATTCCTCTCGTCGGTTTCCGATCTCTTTCTCTTAATATAACCCTTGGATTCCAGCTTTTTTAAGAGCGGAGTAAGAGTCCCGGAATCAAGATAGAGCTTTTTACCGAGATCTTTAAGATTAGTCTCTTTAGATTCCCAGAGTATCATCATCGTGATGTACTGGGTATACGTCAGATCCAGCTCATCCAGAAAAGGCTTATACCTTCTCACTATTTCCTTTGCACAGGCGTACAGCGGAAAGCAGAGCTGGTTTTCGATCCTTAAACAGTCATATTTTTTTTCAGACATTTTATCCCCTCCCATAAACGGATATATCTTTGCAGGCCGTATAAGTTGCTCGCAATTTAATTATATACCCGTTGTCAAGAAGTCCCTTTTTGCTTCACGAATACTTCACACCAGGAAGGAATAAAGCCGGCTCTTATTCCGGTGGAAAGCGAGTTTGAATGACTCTCACTGGTGCCATAGAAGGGAATGTGGCCAAGCGATATCACCTTCCGCTTCATCATATCCGTAAGGTAGGTGGCGAGGCCGTGACCTTCATACCCCGGAAGCACATCTATCCCTATCTGCCATAGATCCCTGCAGTCTTCGGAAACACCCGACATGGCCACTATCTCGTCTCCTTTAGTGAGAAGAAGCCCTATCCTGTCAGGCTGGTTCTCTGAACCCGCCAGGGCATGGGGACAGGGATTATCCTCTTTTCCGTATTTCTTAAACCACTCGTCTATCTCTTTGTCATACAACCAGGTCTCCGTAAATGGAAGGTCTCCTTCGTATTCGCAATCCTCAGCCTTGCTGTCCGGAAGCATATAGACATGGGTATCACTTATCTCATAACCGTATTCGCAGAGCTTTTGATCCAGCTCCCGGAGATTATGGTATTTGCAGAACCACTCCGGTTTATAGTGGGAATACTTATCCTTCGCCCATTCGACAATGGAACTGTCCGCCATTATATAAGAGTCTCCCCTGTATATTATGGCACGGAAAAATGAGGATATTCCATCTATCACCCTTGCACCCTTTATGTCTCGTCTCTCATTTATCATTATCCTGTATTCTTTTTCCATCTCCAGAGAACAGTTTGTATCAAGCCTGAACTGAGCGCGGACTGTTTCATCAATGTTCATTTATGATTTCAAGGATCTCTTCCTTTACTTCCTCCATATTGTATGTTTTATCAACGTTTATCTCATCCGGTCTTCTGATAACTATAAGCCGTACCCCAAGTGCTTCTGCCGCATCTGCCTTTTCCTTAAATCCTCCAGCATTACCGCTGTTCTTGGTAACGAGGTAACCTGCACCACTGTTTTTCAGATCTCTGATATTATCATCATACGAAAAAGGCCCCTTCTTAAAAATGCAGTTACGTATTCCCAGATCCCTTAATTTTCTCTCTGATTCTTTTACAGGTAGTACCCTTACCGTGAGTCTGTCCCTGTAACCCGGAATGATACTGTATTCACTTAGTTCCTTACTTCCTGTGGAAACAAAGATGTTTCCGTCGCAGGTCTTTAAGAATTCTGCTGCCTCCCTGATACTGTCGAATACTCTGTAATACTTTTCTTCATCCGTGGAAGTATCCTCCCTCATGAGCCTTATGTACCTGACTCCTGTTGAAGCAGCTGCACTTCTTATGTTCTCCGTTACATTTACAGCGTAAGGGTGGGTCGCATCCACGCAGAGATCATAGTCCCGTATAAGGTTTTCCATTTCTTTTTCTTCGAGTCTTCCGGTCCTCACGGTGACATGTGGCATTTCATCCATCACTTCTTTACCGTAGTCTGTGGCAACAGACACCAGGGTCTCTATTTTCATTTCTGACAGAAACTCCGAAAGTTCCCGCCCTTCGCTGGTACCGGAGAAAACACAGATCTTTATAAGAGGCATGCAAACCTCCTTATAAATTCCGGATTTGAATAATAATAAATATGAGGGAATCCGCAGAGAGTATTTTTTATGAGATGTATCCCGCTAAAACTTTTTTCTCCGGTTTTATCCGAAGGTTTTGTTTCCCTCATTACATTTCCGTTATCACTGCTCTTCCAGTAATGGAATTCATGGGCTTTCAGTATCTCACCCTTTGAAAGATATGGATTATTTTCTTCCGGAGAAAGTGTCACATATCCGAAATGCTGGAGTTTATCCGTTTTATAACATTTCATCCCCCTTAAGAACCCGGCCATATCATATTCTATGCCGTTCTCATCCTCCATTTTTTCATGAAGATACATGAACCCCCCGCATTCAGCGAGGCAGGGAAGCCCGTTACTCAAAGCCTTTCTTATGCTTTCACGCATTCCGGTGTTTTCGCTTAATTCCTTCGCATAATGCTCGGGATAGCCTCCACCCAAAATGAGTCCCTTTGTATTCTCCGGCAGTGAGAGATCACTTATCGGACTAAAGTACTCTATATCGCAGCCAAGTTCCCTTAAAAGCCGTATATTATCTTCATAATAAAATGAAAAAGCCCTGTCCCTTGCGACGGCCACCTTCTTATGTTCTTTTCCGCTGAAAACAGGGGTGATACCCTCAAGATCATCAGATGCTGTTTCGCTTATTTCCCCGGCATCACCGGCGATCTTTATTATCCTGTCCATATCGAGACACTTTTCTGCTGTGTCTCCAAGCTTTTCGATCTTATCATTCAGATCATCAAGTTCATCCGGTGTCAGAAGGCCAAGATGGCGGCTCACGATCCCAAGGTCTTTATCATAGGGAAAGTAGCCGAGAGGAGTGATCCCGGTTTCCCGCTTTATAACAGGCGCAAGCCTTTCATACGTCTCTTTCCTTACGTTATTTAAGATCACGCCCTTGATATTGCTGTCGCTCCGTAAATCCAGCATTCCTTTTAAAACACCGTTAATAGTGTATGCCATTCCCTTTGCATTTATGCATAGTATCACAGGACATCCGAGTATCTTTGCAGTCTCGTATGTGCTCCCGTCTGTTCCTTCAAAGGAGCTTCCGTCATAGTAACCCATGACTCCTTCTATGACCGTGATATCCGGATCCTTACAGTTCCTTTTTAACAAAGCCCTCATAAGGTCATCATTCTGGAAAAACCCGTCATAATTCCAGGACGGAGTATCAAGTACCTCCCTGTGAAACATGGGATCTATATAGTCTGGGCCGCATTTCCCCGCACCTGTTAAAAGGCCCCTGTTCTTAAGGGCCTTTAGGATAGCGCAGGTGATCGTGGTTTTTCCGCTGCCGCTCTGCGGGGCACTTATGAGTATGCGGCTTCCTTTATTCGTCAATTTCTTTTCTGTCCTCCGGCCCGATCGCTATCACATAGACCGGGTTATTGGCAGCCATCAGCTTATTTCCGGATACTTCCCGGAGTTTTGAAATATTTATAAGACTGATATCGCTTCTCCAGTTCCTCTCATTCATGAGGCTTAAGAGTTCTGAAAGACTGTCCAGGGAAATAAGGTTTATCACTATCCTTACATCCGGGTTCTTTTCAATGCTCTTGTCGATTATCTCTTTCATATTCCCGCTGCTCCCGCCTATAAATACGTGGGTGGGAGAAGGCAGCTTTTCAAGGCCTCTGGGAGCGGTGTCATTTATTATCCTTATATTGTCGGCTGCGAACTTCCGCTTGTTTTTCTGGATAAGGTCTACGGCATCACTCTTTTTTTCTACAGCGTATACTTCACCATCCAGTAATTTGAGTGAAGCTTCTATAGATATACTTCCGGTTCCCGCGCCGATATCATAAAGTACAGAATCCGTAGAAAGCTTTAACTTGGAAATACTTATGGTCCTGACTTCCCCCTTCGTCATGGGGACTTCACCTCTTATAAGATCCGCATCATTAAGGGAATGAAGGGACTCATCTTCAGCATCCTCATTAAGGAATAACGCAACCGAAAGCTTGTCTACTTCCCTCTCTTCCGTTATGAGTTTTACCGGATCCGTAAGGAGGATACTTTCATCGGGATAAGAGAGCTTTTCTCCTATTATTATCTTCACATTATCCATGTTGTAGTAGTGAAGCCTCTCAGCGATCTCTTTTATCTCGCTGCCATTCCCTGTGAGGGCAAATACCTTTGGGTACCTTTTTACATAGCCTATTATATTCGCCTGTCTTCCGTGAAGACTCACAAACTTTGTGTTTTCCCAGGACATATGCAGGTTTTCCAGGAAATACTGCATGGAAGAGATCCCGGGTATCACATCGATATCTGCGCCCTTAAAGGCTTCGTCGCTGTCAAGGAGTTTAAAAAGCTTTTTCGCGCTGCTGAAAAAACCGGGGTCCCCGGATAACATCACCGCTACAGAACTGCCTATTCCCGTGTCCTTAAGCTTTGACACGATCTCCTCTGCTTTATAAAGGGTATATACCTTCTTCCCCTCTCCCCAGAGCGCAGTCATTCTCTCAGCACCTATAAGTACATCTGCCTTTTTTATTATGTTTTCAGCTTCTGTTGTGAGAAGGTTACGGTTTCCGGGGCCCGTTCCTATAAGAGTGATCTTCATATTAATCTCCTAATTCATCCGAGAAAATAAGTATTTCTGTCTTCAGGTCTTCCGGATCGTAGAGTCTCTTATTCACATAGAACAGAGCTTTTTCTTTGATCCTTTTCATCACACCCTCAAGTATCCCCTTATCTTTAAGTATCCTTACAGCTTCATCCACATTGATGCATTTCAGGATATCCCTTACCGCACTTATGTCGTCTGTTTCCTCTGCCGCATTGGATGCCAATATCTCCATCCTGCAGTCCGCATTATGGCTGTGGGTATTCATTATCCCACCGGCGAGCTTCACAAATTTACCAAGATGTCCTATAAGGATAATATGCTTAAAGCCCGATTCATAGGCGTAGTCCAGAGCCTCACCCACATAGTTCGAGCAGAGGACCGCTTCCGCCGGGTCGGCATCATAATTCTTTTTTATATAATCGAGACCGTAATTCCCGGGGGTTAGAATGAGTTTTTCTTGACTTGCGGCCTTCCGTACATCTATTTCCAGCTTTATCGTATCTATGATGGCTTTCTCACTCATGGGCTTCACTATCCCGCTGCTTCCGAGGATAGATATTCCTCCCTCTATCCCGAGCCTCGGGTTAAAGGTCTTTTTAGCGATCTCTGCTCCTCCGGGAGCGCTGATAATTATCTTTATACCGCCTTCATAGTCATAGATATCCTTAACATATTCAGCTTCACTCCTTATCATCTGAAGGGGCACTTTATTGATAGCCGCCTCTCCCACTTTCTGATAGAGTCCGGGCTTAGTGACACGGCCTATTCCTTCGCCGCCGTCTATTACTATTTCCGGCTCATCTGTAAGAGTAACGCTTGAAAAGATAAGTATTCCATTAGTCACATCGGGATCGTCACCCGAATCCTTTTTTACTGCGCAGGATGCCTCTCTTTCAGAAAAAAAAGCTTCAAAGATCTCCGTTTCCACCTTTTCTCCTGAAGGTGTGACAACGCTCTCTTTACAGACTGCCTCTCCGTTAAAGAGCATTCTTAATGCGGCCTTGGTGGCAATGGCAGCGCATGTTCCTGTTGTAAAGCCGTTTCTAAGCTTCATTCCCTTCTGTACCTTCTGTATAATAAAGCATTGCTGATAGCAGCGGCGATATTGCTCCCGCCTTTATTCCCCCTGGCTACTATACAGGGTATGCCGCTTTCAATGATGATCTCTTTAGCTTCAACTACGTTTACGAATCCCACCGGCACGCCTATTATAAGCGCAGGTGAAAGCCTGCCTTCTTTATAAAGCTCATTGATATTGAGAAGAGCTGTGGGGGCATTGCCTATTGCAAATATTACCCTGCCCTTTATCTCACAGGCTCTTTCCATGCTGACCATGGCTCTTGTGATGCCCCGTTTCTTTGCTTCCTCTGCCACATCAGGGTCGGACATGAAGCATACCGCCTTACAGTTTAAGGCTTTTAAGGCCGGCTTACTGATCCCTGAAAGAGCCATAGCTGTATCGGTAATGATGGTCGCGTTGTTATCCAGAGCTTCCAGTCCTTTTTCCACTGCCCCTTCGGAGAAATAGAGATTATCGGCATAATCAAAATCCGCCGAAGTGTGTATAGCCCTCTTTATGATATCTTCCTTATCTTTATCAAGAGTCTTTTCATTAAGGCGTTCTGTGATGATCTCAAAACTCTTTTTTTCTATTTCCATAGGATTTAATATAAGTTCCATTTTATTCTCTTTCCTTATAGATATAGTGAGAGAGCCATAGTAATCCCTTCACCCTTGGTCTTTTTTACAAGGATCTTAACACTGCCTCCGGGCATTATTTCAAGCGCTCTTTTTACAGCACTGCGTTCACATACGTTATCACATCCCGTATGCTCATATGCAAAATCCGATCTTTCAAATGCGTATTCTTCCGGCAGTGCCATTAATTCTCCCGCACTGTAAAACGAAAGAGGAAGATCGTTTTCAAGAGCAAAACGCTCTATTGCATCCTCCCCCCTCTTTATATCTATTGTGGCTATATCGGATACTGCCGAAAAAGAGATATTGTTATCCCTGAAGAACTCCTCTGCAAACTCTTTTAATACAGCAGGATCTGTATTCTTCCTGCAGCCTATCCCGAGACACAGGCACTTGGGAATAAGATTCAACGTGACCGGATACTCTTCCCTTATAAATGGTGATAAAAGGATACCCTTATCTAAAGTGCGGTCACCCGGAACCACGTTTTCCGGAATATCACCCGAAAAGGCTTCTTCACTGCTCCTGTGAATGTCAGAGATAAAACCTATTCTTTCACCCCTTAAGAGAGCAGAAGAGATCAGCTTTATCTTCCCGGTATCAGCCACCCTATACCCCTTTTCAACTGCCCAGGTATCAGCAGCAAAGACACCGTTAATGTCCGTAGCTGTGGTAATGACTGCCTCGCCTCCGATAATATCTGCGATCTCACGGGCATATTTGTTACCTCCTCCAATATGACCCGAAAGAACAGGGATCACAAATTTTCCCAGCTCGTCTATCACGATGACAGCAGGGTCCTTGTCCTTTGCAGCTACGCAAGGTGCAACGGCTCTCACTGCTATCCCCGCTGCACCGATAAAGACAATAAGCTCGCTTTGAAAAGCTTTCCTCGTCCAGTCGGAAAGGGCTGTCTCTTTATCAAAGCTGAAGCGATTCCTGACGGTATAACCCCAGCCGTCAGTACCGGCAATATGCGAGATCGTTGTATTCAGCTTGTCTCCCCTTTCGGTAAAGGAGATTATATTCACTGTTCCCATGTGCTCCAAATCCGGCATCTTTGTATCATGAGATCCTGATATCCGTAAGCGCCACCTGATCTCCTGAAAGTGCCACATATACCTTATCCGGCATATCCTCTGTAACAGTCAGGATATTTTCAATACTTATACCCAGGTTCTCTGATCTGACCGTAACGGTATTGCCCTTTCTTTCAGCTTCCACTACGCATTCAAGACCCTGTTTATTCTTTTCCTTCCAGTTCTCCCAGCCCGGGAATCTTGCACTTTTCTTCATTGCAAACTTATTTTTATAGGGTCTCTCGTCGGTATCATCTTCCCCGTTTATCTTTAACATCTGATACTCTTCGTAGTTCTCTCCGTTCACCCGGCCGTCACTTGAATTATATAAAATGATATAAGGACAGTGCCAGATGAGATTTGCTCCGGGGTAGCTCATGGTATGGAAAGCTATCCTCACCCTGCCTTTTATCTCTATTCCATCCGTATATCTTGCCCTCGGCCTGTCTATCTGTATATTGGGAAGATCCGCTTCCAGATGATCTGTATAATTTATACGTTCCACGATCCTCGGTATATCTCCGAGAGCCACCGTATCTCCCGTAGGTACTACCGAAATATTATGGATGTGGCAATTCTCTCCCGTAAGCCCTATATAGGTTGCATTTGAAACGCTGTGGATAGCAATGGTAACCTCTTTTTTACAGCCTTTTCCTTTCATAATGAGTTTCAGATGGTCTTCATAACGCCCGGCGATTATCTCATAGCCGGAACCGGCAGCAGCATCTCCCGTGTCCTCTTCCAGCATGTGATCCTCCATCTTTCTCGCTGCCGTGCATATGCTGTTCTTATCAAACCATATCTCCCCGTATTCCAGATAGTTATAGCTTCCTATTGATTTCTCATCATCATGGATCATCTGGTCATAGGAATCAAAAAGGACGATAGAGGGCGCACTGAAACCCTCTCCGTTTTCCGATATATCTTCACATTCAAAACTTATCCTCTTAATGACGCTTTCCACCGAAATACCGGTAGATACCTGTTCCCTGTACTTTCTGCTGGTGATCTCTTTTTCAAGTATCCTAACATAATCCGCGGGATGATCTTTACTCTCATTATCAATGATCTTCACCATCATATCGGCGAATTCAGGGTCAAATTCATATCCCCCGCCCTTTATGAAAGTCTCCCTCGCCACAAACCTGGGTCTGGCATCCCTGTATCTTTTCTTTGTGGTCATGGTAACAAAGGCATCTGCCACCGCGATGATCCTCGCGATCTCAGGTATCTCTTCCCCCTTGAGTCCCTCAGGATATCCTGTACCGTTGTATCTTTCGTGACTGTAACGCGCACCCTCTCTTAAGTATGGGTATTCCGTGATACTGGACAGTATCTCATCACCTATAATAGGCTTCTGACGCATTACATCATAATCCCACTTTTTCGGATCCTTTTCGTTTTTTATGACCTTATCCGGAATGCCTATCATTCCTACATCATGGAGCAGGGCAGCATAGTACACCTTTTCAGCATAATCCTTATCCCTTCCCGCCATCTCTGCTATCTTTTTCGCATATTCCGCTATCCTTATGGAATTTCCCTTTGTGAAATCATCCTTTTTCTCAACCGCAGACACAAAGGCTCTGGCCGTCTGGTCAAAAAGCCTGTGCATTTTCTCCATTTCCATATCATGAGACCGCACCACCTCTTCATCCAGATCCAGATACATGAATATATACAGAAATATGGATACCATGACCATAGCCATATTTACGATGGAGATCCCGTATGTGAATATCTGAATGATGCCACAGATAATGGGTACGAAGATATAAAGGACAAGTGAGATATATATAAGCCTGCTGAAAGACTTCTTGTAATTTCTGATAACGGTATACTGTAGGATGGGACAAAGGACCGGGATGATATATGCAATAAGGAATCCGGTTCCCCTGTGATACCTGTTGGCATTATCAAAGTAATAATACAGTCCCGTAAAAGCTGATACTATGGCCATGATCATCCCTGCAAACCCAGCCCTGCCGGAAAACACAAGCCTGGCCGGAGTAGTTTCAAGACCCCCCTCATTTAACAGCATATCTTCAAGATACAGATTGAAGCCGTAAACGATCCCGCTGGTCAGGAAGAACACAAAAAAATTGCTCACTCTGACCATCAGATATCCTGTAGGGCCGGGCATTCCGGCATAAACATAGGCCAGCCTGTCAAACCACAGCAGGAAACAAGCCGCTGCTTCCATGAAGATGAGCACTCTCTTCCTTTTTACCGAAAGGAATCTTGTATTTATCAACAGGAAAACCAGAATTGCGCATGCTCCGCATAAAAAGAGCATGATATCCAGCTGGTTTGTCCTAATAAGCTCAAACATCAATCCGTCTCCTTGAAATATCTATTTATGCAGAATAAAGTATTCCTGGAGATTTTTCAGAAGTTCCTCCTTCTGTATCCCCTTTAAGAAGTACCCTTCAGGCTTTAATGCCACTACAGCCATAACACTCTGCTTATCACCCTTTCCCGTAAGAAACATTACAGGAATATTACAGGTGTCCGGATCGCTCCGGAGCATTTCCAGAACCTGGGGACCGCTCGTCACCGGCATTTCGTGATCCAGGAGTATGAGATCCACCTTATTTTTCCCAAGCCACTTAATGGCCTGAAGCCCTGAATTCGCCATGGCAACCTTGTATGTTCCCTTGAGCCATTCCCTTACCATGGTGAGATACTGTGCATCATCATCCACCACCAGTATGCTTTTCTTAAATTCTCCTGCAGCCGCTTTCTCCAGGTATTCCGTTGCAGTCTGTGCAAACTCTGCGTTATCAACGGGCCTGTAAAAAGTCTTATAGATCAGGGATCCGGGAATGTAGTCCAGAACATCTTTCAGATCCCGCTGCTCTCCCACCAGGATCATTTCCAGTTCCCTTTCCTTCATCGCATCAGTAAGGAAATGAAGTACACTCTCATCCGGCTGTCCGCCTTCCTCGAGATACAGTGTCACTAAAGAAGCGTTATCGATATTCTTATTGATCCCGTTAACTGTCCATGGTACAAAATCACAGTTAACACCTGCGTCCTTTACCTTCTTCACAAGAACACGTATGATAAATGACTCTTTCTCTCCTATAAAGATCATCCTGTTCTCAGACATTTTTCCTCCACACGGGCTACTCTCTTATGAGTGCTTCCATTCCATCCCAGTCAAACAGTCTCAGCATCTTTTCCAGTTCTTTCATCTTTTTATCATCTTCCGGAGGCATACGGTACTGCTTAAGGTCATTTAAGATCATTTCCACAGAATCATAATCCATCTGTGGTATCACATCTTTAAGGGCTTCATATGCTTCTTTCAGATCACCCTCCGGTATCATTTCCTTATTGTTATCTTCCGCATTCTCACGGAGTCTTGACAGCTTTTCCCTATAGTCTTCATAGTCCGCAAGAAGAAGCCCTGTATTCTCATTTATAAATTTCATATCCTCTTTATTGCCGGCATCTTCCAGTTCTTCAGCAAGCTTTGAAAGCTCCGATGCGCCGATTATCCTTGCGGAACTCTTCAAAGAGTGGACCTTAATAGTATAAAGCCTTACATTACCGCTGTCATATGCATTTTTAATGACTCTGGTATTTTCATCAATAGTGTCAAGGAACAGATTGAGTGCAAAGATAAAGTTTGTAATACCTCCGGAATTCCTGATACCCTCGGACACGTCAATACCTGCTGTCTTATATATCCACATCATTTCTTCAGGCATCTCCGTAAGCTCTTCCACCGCTTCGACTTCTGATGGCTTTTCCATCATCTCCTCAGGCAGATGCTTCATAATGGTACTTTCCAGGGTCTCGGTATCTATGGGTTTTGAAAGATATCCGTTAAATCCTCTGGAGGTATAGAACTCTTCACCGGCCGAGGAATTGGCTGTAAGGGCATAGACCGGCAGATCCGGATAATTCTTTCTGATCTCCGCCACTGTCTCTACCCCGTCCATTCCCGGCATCATATGGTCAAGAAGTACAATGTTAAAGTTTGTATCCTTTATCTTTTCCAGACATTCTTCACCGCTTGAAGCCGTGGACACAAATACCTTTGTGCCCTTCAGGAGTCCCTTGATGACATTTAAGTTCATAGCATTATCATCAACCACCAGTACATCCGCATCAGGAGCTATGAACTTTGGAACATAAGGTCCTCCGGAGCCTGATTCATCATGCTCCATGAATATGCCTATAGGTGTCTTGTCTATGATCTTCTGATCAAGTATAAGGATGAATTCCGACCCCTTGCCGTACTCACTCTCACAGGTAAGGCTTCCTCCCATAAGCTCCGCAAATTTCCTGGATATATCAAGTCCCAGTCCTGTTCCCTGTATTCCGCTGTTCTTCTGTTCATCCAGTCGTTCATAGGCGGTAAAGAGTTTTTCCCTGTCCTCATCCTTAACGCCCATTCCGGTATCTTTTACGGAAAATCTGATCTTACAATCCTTATCTACCCTTTCCTCCATGGAAACGTAAAGCGCAAATCCGCCTGTTTCAGTGTATTTAACAGCATTGGTCAAAAGATTGAGAACTATCTGCTTGATCTTTCCCATATCCCCGTACAGTTTTTTCGGCAGCAGTTCATCGATCACCACCTCAAAGATCAGTTCTTTTTCTGTACCCTTCACTCTTATCATGGAAACGATAGATCTCAACATATCCTGGGTATCGTATTCCTGTTCCACGAGATGCATCTTTCCCGATTCGATCTTTGACATATCAAGGAGATCATTTATAAGGGAAAGAAGGGACTCGGATGCATTTCTGATATCCATTGCATAATTCATCATGGATACGAAATAGGGCTTGGGAACTCCTGTGGCATCCTCTCTCATGACCATTTCATTCATTCCCATGATGGTATTTATGGGGGTCCTGATCTCATGGGACATATTGGCGAGGAATCTGGATTTTGCGGTATTTGCTCTTTCAGCCTCTTCCTTTGCCCTCATTATTTCATAATACTGACTCTGGATAACGGTCTTCTTTAAGACTCTCCATACTATAAATCCCGAAGCCAGCGCCACCAGCAGTATGAGGATGAGACGGATAACAGACATCTCGAGAAGCTGTGGCATCTTATTTATCTGATACTCTTCATGGAGAAACTCATATCCACCGTGTCCGTTGCTCACCCTTATATGGAGGACATAGTCTCCGGTGGGAAGATTAGTGTACTCCAGAGGCTGCAGCTCGCTTCTCCTGACGGTCAGTCCCTCGCTTCCCTTTCCTTCAATATATACCTGGACCTCAGGGTTCAGAAGGGAATAATCCATAACCGCCGCGTTTATCCTGATCCTTCCTTTTGAGGCGGGAATGGAATATACACCGTTGCTATCGGGAAGTATCTCCTTATTATCACAGTATACAGAGCTCAGGGCTGCTTTTACCGGCACAGACATATCGGTAAACATGTTCATATTTACCTTGCAGATACCACTTCTTCCGGGGATATAGAGATATCCCGACTCATCTGCATCCATATAGCCCTGGGCAGTGGGAGTACTGGTAAGCCCGTTATCCATGTTATAGAGTCTGTAGTCATCCACACGGTCATTCAACATATCTTCGATACTCTCGATGTAAATACCGTATGAGGAAGTGATCCACATATTACCGCTTTTATCGGTATAAAGATCATAATTATTGTTATAAGGGAAAGTGGCTACATGGGTGATAATGCCGTCCTTCATATACTCTATGGAGTTCGATGTGACGATCCAGAAAACTCCCCTCTTCTCATCCCTTTTGATCCTTAAGACAATGTCACTCGTAAGACCGTCATCTCTGCCGATATTAATGATCCCTTCATCCTCTATCACATATATGCCGTCTCCGTCAGAACAAGCAAAAATAGCTCCTCTGTTCGCTTCTTCCACGGAAAGAATGGTGGCGTTTTTGATGCCTTCCTTTACTCCGTATGTTTTAACGACCTTTCCGTCTTTGATAACGGTAACACCGGCATTTGAACCGGTACATACCCTGCCGTCGTTTAAGACGCTCACACATCTTATCTCATTATCAGGCATTCCGTTTTTAGTGGAATAACCGGTGATCTTCCCGTCTTCTGAAATGTTTAAAAGCCCCAGATCCCCTGTGTACGTCCCGATCCAGAGGTCATTTTTGTTGCCTCTCTTAATACAGCGGATACGCGCATCTCCTAAGTATTCCGTGAGTTCATTCGTTACCGGGAGATCATTCTTATCAATGATCCGCAGTCCGTTATCCGTACCCACATAGAGCTCATCCTTATACATACAGGTAGCATTGACCACTTCCTCCGGCAGTCCCGCTTTATGGGAAAGGTTAATGAAATTATCTGCAACGATCTTCATGATCCCCTGAGTTGAGGACGCAAACCACATATTTCCCTGATAATCAGATGTCATCATTTCTATCCCGCTGTTAAAGGGGATGTCATCAAGGACTTTTATCTTTCTTTCCCTGTCCAGATACCCTGCCTCACTGATGGAAGAGATCCAGATCTTTCCGCAGTCATAACTGATCCAGTGTACATTAGTGATAGGTGCGGTGGAGATCTTCTCAAGCTTGTCTTTTCCGTCTCCGAACCGACCGTAGTACATCACATCACCTGCAGTACCGAGATAGATGAACCCCGGATTATTCGGATCAACTTTGATAGCTGTTATCTTTTCGATACCCAGATCCTCGGAAGTATAAAACTCTTTAACGGCCCTGTTTTCGATCATAAAGATCTTTCCGCTATTTGTCTGTCCGTATATTCTGCCGTTGGAGTCCGAATCCATCCTTAAGATCCGCTCTCCATTGACCCTTTTATCGTTGATCGGATTTAACTTCATATCCTGATCTATATAACATGCTCCGGTGGCCGTACCCACATAGATGTTTTCATCCCTGTCCTCCGCAAAAGTCCTGATGGATGAAGACGGAAGCCCCTCTTTATATGTGATATGGATCTTTTCATTCCCGTCTATGACAACCACACCGTTATCATTTGTTCCGACCCATATCCTTCCCTTACTGTCCTCGAAAAGCCCACGGCCGTTGGTCATCCCGCTGTTCGTGTCCAGTCTCGTAAAGTTATTTCCGTCATACCGGATGATGCCACTATAGCATCCGAGCCATACATATCCGTCCGAAGAGCACAGTATGTAATTGGCATCCGAAGTGGGAAGTCCGTTACCGGCATCATAGATCTTTGACGAATACCCGACGTTATTTATCTGATCCGTAACCGCATATCCGCCCCCAAAGGGAAGCTCATTTCCATAGGTACTCGAATAAGCGGCAAAGACCGGAACAGTCAAAATGCCGGAAAGTATCAGGATAACAAAGAAACTTGCTGCCTTATATATGGTTTTTCCGATCTTCAGCTGCATACTGTCCTCTCACATCGGCCTGTTGTACTTCCTCAGGATCACCTTGACTTCAGAAAGGGCCTCCATAAATACTTCCACGCATTTGGGATCAAACTGGGTTCCCTTTCCTTCTTCCAGAATAGCTAATGACTTTTCAAGAGAAAAAGCCGGCTTATATACCCTGGGGGAAGTCAGGGCATCAAATACATCCGCGACTGCCATTATTCTGGCGGAAAGAGGGATCACTTCACCGTGTATCCCTTCAGGATAGCCCTTACCATCCCATCTCTCATGATGGTATCCCGCCATATTTCTGGCTTCCTTCAGATAGTTATCGCCTTCAACGGTACTGATGGCGTTTTCCATTATCCTCTTTCCCGCTGCCGCATGGGTCTTCATGATCTCATATTCCTCATCCGTAAGCTTGCCGGGCTTATTCAACACCTCATCCGGAATATGGATCTTCCCTATGTCATGAAGAGGAGCTGAACGCACAACGTCCGAGATGAACTTCGGTGTGATCTTCCCGGCATAATAGCCCTTTGCTTTTAACCCCTCCACTATGATCTTTACATAGGCCGCGGTCTTCTGTACATGGGCTCCCGTATCTGAATCCCTGCTTTCAACCAGATCCGCCATTGTAACTATAAGACCGTCCTGCATCTTGAATGTGGATTCAGAAAGCTTTCTGATACTGCGCATCTGCTCAGCCTGATTCTTTGTCAGTCTTTCAGCAGACAGATACAGGTTCTCGATCTCGTCTCCGGTCTGTATACCCAGTTTCCTGAAGGTTTTGACATCTTCATCCATAGCTTCCTGTGTATCTCTGCTGTCAGCTAGCTTCTCCATTGATCTCGCAATGGAATTGATGGGAAAGATAAGCTGGTAATCTGTGAGCCAGATGATAAATACACATAACAGGATGAAGAATCCCAGGAAAATAGTGGACATTTCCGCAAAAAAGCTTATAGTACTCATGTGGAGTTTCTCCATATTCACATCCGCAAAAACATAGCAGACGCACCTGTAATTTGAATCATATACAGGCACAGCCGCAGTAATGAGGTATCCGTATCTGTCATTGGAGACTATGGGATCGATCTTCTTTCCCTCCAGAAGATCCAGAAGATATGGCTCAAATCCGCGTTCTATCGGGACAATGGTACCTATCTCCTCCGCAGGTACGTCTTCGGTATCAAAGTCAAAGACCACCCGGTTTCCCTCTGCCTCTACCCTGTATACGTAGAGAAAGGCAATCTCTTCGGAACTCCTGAATATCTTTTCAAGGAGATCCCTGGTATCCCTGTAATCATCCAGGTTCCCCCTAGTCTCCAGATATTCATCCACCCGGTCTCCGTCAATAACTTCCGCAGCCAGATTTGCTATTCCCGTAGCAAGCTCGGCTTCTTCATTTGTCACGGTCTTTCTATGGATATTTACGCCTATAACGGAATATAAAAGAGCGATCACCGTCATAGAGAACATAAATATAAAAAGGACTTTTGTTCTTAAAGATATGACTCTGGTCCTTGACCTCGATTTCTCTTTCTCGGAATCCTCAGCTTCCTCGGTGGGATTCTGAAGCCACATTTTGAATTTCAGTAATTCTTTATATCTGTCAGGAATAAAATGAACAATAAGAAGCGCCAGAATACATGACACAAGCTTATCCGGAAAATCCGTGATAAGTGCTGAAAAAACGTGTGACAGGAAATAACTTACCTTGCCGGTCCCGAAGATCATTCCGGTGAAATATTCCGTATCGGGAGCCAGTCCTTCAACAAACCACGGGATAACAGAACCGACCCCTCCTCCTAAGAGAGTGAATGTTCCCACCATTGCTGCCACTCCGGGTATCTTTTTATGTATTTTCCGCTCAGCAAAAAAAGCTGCGGAAAAACCGATCATCACATTGATAACCCTGTAATAAACAGCTGTAGGATCCGTAATACTCTTAATAGTATTGGTGGCAAATCCCACGATGACTCCGGGAAGATAACCTCCCAGCATGGCTACCGACACCGTTCCTACAGTGTCAAGGTAAAGAGGGAGTTTAAAAAAAGACACGATTGAGCTCAGGAGTATATTTAGGGCAACGCCCAGACAGCATATGAAAATAGCGGATATATTTGATCTCTTCTTAAACAGGTTCATAAGTATACTCTCCTCCGCATTTTCGGAAAGCTCTCAGGTATTTTACCATATTTACCTGCTGTTTACTATAAAAATAAGGAAAGAGGCCGCATGTCGCAGCCTCTTTAGTCTGTTTCATATTCTTCAGATGGAAAATACCTTTAATACGTGACTATGATGCATATCTGTTATCCAGTCCACATCATCGGTTATCCACTCCATGATCTCCAACATCTTTGTCTCCCAGGCTATGGTGTCTCTCTTTTCTTCACCTGTCATCTCATGCTCCATGGAGGTGTCTATCTCGTCATAACCGAATATATAGTCTCCGTAATTCCAGATAGTGAAGTTACTGTCAGGTCCCGGATCCACCTCGGTACGTGCCTCCACCAGAGCATCATGGCGGCGTTTGTATTCCTCGGTCTCGGAATTAATGAGATGGGTCATAAACACCCTGTGGCGTATCATGGATTTATCACTTCTCACGATCCCGTAATCCTGATACATCTCCCTCATGTCTTTTGAAAAATCCGATGTCCACTCAGCTTCCTCATCAATGGTCTGCTGAACAGGTTTCATGAGTTCTGTTGTTACCGGATCCTTTTTATCATCATTGGTCTCATAGTAACCAAAGAAGAAAGTGTCGCATCTCCAGAGACTGAAGTTGTCTGCTTCGTTCTTTATGGCAGCCTTCTTGATCCCCTGAAAAGCCCTTCCGATCTCTGTGAGGACCGTTCCCACTCTGCCCTCTTCTATCTTGAATGCAAAGCTGTGTCTGATCATATCAAAGTTTACCTCTTGCGATTATATCACCTTCGGGATCGTACTCCTGTACTCCGAAACTTTCATAGATACATTTCCTGGCTTCCATAAGATCATTGAAATCACCGGCTAAGATCATCTGAGCCACGATGTTTCCGATACCTGTAGCCTCTCCGGGGCCTGCCACAACAGTACGGTGGGTCCTTCTGGCTGTGAGGCTGTTAATGAAAGGATTCATGGATCCGCCGCCGACGATATGTATGCTCTTAAAGTTCCTGCCTACGATATCTTCGATCTCTACTATGGTTCTTTCATATGCATCTACCAGACTCTGGTAAACGACTGATGCCACTTCATCCAGGCCTGTGGGAACCTTCTGCCCGGTCCTCTCGCAATATGCCTTTATCTCTTCTGTCATATTCTCGGGAGCAAGGAAGCAGTTGTCATCCACATTTACCCTTGAAGGGAAGTCCAGCTTGGAATAAGCCATCTTACTAAGTTCATCCCAGCTGTACGCATCTCCGGTCTCATGGCGGACCTGCTGGATCATCCAGAGTCCCATGATGTTCTTTAAGTATCTGTAACGGTGGTCATATCCGCCCTCGTTTGTGAGGTTTGCCTGCTGACTCTCGGGAGTACAGATGGCGTCCTTATTCTCTACACCCATAAGTGACCATGTACCGGAACTGATATAGAGATTGTCCTTTTCATCAGTGGTGGGCACGCTCATTACTGCTGAAGCTGTGTCGTGGCTGGCTGCCTTTATTACTGTACAGTCAAATCCCACTTCTTCCTGTATCTCTTTCTTTAATGAACCCACAACCGTTCCCGGCATCTTGAGTTCCTTAAAGATGGATTTCTTGAATCCGAGTCTCTCTATAAGCTCGTAATCCCACTGGAAAGTCTTGGGATCCACGAGGTTACTGGTGGTGGCTTCGGTATATTCGCTCATTGCCACTCCGGTTAAGAGATACTGGAAATAGTCAGGGAGCATGAGAAGAGTCTCTGCTTTTTCCATGATCTCAGGATTATTCTTCTTAATAGCCATCAGCTGATAGATGGTATTAAAGATAGCTTTCTGAATTCCTGTTCTGGCATAAAGCTCTTTTTCGGGAATGATCTTGAATACTTCTTCATCCATTCCCTGGGTCCTCGCGTCACGGTAGCTCACAGTATCACCAAGGAGATTTCCGTCCTTATCGAGGAGCACAAAGTCAACTCCCCAGGTGTCTATTCCCAGGTAATCCGGCACATCTCCCGCTTCTTTACATTTCTTTAGTCCTGTCTTGATCTCTCCGAACAGATAGTCAAGATCCCAGCAAAGATGTCCGTTCCTTTTCTTTGGTCCGTTGTCAAAACGGTGCTCTTCCTTAAGAGTGATCTTACCGTTTTCAAGTGTTCCGATGATGTGACGTCCGCTGGACGCTCCAAAATCGATCGCAAGGTATTTGTTCATTGTTTCCTCCTGTATTGTTTTTTGTAGTATCATTGTCATTCTGAGGGCGTAGCCCGAAGAATCTCTTTAGATCCTTCGCTTCGCTCAGGATGACATCTCTGCGGGCTTTAGCCCGAAGAATCTCTTCAGATCCTTCGCTTCGCTCAGGATGACATTGTTATCAGGATGACATTGTTATTCTTCGGGATACATACAACGTATTCCCATTCTTTCTAGCATGTCCAGCCAGTTGTCATCAGGCTTCTCATCCGTCACTATGATATTCACCATGTCCATATCACAGATCTTTGAAAATGCGACGGTCTCAAACTTTGTGTGGTCCACTGCTATTATATGCTCTTTTGAATTATCAAGCATAGCTCTTTTGGCTTCACAGAAAAGCTCATTTCCGTCGGTCACGCCCTTTACCCTGTCAAAGCCTTTGCAGCTCATGATGGCTTTATCCGCATTAAAAGCGCTGATCCCTTCAACAGCCCTGGGACCTGTAAGAGCGAGATACCCTTCTTTCATTGTACCTCCTGAACAGATCACATTCCAGCCGTCCACGTCCGACAGTTCTATCATAACTTCAATGGAATTCGTAATGACTGTGAGCCTCTGTTTTCCCTTTAGTGCCTTGGCAATATATACGGCAGTAGTAGAGGGATCAAGGGTTATATGATCACCGTCTTCGATAAGAGATGCGATAAGCTCGGCTATCTTCTTTTTCCCCTCGATATTCCTGTGTTTTCTCACATTAAAAGGAAGATCTATGGAGGAGTTATCATTGATAACTGCCCCGCCGTAACTCTTTATGGCGAGCCCCTCTTTATCGAGTCTGTCCAGATCTCTCCTTATAGTCTCTTCAGAAACCTGAAATAAACGTGCCAGATCTCCGACCACCACTTTTTTATTTAATTGCAGTTCTTCAAGGATCCTGTTGCGTCTTTCAAGTGCAAGCATGTTTATATCCCTCATCCGTCACGGCTTCGCCGTGCCACCTTCTTCCAAAGGGAGAAGGCTATTTTACAATACTGTCTTACAGATCTGTTCGTCAGGATGCGCTATCACTGAGGAATCAAGGAACATTCCCTTGTCTGCGATGGATTCCTTTGCAGTCTCAATAGCAGCGGAAACTGCGGCAACTTCACCTGTCAGGAACATATATGACTTTCCGCACATTCCCTTTGCGATCCGGAGTTCTATAAGATCTACTATAGCAGTCTTCGCTGCGATATCAGCGGCAACGATCATAGATGCCACATCATAGGTTTCGAGGATCCCCAGTGCACTGATATCATGTACATCTGTGGTTCCGTAAATAGCCGGGAATATACTCTCGTGAGGGTTACCGAGAACCATACTGTCGATAAGCTCATCCGGGTATTTGGCAGTAGCGGAGTCAACAGCCGCACGCACTGCACTCAATTCCCCTGCTATGAGGGCGATATATTTTCCGGGACATACTGTTTCTGCTTCCAGTAATTCCACTTTGGAGGTCTTTACCATTTCGTCTGCGGCAGTAACACCCTTACTCACAGTACTGAATTCTATCATTCCTATGGCTCTGCTCATTATTTAAGACCTCCGCTGATGATAACGTATTTATCCGTAACTTCCATAACCTTACCGTCTATCGAAGCATGTATGGATACACTCAATGCATTTTCTGCCGCTTCCGCCACGACACTTCCTGCCTTTACCATATCCCCTGCCTTTACCACCGCTTTTGCAGGTGCTCCGATATGCTGTGATAACAATATCTTTACCTTTTTTACACTTCTTAAGCTGTCATCAAGGGGCGCATCCTTTTCATACTTTGATACACCAAGCCTTGCAGCGAGTCTCTTTTCCGGAGCCTTCCTTAAGTCTCTGCCGGAAGATACCTTCGTGATGACAGGATCCTTGGGAGGCTTTACCCCGTGCTGCCTCAAGCCGTTCTTATATTCCGTGATAAGGGTTCTTGGCTGAAGTCCCTGAGGGCAGGAATATAATTCACAGAGTCCGCAGGATGAACAGAAAAATGTATCCAGGAAAGGATTAAGATCTGTAAAATCCCTGTTGGATGCTGCTCTCATAAAGAGATGTGGTTTTATCGGATGTCCAAGGGCATGCCTTGGGCAGAGATCAGTGCACATATGGCACTGGCAGCATATAGAAGCTGCCCTTTTAAGACCTATTGAAGGATCTGTTCTTTTCTTTAATACAAGCTTATGATCTTCAGGAAGTACAATGATGGCATTTGTGGTTTTTGTGACCGGTGAATCCCCGGACATTTCGCGTCCCATCATAGGTCCGCCCACAAAATAAACCGGATCTTTTACGGTAAAGCTTCCTGCCATCCGCGCTGTTTCCTCTATGGAAGTACCTATGGGAACCCTTACGGTAACAGGATCCGATACTTCTCCAACAACTGTCACCAGCTTCTCTGTGACAGGCCGTCCTGTCTTTATGGCACGGCTCACATTGAACATGGTCTCAACATTGAATACGGCTACACCCTGCTCAATGGGAAGTCCTCCGGGACGTACCACCTTGCCAGTAGCCTCGTAGATAAGCACCACTTCATCTCCCATGGGATAGGTGGATGAAAGGAGCTTAAGATCTATGGCGGGATATTCATCAAGATGGGCATTCAGTGCATCAACCGTGCTCTTGTACTCTTCCTTGATACCTATCACTGCGTTAACCGCACCAACGGTTTCCCTAACCATCTCAAAGGCTTCCAGTATCTCCTCTGCATGAAGGGCGAGGCACTGTCTGTGGAGCATGAGGAGAGGCTCACACTCTGCACAGTTAAGTATTACGGTCTCAGCTCTTTCATCCAGTTTCCCGTATGTAGGAAAACCGGCACCGCCTGCACCCACTACACCCGCATTACGGAGTATGGTTTTTAACTCGTCGATAGTCATCATTCCCTGCCGGTCCCTTCGTCTATGATACCTACTATAGCGGCATCTACAGGAGCATCATTATTATCGGTACCTATTCTCGCTGCGGAACCTACGGCAACCAGAACATATTCGCCAACTCCGGCGCCGATATTGTCTATAGCCACAAGATGGGAAAGACCGTTTCTCATGCTTTCGACAGGCTCAACGATCATGAATTTATTACCTATGAGCTTTTCACTTTTTCTGGTGGAAACCACATTTCCCAGTACTTTTCCAACTATCATGTTCCTCTACCTTTCTTTAAAGCCTTCCCCCTCTGGGGTCGCTGCTTGCCAGTGGCAAGCGTTCAGCGACGACCGAGTCGGGAGACGAGACCGGTGTCACCGAAGGTGACGGATGAGGGCTTATCTTATGATCCTTACAACATCATCCTGCTTGATCCCTGAAGCATTTGCTTCATCAGTATCTATGTGCATCTCCAGTGTAAAGCTGGGATCGACTCTTATAAGCACATTGTCAAATCTCGTACCTCTGTCGTTATCAGCGACAACCGATACCGTGTCCTTATCCTTAAGTCCTGCCGCATTGGCATCCGCAGGGGACATATGAATGTGCCTTGCAGCTACAATACAGCCTTCCTTCAGGTAAAGAGCTCCTTTAGGTCCCACAAGGGCAATGGGAGCACTTCCCTTTACATCCCCGGAATTTCTTAAGGGTGCATTTACACCAAGCTTCATTGCATCTGTAGCTGATATCTCCACCTGGTTAAAATTCCTGCAGGGTCCGAGGATCCTGACATTCTCTATTGCTCTTAATTTCAATCCCACGATGGTCAGGCGTTCATTTGAAGCGAACTGGCCTCCCATCAGATCTTTCTTTTTAGTAAGGTGATACCCTTCTCCGAAGAGTATCTCCACAGCTTCCTGTGTTAAATGTATATGTCTTGCCGAAACACCGACAGGTACCATGAAGCCCTGTCCTGATCCCGACGTTTCTTTCTCATTAATGGTATTCAGTATTAATCTGGTAATTGCTTCGATCTCGGTAGTGTTCATAGTATGTTTACCCCTTCCCCCGTCCGGCCTTCCCCCTTTTTAAGGGGGAAGGTGTCAGCGTAAGCTGACGGATGAGGGTTATAATTCCCTTTTTATTTTACCTTCGGAAGGATAAGCTCAACGTCGTTGTGAGGACGAGGAATTACGTGCTGTGCAACGAGCTCTCCAAGTCTGGATGCGTTGTTTGCTCCAGCCTCAACAGAAGACTTAACAGCTCCTACGTCTCCTCTGACCATAACAGTTACGAGTCCGGAACCGATCTTCTCTGTTCCTACAAGTGTTACGTTTGCAGCCTTGCACATTGCGTCTGCTGCCTCGATAGCTGCTACAAGACCTCTGGTCTCAACCATTCCTAATGCTTCCTGTGCCATAGTTTTTTCTCCTTTTCTTTAGATGATTGGATATTAAATAGTTACTATTTGGTTACACTTCCTGTAAATACTTATCACTTGTATCTTTACCGCCCTTTTCTTTCCATCTTGAGGCGCTTAAAGTTACCAACTTCACGATCTCCTCATGGGGATTCGCAATTACTCCATGGGAAGCCACATTTCTTATGGGATCTTCCATGGCGGCCTTTACTGCTGCTTCGCAGTCGGAGACATCTCCCTCAACTATAAGGGTGACCAGTCTTCCTCCGAGCTTTCTTTCCCAGCTCGCGAGCTCCACGCTTGATGCCTTGCACATCTTATCCAGAGCATCCATGGCAGCCACGACTCCCGTTATTTCAATTAATCCGTATGCCTTTCCCATTGATCAAACCTCTCTCAAACCTTCGGCAGGATCTTCTCAACATCATTGTGAGGACGGGGAATAACGTGCTGTGCAACAAGCTCACCGAGTCTTGATGCGTTGGCAGCTCCTGCCTCAACAGAAGCCTTAACAGCTCCTACATCTCCTCTTACCATAACTGTTACGAGTCCGGAACCGATCTTCTCTGTTCCTACAAGCTTTACCTCTGCAGCCTTTGTCATAGCATCTGCTGCTTCTATGGCTGCTGTGAGTCCTCTGGTTTCAACCATTCCTAATGCTTCCTGTGACATTTTTTCCTCTTTCCGAAGCCTTCCGCTTCTTTTTTAATTTGTATCAAAACAATTTATCTTTAACATTTTTTCCGTGTCTTCTGTGGGTCTGGGTATTATGTGCTTCTGCACTACGCCTGTCAGTGACTCGGCCATCTCAACCCCGGCTTCCATTGCCGCATTCACATCTGACACCGATCCCCGGAACTTAACCGTCACCAGGAGTGGTACCGGAAGTTCGTCCGCATTTGCGGGTTTATTTTTATCGAAGGGTTCCAGCCAGACATTTCCGGCCTTACATCCGGCATCTGCTGCCATAAAGGCCGTTACCAGCCCGAACACTTCCAGGATCCCTACTGCCTCTTCCTGCATAACTTAAAAGTCCCTTTCTTTAGATCATTCTGACATTACCGCTATCTTTAAGCCCTTCTGAGCAATATTCGTTTCAAAGGCTTCATTGATATCCTTAAGCGCAAACTTGTGTGTGATGAGCTTGCTCATGGGGATCCCGTCCCTCTTTGCCGCTTTAAGGAATTCAAATGTTGTAGCGTAATCTCTTAAAGTGTATACCCAGGAGCCTACCGTTGTGATCTCCTTTGAGCAGATGTCAAAGTGAGGATTTATGGTAGCGTCTCCGCCGTTAATAAAGAATCCGAGTTCGCAAAGGCCTCCGCCGTTCCTTATGAACTTATACACATTGCTGTGTCCTGCAGGTGAGCCTGTGCACTGGAATGCGAAGTCGGCCAGTTCTCCACCGAGAGCGTCCTTAACTGCTGCTGCCAGATTCTCAACTCCCTTGTAGTTCATGAAGTTTACGTGGCCTGTAGCTCCCATCTCGTGTGAGAACTCAAGTCTCTGGTCATTTCCGTCCACGGTCACGATATTGATGATACCCATGGTGCGTAAGATCGCTACGCAGATAAGACCGATAGGTCCGCATCCCTGAACCACAACCTTGGAATTGAATTTAAGGATTCCTGTGCTCTTTGCTCTTTCAACCGCATGGATGAGAACTGCGCAGGGCTCGATCAGGATCCTGGAATCCAGATCCATATCCGATACGTTGAATATGGTGGATCCGCCCCTTATAAGGATGTAGTCTGAAAACCATCCTGTAAGGTGTCTGTCATCATCAGGGATAAGTCCGTATACATCAGCTTCTCCGATGTTCTGCTTATTTAAGTCGAACATTGTGATGGAAGGATCTTCATGGAAGATCATACAGGTCACAACCTTATCTCCAACTCCCAGAGGCTTTCCTGCCGAATCCTTCTTTACATTTTTTCCGACCTTTACAACCGTACCTGTTCCTTCATGTCCCAGATTGATGGGAATGTACTTGAAGGGATCAAACTTGTACTCAGCTGCATCTGTTCCGCATACTCCGGTGCCTTCCACCTTCACGAGGATATCGTCATCTCCGACTTCGGGCATAGGGAATTCCTTTATCTCGAAGTGCTTGATATCCGTAAGGAAAGCACAGTGGGCAGTAGCGGGTATATCATACTGTGTGCGGCCTGCTGCGCCGAATCCTGATGCAGAAGGAGTAGCGGAAGAAACTCCCTTTCCGTCCATGCTGCTAAGCACCTGGCGCACTATCGCCTCAATATCATTTGAATTTACTGCCATTTTATCTCCTATCTGATGCAGAGGCTGTCAACCATTACGCATCTTCTTCTCTTTGTAAAGCTCGAAGCACTTGTAAGTCCTTCTCCTGTACGGCTCGCTATGGTGAATGTGCAATAGCCTTCTCCTCCGAAGCCGAGAGCCGAATAACTGGGCCCGTTCTTTACAAGTATCGCGGTATCTATCGCACGTGCATACTTTGTGATATGATCCACATTCTTACTGTGGATATGGGCTGAATGCCTGTTGCCGTGTTCAAGCCATACTGCCTTTTCTACTGCATCATCGAAGTCCTTTGCCTTTACGATACCAAGGATCGGCATCATGAGCTCCGTACTGATAAGAGGATTCTCTTTCTCTCCGAAGAAAGTGATGCAGCGGATATTGTCCGGTACATCTACGCCTATGTACTTTAAGAGTACCTTGGCGCTTCTGCCCACACAGTCTCTCATGGGCGAACCCTTTTTATCTATCACTCTTTCGATGAGTGCTTTCTGCTCTTCTTCACTGGCAAGATAGCAGCCCTGCTCATTTAACATGTAATGCATGAGTTCTTCAGCGACTGACTCCACACATACGATCTCTTTTTCTGCGATGCAGGGAAGATTGTTATCAAATGTGCATCCGTTTACTATTGCCTCTGCCGCATGTCTCACATCTGCTGTCTCATCCACAAGAGCGGGAGGATTTCCGGCTCCGGCTCCGATCCCTCTCTTTCCTGAAGAAAGAACTGCCGTTACCACTCCGGGACCTCCTGTCGCTGCAATGAGTGAGATATCAGGATGCTTCATCATCACATTGCTGGTATCCATTGTGGGTTTCTCACATGAGCAGGCTATATTGTCAGGTCCTCCTCCTTCAAGTGATGCCTCATTGCAGAGGTTGATCGCAAATATGGAGGTCTTGATAGCCTTGGGATGGGGGTTAAATACCACCGTATTTCCCGCTGCCAGCATGCCTATTACATTACAAAGTACTGTTTCCGAAGGATTGGTACAAGGAGTTATGGCTCCTATCACGCCGAAGGGACCCATTTCCGTAAGGGTGAGGCCTCTGTCTCCGCTCCAAGCTTCGGTTCTTATATCTTCTGTTCCGGGACACTTATCCGCTACCAGATGGTGTTTAAGGATCTTGTCACCCACATTTCCCATTCCGGTCTCGCTTACTCCCATTCTGGCAAGTGTCTCGGCATTTTCTTTAATCTTTCTCCTTATAATGGAGATGATCTTTTCTCTCTGGTCAAGGGACATTACGCGGACTGTCTTCTGCGCTTCCTTTGCTGCGGCGATACAGGAATTCATATCCTGGAATACTCCGTGCATCTTTCCGGTCTCGCCGGATATCTGCATCTTTGCTACAACTTCCTGCACGATGTCCCGAACCATGGTCTCATCAAATGCCATCATGCTTCCTTTCCGCTTACTTACCGAGCTGTTCCATAACCTTTCTGGTGATCTCTGCTACAAGTGCAGGATCTGTGTTAGCTTCGCTTGATCCGGTCTGTGAAACCGATCCGCATCCGTTTCCGCAGTTGTGGCAGTTCGTGCCGCCCTTATTCTGGCAGAGGTTTGCGGGATGCTTTCCGGGAAGTCCCATCTTTCTTCTGATCTCATAGAGCTTCTCAACTGTATTCTGATCGAATTCCTTAGGACCGCCGAGCATCCTTGACTTGTAAAGAAGCTCTGCATAGAACTCAAGAGACTCCATCTTGTAGTATGCCTGTGTCAGGTCTACGCTGTATGAAAGTGCTCCGTGGCTCTCCAAAAGTACTGCGTCAAAGTAAGGAAGATACTCTTCTACAGCATCGGGGATCTCATTTGTGGAAGGTGTGCCGTATTTTGCTATAGGCACGCATCCAAGAGAGATAACTGCCTCAGGCATTATGGGCTGTGTAAGAGGGATACCTGCAATCGCAAATGATGTTGCAAATGTGGGATGTGCATGTACAACTGCTCCCACATCAGGTCTCTTCTCATAAACCCTCATGTGCATCTTGATCTCAGATGAAGGACGGTAAGGAGCTGTAGCCTGGATAACTTCACCCTTTTCATTTACCTTACAGATCATCTCGGGAGTCATAAATCCCTTTGATACACCTGTAGGAGTGCATAAGAACTCATGGTCATTGAGCTTAACGGAGATATTTCCGTCATTTGCCGCTACCATGTTGCGGTTATAGATTCTCTTTCCGATATCTATTATCTGTTTTTTGATCTCAAACTCATTCTGCATAACCTGTTTACCTCCTTACGTATGCATGAAATTGTGGTATTTAACGCGTTGCTTTGTGAATTTATTTGGACTTTTACCTGAATTATTTGTTGCTTTATGACCGATTATATAATTAAAAACCACATCTGTCAACATTGAAAGATGTGGTTTTTTGTTTTTTATGTATTTAATTGTGTACAGATTCTGTGGTTCTGTCATCCTGAGGGCTTTGCCCGAAGGATCTCACCCTCCGATAACGCACTCGATCCCACAGGATTCCACAACCCTTTTCAGCGCAGCCATCTTCTCTGCCTCAGGCGGTGCCACATTCCCCATAGGATAATCTCTTCCGAGACCCACATATTTATCGTATCCCAGTCTGTGATAGGGGAGGATATGCATTACCTTTACTCCCGGGAGCTTGGATGCAAACTCTGCTATTCCGCGGATCTCCTCAGGCGTATCATTGAACCCGGGGATCACCGGTGTCCTTATTATCAGTTCAGTCTTTCCGGATTCAGCCACTTTTCTCGCATTTTCCAGCATAAGTGTATTTTCTTTTCCGGTAAATTCCTTGTGCTTATTGGGATTTGTATGCTTTATATCCATTAAATACTGATCGAGATAAGGCAGAACCATTTCTATTTTGTCATAGGAAACTCCTGCCATGCTCTCAAGCGCTGTGGAATATCCCCTGTCCTTCGCAGCTCTGAACAGATCCCGCGCAAATTCCGGTTGAAGAAGGCTCTCCCCTCCCGAAAGAGTGAGTCCGCCTCCGCTTCTGAAATAATATCTCGAATCCTTGTCCACAGTCTTCATGACTTCACGGACTGTAATGTCTTCTCCCATTACACGGATCTTTCCGTTAGGCTCTTTCATCTCCTGGATATCGTAAACCTGGGATTCGGGATTGCAGCACCATCTGCAGCGAAGGATACAGCCTTTCAAAAAGACGATGGTCCGGATGCCCTTTCCGTCATGGACCGAATATCTCTGTATGTCAAAGATCCTTCCTTTAGTATCTAGATAATCCATAATCACTCCAGTATCGCAGTCTGTTCTGTACGTCTGATGATATCGTCCTGTAAACTCTTCGAAAGAGTCGTGAACAGAGCCGAATATCCTGCCACACGGACTACAAGAGCCCTGTACTTATCAGGATTCTTCTGTGCATCTATCAGGGTCTCCCTGTCAATAACGTTAAACTGCATGTGCATTCCCTTGTTATCAAAGTATGTGCGGATGAGATTTCCGAAATCCGCAAGGCCCTTTTCACCCTGAAGTGCCGAAGGATGGAACTTCTGATTGAGAAGGGTTCCGTTGGAAGCGATCCCATGGTCTATCCTTGCAACTGAATTTGCTGTAGCAGTAGGTCCGTTCACATCACGTCCTGCCATGGGGCCTATGCCGTCAGCTACAGGCATATGGGCAAGGCGCCCGTCTGGAGTAGCTCCTGTCTGAGCTCCAAGCGGCACATTGGCGGAAACAGGGTATATCCCTGCCTGGTAAACACCGCCCCTCGGATTTTTATACTGACCCAGGGGTTTTGTATACAGATAAGCCGTATCTCTCGCAAAATAGTCAACTTCTTCTATGTCATTGCCATATTTCGGCAAAGCGTCAATCTCGTCCAATAGTGTTTGAAAACGTTTTCTATCGTCATCAGTCACAGAATTTTGAACATTCTTTACTATTACTGTTATCTCCTGTTCAGTGAGCTTCTGTCCATTTCTCTCCATCTCTCTTGCAACAGCTGAAGCGATCTTTGAAACGCTCACCTCGTCAAGCCCCTTACCGAAATTCAGGGTCATAGCTCTTCTGTATTCCTGCAGGGTGATGTAATGCCGGTTATAAACAAGCTCTCTTATGGCATAGAGGGAATCCGCCGCATTGGCGATACCGAAGCACTGCGGACCGGTAAAGTTGTATATCGCTCCGCCCTGCTCAGTTGTGAGTCCTCTCTTTATACAATCATCTATCATGCATGAAAGCCAGGGAAGAGGCACTCTTTCCGCATGGGCCTGATCAATGGCGTTGTCGGAATTAACGAGAAGCTCTATCTGGTAATCCATCTGCTTCTTATATGCATCCCAGAAGTCCTCAAAAGTAGTGAGGCTTTCCAGTTCCCCTGTCTGTATGCTGACTTTTTCTCCGTCTTCATATCCGTTACTGAAAACGAATTCCAGCGGTCTGCACATATTGAAGAATGCAGCATCATGCCAGCCCATGGTCTTTCCGCCCTTCTGGGGCTCCACGCAGCCGATGATGTCGTAGTCTCTCGCATCTTCTTCACTTATTCCCCTGGACATCATTGAAGGGATGATAACTTCATCATTATAGTAAGCAGGCATTCCCATTCCCGTACGGGTCAGGGCTGCAGCCTCTCTCATCACTTCATTCGGTGTCAGATTCCATACTCTTAAGGAAAGGGATGGAGCAGGAAGATGCACATTATCCTCTGCCCATATACACATAAGAGTGAGGTCATTTGTGGAATCCTTGCCGTCAACTGTCATTCCGCCTACAGTCAGATTCTGGAAAAGGGAATATCCGGCAAATCCTTTGGCAGATGCTTCATCACGGCATTTATTCAGGTCATTGAACTTAACCCATACACAGTCCAGGTATTCCTGTGCCTGGTCACGGGTAATGACTCCGCTTTCTATATCCTTCTTATAATACGGATACATGTACTGGTCGAAACGTCCCGGTGAAATGGAATGCCCGCTGGACTCCAGCTGCAATAACTGCTGGATGAACCAGAAAGTCTGGCAGGCTTCATAAAAGCTCTTTGCTCCTTTTCTCGGTACATTTCTGCAATTCTTTGCTATGTTCTTTAATTCCTCACGCCTCTTCATGTCGGGCTCTTTTGCAGCCATTTCATCTGCGAGAGCAGCATATCTCTCGGCATAGCGGATAACAGCCTTACAGCTTATTATCATGGCTTCAAGGAGAAAATGCTTCCTCTCATAATCCCCGTCAGTGATCTTACAGGTCTTGAGTTCGTCCTCTATCTCTCTTATTTTGCCTTCGAAACCGTTTTCTATAATCTCCCAGTACTTGACTGTGATATGTCCCACTCCGTTATAGAAATAATTACCCGTTGTGAAGACATTATGCTTTATAGCCATACGGGTTTCAGGAGTCATGTAATAATCAGCGAGCTCACTCGAAGTCTTACCCTTCCAATAAGGATGCACTTCTCTTAACTTCTGCTTTGTCTCATTGGAAATATAGAAAGGATCCGCCTCTCTTTTATCTACAGTCTCAAATTCCGGCTCCAGCCAGGAATATGAGAATTCAGGGTATGTCTGGCATCCCCTGGGCGCAATGGTGGTAGAGCCCACGATCAATTCATTTTTTCTGATTATTATGGGAATATTGTCAAGAATATGCTCGAAAGCATGAGCCCTTCTCATTACCATAGGCTCATTCTCGGTTTCTTTATAGCTTTCCGTGATAAGGATAGCTCTGGATGCTTCGATCTCCGGCATCTTTTCATACAGATCATGTATGAGACCGTCGATCCTTGGAGATTTAGCGGTACGTGTTGTATTAAATGAACTCATATCTGTCCTCTCGCCTTTAAGGCCATAAATAGGATACGTTAAACGCAAAGAAAAAAACACCGCAACAACTCCCCGGGGTATCTCATTGATCACTGCATCAGGGTTGTCCGGACCCGTCTGCTTCCCTCAGGTTCATTCTTCAGGTATTTCTTCAGGTATAAGTCCATGTGAAATTGTAGTCAGATTATAAGTGGTTTTATGTGGTTTGTCAATAGTTTTTGTGTTGTTTTTTGAAGGAGTCATCCAAGCGCCACATCCAGTGCCATCATCAGGGTAAATCCCAATGAGAACATAAGGACTCCCACATTTGAATGCTCTCCCTCTGCCATTTCCGGGATCAGCTCTTCCACCACCACATATATCATTGCTCCGGCAGCGAAACACAGTAAATACGGCATGACAGGTGTCACAAAGCCCGCAGCAAAGATCGTTAAAAGGGCACCCAAAGGCTCCACAGCCCCTGAAAGGGTTCCATAGAGGAACGATCTGCCTTTTCCAAGACCTTCACTGTGAAGGGGCATGGAGATTATAGCTCCTTCGGGAAAATTCTGGATCGCTATCCCGACTGCCAGCGCAAGCGCTCCTCCCGCCGTGATATTCGCACTTCCTGTGATAAATCCGGCGTATACCACTCCTACAGCCATGCCCTCAGGGATATTATGCAGGGCAACAGCCAGAACCATCATCGTGGTCCTCTGCAGCTCGCTCTTCGGACCTTCGGCTTTCTCTGCATTCTGATGAAGATGGGGAATGATATTATCTAACAGTAAAAGGAATAGGATACCCAGCCAGAAACCTGTAACAGCAGGCGCAAACGAAAACTTCCCCATATGTTCCGACTGTTCCATAGCCGGGATTATGAGACTCCATACGGAAGCTGCCACCATCACTCCCGCAGCAAATCCGGTGAGTGCCCTCTGAACAGAAGGTCGTATCTCCCTCTTCATTAGAAATACACAGGCTGACCCCGCCGTAGTGCCTATAAAAGGTATTAATAAACCTGCTATAATGCTGTTATCCATAAATTATCACCTTATTAAGAGCGTTGATTTGTAATCATTATAACACTATAACACTTATAGATACTTTCCTGCTTTTTATGATAGAATAATTACGTTAAAAAAGCTTTACGATCTGAGAGGAAATGTATATGGCATTACAGGAATCCGGAGAAATGTACCTCGAGACAATATATGTTCTGTCGCTTAAATCAAGTGCTGTCCGCGGCATAGACATAGGCGAATATATGGGATACTCCAAGCCTTCAGTGAGTCGTGCCCTTGGAGTATTAAAAGACGAAGGTCTGGTAAAAAAAGACAGTGACGGCTATATAAAGCTCACAGAAGCCGGCAAGATACTGGCGAAGCGGATCTACGAGCGCCATACCGTCCTTACCCGGGCACTCATAAGCCTGGGAGTAGACGAAAAGACCGCTGCCGAGGATGCCTGCCGTATAGAACATTACATAAGCGATACCACCTTCGATGCTGTAAAGAAACATGTGGAAGAACATACGCTGTAAATCTCATTCTATATCAGCGTATGGTTCTCCCATGAGAATATGATCAACCGGTAACCCATACCAAATCTCTATGCTCAGAAATTATTCCCGTTCCATCCCCAGTCCTCTGATCCAAAGTACCTGATGTACATTCTGTCCGGAGATACTCCAAGAATATCACCATAAATACCTGTCAGTTCTTTTGTCATTTTACTGTATGTATCCCTGGAAGCATCTCCGAATATCTTTACCTCGATAAATGCCGTAGGCTGAGAATCATCCCCTTTGAAGTACATGGGAACATCCCCTTCGATCGCGAGCATGAGCCAGCTTTCGCTCTTTCCGGGAATAATGGATATAGCTTTCCCCAGGCGCTCCTTAAGCTCCTTTTCCTTTTCTTTTGACACGGTTACATTTGTCTTTGTTTCAATAAATGGCATGGTCTGTCCTCCCGCTTTTTCGTTGTGTTTACGATCCTATCTTTCATGGTTCGTAATTAATATTATAACTGTCAATCTGACATTCTGCCAGCCCGAGAACCGTCCCCACTGACTCCCCCCATTGACTCCCAAACATATGGTATAATATCTACATGTTTGGGAAAGGACATATAGTATTTATCATTATCAGCATTATATTGATCCTGCTCGGTACGGTGGCATGCTTTGCGAAAAAGCCGCCGGTTGAGAAGGTATTGAAGACCGGCTTTTGTCTGGCGTCGGCAATGGAAGCAGTAAAAATGCTGCTGTCGCTCCAGATCGTTCCTGTTGTGGAGCCGGTTATAAAAGGCGGTGAATTCATGTACAGGGAGACCGGGAAGTATTCGCCCTATATCATGGCTGAGCATCTGCCATTTGAGCTATGTTCTTTACAGATACTATTCATGTTCCTTGCTTTGGTGATAAAGAATGAGACCTGGAAGAAGCGTTGTCTTTCTGTGATCTATGGGACAGCTCTTATCGGAGGGACGGTGGCTATCCTGCTGTCATCGATAGCGCCGGAGTACGATTCTGCGACGGATTTTCTGTTGTCACCCCGTGCCTGGGAATTTTTCATCTATCACTCTATGATCATTGTGATCGCTATTTATATCGGGTTCGGCAGGGAATGTGATATTCATTTCGCGGACTGTAAGTGGATGATCGCTGCAGTGGCGCTCCTTGACTATGCATCGCTTTATCTGAATTCGATGCTAAGCGTTCCGGCATATCTTAATGACCGCCTTATCGGCCTTGAATATGCGGTCAATTTTTTCTCATCTTATAATAATCCATTTGGTATAGTTGTAAGAGAAAAATGGCAGTATCTGATCTATCTAGCGATCAGGATCTCTATAGCTGTCACAGTGATACTGCTTGTATATCTGCCGTTATATTTAAGGGACAGGAGAAGGAGCAAATGAGGAAGCACTATATCATAGGACTTTATAAAAGAAGGAGTGTCATTGCTCTTATAGCATGTCTTTTGGCGCTCTTCTTTTCGATGTACGGAATAGTCTTCGGATTGATACGCTATACCAGAAACGGGGTGGCACCCGCAGAGCTTTTCAGATATTTTACCGTGGATATCAATTTTATTACCGCCATTGGTGCAGGGATGCTCGCGCCCTTTGCCGTTGAAGGGATACGTAAAAAGAAGTTCTCATGTCCGGAATGGGCTGCCAGACTGCATTATATCGGGACGTCGTGTATATCCCTTATCATGTTCTTCGCAATATTCGTGATCAGCTGGACTGATCCTGTTATGGCATTCGGAGAGGCTAATTTCTACCTGCATGTTGTCTGCCCGGTGATGGTCGTTCTCTCTTTTTTCTTTATTGAATCAGATTACCGTTATACGGTAAGTGATGCACTGAAATGCATGATACCTGTACTGATATATGGGACCATATATTTTATCGAGGTGGTTGCCTTGGGTGAGGAAAACGGCGGATGGCCCGACTACTACTGCTTCACGACAAATGCTCCGGTTGCCGTCTCGGCTGCAGCCATGCTTGCGATCACCTTCGGTGTAGCGCTCCTTATAGGCCGGATATCCAACAGGCTTTCGCAGTACAGACGTGACAGGCTGGAAGAGGGACTGTGGGACAGCGAAGTGAATCCGGTGGAAATAAAGATAGAGCTATTCGGACTTGGCAGATATATGGGCAGGCAAGAGGAGCCCGGCAGTGCGACGATACCTCTTGACATCATCGGGCTTATAGCGGATAAGTACGGCATTGACAGAGAAGAACTGATAAAGCCTTATATCAAGGGGCTTATGGACGGGATCGAAGTCAAAGAGAACCGTCCCCGTTAACTCCCTGTCTCACCAATTTATCTCCATGGCATCTTTAGGATTTTCTATTCTCTCATCGGACTTGATCCTGGCGTTTTTCACCTTTATCACTCTGTCCGCGATCTCGGCGCAGAAGCTGTTGTGGGTAACCATTACCACGGTCCTGCCCTCTTTATGACTGATATCCTGCAGAAGCTTCAATATCTCCCTGCCGGTATTGGTGTCCAGGGCCCCTGTCGGTTCATCGCAGAGTAAGAGCCTCGGGTTCTTCGCTATGGCTCTGGCGATGGAGATCCTCTGCTGTTCTCCGCCCGAGAGCTGTGAAGGAAAATGATGCATCCGGTCCTCAAGCCCCACCTTTTTTATAGCATCTTCAGGGCGCATTACCTCGATATCTCCCTTATTCCAGACAGATCTTTTCCCGGAATTTGCCCGGACATCTCTCATCAGAGCCACGTTCTCATAGGCGGTGAGTGTGGGGATAAGGTTATAGAACTGAAAGACCACTCCCACATTCCATGCTCTGTAGTCGGTGAGCTCGTTGTCGTTATAATCCGCGATATTTTCACCGTCAAAAATAAGTTCCCCTTCCGTAGGCGAATCCATTCCCCCGAGGATATTTAAGAGTGTGCTCTTTCCCGCACCGGAAGGTCCGAGGATAACGGCAAACTCGCCTTCATTAAGATTCAGGCTAATATCTTCCACTGCATAAAAACTACGCTCCCCCATAGTATATGAACGGCTTATGTGTTTTAACTCAATTAAGGACATATCTCGCTCTTTCTCCCACTGAATCATCTGTAACGGCATCGGTAATAACGATGTCACCTTTTGCAATGCCTGTTTTTATCTCCACTTCATCTTTTGTTTTAATACCAGTAGTCACATACTTTTTAACCACCTTACCGTTTTCAATGATGTAACAGTAATCACCAGCCTCATCGCTGTAAAAAGCTTCTACAGGGATCACCAATGTGTCTTCCGATGTTTCCGTGTATATGGTCACATCTGCTTCCATCCCTATAATGGCTGCCGCTTTAATATCCGGGACCGAAACCTCAACCTCTATCCTGCTCTTATCCGAAGAATCTTCAGTTGCCAGGGAATTGATCTTTGTCACATCTCCCTCATACATCTGACCGCCTATCTCCGTCATCGCTTTCTGCCCTAAACGCACATCCGCGATATCGTACCTGCTGATATCTACTCTGCATACGAGGTTTTCAGTTGTTTCAACTGTGAAAAGAGGCATCCCCTCTGTTGCAAAGGCCCCGTCATGTACATCAAGCTCCGTCACTATCCCCGAGAAATCAGCTTTGACTCCTCTTTCTGCCTTTGATAGATCTTCCGATATCTCCTTTTCCTCTTCTTTGCTAAGCTCCGTATTTTTCTTTAAGGCTTCCTTTTCGTCATCATTCATTATCATGTTTTCATAGGTTGCCTTTCTTTCCTTAGCCTCAGTCCAATTCCTGGTGATATCCTCCATTACGTTGTTGACATCGTTCAGCTCAGCGTTTTCTTCGGGTGTGGCCGCCCCTGAACTTGTGATATATAATCCTTTCTTCAGTTCAGACAGTTCTTCATTAAGCCTGTCTACTTCTTTTTGGGCATCCTTTATGTCCTTTACATTCTTTTCGCTGTAATCGTCCTGCTCCTTCGTTCCGTATCCGGACGCCTTATTTTTCTTGTGCTGGCTTTCCGCGATCTCCCTCTCTTTTTCTGCTATATCTTTATTTACCGAATCGATCTGACACTGCAGTGCATAGCTCCGGGCAAATTCCTCTTCGGTGATCTCATTTCCCTTTTCCCTGTACATCCAGTACAGTGCTGCGTATGCCTCATCGTTATTCTTTGCACTCCTGTATTTGGAAGCATTGCTGTCACTTTCCTTGATCTTTCCGCTATAGTCAAGCTCAGTCTGCGCAGTTTTTATCTCCGCTTCCGTAAGCATCCTTTTCAGATCACTTCCGTCATACTTTATAACAGTATCTCCACGTTCAACCCTGTCTCCACTTTTTACGGATACAGATTCGATGGGCGCCGTAACCGATGCATAATAGACTTTATCCTCTGCACCGTGTATCTTCCCGGTCTCCTTTATTTTCCCTGATATTTCCGAAATACCGGCTTCAACAGCCATATAACTTTTCCCAAGATTCATTGCATACACGGCTGTTCCCATTATCAGTGCTGCCACAGCACATATAGCGATAATTCTTATTACTTTGTTGTTTTTCATCACTCTATCCCCTTTAATGCTTCAACCATATCTATATCTTTAACTCTAGCAGACAGGAAAAAGCTCACTGCTGCAGAGAGTATTACCGTACCGAGTATTGAATAAAAATATGAAGGCATAAATATAACTGCCCTGTAGTCCATAGCTTCCGGCATATCCGCCATGATCTCATGTAAGAGTAGCCTTCCAAACGGGATCCCGAGTATCACTCCCACTATTGTTATCCAGAGGTTCTGGAGCTGCAGTATCCCCCTTATCTTTCCGGTGCTGAAACCAAGCACCTTCAAAGTAGCCATCTCCCTTGACTTTTCCACGAAAGACAGAACGCCCTGATTATATAAGACCACCACTCCGAGAATGACTGCAGCGCTTATGAATATCCCCATCATCATGTACATCATTTCCTTCATCTGGTCCATGGATCTCATCATTTCCTTTGTATCCTGTACTCCGGTTACCAGATCGTCATCCTTAAGATCACTCACTGCATCCATATTTGTTAAGATCATTAACGGCTTAAAATCATACTCATGCTCTTCGTATACATCCCTGAACATTGTGATCCCCTGGGTTGCCGGATTCGCGTATATCTGCATTACCCTGTCCTTCTGCCATTTATCGTCTCCCGTAAGATGCCACCTCACGAAATCACCTTTCTCTATTCCAAGAGACCCCGCCATTTTCGCTGACATTGCTATTCCATTTTCAGTGAGGAACTGATGTTCAAAAGAATCCCCCTGGAAATTCATGAGGCCGCCCTTTTCGATCACTGTTGCATTACCGCTTTTCCTGATACCCCCTGCCTCAAAATCAGCACCTGTAACCTCCATCATCTGGCCCTTATATTTGCAGGCGTATTCATATGTATCATCATAGGTAGCATCCTCTTTCATGATTATCTGATACCCTGCGGTATTCAGTTCGCCGTACATCCAGTCGGTAATAAACTCTATGGAGTCAAGACATCCGAATGCTGTTATCATCAGCATGGTACAGCCTGCCACCCCAACTATTCCCATACCGGTACGCACCTTATTTCTTCTCACATCTCTGAAATTCCACTGGGTTGCAAACTTAAGAGAAAGCCACAGCCTGCTCCTTTCAAACAGAGAAGGTTTCATGAGCTTTGGCGCTTCCGGTTTCAGGGTCTCTGCCGGAGGAGGAGCCAGTTCTTTTCTGCAGGATAAAAAGCTTACAAAGGATGCGACAGCAACAGATGCCGCAATAACAAATACGCCTGAAAACGTGAGTTTCCCTTTTCCCCCGGGCAGAAGATATGTGCTCTTCATCATATTGAGGACAAGATCCACAATGTACCTGTATCCCGCGACTGCTCCCAGAACACTTCCTAAAAGGCTTAAGAAAAATCCGTATGAAATGTAGTGAAGGGTAATGACTCTCTTCGAAAATCCGAGAGCTTTAAGCGTCCCTATCTCTGTCCTCTGCCTTTTAGTCAGTCTGGTCATGGTTGTGATGATCCCAAGGACCGAAATTATCATAAATACAACCGGGAACATAAGGGACATGCCTTTATGCTGGTCCATTTCCGCCCTGAAAGTCTGATAGCTTAAGTTGTCATCCTTATCCATAACGGCCAGGTTATCGTTATCAAGCGTATCTTTTATCTTTGGATCGAGATCGTTCCTTAGATCTTTCTCGCTCGGGCTTAACGCTTTTTCGTTATCTATACCGTCCACATCAAGGACCAGTTCGTTGTAATAAGCGTCCTCTTCCGGGTACTCAGATACATCCATCCCCGCTGCCCCGTAAAATCCGTAGTCCGGCATCATTGATGCGGTGTCTCTGAGGAAGTAAACGTATTCGGGATGCCTGACCTTTCCCCTGAGTATGGCATCGAATTCTTTTCCTTCGTACTTGAACTTAACCGTATCTCCTATGTTGATGCCGTTTCTATCCGCGAAATTATAGTCGAGCCAGACACCCTTCTCGCCCGGAATAAATGTTTCGCCACTTACAAGTGAAAGACGTGAAATCTCATTACTTTCCATAAAGTTGAGATACATATCAGCCTCCCTGTCAGGAAGCAGAGCCTTTCCCTTGACGGATATCCTTCTCTCTGCCTTATTGACTCCGTCTATGTCGAGGACTTTCCTCACATCATCAGGCGAGAAGTTTTTACCCTGAACCCATATATCCGCAAGTCCGCATTCGGTATAGAACGCATCCTCAGCAGCCGTGAATCCCGCCACCTCGGAATCCATTCCCACGAACACAAAGAGCCCGAGAAATGACATTATGAAGATTGAGAAAAACTGAACCTTATTCTTTAGAAGGTTCCTCAGCATATTTCTGAACAGCAAGGTTTCTCCTTTGTGTGTTAGCTTTCGCTAACCTTTGGAGTCAAGGGGGACAGTTCCAATGCCGTTGACTTATATTTTTACCGTGAGCTGTTCCAGGGTTCGGCCGTTCTTAAACAGTTTCCTGTAGGTATCGGTGCATTTCTCATACTTCTTAAATGTTCTCTCCGCCCCTTCCTTATCGGAATATACTTTCCAGCACCCGCAGCATTTCACTCCGGCATTGGGATCTTTGATAAAACCAGACACATCCGAAGGCGGATATCCAAGGAAGAGCCCTATCTCATGAGGAAAGGTCCCGTCATCCGTGAGATGCTTTATCAGCTGCACTACGCAAATTTCCGGATCCTCGCAGTTATATCCTTTACCCGAAAGGATCTTTTTAGCTTTAGGATCCCTTAAGTCTCTTTTTAAAAAATCAGGACGGTAAACATATATAAGCGCATATCTTCCGCATTTCCTGCACAGTAACGCCCTCAGGCCCTTTTTACGAAGGAGATGGTTTAACCTCCGCACCTCCTCATAGACATTATCTCCGGGAGAAGGATATATCGTAAATAGACTCCCAGTTTTTAATCCCGCAAGCGTTGGAGCGCAGTAATTTATAAGATATTCGTCTGCCATATTTACCGTCCTGTAATCTGTCGTATTATAGAGCTATACCAAGCCCCTTACATTCTTCTATAACATCATCATCCGGCGCATTGTTTGCCATTACGCTGTCAGAAACGAGAACTGCACCGTCAGATCTGCAGCGATCCTCCCAGTCTCTCATCCATTGTCCGTCCCCCCATCCATAAGAGCCAAATAATGCAATCCTTTTTCCTGAAAGTGATCCTTCTACAGATGAAAACATAGGTTCAAATTCAGACTCTTCCAGTACCTCAGCTCCCATAGCGGGACATCCGAATGCTATGCCGTCAAATTCTGCGACCTTGTCTGCCGAAAAATCCGACGGTGAAAATACCGAAACCTCTGATCCCTTTCCGCTGGCTCCGTCCTTTACGGCCTCTGCCATGGTCTGGGTATTGCCGGTTCCGCTCCAGTACACTACTGCTATTTTACTCATTATGTATTCCTTTCTTAGGTTAGCATCCGCTAACCCTTAATCTTTGTTAAGGCGATGCCATATAAGCACCGCCGGTTATATATGTCTAACTATATATCAGAACCCCCAAAATGTCAATGTTATGATCTACAGTCAGAACTCGACCCCTATACTCCACGCTGCACTGGCATTCTGAAGCATGGCCATCCTGTGGAATATTCCGTTCTCGTTTTTGAAGAGGTCTCCCGGCTTTCCTTCCTCTGCCACATGACCGTCTGCGAGGACCACGATCTTGTCTGCCGCTTCTACAGTACGCATGCGATGTGCGATAACGAGTACGGTTTTTCCGACCAGCAGGCGCGAAAGCGCTTCCTGAACCTTTGTCTCATTTTCAACATCAAGAGAAGCGGTAGCTTCATCGAGAAGAACGATCGGCGCATTTTTAAGCAACGCTCTCGCAATGGAAATACGCTGTCTCTCGCCTCCGGAAAGCTTTGCTCCGTTTTCGCCGATGGGTGTATCGTATCCCTGGGGCAGCTTATGTACGAATTCTTCACAATTGGCTGCTCTTGCTGCTTTCATCACTTCTTCATCGGTAGCATCACGCTTTCCTAAACGGATATTCTCCATGACGGTATCGTCAAAAAGCACCACATCCTGGAATACCATGGAATAATCTTTTAAGAGCACTTCCGGATCCACGGAATCTATATCTACTCCTCCGACCTTTATACTGCCCTTCTGAATGTCCCATAGCCTTGCACAGAGCCGCGCGCAGGTACTCTTTCCTGATCCGGAAGGTCCCACAAGTGCCGTAACTTCTCCTTCCTTCGCGGTAAAGCTGACTCCCTGCAGAACTTCTTCATTGTCATAGGCAAATCCCACATTTTCAAATTCAATGGTATGCCCCTCCGGTCTGAAGGTTTCAGTACCCTCTGCGGTCTCAGCATCTTTAATCTCCATAAGACGGTTTGCCGATACCTGTGACATGAACATCTCCGCTATCAGCGCAAGTGCCTGGTCAAAGGGTGCATATATCCTGGTTATCACTAAAAGGAACATGAATAAAATCATGAAATCGATCTGTCCCGAAAGGATCAGGGATGTTCCCGTAAGAATGGTCGTAGCTACGCCAAGGCGCATGATAACGCTGGCTGCGTTCACAAATATACCGCAGGATAATTCTCCGGCAAGCATGGTCTTTTCGTGGTAGTCGATCTTTTTATTAAGTTCGTCAAGGAAGTTCTCTTCCTGATTCGTGGCTCTGATCTCCCTGATATTATCAATGGTCTCCTGGATCCCGTCAGCCACCCGGATCCCTGCTTCCTTGGTGATCTCTGACTTACGTTTGGATAGCTTTCTGCTGCCAAAAAGCAGAATGAATGCTACCGGCACTCCCCACAGGCATGCGATGGCCATCCTCCAGTCCATGATCAATAGGCTGACAGCGATGATTGCTGTTGAAATATAAGAACCATAAAGATATCCGAGGCAGTGGGACCACACATGCTCCAACCGGTTCACATCTCCCATTATGGTTTCCGTCAGATCAGCAAGATCCCGTTTCCCGAAGTATCCGAGAGGCAGTTTCCTCATACGCTCAGCAAGGCTGATCCGCACATCTTTTACCTCTCCGTATACCAGACCGTATGTTGCCCTGTACTGCTGGATGTGTGTCAGAAGTGACAGTATCACAAATACTACCGTCATCAAAAGGAATAACGGAATCCTGGGGAGTACCGCCCCACCTGTCAGGGTTTTCATAAATTCTCCCATCATGATGTAGAGGATCCCCATTCCTCCCATCACCACAAGATTTACTATCACAGTCCAGATCGTAGCCTGTTTGGTATTCCTGATACCCTGATCTGTAAGGGCATATTTTCTTTTAAAATCTTCACCGAACATCATGCCACCTCCCCTGCGGAAATACGCCATTTAACAGCTTTGTTATAATCATCCCACATGCGGGAATACATTCCTTTAGCTTTTATGAGTTCATCATGGGTGCCCTCTTCGACAGCGTGGCCGTTTTCCAGCACTATTATCTTGTCCGCGCCAACCACTGTAGACAGACGGTGGGCTATCATTATGACTGTGCGCCCTTTTGTAAGCTCTGCAAATGCTTTCTGTATCAGTGCTTCGTTTTCCGGATCCGCAAAAGCTGTTGCTTCATCAAGCACTACTATAGGCGCGTCTTTTAAGATCGCTCTTGCCAGAGCTATTCTCTGCTGTTCGCCTCCCGAGAGATATGTTCCTTCGGTTCCGATAACCGTATCCACTCCCTTCGGAAGCTTCCTTATGATATCGTCACATTGTGCTGCACTAAGTGCCTTCAACACCTCTCTCCTGGTGGCCTCCGGCCTTGCGGAACGGACATTTTCGAGGATACTTGCCTTAAAGAGCCTGTTATTCTGGAACACAAACGCTATCCTGTCCATAAGGTCGTGGGGGTCCGTAAAGCGCACATCCACACCACCAACCTTAACTGTTCCGCTGCTCACATCCCAGAATCTCGGGATCAGGCTGGCTGCGGTCGTTTTACCTCCTCCGGAAGGCCCTACAAGAGCCACTGTCTGGCCGGGTTCCACCATGAAGGATACATGGTCGATAGCCGGAAGATCAGCTCCGTCATATGTAAAGCTCACATCTTCAAACTCCACGCTGTTATCCCGGGGGAGAATGGGATGATCGGTAATATCCAGCACCGGCGCATCCATCACCTGGGATATTCTCTTAAGCGCAGTACTTGCCAGCATCATGCCGCTTGCGGCAAACATTATCCGTGCAAGAGCCGTGGAAATAATGGCTGAGAATACCGCATAGAATGCAAAGTTTGTTACGAATCCTGCAAAATTACCGGCAGCCAAAGATCCGGGCGCAAGAAACAGCGTCGCAGGAATAAGGAATATAAAGGCTCCCTCGGTAAAGGTAAGGTTAACGGACTGCGGAACCCTGCACACACCGTCAGTATAGCTTTCCGCTTTCTCGCTGTAGTCTTCGATAGCTTCCTTAAATGCCTTAAACGAATACACCGTCTGCTGGAAAACTTTAACTACGGGAATACCCCGGACATACTCGGTTCCGGCTTTGCTTATCCCGTCCTGTGCTGCCTGATATTCCTGCATGATCTTTGCGTTTTTTCCGCCCATCATCGTAAACATGGCAATAATAGAGATGACCGCAGCCATTAGGCAGGCAGCTCCCATCCTCCAGTCAAAGGCAAACATTATTATTATCATGGAGACAAACATTGTGATGCTTCCGACTATATCTGCGAGATTATGTGCAAGAAGTGTTTCTGTTTCGGAAGCAGCTCCGTCGAGACGGTTTCTGAGTAAACCCGAAGCATTGGAATCAAAGAATCCGAGAGGTGTTTTCATGAGATGTGCCATACCCTTTTTACGGATATTAGATGCAGTCCTGAAGGCTGCTAGATGTGTGCACATCAATGCTGCAAAGTAAACGATGATCCCTGCAACAGAGAATCCAAATGCCATCCATCCGTATCTCCCGATGTCTGCAGCTTCTGTCCAGTTCGGGGCTACGTTTATAAGATCTCTCGCCACGAGCCAGATACAGATATATGGCCCCATTCCGAGGATCATGGCTATTCCCGAAAGAACAAGTCCCAGAAAAGTCAGACCTTTGTAACTGCCTGCGTAATCCAGAAGCACAGCCAGATCACTTTTCTTTTTTTCTTTCATAAGTACTCCTCCTTCTGTGGTTAGCTTTTGCTAACCTTATAACAAAAAAACCAGCGCTTTTCCACGCGCATAATAGTCCTACGAGAAGGAGTATAATTAGCCTGCGCTAATTTGTCAAGAGTCAAGGGGAGTCATTGGGACGGTTCTCAGTGACTTCCCCTGCTCTTTTGCAATCCTTGATATATCTTCATACTCATATTTTTCCCGGGTGATGCCGTAGCCTGATGATTTTTTCACCCTGACATCCCCGTAGGGAGTCGTTACGGTCTCTGTTTCTCTTTTCAGCACATACCTGTCATGCACTGTCTTTCTTATTCCAATGGTGGTAGTAAGCTTAAAAATAAGGGCAGCAAATCTCTCTCCGTCTTCTTCTCTGCATAAAACACTAAAGAGGGTGCCGGGGCGTCCTTTCTTCATCACTATGGAAGATGTGTAAACATCAAGGGCTCCTTCTGTCATCAGTCCTTCCATGGCAAAGGCGATATCCTCTGCCGTCATATCATCTATATTGCATGAAAGCTCCAAAATTCTGTCTTTCAGATCTCCGGAAGATCCTTCTTCATTCCCTGTTTCTCCTGTAAAAATCCTGACACAGTTAGCCCTTTCAAAGTCCTTATTTCCCATACCGTATCCGATAGCTTTGGTTTTCATAACAGGCATATTCCCAAATGACTTAACGTAGTATTTTAGAAGAGCGGCTCCCGTGGGAGTCGTCAGTTCACCCTGTATTCCGTCATTATATGAAGGTATCTCTTTTAATAATTCCGCCGTAGCCGGAGCAGGTACAGGGAGAACCCCGTGAGCACAGTGCACTGTTCCGCTTCCTGTATTTACCGGACTTGCAGATATTCTGCCGGGAGACAGTCTGTCCATCAGATAGCAGACCGCTGTAATATCCGCTACAGCGTCCATGTTTCCCACTTCATGGAAATGTATTTCCTGAACCGGCACACCATGAACTTTTGATTCCGCCTCAGCTAGAAGACTATATACAGATAGTACATCTTTCTTTACTTTTTCGGAAATATCAAGGATACTCACGATATCTTCTATGCGGTGCATGCTGTTATGTCCGTGAGATCCGTGTTTCTCATCATCATGGTCATGAAACTCATGACCTTCTCTTTCCCCATTGATAAAGACATCCATCTTTGCTCCGGAAATACCGCATTTTGAAACCCCGGTAAGCCTGTATTCAACACCGGGTATCTTCAGCATATTCAGTTCCTTAACGATCTCTTCTTTCTCCGGGAAAAGATCCAGAAGTGCGGCAGTCAGCATATCCCCTGCTGCGCCCATTGAGCAGTCTATAAAAATAGTCTTCATATGAGTTTAGCCCTTTCAAGCGCCATCACAATAACCGGAATTATAATAAGCTGAAGTATGATACCGGGAACAGCATTGGTGATACCTCCTGCAATAAACATCGCAAAAGTAAAATCATTCTGTGTGACTCCGGAGATCAGGAATCTCACAATACCCCACACTATACGCCCGCAAATCATACAGATGATCAGGTTTACATAAATATATAATAACTTCTTTGGAAATATCCTGTAGAGAATACCTGAAAGAACTCCATAGGTCGCAAGTTCAAAAGCCATGGATATACCTCCGGGAACGAGAACCGGCATTCCGAATACGGCTCCCCGTATAAGAGGTGCAATAAATCCAACAATAAATCCCCAGAAACCGCCGCACATAAATCCGCATAGATATACCGGGATATGCATAGGTGACAGCATCTTCCCGATCTCCGGGATATTACCGATAAGAAGCGGAAGCACCATGCAGAGTGCAAGACACACAGCTGCATAGACAATCTTGCGCACGTTATTTGTTTTATTCTCCATTAAATATTCTCTCCTTAATAAAACGCCTGCAGATCCTATAAAGAACCTACAGGCATATCATCACCATATAAACGCTTTTTATCTAAGCGCTCTGCGAACCGAACCCTTGGGATCTGTTATGAGAAGTCTTACGATCCAGATAACAAGTCCTAGTGCCACAACCGAAAGCCCGAGAAAAGCATCGTTGATCATATCTTCAAGAGCAGGTGTGAAGTAAGCATCCTTAAGCTCAGCATACTCAAAGAGTGCATCCACAAGCCACATTATCGAAGCTCCCCAGTAAAGGAAGCAGAGGATCCCAAGTCTCATGCTGTCATCTTTTCTGGTATACCATTTCATTGTTACAAAAACCGCAGCAAATACTGTAATAAGTAATGTCATTATTCTCTCTCCCTATTATCCTATTGTGTCATCTGCCGTTCTGTCACTGCGCTTTACAAGTGCATCTGCAGCTACACACATAACAACCCATACGAATGTGATAAGTACTGCCATACCGACTCCGACAGTTGCCATCTCCTGAAGCATCTCCGCCGTATCGGAAGGATCATACATCGCTGTAAGAAACGGGAAATAAGGAACTACCTCGCCATGCCAGATATGCTCAAATGCAAGAAGGACCACTCCTCCCCAGAGCATATTGGAAAGCCACGTAAGCTTTCTGCTTAAAGGGATCCTTTTCACCGCGGTATTATCACTGTTCTCCTGTGCAGTCAAGATCTCCTTTTTCTCTTCTGCTTTTTTAACTGCTGTTACTACAACAGCTTCAGCTGCTGATACTATAAAACAAGCCATAATATTTCCTCCGTGTCCTGTCATTCTGAGGGCTTTAGCCCGAAGAATCTCTGAGATCCTTCGCTCTGCTCAGGATGACACACTGTATTTACTTCTTCGCTATTCTAACATAAGCTATGCGCGATTTAAAGAAGGAAAGTAGGGAGAGGGGTATTCAGTCCGAAGTGATCATTAAGTCCCTCCCGTTTTGAAATAGCAGAAAGTACCTGCTCATTTGTTCCGGCGATGACGCTCTTAGCAGCTACTGCCGGCTTTTTTGCAGCAGTCTTCTTAACTGCGCTCTTGGTTTTTACGGCCGTTTTCTTAACGGTCTTACTCTTAGCTTCAGTCACCTTCTTTACCTCCGTTTTCTTTTCTGCAGCCTTTTCAGCTTCCTTAACCTTTGCAGAAGCCTCATTTCCGCTGCTTGCGATAGCTCTTTTGATGCTGCTCTTTCCTATAGACATATTTCCTCCTTATTATTTGCCTTCCCCCTCCGGGGGAAGGGGGACTATGCCGCTTGTCGGCATGGTGGATGAGGGCCTTCCCTTATCACATGCTTTCAATTATTTCATCCGTCAGTGCCTCGTATTCTCCGGCACTTCTGGCGCTTTTCCTGTATGCCGTAACGGGTCTCGAATTATCCTGAGCCCATTCAATTGTGCTGTCTGTCCTTATGATACTTTCGAAAACCCGGATCTCATCAATACTGTTTAAGTAGTCCTTGGTATCCTTATAATAGTTCTTTCTGGTATTAACCTTTGTAAGGACTATTCCAAGGATATCAAGTCCCTTATTGGACTTTTTCTCCTGATTTATATAAGAGACCATGTTCGCAAGCCCGAATAACCCCCAGGGAGATGCTTCCACCGGGATAATGACATGATCTGTAATATGCAGAATATTTTTCACCCAGAGTCCGAGAGTCGGTGGTACGTCTATAAGAATATAGTCATATTCGCCACGCTTAATAAGACTCTTAATACATCCGGATAAGATGTCTTTCTTTCCGTCCTTACCATACAGAAGTTCCTCAACCTCACTTAATCTTACGGATGACGGGATCACATCCAGTCCCTCTGCGAATGAGGGAACTATGATATCGGATATTTTTCTGTCTCCCGACAACATGTGATAGATATTATCTTTGCTGCTGTCATGCTCCATGACAGATTCTTCGCTTAAAAACGACAGCGACAGATTCATCTGCATGTCACCGTCTATCACGAGAACCTTACTGCCCCTCTCCATGAGACAGTAAGCTACATTTGAACAGGTAGTGGTCTTTCCGGATCCACCCTTATTATTTGTAAAGCTAATTACTTTTGTATTCATTGAGATTTAGTATAGCATTTAGTTTGTTTTAGTAAAAGAGGGAACCGAAAGTACGGTCCCCTCTTTAGTGTGGTTATTCCCTCATCAGTCACCTTACGGTGACAGCTTCCCCCAGAGGGGGAAGCCTTCACAAGCCCTCTCCCTTTGGGAGAGGGTGTCGGCGTTAGCCGACGGGTGAGGGCTCACCTATAATTTTTAGTAAACATCCTTCCAATCAGCGATGTTATCAGGATTGAACTGGAAAGGAGGTCCAAGGATGATCTCAGATCCGCCGTCTCCGCCGTCTGTAAGTGTGTACTCACCCATATCTCCAGCTGTGAACTTGTCGCCAACTGCTCCGGTGATCTCACCGTTTACAAGTGCGATTGAAGAGTAAGCTGCAAGCTTAGCAAGGTCGCTGGGATTCCAAAGGAACATGTAAGGGCATGAGTGTGCATCATCAGCACCGATGTACTCAGCCATCTCTGAAGGAAGTCCAAGTCCTGTAAGCTTTACAGAAGACTTCTGGTCCTGAAGAACCTTAGCTGCTGCTGCGATACCTACAGTTGTAGGAGCGCAGATAACCTTGAGGTCAGGATACTTTGAAAGAAGAGCCTGAGCCTGGTCAGTTGACTTCTGAGGCTCGTCATCACCATAAGCAACTTCTACGAGCTCAAGTCCAGCATACTTGCTGTCGCTTTCCTGAATAGACTTCATAGCCTCGATCCAGGAGTTCTGGTTTGTAGCCTGTGATGTAGCAGAAAGGATAGCGTACTGTCCCTCACCGCCTGAAAGATCAAGAACTGCATCGATAAGAGCCTGTCCAACTTCGGTGATACCTGCCTGGTTGCAGAAAGTCATACGGCTGTCTGCGTTAACTTTTGAGTCAAAGCAGTTAACCTTGATGCCTGCGTCCATAGCTTCCTGAAGGGTAGCCTGAAGAGCGTTCTCATCGTTAGCTGCAACTGAGATAGAATCAACACCCTGTGAAATGAGTGACTGGATCTCTGTGATCTGAGCGTCAACTGTAGCTGCTGAAGGCTCCTTAACTACAACTGTTCCGCCATTTCCCTCTATAACTTCTGTGAAGCCTTCGATAGCCTTCTTGAAGTAAGGGTTACCTGCGCTCTTAACAACGATAGCGAAGGTCTTTCCGGATACATCAGATCCGCCTGTTGCTGCCTCTGCTGCCTCTGCGCCTGCCTCTTCAGCGGGTGCTGCTTCCTCTGCGGGAGCTTCCTCAGCCTTAGGTGCTTCCTCTGCTGCGGGTGCTGCTTCTTCTGCTGCAGGTGCTGCTGCGGGTGCTGCTTCTTCAGTAGCTGCCCCTGAGCCGCCGCATCCAGCGAGAAGTGTAGCTGCCATTGCTGCTGTGAGCAAGATGCTTACTACTTTTCTTTTCATAAAAATTTTTCCTCCTTTACCCATATGGGTTTAGTGTATATATCCACATCACTATGATGTAAATATTAGATTCGGCTTCTCCCTCTGGGCAAAACGTGCCAGTGGCACGTTTTGAATGGCGTTTAGCTGCGCTATGCGCAGCTGCCATCGGTGAAGCTGTCGGCGAAGCCGACTGATGAGGGCTTACGCTGCTGCCCTGAGCTTCTTCATCTCATCGATCTTACCCTTGATACCCGGGATAAGAACCGCGATTATAAGTAGTGCTCCGACGATGACAAGTATCATCTGTGAGTTTACGTTTGCCTGTCCAAGAGCTATACGGAGAAGGGTGATGATAAGTCCTGCGATGATACCTCCGATAAGGGTTCCCTTACCACCGGTAGATGCTATACCACCGAATACGCACATTGCGATGACTTCCATCTCGAATCCCTGTCCTGTAGTGGTGTTTGCTCCGTATGTATATGCGGTAAGGAAAAGTCCGCACATCGAAGCCATAAGACCCATGAGAACATAGGCTATAAACCTGCACTTCTGTACATCAACTCCTGCATAGAAAGCCGATGTCTTATTGGAACCTATTGCGTAAAGCGAACGGCCGAAGGTTGTAAGCTGCAGTACTACTGTGAATATAATAGCGATCACAAGAACCACCAGGATGATCACCGGTACTGTCTTTCCAAGCTTTGTGGAAAGAGGCATGATCTGCTTTGTATTGTTATAAGCAACCGATCCGCCGCCGCCAAGTGAGATCTCCGCAATACCGCGGAAGATTATCTGGGTTCCAAGGGTTGTTATCATACTGGGGAGCTCAGGGAAGCTGGTCGCGATGCTTCCGTTTATCACTCCGCAGATAAGGCCTGCTGCAAGGCATCCCAGGATAACAATCGGGAAAGGTGCTCCTGCATTACTTATGTAACATGTCAGTGTTCCGGTAAGGCACACGATAGAGCCTACTGAAATATCAATGTCTCCAAGTACCAGGATGTAAGCCATGGGTAATACCATGAACATCTCCGCGAGGTACTTTGGCATCTCTCTTAAAACATTGGCAAAGGTATAGCTCTGAGAGATATTCATATTGAAGATATTTACGAGGATAAAGAGGACTATCAGTGCTCCCTCCCAGGTAAATAACAATTTCTTCGCGGTTATCTTCTGTTCCGCATTGATGGAACGTCCGGATTTTCCAGCCATTACATTTCCCTCCTCTCAAGGTTCTGTCTGTCAACCATTCTCTGTGTTATCACATTGAAGATAACAACCACGAGGATGATAACACCCTTAACGGTATTCTGTGCGATAGAAGGCACATTAACCAGAGGAAGGGCCTTTGCTATTATTGAGATAATGAGTGCTCCGAGGAAAGTTCCCGCAACACTTCCGCGTCCGCCGCTCATGGACACACCACCGATAACACAGGCTGCGATAACGTCCATTTCTCTGCCGTACTGCATGTTGGGCTGGGCTGAAGCGTAGATCGATACTGAAAGCGCTCCTGCCAGACCTGCAAGGGTTCCCATGATGGTGTAAACCGAGATCAGGGTATTATCAACATTGATACCGGAGATCCTTGCTGCTTCCGCATTTGATCCTACTGCGTAGATCTTACGTCCGAACTTTGTCCACTTAAGCATCCAGAAGAAGAGTGCATAACATACTATCAGGATAATGTAAGGTCCTATTGTTCCGTCCTTACCGAACTCAGCGAACTCACGGACATCTTCACCGCTGGCGAACTGGCTGTTACCTACTACATAGGCCATACCTCTCCAGATATACATGAAGCCCATGGTACAGATGATAGGTGCAACCTTACCCTTTGCGATAATGAGACCGTTCATTGCTCCGCAGAAGCATCCCATTACCATGGCTATAAGGAAAAGCGCCAGTGTGCTATTTACTATGTTGTATTTGGTAAGCATACCTATGGTCATTCCGGCAAAGGCAAGAGTCGATGTGATGGAGATATCGATTCCCGCTGTCAGCATTACGCAGAGCATGCCGAGGGCCATTATCATGGTAAGCGCGTTATTTCTGAATATCTGTCCTATATTTACAGGAGAGAAGAATGTGGGATTGAGTATCGTGATAAAGATACCCATCACTACAAGGATTGCAAGAAGCAGGGCTTCTCTGGATCCTGTGATCTTTTTCCAGAGTGATTTGTTTTCCATTTATACTGCCTCCTCCTGTCTTTCATTGCTGCTGTGCTCCATGGAAAGATTGAGGATGCGCTCCTGTGAAGCTTCTTCCCTGTTTAAGCATCCGGTCACACGGCCGTTGCACATTACGTATACTCTGTCGCACATTCCGAGGATCTCCGGCATTTCTGAGGATATCATGATGATCCCGTATCCCTTCTTTGCCAGTTCTCCCATGATGGCGTATATCTCAGCCTTGGCTCCGACGTCAACACCCTTTGTGGGCTCATCCATGATAACGAGCTTCATATTATCCTGGGCAAGTGCCTTGGCAACCACAACCTTCTGCTGGTTACCTCCGGATAATGAGCTTGCAGGATCAAAGATCGTAACAGCCTTTGTATCTACTTCCTCAAGGAATTTCTTTGAGAGTTCGTTTTCTTTCTTTGAATCATTGAAGATGCCGCCCTTTGCAAGCTTCTTCTGAATGGGAAGGGTGACATTCCTTCCGAGTCCCCATGAGAGGATGAGACCCTGGGTGGATCTGTTCTCGGGAAGAAGGATGATACCCTCTTTCATTGCGTCTTCGGGCTTCTTCACCTTCAGCTGTTTGCCTCCGAGGAATACCTTGCCGCTGTCGGGCTTTGTGATACCGCATACAGACTCCATAACCTCTGTACGTCCGGCTCCAACAAGTCCTGTCATACCCACTATCTCACCGGCATGGACATTTAAGGACACGTCCTTAAAGAAGCCTGTGCGGCTCATTCCCTCTATCTTAAATATCTCGTCACCGATCTTTACTTCAGGCTTCGGATACATGTCGGAGATCTCACGGCCTACCATTGCCTTTACAAGATCGGCATTTGTGATCTTGTCTACATCATATGTGCCGATATACTGGGAATCACGGAATACCGTAACTCTTGTAGCCAGACGGTACATATCCTCGAATCTGTGGGAAATAAATATAATGGAAACTCCCTCGTCTCGGAGCTGATCAACGATCCTGTAAAGTTCTTCAGATTCATTTGCTGTAAGTGAAGCTGTGGGCTCGTCAAGGATTATTATCTTTGCATTTGTGGAAAGGGCTTTTGCGATCTCCGTCATCTGCTGCTGTGCTACGGAGAGAGCTCCTATCTCATCAGAAGGCTTGAAATTCGCGTGGAGCCTGTCAAGAAGCTCCTGAGCCTTTGCATTCATCTCGTTCCACTGGATCATTCCGCCCTTGATGATCTCATGACCCATAAATATATTTTCCGTAACGGAAAGGGTCGGATATGTGGTAGGGTGCTGGTAAACTGCTGCGATACCTGCGTCAAGTGCGTCCTTGGGTCCACGGAAATGAACTTCCTTTCCCTCAAGATACATATGACCTTCTTCCGCTGCATGCACACCGGTGATTACTTTGATAAACGTAGATTTTCCGGCCCCGTTCTCGCCCATAAGAGCATGTACTTCTCCCCTTTTGAGCTGGAAATGCACCTGATTCAGTGCCTTAACACCGGGAAATATCTTCGTTATTCCGTTTAATTCCAGAATATATTCAGATTCCGACATTTTTGCTCCTTCCCTTTTTTAATCTCTAACTGCCTACTATTATCTCCCATATCACGCAATCATAAAACAGGAAAATATTTTGATAGGAGTAAAATTTTACAGAATATGATAAACTGTAGTCATGACTTTACTTATCGTAGATGACGAAGACCTTACCCGTCAGGGACTGAAGAGCGCCATAGCGGGTATGGATCTTCCCATAAATGAAATAATGGAAGCGGATGACGGCTTAAAAGGAACGGAGTGTGCGAAGGAAAAGCGCCCCGATCTTATTTTGAGCGATATCCGCATGGCCAAAATGTCCGGTATAGACATGGTGGATTCTCTTAAAGAGATCCTTCCCGAGACAGAATTCATCTTTATGAGCGGATACTCTGACCGGGAATACTTAAAAGCCGCTATACGCCTGAAGGCAGTTAACTTTATCGAAAAGCCCATTGACTTAAAGGAGCTGAAGGCAGCCCTTAAAGAAGCGATCCAGCTTATCGAAGAGAAAAAACGCACCATACAGTCAAGACTCTTTCACAGCAAAGCGGCTTCAGGGCGGCTGGCGCTGTTCCTCACCCTTCCTCCGGAGGAAGCAGGGGAGATCCCGGATACACTTATTCAGGATGCCCTCCCCGGCATTAAGAAAAACGGCTATTTCACCACTTTCATCGTGAAGACCACCTCTTCCCTTGACAACATAGACGAAAGTGAAAGGGTAAGGATAAATAAGGATCTGGACAGTGCCCTGTCATCAATGCACTGTCAGGAGATCAATATAGAAAAGCACGACCAGTACCTGGTCTATCATATTTATTCACAGGAAAAGCCCGATAAAAAGAAACTTATGAAAATCGGCGAAAGCCTTAGAGATATCATAGGCGACAATATACGCTTCTTTATCTCCATAGGAGACCCGGTTTCCGGCATGGAGAACACCTACCGTTCCTACAACCAGGCTGTTCTTCTCATGCAGACCTCATTTTTCCATAACTACGGCTGCGTAATAACAGAAGATAACGAGCGTCTTCCTGCTCCCCAGGTGCTTCCGGACCCGTCAGATGCCTATCTCCTTTCTCTCATGACCGGAGATACCGAAAAGATAGAAAAGACTGAGAAACAGATAGAGGAGTCCCTTTCAGACAGCAGGAATCTCCTTCCGGATCAGGTCAGGGACATTTATTACCGTCTCTTCACCTGTATTTTCGAAGCATGCAGAAAACTTTCCATTAATCCCTCTTCTGCCATCGATACTCCGGAGTCCCTCCTGTCCTTCGTACAGGAATGTAATACCTTGAAAGAATTATCAGAAGCTCTCAGCAAAAGATCCAAGGAGCTTACGCTTTCGATCAAGAGGAATGAGCCTGAGAATCCCACGGTCCTGTCTATTAAGGAATATATTGACCGGAATTATTCCAGGGAAAACCTTTCCGTAAAGGAAATAAGTGACTACGTCCATATGTCATCCACCTATATCTGCACCCTTTTTAAGGGCGAGACAGGTGTGACTTTAAATCAGTATATAACCGGTTTCCGGATGGAAAAGGCAAAGGAGCTCCTGTCGGATCCGAAATATAAGATCTCCGATGTATCCCAGAAAGTGGGATATCCGGACGGGAATTATTTCGGCAAGTCATTTAAGAAGGCTGTAGGTATGACTCCCAGTGAATATCGTGACAAGGTGATGCTATGAATTACTTCCTTCACGATCTCAGCTTTTCAAAAAAGCTCATACTGTCATTCTTTATACTGCTCCTTATTCCCACCATAGCGGTTTCCGTTCTCCTGTATGGAGAGATAAATGATCTGGTAGTAACAGATACCGTAGGAAGTTCCCAGCGGGTTTCAGAACAGACCTCCCAGACTGTTACCACCATTGCACGTCGAATAAGGACTGTTGCGGACATCCTTGAAAGCGACTCCTATATGCGTGAGATCGCCATGCATCCTGCTTTTTCCCACACCGATGATATTGAATATTCCCGTATACTCCGGGATTCTTTTATGGGCTCTGTTAACGCATCTATCGACGGAAGTCTCATTAAAAATATCCGTATTTATCTTGATACACCTTATGAAGATCTGTATGAAGACTCCGCTCAAAGTGACATATTCCAGTCTATGAAGGACACAAGGGGGTCCTACTGGAACGGTATCATGAGCACCAACATGTATGATTCCCTATACTGTGCTCCCTTTTATCTTTCCAACTACGAAAAAGGCTCTCTCGGCGACTTATCCTATGTGCGAAGGATAAGATATGAGATGTCAAAAAGTAATGATACCGCCACAGCGGCATATCTCGTGATCTACTATTCTTCCGAAAGCCTCAGCGAGTCTCTTGTCAACGAAACTGATGAAAGCAATGCCGTTAATTATATAATCAATGAAAGAGACAATATAATCGCAACCTCCGACGTTGCTCTTGCAGGAACTTACTTCCTGGATAACGATGATATAGAAACCCTTATAAAAACCGGAAATACCTTTGTAAAAAGAGAGGTTCTGGGTGAAGAGGTGTATACCGGATTCTATGATGTGGAAGGAACCGACTGGAGGCTTGTTTCCATTATTCCCGCAGCTCCCCTTACCGAAAAGGCAGGAAGTATTCTTTACCGCTACGGTCTTATTTACTCCATGTCAATACTGATCGCCCTTTTCGTTGCGTATTTCATCGGACGCTCCATTTCAGGACGTATAGGAAATGTGATAAAGAAGATGGAAAGAACCCATCACACCAAGGTTCATAAGATCAAGGAAGAAGCAGGCAAAGATGAGATAGGCGATTTTGTCCTGACCTACAATCACATGGCGGACCAGATAAATGAACTTATCGAGAGGCAGAAAGAGGCGGCGGAACAGATTAAGACCTCGGAGTTCAATGCTCTCCAGGCCCAGATAAACCCTCATTTCCTTTATAACACTCTGGATATGATAAACTGGCTGGCACTTCAGAATGAGAACGAAAAAGTTACAGATGCTGTGCGCTCACTCTCCAGATTCTATAAGCTGACCCTTTCCAAGAAAAACACAATAGACAGCATAGAACATGAGATAGAGCATGTTTCACTGTATGTTAAGCTTCAGAATATGAGATTTGATGATAAGATCGATTTCATTGTGGATGTGCCGGACACTCTTACCCAGTACAGCATACCGAAGCTCACCTTCCAGCCCATTGTGGAAAATGCGATACAGCATGGTATCTTTGAGAAGGAAAGTAAATCCGGAACCATCGTACTCACTGCCTGGAGCGAAGATAATGACATCATATTCCTGATCTCCGACGACGGAGTAGGGATGGATGAAGAGACTATGGAAAATATCCTAAGTGACAGTGCTCCCCGTGATCCCTCAAATAAGGAAAGTAACGTGGGTATATACAACACCCATAAGCGGCTGACCCTGCTTTACGGAGCGGAGTACGGTTTGAAATACAGCAGTGCCCCGGGAGAAGGCACAGAAGTGAATGTGAGGATACCGATGAAGTGAACACCTCATGTCATCCTGACGCACCGTTTTGTCATCCTGAAGGCGCAAGCCCGAAGGATCTCTTAGGGATTCTTCGCTACGCTCAGAATGACACTTGACGACATTCATGCCAGATCCTTATATCTCCCCAGAAAGCTCTGCATCCTCTCGTTATCAGAACCAAACACTTCTTCCGGCGTGCCCTGTTCCACAATGACTCCGTGTTCCATGAAGATCACTTCATCACTGATATCCCTGACAAAAGCCATTTCATGTGTAACTATCACCATTGCGATATGCAGATCCGCAAGGGACTTTATCACCTTGAGCACTTCCCCTGTAAGCTCAGGATCCAGCGCTGAAGTAGGTTCATCAAAGAAAAGGATCCTGGGATTAAGGGCAAGAGCCCTTGCTATAGCCACTCTCTGACACTGTCCGCCGGAAAGCTCAAAAGGATAGGCATTTTCTTTTCCTTCAAGTCCCATCTTCCTTAACAGGCTTTCAGCTTCCTTCCTGACCTCCTGCTTTTCCCTCTTCTGAACCCTTACCGGTGCATCCATTATATTTTCCATAACAGACATATGAGGAAAGAGATTGAAGTTCTGGAATACCAGGCCAAATATCTCTGAGATCTTTTTTCTTTCCGCTTTGGGCGCGTACTCAACTTTTCCGTCTTTCGTTGATGCATAGGTCATCCCGTCATAGACGATCCGCCCGGAATCTATGACCTCAAGACCTGTGGCACAGCGGAGGAACGTGGATTTACCGGAGCCTGAAGGTCCTATGATGGACAGGATGCTTCCCTCTTCCACGCTCACGGAAATATCCTTTAATACTTCTTCATCTCCGTCAAAGGATTTTCTGATATTCTCACATTTTAATAACAGCATGTTTATCTTCCTGAATACACGAGATTCTTCGCTTCGCTCAGAATGACACCTGCTTCCCTCGCGTCACCCAGTGGCTCCATTGTCATCCTGAGGCCCCCGTTGTCATCCTGAGGCCCCCGTTGTCATCCTGAGGCCCCCGTTGTCATCCTGAGGGCGCAAGCCCGAAGGATCTCACCTGTAGTAACTCAGCTTCTTTTCGAAAAGCTCCATGGTATAAGCCACGATAAAGTTAAATACATAATAGAACAGAGCTGCAGCCACAAAAGGCATCATGCTGGTCTGGGAACTGGCGAGAGCCTTGGCTGTAGTAAACATCTCGGCAACACTTATGGTAAACGCAAGAGATGTGTCTTTAACAAGGGTTATCACCTCGTTCGTGACAGGCGGCAATATCCTCTTAATAACCTGGGGCAGTATTATTACAAAGAATGTCTGGGTCTTGCTGTAACCCAAGACCTCTGCAGCTTCATACTGTCCTTTAGGCATTGACTGTATTCCGCTTCTGTATATCTCCGCAAAATAAGCCGCATAATTAATCACAAATCCGATAAGGGCGGCAACTATCCTGTAGCTGTTGGTAACCTGTATGCCGAATATATAATACGGTCCAAAGTAAACCACCATCAGCTGCAACATCAGGGGCGTTCCCCTCATGATGGAGATATACACCTTTATTATCCCGGAGATAACCGGGTTTTTACTCATCCTTCCAAAGGATACGATAAGCCCCAGAGGGAGGGAGAAAAGGAGAGTTACTACAAAAATGTAGATACTCACCAGCATCCCCCCCGAGAGGAGCTCTAATATTTTAATAAATGACATAATCTGAGTTTAAATACAGTATTGTTAAGTTCAATTCTTTTGTCATCCTGAGGGCGTAGCCCGAAAGATCTCCTGGAGATTCTTCGCTTCGCTCAGAATGACAACCGGCTAAAAAGCTTTGGTTAATAAGGGTTACTTAATTATCGTTACATCCGTTCCGAACCATTTTTCGGAGATCTTTTTAAGTGTTCCGTCTGCTGCCATTTCCTTTAATGTGTTATTGATCTCATCCCTGAGTGCGGTATTTCCCTTCTTGAATCCTACACCATAGGTCTCTGATGCGAAGGGCTCGTCAAGTACAACGAGATCCATGCCGCCACTTGTGATCTTATACTCTGCAACAGTGCTGTCCATAGCTATGGCATCAACTGTTCCCATATCAAGATCCATCATGGCTGTATCATAGTCAGGTGTGGTCTGAAGAACAGCGAAGGTAGCTGTAAGAGATTCATTAGCTCCCTCATTAAGAGCTGCTTCCGCTGATGAATCAGCCTGAACTTCCACGATCTTTCCTTCCAGATCAGCCGCAGTCCTGATACCTGAATTCTTCTTTACAACAAACACCTGGCTGTTTTTCATATACGGATCTGACCATGTGTAGGAATCCTCTCTTCCGCTGATAGTGAATCCGTTCCAGATGCAGTCAATTGTTCCGGCATCCAGCTCAGCATCCTTGGAATCCCATGCAATGGGCTGATATACTATATCTTTCTTAAGCCTCTTTGCTGCTTCAGCCGCAAGCTCCAGATCGAATCCGGTGTATTCTCCATCCTCTCCCACGAATCCCATAGGAGGGAAATCCTGATCAAAGCCGACAGTTAATTTATTACCTGTTGATGAAGCACTTCCGCCGAAAGCACATCCGGAAAGTGTAAGTGCAAGAGTTGTAAGGATTAATGTAATAGTCGTGATTATTTTTTTCATGTTATCTCCTTATACAGGCTTCCCCCTCTGGGGGAAGCTGGCACGCCGCAGGCGTGACTGATGAGGGTTGACCACTTTACCATATTAGCAGAATAAAGCGCTGTCGTGTAATAAAACGCTGCCAGCCACAGGGTTGGCAGCGCCATAAAAAATCTACTTAGTATCTGTTAGCGATGATCTTCACGCCGGGTCCCATTGTAGGAGCGACTGAGATTGACTTCATATACTGTCCCTTGCATGTAGCGGGCTTAGCCTTAACGAGAGCTGCGATAAGAGCATCGAAGTTCTCTGTAAGCTGCTCTGCTGAGAAAGAAGCCTTTCCAACAGGTACGTGGATGATATTGGCCTTGTCAAGTCTGTACTCTACTTTACCTGCCTTGATATCCTTTATTGCATTTTCAACGTCCATTGTAACTGTTCCTGCCTTGGGGTTGGGCATAAGTCCCTTAGGTCCGAGAACCTTACCGAGACGTCCTACAACACCCATCATGTCAGGTGTAGCTACTACTACGTCAAAATCAAGCCATCCTTCGTTCTGGATCTTGGGAATGAGTTCTTCTCCTCCAACATGATCTGCACCGGCTGCCTGAGCTTCATCGAGCTTAGCGCCCTTTGCAAATACCAGAACCTTTACGGAACGTCCTGTTCCGTTGGGAAGTACTACTGCTCCGCGGACCTGCTGATCAGCGTGACGTGAATCAAGGCTTGTACGGATGTGTACTTCTATAGTCTCATCAAACTTTGCTGTAGCTGCCTTCTTTGCAAGCTCCATAGCCTCAATGGGCTCATACTGCTTTGTTCTGTCGATAGCCTTGGCAGCTTCAACATATTTCTTTCCGTGTTTCATTATTCCATGCCCTCCTTACTTCTCTACCTCGACACCCATAGAACGAGCGGTGCCGGCGATCATGCTCATTGCTGCTTCAAGAGAAGCTGCGTTAAGGTCAGGCATCTTTCTCTTTGCGATCTCTTCCAGATCAGCCTTTGAAAGCTTTGCAACCTTCTGCTTGTTGGGAACTCCGGATGCTTTCTGGATCTTGCATGCCTTCTTGATAAGAGCAGCTGCAGGAGGCTCTTTGATAATGAATGAGAAACTTCTGTCAGTATAAACTGTGATGACACAAGGGATGAGATAATCACCCTTATCAGCAGTCTTTGCATTGAACTGCTTTGTAAAATCAACGATGTTTACACCATGCTGTCCCAGAGCGGGACCTACCGGCGGTGCAGGTGTTGCTTTGCCGGCCTGGATCTGTAACTTGATATATCCTTCTACTTTCTTGGCCATTTTAGCCCTCCTTAATAATACTGGCACTTAAAGCCCTTATGGCTTTGTCTGCCGTTTGTGGTATATGCGGGTAAGGTTCAGCCCTCCCACTCTTGTAAATCCCAACGGGATAATACAATTCACATATAATGTTTAACGCATCTTTGAGATCTCGTCGAAACTGATCTCTACTGATGTTCCTCTTCCGAAAAGCTCTACAGTGATAGTGGCGGTCTTCTTGTTCATATCCATACGCGTGATCTCTCCCACGGTATCTTTCCAAACTCCTGCCACTACAGCGACCGTATCGCCTACACCGAAGTCTACCACCATGTTCTCTACGTGGATTCCAAGAGGTTTCATCTCTTCTTCGGTAAGAGGTATGGGTTCGCTTCCCGGGCCCACAAAGCCCGTAACCCCTCTGGTATTTCTGACTACATACCAGGTATCATTTGTCTTTACCATATGAACCAGCACATATCCGGGGAACATCTTCCTCTCAGCTGTCTTTCTCTGGCCCTTGGAATTTACTTCGGAAACCATCTGTGTGGGTATCCTTACTTCCAGGATCAGATCCTCTAAATGCCTGTTCTCTATGGTCTTATCAAGGTCCGTTTTAACCTTATTCTCATATCCGGAATAGGTATGGACTACATACCAGTGTGCGTTGTCCGGAATCTTCTTTTCGGTTTCTTCTGCTTCCTTTTCCTCAGTCACATCAGAAGTTTCGGGAGCTTCAACCGCCTTATCCATTAATTCATCCTTTAACTCTTCAGCCATTGATGATCTCTATCCTTCCTTACTTCAGCAGAAAATCGATCCCGTACAAAACCCCACGGTCAATAACCGCGATTATTGCTCCGACGATCACAGAAACTATGATCACTGCCATTGACTGCTTGATAAGCGTGTCTTTGGTAGGCCATATGATCTTGCGGAATTCTGACTTGAGTCCTTTCCAAAAAGTCTGAGCTCCTGATTCTGTAGTTTTTACACCATTAGAAGCTGCTGTATTCTGACTGTCGCTCATTATAATACCTGCCTTTCAAAAAACGGAAATCTTACTTTGTTTCCTTGTGCAGTGTGTGAGTCTTGCAGAACTTGCAATACTTCTTGATCTCCATCCTCTCGGGATGAGTCTTCTTATCCTTTGTGGTGTTGTAATTACGATTCTTGCACTCTGTGCACGCAAGTGTGATTCTTGTACGCATTTCTTTCCTCCATTTCCTTAGTCCGGATACGCTCCAGACCGGCGGTTCAGGCGACTTTTCATCAGTCTCCCGCTTGGTTTTTAGAACACAAAAAAATGGGCTGTCGCCCACAGCGGAGTTAAATATATCATAATCCGCCATGGCCCGTCAACCCATTTTCAGTTATTTTTTATTACATCCTTCTGAGCAGCAGCTGCAGTTTTCCCCGCATCCGCATGAACCCTTCTTTGAACTTTTTAAAATCGAGCGCATGCATAGAAACACCAGTCCGCATACCAGTAATATGGCTATCGCATTACCTAAAACAGCCGGCATTGCTTACTCCTTTCTCAGGCCTTTGCTGCCTCAACGGAAGAAAGGCTCTTCTTCCCTGCTTCCGCAACATATCCTTTTCTGAAGAGAAGATAGAGGATTACTGCTATCAGGATAAATCCTGCCACCGTTCCCACTCCGAAAGGAACGATCCCTGCAAAGAACCCGCCTACATTATAGGCTATCAGTCCCAGCACATAAGCCCAGATTGTCATATAGCCGATAGCAGCCCAGGTCCATTTGGCATTATTCATCTCTCTCTTGATGGCACCTATTGCTGCAAAGCAGGGTGCGCAGAGAAGGTTGAATACCATGAATGCAAATGCGGATGCCGCAGTGTAATCGGCAGCTACGTTATCCCATATCTGGTCTCCGTTTTCTTCCAGCTCTTCTTCATCATTATCGTAGTTATAGAGAACTCCGAAGGTTCCTACCACTTCTTCCTTGGCCACCAGTCCTGTAATAGTAGCAACTGCGGGCTTCCAGGTACCGAATCCCAAAGGCCTGAACACAAATGATATGGTATTTCCCACCTGGGCGAGGATGGAAGCATCCATAGGGTTCACCTCTTCCTCGGGAACATTCATCTTATCAGCTATGGAAGTAATGGTCTCGTCCGTTACTATGCTCTCATCCTCCCACATATTGTCGATCAGTCCGAAGTGTCCGTTTATGCTTCCGAAGGAGCTTAGGAACCATATTATTATAGAAGAAATAACTATCACGGATCCGGCTCTCTTTATGAAGGACCAGCCTCTCTCCCATGTAGCTCTTAAGACATTTACCCAGGCAGGTACATGGTAAGCGGGAAGCTCCATTACAAAGGGAGCAGGCTCACCCGCGAACGCCTTGAACTTCTTTAAGATGATACCTGAAAGGACAACCGAACCGATCCCCAGAAAGTATGCGGATGCAGCGATAAGAGGGGATCCTCCGAATATCGCACCTGCGATAAGTCCTATGATGGGAAGCTTCGCTCCACAGGGCATGAATGTAGTTGTCATGACCGTCATCTTTCTGTCGCGGTCATTCTCTATTGTACGTGAAGCCATTACTCCCGGAACTCCGCATCCGGTAGCCACGAGACAGGGGATAAAGGATTTGCCCGAGAGACCGAACTGACGGAAGATACGGTCCATGACAAACGCAACTCTTGCCATATATCCCACGTCTTCCAGTATTGAAAGGAGCAGGAAGAGCACGAGCATCTGGGGCACAAATCCGAGCACCGCTCCCACTCCGGCCACAATACCGTCCTGAATGAGTCCGTACAATACGGTTCCCTCAGATACGCTTAATGCGGCGAGAAGAGAATCCACAGCTCCGGGAACCCATTCTCCGAATATCACGTCATTCGTGAAGTCTGTAGCCATGGTTCCTATTGAAACTGACCATCCGCCCATTGCGATAGCGTAGATCAAAAACATTATAACGGCAAATATCGGAAGACCGAGTACACGGTTCGTAACGATCTGGTCGATCTTATCCGATGTGGAAAGACTGTGTGCGGTCCTTCCCTTAACAACCGATTTTTTGCATATATCCGCGATAAAGTCGTATCTCTCGTTTGTGATGATGGATTCCGTATCATCATCCATCTCCTTTTCACAGTCCCGGATATGACCTTCTATCTCTTCTGCAACTCCCTTGGGAAGTTCCAGTTCTTTCATCACTTTCTCATCTCTCTCGAAAACCTTGATGGCATACCATCTAAGGAATCTGCTGTCATCAATGAGGTTCTCGATGGACTCTTCAACATGGGCCAGCGCATGCTCAACGCTTCCCTTGAATACGTGAGGACATTCCCCTGTATTCCTGGACATTGCAGCCGCTGTTACTGCCTTTATCACTTCGTCAATGCCGTCCGATTTAAGAGCGCTCATCTCCACGACTTTACAGCCCAGAGCCTTTTCGAGAGCTCTCGCGTCTATGGTATCGCCATTCTTATTTACGATATCCATCATATTGATGGCTACCACCACGGGTGTACCCAGTTCCAGGAGCTGGGTCGTAAGATACAGATTTCTCTCTATATTACTTCCGTCTATTATATTAAGTATGGCATCCGGTTTCTCCTGAACCAGATACTGACGGGAAACCACTTCCTCAAGAGTATAGGGTGAAAGTGAATATATACCCGGAAGGTCCTGTATCACCACATCCTCATGTCCTTTAAGCTTACCTTCCTTTTTCTCCACAGTAACGCCGGGCCAGTTTCCCACATACTGATTTGATCCGGTCAGATTATTGAATAATGTAGTTTTTCCGCAGTTGGGATTACCTGCTAACGCGATCTTGATGCTCATTTTTCTCTCCTCTTATTTCTTTATTCTACTTCGATCAGTTCGGCATCGGCCTTTCTTACCGAAAGCTCATAACCCCTGACATTGAGCTCCATGGGATCCCCAAGAGGCGCAACCTTCCGTACCATGATCTCGGTCCCCTTTGTGATGCCCATATCCATGATGCGGCGCTTTACGGGTCCTTCTCCGTTTAGTCTGATGACCTTGCATGTTCCGCCTACGGGTACATCTTTCAATGTTTTCATTCTTCTCTCCTTTCAGGATCGACTTTAATACGCATAGCCAGTTTTTCGTCGATGGCGATCCGCCCGCCTTTCACATGGAGTATGAGATTTCCATTATTATTCTGAACGATCGTCGCCCTGTCTCCCTCGATTATCCCCAGTTCGTTAAGATGACGTTTCGTCTCATCCTTTCCGGAGATCTTTATTATCTTTACCGTTTCTCCTGCTTCTATTGCTCTAATAGGCAGCATTTGAATTCTCCTCTCTGTCATGTGTATCTGCCATCCATTCAACCGAAATATATCACTAATTTGATTTAGAGTCAACTTACTCGATTAAATTTATTTAATTAGGGTTTAAATTTTTTCATTAGTATGCTATAGTGGTCAAAAAGTTTTGAACAGGGGACCAATACTATGAATGTGGAAAAAACCATCGAAGATTATCTGGAAGCGATCCTCATGATAAGGGAGCGTCAGGGATATGTCCGTTCCATAGATGTGGCGGATCATCTGAAAGTGACCAAGCCCAGCGTCACCTATTCCACTAAAAGATTAAAGGAAAAGGGATATCTCACCAGCGATCACGCCGGGATGCTGATACTTACGGACGAAGGACTGGCGATCGCCGAAAAAACATATACAAAGCATAAGATACTTACCCAGTTCTTCACTCAGCTGGGTGTGGATCCGGATGTGGCGATGGAGGATGCATGCAAGATAGAGCACGATCTCTCCGACGAGACCTTCCGGGCCCTCTGCAGACATGCCAAGTTAGAGATAAAGGACTGACAGAAATGCCAGTCCTTTTATTATCAGTTCTTTTATGTATCTTTTCAGAAGCTTTTGATCTTTTCTTTGAATTCACTGATCGGTACAGGCTTTGAATAGAAGTAACCCTGATAGGTCTTTACCGGATACTTCCTTAATATATCCGCCATCTCATGTGTTTCTATACCCTCTATACAGGTATTTGCGTCATATACGCTGGAAAGTGCCGCGATAGCCGCCACCAGATTCTCTTCCTTCTTATCCTCTACTATATTCTTCACAAACTTTCTGTCTATCTTCACGACTTCGCATTCCAGCTCTTTAAGAACCGTGACGGATGCGAATCCCGTTCCGAAATCATCAAGCGCAAAAGTCACTCCCTCCTGCCTAAGTGCAAACATCACATTCCGGAGCTGGTTAAGATCTATAAGACGGCATCTCTCCGTGAGTTCAAGACACAGATTCTTTGCCGGAAAGTTCATTTCCGAGATAGCCTCTTTCACCATATCCACAAAGTCGGACTTTCTTAGCTGCGCATAGGAAAGGTTCACATTCAGCACGAAATCAGGGTAATCCTTCAAGAGATCCCTTGTATCCTCCATGCCTTTCCTGAGGATCCACCTTCCGAGAAGAGGGAACAGGGCATCATTTTCCAAAACCGGGATAAAGTCATTCGGCGGAACGGTGTTTCCGTCTTCATCATGCCAGCGGATAAGCGCCTCCGCACCCCTGATCTTTCCCGTCTTCGCATCTACTATTGGCTGGTAATAATTTTCAAATCCCTTACAGTCTCTGGTGACTGAGGAACGGATGACGTTTAAGAGATCGAGCTTACTCTTAGTCTCATCAGCCAGAGCATTTTCGAATACACAGAAATTGCCTCCCCTGTCATACTTTGACTGCTCATAAGCATGTGTGAGACAGGAAAACACAGTCCTGGTATCTAAGAGGAATGAATCAAGATAAAGCGCACCGGCATTCACCGGAAGGTCTATCCTTCTGCCATCCAGAAGGAAAGTCTTCCCCACTACTTCCTGAAGCTCTTCATATCGCTTCCTTATCTCGTCAATTGTCGCTCTTCTGCTGATAACTGCGAGCTTGATCCCGTCCAGCCGGAAGACCATCCCGATATCCTTGAACATCAGGCTGATATAACGCGATGAATGCTGAAGGACATGATTTGCAAAGTCATAGCCGTACAGATCATTTATCCTGGAAAAATGACTGGTCCCCATCATCACAACGGTAACGGGTATCTGATTATCTATACATATGCCGAGTTCTCTGAAAAAGACCGCCTGATTAGGCAGTCCGGTGAGTTCATCTATCGCTTCCCCGGTAGTCTGGTTCCTGATAACTCCCACAAAGTATCTGGGATTCCCGTCGGAGCTTTTTATGACAGTCCCCTTACAGATACAGGTCTTATATGAGCCGTCGCCTGCCTTTGCCCTGTACTGGAGGTCGTGGCTCTTTTCCGTACCCTTAAATAGAGCGTCGATATTCTCAAGGAAAGCTTTCCTGTCATCGGGGTGGATGTGCTCTGCCCAGATCTCTCCGGCATTGACCATATATTCCGAAGGGAGTCCGAAGTATTCCACCGCTTTTTTAGACCACCGCGAATAATCATATTTCATGTCGCAGACAAAAACAGAAGTACCCTCTGCCACTACGTCATATGATGAAAAGAGTTCATCAAGATTGTTTTTTGCGATAGCTGTAATCTTCCCCATATCCCCGCTCCTTTATCAAGTAAGTATATCAGATAATGAAGATTTTTTTAAGTAAGAATTTAACTATATTAAGATTAGTCACTTGCGGAACCGCAAGTGACGTATGATGGACCTAAGGGTTCTTGGCAATTTAATATAATGGGATTATACTAATGTGACTATACAAAAGATGATGAAAAAGATAAAGGAGATCCCGCACTTGAGCGAAAGAGCAGAAAACAAGATGGGCACAATGCCCGTTAAAAAACTGATAATAATGATGTCGCTGCCCATGATGATATCCATGCTTGTTCAGGCTTTATATAATGTTGTGGACAGTATCTTTGTATCACAGATAGATGAGGGCGCACTTACTGCCGTAACCCTCGCATTCCCGATGCAGACTCTTATGATATCCATAGGTTCCGGTACCGGTGTGGGAATAAATGCACTCCTCTCCCGTTCCCTTGGTGAAAAGCGTTTTGACAGGTCCGATGCTGCCGCAAATAACGGTATTTTACTGACTTTCTTAAGCTTTATCGCATTTCTCTTCATAGGATTATTCGGTGCCCGCCCCTTCATCATGACCCAGACATCGGATCCCCTGATAGCTGAATACGGTTCCACATACCTTGGAATAGTATCCTGTCTTTCATTCGGAATATTCTTCCAGATGACCTTTGAGCGCCTTCTCCAGTCAACGGGCAGAAGCTTTTACAGCATGATCTCCCAGGCTACGGGAGCGATAATCAATATAATTTTTGATCCCATACTGATCTTCGGTCTCTTAGGATTCCCGAAAATGGGTGTTGCCGGGGCGGCTTATGCCACTGTCCTCGGCCAGGTGGTGGCTTCCATACTGGGACTCATCATGAATCTGAAATTTAATTCAGATATTTCCATTTCATTAAAGAAGATACTCCATCCGGAAGCATCAGTCATAAAAGAAATATACATGGTGGGAGTTCCTTCTATATTGATGATGTCCATAGGTTCCGTCATGACATATATGATGAACAGGATACTCACAATCTTTTCCAGCACTGCGACCGCGGTATTCGGGGCATATTTCAAGCTCCAGAGCTTCTTCTTTATGCCTGTATTCGGTCTAAATAACGGTGTCATCCCGGTACTTGCCTACAATTACGGGGCCCGGAAGAAGGACAGGATCCACGAGACCCTGAAGTTCTCTATTGCTTTGGCAGTTTCCATTATGCTGGTGGGAACGATCATTTTCGAAACTATCCCCGATAAGCTTCTCGGATTCTTCAATGCGTCTCCCGAAATGCTTGCGATCGGTATCCCGGCACTCAGGATAATGGGTATCATATTCCCCTTTGCCGGTGCCAGCATCTCAATGGGGTCCATATTCCAGGCTTTTTCCGAGAGTATATACTCTCTTATAATCTCCGTTGCCAGACAGCTCGTTGTACTTATCCCTGCCGCATGGCTTTTGTCACTTACAGGTATTGTCAGCAATGTATGGTGGGCTTTCCCCATTGCGGAAAGCGTTTCTTTCACCCTGTCACTCTTTTTCTTCAGACGTCTCTTAGGAAAGGTCGGGTCACAGCTTGAACAGGACTTATGAGGATCAGCTTCGCGCAATAGTAAACAGTGATGTTTTCAAACGGCTTACAGGGCAGGAACATCACTACAATACCACCCTTGACAGGCATATCTTTTCTGTAGCATATGCATGCAGAAAAATATGTTCTGTTTTAAAAAGTTTTGGAATACATGTCCGCGAGAAAGAATTGATAGTGGCTGCTTTCTGTCACGATCTTGGAATGGCAGACAGAAAAGATAATAATGTATATCATTTCTTAAGAAATAATCTGGCTTTAAGACATGGTAACAGGAGTGTGGAATATGCGGAGAAGATACTGGGTTCAGACCTCACGGAGCTTGAAAAACACGTGATAATACGGCACATGTTCCCGACTCAGTTACCCCCGTTATGCAGGGAAGGCTGGATACTTATCGCAGCAGATAAATACTGCACAGTAAAGGATTTCTTCAAAAATCTTAATAAATTCTTTCGTTAATAGTCACAAACCGTTTTCAAAGATAACTAATTATGTACATATTTGATGTGTAGTATATGTATTAAGAAAACGGAAGAAAAAACTTTTTCATAACTCTCCTTAAAAGTATATTTACTCTAAAATCCGCTGCAGTTGCAGCGGATTTTTTTGAGAAGTACCCTCATCCGTCGACTTCGTCGACACCTTACCGATGGCAGCCGTGCATAGCACGGCTATACGCCATTCAAAACGTGCCACTGGCACGTTTTGCCCCAGAGGGGGAAGGCTTTAAATATTCCCCTGATATATATATTTAAGGTTTTCCCCTGCCACTTCGGCAAGTCTCAGTACTTTATCCACCCTTGTGGGTTCCCGGTCCGAATACTCATATTGCGGGAAAAAGCGGCTGATATGATAGGGTATCTCATTACCTTTTCCGTTATTCAGAGAGCTTATCCATCCGGTCATTTCCCTGATCTCTTCTTCCGAGTCGTTCATACCCGGCACGATGAGGGTGGTGATCTCCATATGGCACTTCGCTGATGCTTCCCTGATAAACTCCTTTGTCTGATGGAGATCACCCTTCAAGATATCTCTGTAAACATCCTCTGAAAAGGATTTCAGGTCGATGTTCATGGCATCTATATAAGGAAGTATCTCGTGAAGCACTTCCAATGTGGCGGTGCCGTTTGACACGAGGACATTTTTCATCCCGGCTTCAGAAACAAGCCTTGCCGTATCCCGTACAAATTCATACCCGATCAGGGCTTCATTATATGTAAAAGCCACTCCTATATTACCGTTTGGTATCTCTCCCTCGGCAATAGTAACTATCTTTTCAGGAAGTATCCTTATGATATCTCTCTTAAAGTCATCTCTTCCCCTCTGGGAAATATCGTGATTCTGGCAGAATGGGCACTTCAGATTGCAGCCGTAGGACCCGAGAGACAGGATCTTCTTACCCGGATGGAACCGGCTTAAGGGCTTCTTCTCTATGGGATCGAGGGCGATGGAGGTTAACAGTCCATAGTTACCCGGTACTATTTCACCGTCAACATTTTTTCTCCCCTTACAAAAGCCTGTCTGTCCCGGTTCCAGATCGCAATGGTGAAAACAGACATGGCATTTCATAGGCCCTCCTTCGGGCAGTGGCGCACCACTTCGAATCTTTCCAGCTCTACTCCCTCTTCATCGGGAGCTATGCCTGCCTTTCTCCTTGCAATGTCAATCTGCTCCGAAACGGTATCCACTCCCTCCAGATTCGGAAGAAGGAGTCCTCTCCTGTTTCCCTTGGTAACTATCACACCATACCTCTTCACATCCAGTTCGTCCGGTGAACTGATGCTCTCGGTATCAGACAGGACATCCACGCTGTACTCGAGGAACGGAAGCTCCTCCGGCCGTACCGGAGAAAACCTGGGATCCCTGACAGATGCACTTATGGCATTTGATATTATCTCATCCGCAATGCATCCTCTTACGGGTGAGATAGTCCCGATACATCCTCTTAAATCCCCGTCCTTATGAAGGGACACAAAGGTTCCTGCCTTTCTCTTCAGCATTTCCTCAGGGAGATTTAAGGGTTTTTCTATTATGGTCCCGTTTTTTATATAGTTTTCAATCGTATTCCTGGCAAGGGTCACATAGGCATCCTCGGCAGATCTTTCCTTGTCGAGCTTCATAACCTTTTTCTCATACCATTTATCAAGAAACGCTCTTTCCTTATCCTCACCTGTACACTTGTAGGTGCATACACCGTAACCCACACCGGTCACGTCCTGATGGCATAGCGCTTCGATCTTTAATGTCTTCCTATCAAAAGCACCTGCCATAATACAGAATGACCTGTGTCCGCACTCGGCAGCCTTATCCAAAAGATGGGTATCAAACTCCAGAAGAGATGCAAAATCTCCGGATCCCATGACTTTCATTATCTTCTCATCATATTCAGGGCCTTTTGCGTCGAATCCATATGGTCCGCTTTCCTGAAGTTTATGGGAAAGATCACCGCTCCCCACGTAGACTACGCGTTTATTCAGGTCATCGGCGGCTCTGGATATAAGCATTCCGAAGTGATAATGGTCTGCCAGCGAGACTCCGGATATCCCGGTCCTTATCAGTTTAAAATCCTTATATTTCTGAAGGATAAAGTACAGCGGCACCATGGTACCATGATCCAGTTCAGGATTTCTCTCCCCCTCCGTACCCGCGGGGAACGAGAACTCATTACATAACTCTTCTATCCTGTTCCTTAAGCTCACGTCATAATCCACGAGCATTCCGGTTTTCGGCGCTCCGAACTGCCTCATATCTCCTCCGGCACTGTCCCCCGGGGAGATATGGATATAGTCCGAATACATTACCGAATGTGGTGAAGAGAGCACTATGGTCTCCGGACGGAGAGCAGCCACAAAGTCCGCAGCCTTCTCATATGCCCTGATCGTATCCTCCACCACCTTTTCTCCACCCTTTCCCACATCGGGAATGATGAGAGGAGGGTGAGGAACCATGATACCGCCAATAATACCCATAATTTACCCCCTTTTAATTTACGGTGTTCCGCCTTACGCGATCTTACTTACGCGTTCTGAACAGCCATATTCTTTACTCTTAAGAGGCCGTGTGCCACAGCGGGGATCGCGAGTAACACGATAGTAAGTGCAGCCTCTGCAAATATATATGCTCCATTATACAGGAAAGAATACACAGCGGGGTTCATTCCTTCCGGAGCGTAATCTCCGAAGAAGATAAAGCCTGATAAAAATGCAAACACGAATCTTCCTAGAACTCCGAGGATGTAGCCCTTTATAAGACCGTTCTTTGAATTATGGAATACTCCCGAAAGACCAAGTGCACCGAATGCCAGCACATAGTCACATAAGAGCTGGGGCACGCTTAAGATATAGGGATCTACCACTAGCTGCAGAAGTCCATACGCAAAAGCTGCCGTGAGTCCGGTGCGGAGTCCGTACCAGTAACCGATAAGAACGATAAAGAGCATTGAGAAAAGAGAGATAGATCCACCCATGGGCATATGTAATAACTTGATCATGGATGTCACATAGGCAAGCGCCATAGCCATGGCAGCAAATACCAGCTTTCTCGTTCCGTTCTTTACTACATTTGAAGATGATGTGAAATAGCATGCTACCGCCAGAAGTATCAGCATGATAACAATGATGGCAGTGTAGCCTGCTCCGGTAAGAGCATAGCTTCCGTCTTCGGTGAGTGTTGCAAATAATGACATAAAAAAACCTCCTTTGATAAAACGGGAGGGGATTTGTGGAGTATTCCGGGTTTCCCCCGAAGTATCCTTGCTTTCC
>CACZBM010000005.1 GCA_902779445.1 uncultured Lachnospiraceae bacterium
GAAATGGAGTGGGAGCTGGATCTGTCTCTGATGACACCGAGGGAAGCGGTTAAGGAAGTTTACCGGTATGCGTTATCAAAAGGGAAAGTGGTTACGATAACTACGGACTGCTATTACTCAAAAGAAAAGATAGCTCTGCTTCTCAATAGATCGGGTATAGAAGACTATGATTCTCTTTTTGTATCATGTGAAGAGGGTACATCCAAAACCCAGGACTTATACGACATATTAAGAAAAAAGTATAATGACAAAGAGATATTGCACATAGGCGATGATCCATATGCGGATATAGAAAAGGCCGGATTACATGGTATCAAAGTATTCAGGATTTATAGTGCAGCTGATATCATGGATGCGCTTGGCGGACTTGGTTTGGAAGAGAATATAAGCAGTCTTTCAGACCGCCTGAAAACAGGACTGTTTTTATCACGGATGTTTAATGATCCCTTCCCGACGGATGATAATAACTCCGCTATTCCTGTCAGAAGCAGCTTTGATATCGGATTTCTTTTCTGTGCACCAATGATCACGGACTTTGTTCTATGGCTTATAGAAAAGCTTGAAAACAGCGGCCTTGATGAGATCTTACTTGTTGCAAGAGACGGTTATCTCATCGACAGGCTTTTTAAGATAGCAGGATATGGGAGTAAGGCATTCTATTTTTTGTCTTCCAGAGCAGCTGCCATTAGAGCCGGTATGGAAACAAAAGAGGATATCGGGTACGTTGATTCGATGAAGTACTTTGGTTCACCTGAGGAGGAGCTAAAGGAAAGATTTGGGATCAGTACGGATGATATCGGCAGTATTGACAGGTATTCAGAAATACTGAAAAGATCAAAAGAACAGAAAAAAAACTATCGTAAATATATTGAAAAGCTTGGTATTTCCGATTCTGATAAGGCAATGTTTGATTTTGTAGCTAAAGGAACGGTTCAGCTGTATCTTCAAAAGCTTTTCCCGGGTCATATGAAGGGATTCTACTTCCTTCAGCTGGAGCCGGAATTTATGGCGGATAAAGGACTTGATATAGAACCTTTTTATTCCGATAAGGAAAAAGATGACAGCGCGATCTTCGATAATTATTATATTCTGGAAACATTTCTTACATCACCTGATCCGCAGCTCCTTGAGTTTGATGAAAACGGGGATCCTGTTTTCGCAGAGGAACTGAGAAGTGAAAATGCTATGAGATGTTTTGAAAATGCAGGGAAGGGAATAGAGACCTTTTTTGAGGAGTATATCAAGGCTTTGCCGGATGGGAGAGCAGAAATCAATAAGAAACTGGATGAAGCCATGCTTTCCCTGATCAACAGGGTGAGTATTCAGGATGAAGATTTCCTCTCTCTTAAGGTTGAGGACCCTTTCTTCGGAAGGATGACTGATATAAAGGACGTTTTGGGATGAATAAACACACGGATAAAAAGAAAATGCTGATAGCCGGCGATATTATGCTGGATATTTACCATTTCGGCAAGGTATCAAGGATCTCGCCGGAGGCCCCTGTGCCGGTTTTCCTGGAAGAAGGAGATGTACGGATGTCTCCCGGTGGTGCGGCCAATGTGGCTGTTAACGTGGCAGCTATTGGGATTGAGGCAGATATCTTTTCGGTGACGGGTGACGACAGTATTTCCGGAGATCTTACAGGTATTCTGAAGGATCACGGGATCGATACGAAGTACATCGCTTCGGTATCAGACAGATCTACCACCGGAAAGACCAGGTATATCGCGCAGAATAATCAGCAGATACTACGGGTTGATTCTGAGGACACGGATGATGTTGATATTAAAACTGTGAAAAGACAGCTTGATAATATTGAAAAAAGGATAGATGATTATGGGCTCTTTCTTATATCGGATTACAAAAAGGGGCTGCTGACAGAAGAGATAACACAGTCCCTTATCAACATTGCCGCAAAGCATAGTATTCCGGTATTTGTGGATGCTAAGGATAAGAATATCTCAAAATACAGAAATGCTACTTTGCTAAAGCCAAACAGAAAGGAACTTAAAGAGATCACAGATCTTCCGGTTGGCACTGTAGATGAGGTATCACAGGCTTCAATGAGATTATGCAGGGACGCATCGGTCAGATATGTTCTCACAACACTTGGTGCAGACGGTATGTTGCTTGTGGATAAGGACAAGGTTATCTGTTCTGTGAAAAGTGCCGCTAGAGAGGTATATGATGTTACCGGTGCGGGAGATACATCTATAGCATATCTGGCAGCGGAGGTATTGTTTGGAAATTCTATGGAGGACGCTGTGCGTACAGCCAATATTGCTGCGGGAATTCAGGTTGCAAAGGTCGGGACAAGCGTTGTTACACCGGAAGAAGTCAGAGCAGCGATCGAAAAAAGCGGAATGGGTAAGACGGTATTCACTAATGGATGCTTTGATATTATTCACGCAGGACATGTTAAGTACCTTAGAGAGGCAAGGAAGCTGGGAGACAGGCTTGTTGTGGGTCTTAATTCGGATGAGTCTGTGCACAGACTTAAGGGTGACAGCAGACCGGTAAATCCACTGAAAGACCGGATTGATGTACTTTCTGCATTTGAATTTGTGGATGAAGTGATACCTTTTGAGGAGGATACGCCGTACGATCTTATAAAGAAGGTGCGGCCGGATATCCTTGTAAAGGGCGGTGATTATGAGATCAAGGATATAGTCGGGGCTGATCTTGTCAGATCATGGGGAGGAGAAGTGAGGACAATCCCTTTTGTTGAAGGTAAATCAACCACTGCGATCATTGAAAAGATCGGAGGCACATCCAATGACTGATATTATTAAAACACGGATCATGGAAAGTATAGGTGTTAAAGAGAGGATCCTTAAAGATGAAGTTCTTTTGGACAATATAAATAACGCAGCCATGATGATATCAGACTGTCTGAAAAAGGGCGGAAAGATACTTTTCTGTGGTAACGGGGGATCTGCATCGGATGCGCTTCATCTTACAGGGGAACTGATTGGAAGATTTCAGAAAGACAGAAGAGGACAGGCAGCAATTTGTCTTAACGCGGATATGGCTTCCCTTACTTCTGTCGCTAATGATTACGGATTTGACATGGTATACGCAAGAGCCGTTGAGGGGCTTATGAAAGACGATGATATATTTGTGGGAATAAGCACCAGCGGTAATTCCGGAAATGTATATGAGGCGGCATTAAAAGCCAGAGAAAACGGGGGCAAGGTGGTATCGTTTCTCGGAAAAAACGGCGGAAGAATAAAGGACGTATCGGATGTGGCAATTATTGTTCCGGGTAGTGTTACGGCCCGGATCCAGGAAGCTCATATTATGATAGGGCATATCATTTGCGAAATTGTGGAAGACAGATTATGAAACCTGCGGTTTTTCTTGATAGAGACGGGACAATAAACGTTGATAAGGACTATCTCTACAGGATCGAGGATTTTGAATATTTAAATGGTGTGGAAGAAGCCCTGAGGCAGCTTGAAAGGTCAGGTTTTTTGCTTGTAATTGTTACAAACCAGTCGGGAATAGCCAGGGGATATTACACAGAAAATGATTACCGGCATCTGATGGATTGGATGATATCAGATCTTTCGGGCAAGGGCATTCATATAGCAGGGGATTATTTCTGCCCGCATCTTCCGGGGGCGGTTGTAAAGAAATATGATGTTGAATGTGACTGCAGAAAACCGAAGACCGGTTTATATTACAGAGCGGCGAAAGAACTTGATATAGATATGGATAAGAGCTTTTCTATAGGGGATAAGCTTCGGGATCTGGAAATATGCCGTGAAACCGGTGTCAAGGGTATACTCATCGGGGATAAAAACCGGGATTCCGGAGATCATTATCATGTATGCAGGAACTGGAAAGAGATAAGCGAGTATTTCAGCAGATTATGAGTATCACACCTCCGCATTCTGAATCATAATGGGTTTACCGGTTTCCTGATAGAGCTGCACAAGGGAGCTTGCGTCTCCGTAGTAGGCATCGCTTAAGATGAGAGCTCTGTCCATATCGGGAGTGTCATCATAGATACCCCATTTTTCTTCGAGATATTTATCCCTTATAGACTTGTATTTTTCCCAGAGTTCCGGGCGCATGGAAGTAAGTGTGCTCTCAATAAGGGGATGAGGACGCCATAGAAGAGCGATATCATTCCTGTTTTCATAGAATATTTCAAAGGCTCTTTTTATCTTATCAAGCATCTTATCGTCATTCTGAAGGAGAGCGGTAATTCCGGTATTATAGAGGATTATCTTTTTCCTTGTGCCGTCCGGACGGTTTACTATACCAAGCCATTCGTCGGGGATATCAAGATCCTCAGCCTTTGTGTTCTTTATCTTATCGAATTTCGGTGAGCCCGATCCGTCTATTCTTTCTTCCCAGAAAGCACGTATCTCTTTTTCTGTATGTGTCTTATCCTCTTCCTTCATATACCGGGTAAGGATATTCACATAGGCTTTCTTCATGTTCTGAGACTGTACTATGGTTTTATGGGCATTGAACACACCGGGTACAAGGACAAAGTGCTCGATGCTCTTTTGAACAGCTTCGTCATCAGGATCGGTGGGATCATTAAGAACGAAGTAAGGAACGTAGACAAGCTTGTCCGTCAGTTCTTTAAGGTTCTTTGAATAGAAGAAGGGATGGACGCTGGTCACGAAATTATTCTCATCATAGGGGTTATGGATATAGATCTCATCAGGACACTGTATGCCGAAATCATATTCTCTATAGTCTGTTATAGGCACATATGACGGATATTCATTTCCCTCGTAATGTTCCTTTGCGAAGCTGCCATCAGGATTCTTCTCATAATAAGGGATGGGGATCACCACAGCATCCGTGTTCTCATCTTCATCAGCTTTTTTCCAGAGGCTTTCGAGCGAATCCCACATTGCAGCTTTATATGGGAGAAAAACGATTTCCTTCCTGTCGTCGCTGATCTCATAGGTCAACATTCTGGAGACGGAAGAAAGCTGCTTTCCGGCGGAACTATTGATCTTTTTTAGCCTATTCTCATCCTCGCCGTTTGCAATGCCGTTTGCAAGCTGGAAAATGGCCTCGCAGAAGCCCTCAAGCTTATGTACGGCATCCTCCGCAGCATTACGGTCTGAAGGAATAACGGGGTCATTCTTTATGTATTTTTCTTCAATGTTTTCGCCGAGAAGGATCGCGGTTTCCTGACATTTGGTGAGGAGCTGTATCTCTTCATTGCCGGGTTCTATGGAATTTGATATAACTTCCAGAGCTCCGGTCAGGGATTCTGCAAGCTTCAGCATCTGTTTTTTCTTCATCATAGATAAATGTTAGTTAATAATCGCCCCCGAGCTACGCACTCCGCTGCGTGGCTTCGGGAAATAACTTAGGCATTTTGGCTCGGTGACCATCGGTGAAACCGATTTAATTGGCACCGAGCAGGTTGCAATTCAGCGGAGTATCCGCTGAATTGTGACAATTATAGCATAAAACATTTGAGAATGTGGTATACTAATTAAGAATACAGAGGGATTTCCCTCATCCGTCAGCACTACGTGCTGCCACCTTCTCCCAGAGGGAGAAGGCAGATATCCTACATGGGAGGAGAAGATGAAGATCGAATTCAATGCATCCATGATGTGTGCGGACTACGGGTGTTTAAGGGATGAAGTAAAGGCCTTGGAGAAAGCCGATATTGATTCATTCCATATAGATATTATGGACGGACGTTATGTGCCGAATTTCGCCATGTCAAAAAATGATATGGCTTATATTGCAAAGGCTACGAAGAAACCAATGGATGTTCATCTCATGATAGAACATCCTGCTAATAACATAGATATTTTCCTTGGAGTACTGAGAAAGGGTGATACGGTTTATATCCATCCGGAGGCAGAGTATCATCCATCAACGACACTTCAGCGTATAATTGATGCGGGGATGATCCCGGGTATTGCAATTAATCCCGGTACCAGCGTGGAAACCGTCTACGAGATGCTCCGTATCGTAAAGAAGGTCCTTGTAATGTCAGTGAATCCCGGCAATGCAGGGCAGATGTACCTTCCTTATGTCGGACACAAGCTTGATAAGCTACTGACATTCAGAAAAGAGCTTGATTTTAAGGTGTACTGGGACGGCGCATGCAGTGTTGATAAGATAACATCCTATGCACCTAAGGGAGTGGCAGGATTTGTCCTGGGTACTACGGTTTTATTTAATAAAAGAAAGTCTTACGAAACGATAATCAAGGAACTCAGGAAGACTACGGATAATATATAAGAGATTCTTCGGGCTAAAGCCCTCAGAATGACACAGTGAGGGAGCCCTCAGAATGACACGGTGAGGGAGCCCTCAGAATGACACAGTGAGGGAGCCCTCAGAATGACGGGTGCGACGGTGTACCACAGGCTGTCATCCTGAGCGGCGCTACGTGCCAGTGCAAAACATGCTTGTGGCATGTTTTGAATGCCGTTAAGATGAGCTATGCGCATCTGGCATCGGTCACGCGTTTAGCGCGGACCGAGTCGGGAGACGAGAAGCGAAGGATCTAATGGGGATTGTAATGAATGCAGCAGTGATCTTGTCGGGAGGCACCGGAAAAAGGATCGGTGGAGATATTCCCAAGCAGTATATAAAAGTGCGGGACAGGATGGTGATCGAATACTGCCTTGACAGATTTTTTGGAACTCCTGACGGACCGGTTGTTTCAGCTCTTGTCATTGTTGCAGCTGAAGAATGGCGTGACAGGATAAGAGCCTCTATCGGAGACAGGCCGGAGTTCATTGGCTTTGCAGACCCGGGTGAGACGAGGCAGCTTTCCATATTAAACGGACTAAGGGCACTTAAGGGGATCTCCTCAGATGATGATCCGGTTATGATCCATGATGCTGCAAGACCCATGGTAAAAACTTCATTCATTAAAGAATGTTTTAACGCTGTTAAAGGCCATGACGGAGTAATGCCGGTCCTTCCCATGAAGGATACGGTTTACTTAAGCCATGATGGTAATAAGGTCGATTCACTGTTAGACAGATCTGAGATATTCGCGGGACAGGCTCCGGAGGTTTTTAGGTTCGGCAAGTATCTGAAGGCCTGTGAGGATTTATTGCCGGATGAGATATTGAAGATAAACGGTTCGACAGAGCCCGCCATAAAAGCGGGAATGGATATAGCGATGATCCCCGGGGATGAAGGGAATTTTAAGATAACGACAAAGGCGGATCTTGAGAGGTTTTGTGAGATCATAAAGTGATACGAGGCAGCTTTTATGAAAGCATGGGTTTTACACGGACCCGGAGACTTAAGGTTTGAGGATGTTCCTGAGCCTTATTTTGCCAACGGGGACAGAGAAAAAGCGATCATCAGGGTTAAGGCATGCGGGGTATGCGGTTCGGATATACCCCGTATTTTTAAGACCGGAGCACACAGGCATCCACTGATCCCGGGGCACGAGTTTGCAGGTGAAGTGGTGAGTGTGACGGAAGACACGGATCCTTCTCTTATTGGGAAGAGGGTAGGTGTCTTCCCTCTTATCCCTTGTAAAAAGTGCGCTCTTTGCATGGATAAAAAATATGAAATGTGCAGGGATTATGACTATCCTGGCTCCAGATCCGACGGGGGATTCGCTGAATTTGTGAAAGTCCCGGTCTGGAATCTGATAGAGCTTCCGGAAACAGTAACGTTTGAAACTGCTGCCATGCTTGAACCTATGGCAGTTGCAGTCCATGCCATAAGGCAGTCCGGTATAGATAAGGAAAAAGAACCCGGGAAAGCACTGGTAATAGGCCTTGGGACAATAGGCCTGTTTATTGCCATGTTTTTACACGGAGCAGGGTACAGCGTCATAGGTATCGGAAATAAAGAGGAACAAAAGAAGATCTTTACCGGATCAGGCATGAGAGAAGACCGCTTTATAAGATCGGAAGACAGCAGAAATGAAAGTACTGCAGGGGATTCCCTTTCAGAATGCAAGTATATTTTTGAATGCGTTGGGAAAAATGAGAGTTATGAGCAGGCAGTTTCACTGGCATCACCGGGCAGTACCGTTGTGACAGTAGGAAATCCAGCTTCCGATATGACGCTTGGCCGGGAGATCTACTGGAAGATATTAAGGAACCAGCTGACGATAAGAGGAACATGGAATTCCTCTTTTACCCATGAACCCATGGATGACTGGCATTATGTGCTGGATGTTCTTTCTTCCGGACAGATAACACCGGAGAAGATGATAAGCCACCGCTTAAGATTAAAAGACCTGTCAGAGGGCCTTGATATTATGAAAGATAAAAAAGAGTATTATACAAAGGTCATGGTGACTGAATTTACGTAAGGAGCAGAATTGATAAAGAGTCATTTGCTTGCCGTGATCCTTGGTTTTTTACTGGATCTTGCGGCAGGAGATCCATACAGTACGTATCATCCGGTAGTTCTTATCGGGAAACTCATTTCTTTTTTTGAAGAGCTATTATATCCCCTAAATTCAGACAGGGTCAGCACAGGAAAAGGCGAAGAAAGATCTGACGCAGATTTTGATGAAGCGGAAAATAGATCTCTCCTTTTCAGGGGAGTGATTCTTGTGTTTCTCGTGATTTTGATAACCGGTTCGGTTATTTTTACGATCCTTACATTAGTGAGGCGTATTCCCTTCAGGATTTTGCATCTCATAGTGGAAACACTGCTCTGTTGGAGCGTGCTCGCGGTAAAGAGTATGGGAAAAGAAAGCATGAGGGTGTTTGATGCGCTGTCAAAAGGTGATCTTGATGAAGCGCGTCATGCCCTTTCCATGATCGTTGGGAGAGACACGGATATTCTGGAAAAAGATGACATCATAAGGACCGATGTGGAAACTGTTGCAGAAGGTACCTGTGATGCCGTGATCGCTCCGTTTTTCTATCTTTTCCTCGGAGGACCGGTTTTGGGATTCATCTATAAAGCTGTAAATACAATGGATTCCATGATCGGATACAGGAATCAGAGATACGAATATTTCGGTAAATGCGCGGCAAGGCTTGATGATATCATGAATTATATTCCGTCGAGGATCGGAGCGGTACTGATCATTCTCTGCGCGTACATTTTCCCGGAAACAGACGGGAAAAACGCTTTCTCCGTCTGGCAGAAGGATAGATATTCCCATGACAGCTTTAACGCCGGGCAGACTGAGTCCGCGGCAGCAGGGGCTTTGAATATCAGACTCGGAGGACCTGCTTTCTATAAAGGTATCAAAAAGGAGAGACCCTTTATGGGGAAAACAGGACACGAAAGAGAACCCGAAGACCTTGATATTAAGCGCACGAACAGGATGATGTATGGGGCGGCGATCCTGTTCGTGATTATTTCTGTATTAGTTGCAATGTCATTAAGCGTTTTGTCATCCTGAGAGATCCCTGTGTCATCCTGAGCGTTAGCGAAGGATCCCGTCAATTTAGATTTTGAGAGATTCTTCGCTTCGCTCAGAATGACACCCCGATTTGTCATACTCAGAATGACACCTCAATTTGTCATACTCAGAATGACACCTCGATTTGTCATTAGTTGACACAACATAGCAAAATCATTATATTTACAAGGTGTGCGTGTGTCATTCTGAGCGAAGCGAAGAATCCATAGATCCTTCGGGCTACGCCCTCAGGATGACAAAACCTTAAAGCACGTTCTGCAGAGGAGGCAGAATATGGTTAAAGAAAAATTAGAAGAAATAAGAGAACAGGCGCTTCGACAGATAGAGGCTAGTCTGGATCTGGAAAAGCTTAATAATGCGAGAGTTGATCTTCTTGGAAAAAAGGGAGCACTCACTGCAGTCCTTAAGGGAATGAAGGACGTGGCGGCAGAAGACAGGCCAAAGGTCGGGCAGATGGTTAATGACACTAGAGCCGAGATCGAGAAAGCCCTTGAAGAAGCTAAGAATAAGCTGGAGGTAGCGGCTATGGAGGCCCAGCTTTCTGCTGAAACCATAGATGTTACCCTTCCTGCAACGGGAAGGATCATTGGACACAGACATCCTAACCAGATCGCTCTTGAAGAGATGGAGAGGATCTTTACGGGACTTGGTTATGAAGTTGTGGAAGGACCTGAGGTGGAAAAGGACTATTACAACTTTGAAGCTTTGAATATTCCTGCAGACCACCCTGCAAAGGACGAGCAGGATACCTTCTATATTAACGGGGAAATGCTTCTCCGCACTCAGACCAGCGGCGCCCAGGTGCATGAGATGGAAAAAGGACGCCTTCCCATCAGGATGATAAGTCCCGGAAGAGTTTACAGGTCTGATGAAGTGGATGCTACCCATTCACCATGCTTCCATCAGGTAGAGGGGCTTCTTATCGATGAGCATGTTACATTTTCAGATCTTAAGGGTACACTTACGCAGTTTGCAAAGGAGCTTTTCGGTGAGGACACAAAGGTAAAGTTCAGACCGCATCACTTCCCCTTTACTGAGCCTTCTGCGGAGATGGATGTTTCATGTTTTAAGTGCGGAGGAAAAGGCTGCAGATTCTGTAAGGGTGAAGGATGGATCGAGATACTCGGATGCGGTATGGTACACCCCCACGTGCTCGAGATGAGTAAGATAGATCCCCTTAAATACAAGGGATTTGCTTTTGGAGTCGGACTTGAGAGGATTGCCCTTCTTAAGTACGAAATAGATGACATGCGTTTAATGTATGAAAATGACAGCAGGTTCCTTGGACAATTCTGAGAATAAGGGACACTCATCCGTCACCTTTCGGTGACACCTTCTACCATGGGGAGAAGGCTATAGTAAGGAGATATAGAATGAATACATCACTAAACTGGTTAAAGGCATATGTGCCTGATTTAGAATGTACCGATCAGGAGTTCATGGACCGCATGACAATGACCGGTACCAAGACAGAAGGATACAGGAGACTTGATAAAAATCTTGAGAAAATCGTTATCGGAGAAGTGAAGTCTGTTTCACCCCATCCCGACGCGGATAAACTCGTAATCTGCCAGGTTAACGTAGGGGATAAGGATATCCAGATAGTAACCGGGGCCCCAAATGTTTTTGAAGGAGCCCATGTCATTGTTGTACTGGATGGAGGAAAAGTGGCAGGAGGCCACGACGGAAGCCCTCTTCCCGAAGACGGGATTGAGATAAAAGCCGGTAAACTCCGCGGAGTGGAAAGCTTCGGAATGATGTGTTCAATAGAGGAGCTTGGTTCTTCAAGAGATGTATTCCCGGATGCTCCCGAGGACGGGCTTTATATACTTCCTGCGGACACGGTTCCCGGAGAAGATGCCATAGAGTATCTGGGGCTCCATGATACTGTTTTTGAATATGAGATCACATCTAACAGAGTGGACTGCTACAGTGTTTTAGGTATCGCAAGAGAAGCTGCGGCTTCCTTTGACAAGGAATTTAAAATGCCGGAAGTACCGGTTACAGGGGAGGATGCAAATGAGTCGGCGTCTGACCGCATCAGCGTGGAAATAAAGGATACCGATCTCTGCACCAGATATATTGGAAGAGTCGTAACAGACGTAACCATCGGAGAATCTCCCGACTGGATGAAGAAGAGACTGCGTTCTGCAGGTATCAGACCCATAAATAATCTTGTTGATATCACAAACTATGTAATGATGGAATACGGTCAGCCCATGCATGCTTTTGATCTGTCCACTATTGCAGGAAATAAGATAATTGTCCGCAGGGCCAAGGACGGAGATAAGTTCGTTACCCTTGACGGAAATGAGAGAACTCTGGACAGTGAAGTGCTTATGATCTGTGACGGAGAGAAGGAGATCGGTATAGCCGGGATCATGGGCGGAGAGAATTCCATGATAACAGGAGACGTTCACGAGGTTCTCTTTGAAGCTGCCACCTTTAACGGACCGAATATCAGAAAGTCCGCAAAGAGAGTGGGTCTTCGTACAGATGCATCCGGTATCTTTGAAAAGGGTCTGGATGCCAATAATGCGATGGATGCCATCAATCGCGCGTGTGCTCTGGTTGAAGAACTGGGATGCGGTAAGGTACTCAAAGGTGCAGTAGACGTGCATGAGCCTCTGCCCGAAAAAAAGCATATCGCTTTTGAGCCTGAGAGAATAAATGAGTTCCTTGGAACGGATATTGCCGAGGAGGATATGCTTAAGTATTTTGAAAGACTTGAGATCGAGTATGATCCTAAGGCTAAGGAGTTGATCTGTCCTACTTTCCGCCAGGATCTGCTCGGATTTGCGGATATTTCCGAAGAGGTTGCGAGATTCTACGGGTATGACAGGATCCCTGTGACACTTCCTTCATCGGGAGCAGAGGCAGGAGGACTGCCTTTCAAGATGGTCATTGAAACTGTCTCAAGAAACGTGGCTGAATTCAACGGCTTTTCACAGTGCATGTCTTACTCCATGGAAAGCCCCAAGGTATTTGATAAGCTCATGCTTCCGAAGGATGCGCCTGAGAGAAATGCGATAAAGATAAGTAACCCCCTCGGTGAAGACTTCTCCATTATGAGGACGATCATACTTAACGGACTTCTGACCAGTCTTTCTCTTAACTTTAACAGGAGAAACAAGAACGTTAAGCTTTACGAACTCGGAAATATTTATATTCCGAAGTCACTTCCGTTAACTGATTATCCGGATGAGAGAATGCAGTTTGCACTTGGGTTCTACGGAGATGGCAATTTCTATGACATGAAGGGAGTTGTTGAGGAATTCCTTATCAAGACAGGAATGAGAGAGGATCTAAAGTACGATCCTTCCGATAAGAAGCCTTTCCTGCACCCCGGACGTCAGGCAGATATCTTCCATAAGGGAGTAAAGATCGGTTATATGGGAGAACTTCATCCCATGGTCAGAAAGAATTATGAGATCGGCGAACGCACGATCATCGCAGTTCTCGATATGCCCGAGATCGTTAAAAAGGCTAATTTCAGCAGAAAATACGTGGGACTTGCAAGATTCCCCGCTGTTAACAGGGATCTTTCCATGGTGGTTCCGAAGAATGTACTTGCCGGAGATATAGAGAATATGATCCGTGTACGCGGAGGAAAGCTTCTTGAGAATGTTGCACTCTTTGATATATATGAGGGTGAGCAGATCAAGGAAGGCTTTAAGTCAATGGCATATACCCTTACGCTTAGAAATCCCGAAAAGACCCTGTCGGATGAAGAGATAACTTCGGTAATGAAGAAGATCTTAAACGGTCTTGAGGGTATGGGAATCGAGCTCAGATCATGAAGGAACTCTTGAAGAAAGACTTCTGGTATGATCTTCCTGAGGAACTGATCGCCCAGGACCCTTTGCTTAAGCGGGATGAGTCAAAGCTTATGGTTCTCGATAAGAGTACCGGAGATATCACCCACAGGGTATTTAAGGATATCCGTGAGTACCTGAATAGCGGAGACTGTCTGGTATTAAATAATACCAAGGTCATACCCGCAAGGCTTCTCGGAGTTAAGGAAGATACAGGAGCGGGAGTCGAGATCCTTTTACTAAAGAGAAAAAGCGATGACACATGGGAGTGCATCGTCCGCCCCGGCAAGAAGTTAAGACCCGGAGCCCGTGTGGTCTTCGGAGAAGGACTATTAAAGGCAGAGATCCTTGAGATCGCGGAAGAGGGGAACCGGCTCATCCGATTTGAATATGAAGGGATCTTTGAAGAGATCCTGGACAGATTGGGAGAAATGCCACTGCCTCCGTATATCACGCATAAGCTTAAGGACAGGGACCGATATAACACGATATATGCGAAGTTTGACGGATCAGCTGCAGCACCCACCGCAGGACTTCATTTTACAAGCGAACTTCTGAAAGAGATCAGTGAAGCGGGGGTAAATATAGCCTACGTTACACTTCATGTGGGACTTGGGACCTTCAGACCGGTAAAGGAAGATAATGTTCTTAATCACCATATGCATAAGGAGTATTATGTTGTAACTCCGGATGCAGCCCAGACTATAAATGAGACAAAGGCGGCCGGGGGAAGAGTGATAGCGGTCGGTACCACAAGCTGCAGAACGATAGAGTCCGCAGCGGATGAAAATGGTATGGTCTGTCCGACGGATGGAAGGGAAACGGATATCTTTATTTATCCGGGCTACAGGTTTAAGGTGCTTGACTGCCTAATAACCAATTTTCACCTGCCGGAATCCACACTGATCATGCTTGTTTCTGCACTTGCAGGGAGAGAAAAGGTTCTTAATGCCTATAATGAGGCTATCGCCCGGAAATACAGGTTTTTCAGCTTTGGGGATGCCATGTTTATAAAATGATGTTATAATGTTGAAGATGTGGAGCCTGCGGCTCCTTTGGGAGGGAACATGGGAGACATTAATATCAACAGAAGAAGATACAAGAGACATACACTCAGCGTGAAACTCTTTATGACAAGGGTTGACGATGAGAGTAAGACCGGAATACCCATTGAGGTTCTGGATCTCTCTAAAGCCGGTATTGGTTTTATCTGTGAAAAGGAGCTGGATAACGGTGTTATATACAGAGCAGATATAAAGATCTGGACAGGTGCTGTTATTCCTGCTTTTATAAACGTGGTGAGAGTAAGCCATGAAGAGGGAGGCAATATTTACGGAGGAGTGTTCATAGGAATGCCTGAGTCTGATGCCTGCCGTATAGGTGTATACGAAACATATCTCGAAAGCCAAAGCCTTTTGGAACAGGCTCAGGAAAAGACAGAGGAAGAAGAGAAGGAAGATCTTATGAATATCCTGGATCAGGCTCTAAATCTGGATGCTTTCTGATCTTTAATGTATTAGGAGGTTTGTATGAATATAGGAGTTGTGGTAGGTTTATCAGCATTTACGGTTATGGCGCTCATCGCTGTAGGTATAATGATCGCTGTGGTTGCCAGTGTGGCCTACGTAGAATCCAGAAGGGATGAAGAAGGTAAATAATGAAAGTGGGTTTTATCGCACTGGGGCTTATAGGAGGTTCCATTGCCAAGAATATCAGGAAGAAATTTCCCGATGCTTTTATCACCGCCCTTAACAGATCTGAGTCCACATTACATTCTGCCCTGGAGGACAGAGTGATAGATCATGGTACCTGTACTGTAGATGACAGTTTCAGGGACTGTGATCTTATTTTTTTATGTGCTCCTGTTGATACGAATATCAGATTCTTGAAGGAACTGAAACCCTATATCGGAGAAGATACCATTCTTACCGATGTGGGGTCTGTTAAAAATAAGATCCATGAGGCCGTGGAGAGAGAGCTGCCCGATGCGGTATTTATGGGCGGACATCCGATGGCAGGGTCTGAAAAATCGGGATACTTAAATTCCAATGATCATTTGATCGAGAATGCATACTATATTATCACTCCGGGGAAAAATGCCAAAGATAAGCATATCAGCAAATATGAAGGTTTTGTTCGTGAACTGAAGGCGATACCGCTTGTTATGAAACCGGAGCTTCATGACAGGATCACTGCCGCCATAAGCCATGTTCCACATATGATCGCATATAATCTGGTGAGACTTGTTGAGAAAGAAGATTCGCCGGAACAGTATATGAAGGCCATAGCTGCAGGTGGATTTAAGGATATTACAAGGATCGCTTCATCTGACCCTACCATGTGGGAACAGATCTGTTTAGAGAATCCTGATAATATGCTGGAGCTCATGGACAAGTACATTGAGATCTTTAAGGAAACAAGAGATCTCATAGCCGAGAAGCAGGGCGATAAGCTCCATACTATCTTTGAAGAGGCTAAAAATTACAGAGATTCTGTTCAGGATGTTCCACTTGGCCCTATTAAAAAATCATATGTTATGCATCTTGATGTAGAGGATGAACCGGGTGCAATAGCAATTGTTGCAACAATTCTTTCATCTCACGGCATATCCATAAAAAATATAGGTATCGTGCATAACAGGATATATGAAGAGGGAGCCTTAAGAATAGAATTTTATGATCGGGAATCAATGGCCCTCGGAATAGCGGATCTTATGGAGAAGGGATATAAGATATTCAGCAGGACATGAAGAGATTCTTCGGGCTGCGCCCTCAGAATGACAAGAAGTCGCCCTCAGAATGACAAGAAGTCGCCCTCAGAATGACAGGAAGTCGCCCTCAGAATGACAAGAAGTCGCGCTCAGAATGACAAGAAGTCACGTTCAGAATGACAAGAAGTCACGTTCAGAATGACAAATGGCTGCGCCCGGAATAATCGTGTCATCCTGAGCGGAGCGAAGGATCTCAAAAAGGATAAACAGGAATGAAGATTACACATGCAATGAATCCCCTTAAGGGAGAGATCAAAGTCCCCGGGGATAAATCAATCTCACACAGAAGTATAATGTTTGGAGCCATAGCGGAAGGAGATACCGTTGTAAGAGGATTCCTTAAAAGTGCTGACTGTATTTCCACCATTAACTGTTTCAGAAAGATGGGGGTGGAAATAGAAGAGGGACATGACGCTGCCGGGGATTATATACTGGTTCACGGAAAAGGGCTTCACGGGTTAAAAAAGCCGGAGTCTGAGCTTGACTGCGGGAATTCCGGAACTACCACCAGACTTATCGCAGGAATTCTTGCAGGACAGGACTTTGAGACGCGCCTGACAGGAGACAGCTCCCTGTCGAAAAGACCGATGAAAAGGGTTATAGAGCCATTATCGTCTCTCGGCGCTTCCATCAGGTCCGAGAATAATAACGATCGTTTGCCTCTTATTATCTCCCGCGGAGAATTAAAGGGCGGGGAAATACGTACAAGCGTGGCATCGGCACAGGTTAAATCAGCTATTTTATTATCGGGGCTTTATGCGGATGCAGAGACACGTGTTATCGAACCTGTCCTTTCCAGAAATCACACGGAATTAATGCTTTCTGCTTTTGGAGCTGATATAGTGAGTGGAACAGTAGATAAACCTGTTTCTTTAATAAGACCGTCAGAAAGACTTACGGGTCTTTCGGTCACTGTTCCCGGGGATATTTCAAGCGCCGCTTACTTTATGGGGGCTGCACTGATAGTACCGGGTTCGGAGATACTTCTTAAAAATGTAGACATAAATCCTACACGTGACGGGATCTTACGTGTGTTCAGGGATATGGGCGGCAATATAACAATAGAAAACGAACGGTATGAAACCGGTGAAAAATGTGCCGATATCCTTGTAAAATATACTCCTGGCCTGAAGGGCACCGGGATCAGCGGAGACATCATCCCTGCCCTTATTGACGAGATACCGCTAATAGCTGTTGTAGCTGCGGCTGCTGAAGGGGACACGGTAATTAAGGACGCTGCCGAGTTAAAGGTCAAGGAGTCGGACAGGATAAGCCTTACGGTTGATAATCTTAATGCCATGGGAGCAGATGCTGAGGCGAAGGAGGACGGAATGGTGATACACGGAGGGAAAAATCTTCACCATGCGGTTATCGATACGGCAAAAGACCATCGTATAGCCATGAGTTTTTCCATTGCAGCTCTTATAAGCCGGAGCGTACAGCCGGTGGAGATAAAGGATTCCGCCTGTGTCGGCATTTCCTATCCGGAGTTTTATAAAGATCTGGATTCTCTTATGAGGTAGTTGCTTATTTTGACATATACAACATACGTCAAATTATACAAAAACCATTGTTAATTTAATAAATATTTGGTAAAATAGTCGTGTTGTTTCGGGTGTCACACAGGGTGGAACCGGGCAACACGACTATATTTTTTTGGAGGTATTTTCCGTATGAAGGTTTACACAACAGAGAAGATCCGTAACATTGCGCTCCTGGGCCACGGCGGCTCCGGAAAGACAAGCCTTGTAGAAGCAATGGCTAAACTTTCGGGGCTGACAACGAGACTGGGAACCATCGACGATGGAAACACCATCAGTGATTATGACAAGGAAGAGCAGAAGAGAAAGTTTTCCATCAGCACATCACTGATCCCCATTGAATGGGAGGACACAAAGCTCAATATCATGGATACCCCCGGATTTTTTGATTTCGTGGGTGAGGTTGAGGAAGCAGCAACAGCTGCAGCTTCAGCGATAATCGTGGTAAACGGCAAATCAGGAGTGGAGACCGGTACAAAGAAAGCCTGGGATATCTGTGATAAGTTCAATATTCCCAGAATGGTATATGTTTCCAATATGGATATAGACAATGCTTCATTCAAGAATGTTCTTGAGGAGCTCACAGACCTTTACGGAAAAAAGATAGCACCTTTCCATTTCCCTATAAGAGAAAATGAGAAGTTTGTTGGATATGTGAATGTTGTGGCAGAAAAGGCATTCCGCTGGAATGACAAGGGAGAGGCAGTTGAATGTGATATTCCCGACTATTCCAAAGAGAACCTGGAAGCGTACAGAGATTCCCTGATGGAGGCTGTTGCCGAGACATCCGAGGAGTTTATGGACAGATTTTTCAACGGTGATACCTTCTCGGAGGCAGAGATAAGAGCTGCCCTTCACGCAAGTGTATGTGACGGGACCATCGTTCCCATCACAATGGGAAGTAATACACTGATCCAGGGTATTTATACCCTCCTTGATGACTGTGTTAAGTATCTTCCAAGCCCTGAAGGCAGAAAGATCGCCGGTATCGATACAGCAAACTCGGAGATATTTGAAGCTGACTATGATTTCTCAAAGCCGAAGACAGCGATGGTCTGGAAGACCATCATCGATCCGTTCATCGGAAAGTATTCTCTTTTCAAGGTTTGCTCAGGCGTTATAAAGAGCGGTGATGTTCTCTATAATGTTAATGAGGATACGGAAGAGAAGACAGGAAAGCTTTATACCCTTTGCGGAAACAAGGCTATTGAGATCCCTGAGCTTCATGCAGGAGATATCGGTGCATTCGCAAAGCTCGCTGTTACGAAGACCGGAGATTCCCTCGGGACCAAGGCTACAGCTATAAGATATGGAAAGCCCATGATCTCAACTCCTTATACAGCTGTGAGATACAGGCCTGTTAATAAGGGCGATGTAGACAAGATCTCACAGGCTCTCGCAAAGATCTGTGCAGAGGATCTGACGCTCAGAAATGTAAATGATTCGCAGAACCGCCAGACACTTCTTTATGGTATCGGCGACCAGCAGATCGACGTTGTAAAGTCAAAGCTTGAGAGTGAATACAAGGTTCAGATAGAACTGTCAACTCCCAAGGTTGCATACAGGGAGACCATCCGCGGCAAGTCTGATGTTCAGGGCAGATATAAGAAGCAGACCGGAGGACACGGACAGTTCGGTGATGTTAAGATGATCTTTGAACCCAGTGGAGATATGGAGAAGCCCTATATATTCGAGGAAAGAGTTGTGGGCGGTGCCGTTCCGAAGAACTTCTTCCCTGCGGTTGAAAAGGGACTTACGGAATCTGTGGAAAAGGGACCTCTTGCTGCATATCCGGTAGTGGGAGTTAAGGCAACTCTCTACGATGGTTCATATCATCCCGTGGATTCTTCTGAGCAGTCATTTAAGACCGCTGCAAAGCTCGCATTCAAGGACGGCTTTATGAAGGCTACACCTATTCTTCTCGAGCCCATTATGACCTTAAAGGTAACGGTTCCCGATCAGTTTACCGGAGATGTAATGGGTGATCTTAATAAGAGAAGGGGACGTGTCCTCGGAATGACACCTATTGAAGGCGGCAAGCAGGTTATAGAAGCTGAGATACCTGAGTCCAGCATATTCGGATACAATACGGATCTTCGCTCCATGACCGGAGGGATCGGAGAATTCTCATATGAGTTTAATCGCTATGAGCCCGCTCCTGCCGACGTTCAGGCTAAGGAGATCGAAGCACGTAAGGACAAGATTGAAAATGTAGAGGATGCCTGAATTTTAGTATTTTCCCCCGGAACATTTATTTGTTCCGGGGTTCTTTTTTTGGTATTATTTCATTCATGGATAAGAATAAGGCAGAACGGATAATTGAATACATTGTGGTAGCCCTCACCGGAGTGATCTATATCTTTCAGTGCAGCAGCTGGACAAGTCCGCTCTACCCTTATGCCTACGGGTATGATGCCTCATGGTACTCTCTGATGGGAAGGGCGATCACCCAAGGCAAGGTGCCATACAAGGATTATTTTGACCTGAAAGGCCCGGCCCTTTTCTTTTATGAAGCCTTTGGGCAGCTCTTTATCAAAGGGCGGAACGGTGTTTTCCTGATCCAGTGTATTTCAATAATACTGACTGTTATTTTGGTATGGAAGATAGGAAGGTTATTCTTAAACAGGCCGGGATCCGCAATCCTGCTTCTTTTATACTATTATGGTGCATACGCCCTTATATGGGGCGGGAATACGGTTGAGGAGCTTTTCATGCCCTGCAGCATGGCGGCAGTGTATCTGACGCTGGATTACATATTGAATGAAGATGAACCGGTTCTGGATCCGGAATATTCTGCGCTTGTTTTCGGAATAGGGTTCGGGATCTTTCTTTTTTCCAAAATAACAGTAGCGGCTGTTATATGTGCTTCGCTGATCACGGTTTTTATCATAATGGTAAAGAAAAAGAAGTGGGATATCCTAAGGGATTGCGCCGTAAACTTTATTGTAGGCGTTTTATTTATTGCAGTCCCGCTTTTTATCTATTTCATTGCAAACGGAGCAGTAAAGGAGTTCATATACTGCGCCTTCCTGTTTGCATTTAAGCGTTCTACAGATTATTACGAGGCATTTTCACTGGGATGGGAAAAGAATATCATTATATGCTACGCGTCATTCCTGTACGGTCTGTTTATGAGACACCGGGATGAAAAGGAGAGTAACAGGAGGATGTACATCCTCATTACTTCTGTTCTTCAGTTTATGCTGCTGCACCTCGGAACACCGTACCTTTATTATTTCCTCTGTCAGATGCCGGTGTTTGTAATGCTTTTTTCTTATTTCATGAAGGACTGTAAAGAAGCATTCGTATCATTCAGAGAAGAGCACAAGTTAAGTGATCCGAGGATCGCTGCCTATATAATAGCTATTGTTATTGCCTTGGTGCAGCTGTATCCCCTGACCACGGATAAATTCCTGGAAAATCTTATGATCTATGAAGAGGACAACGGAAAACAACAGTACTTTGACTGTAAGGAAATAGCTGCCCTTGTGCCGGAGTGGGAGAGGGCTGGTATATACAATCTGGAATCGGGGATGATCTATTATGAGATCAATCAGGATCTGCCTTCGAATAAGTATCCTGTAAATCTGCCATATTTCCTGCATCTTGATCCGTCAATAAAGACAGATGTTATGAATAAGCTACAATATGATACACCAAAGTGGATCATTTCGGAAAGACTGTGGGATTTTGATGATGAAGATGTGAAAAAATATGTGTTCTCACACTATGAGATCATAGCCGAAAATGACGGTGAAGAACTGTATCGTTTATTGGATTGAGATTGGCCCGGATTGTTGACATTTGCAGGGTGTAGCATTAAACTGTAATACGTTTTACTGGGTAAAAAATACATTCTAAGGAGCGTAGAAATGGCGGAGATTTATAACCATTCTGAGATTGAGAATAAGTGGACCGGGATCTGGGAGAAGAATCCCGTTAATGTTGATGACGGAAAGAAACCGAAGTATTACTGCCTGGATATGTTTCCCTATCCCTCAGGTGCGGGCCTTCATGTAGGACACTGGAGAGGATATGTGATATCCGATGTCTGGAGCCGTTATAAGATGATGAAGGGTTATTATCTCATTCATCCCATGGGATGGGATGCTTTCGGACTTCCGGCAGAGAATTATGCCATTAAGACGGGACAGCACCCGAGGATCTCTACAGCCGAGAATATTAGGAATATCAAGCGCCAGGTAAAGCAGATCGGTGCGATCTATGACTGGGATATGGAGCTCGACACTACAGACCCTGCATTTTATAAATGGTCCCAGTGGATCTTTGTTCAGCTCTTTAAGCATGGTCTTGCATATGAGAAGGAGATGCCCCTGAACTGGTGTCCTTCCTGTCGTGCGGTCCTTGCTAATGAAGAAGTGGTGGACGGAAAGTGCGAGAGATGCCATAGCGAAGTTACAAAGAAGAATTTAAGGCAGTGGATGTTAAAGATCACTGCTTATGCAGACAGACTTTTAGACGGCCTTGATAAGCTTGACTGGCCTGAAAAGGTTAAAAAGATGCAGACCGACTGGATCGGAAGATCCTACGGTGCAGAAGTTGATTTTAAGATCGACGGAAGAGACGATGCCATAACAGTATATACTACAAGACCTGATACTCTTTACGGAGCTACATTCATGGTTCTAGCTCCCGAGCATGAGCTGGCAAAAGGTCTTGCAACAGCCGACAAAAAGGCTGAAGTTGAAAAGTATATTGCGGATGCAGCTAACAAGTCCAATGTAGACAGACTTCAGGGTAAGGAAAAGACAGGTGTATTCACCGGTTCTTATGCGATCAACCCCTTAAACGGCGCGAAGGTGCCCATCTGGCTTTCAGACTACGTTCTCGCAGATTACGGAACGGGAGCGATCATGTGCGTTCCTGCCCATGATGACAGGGACTTTGCATTTGCAAAGAAATTCGATCTTCCGATAATCCAGGTAATAGCCAGGGACGGAAAAGAGATCGAAAACATGGAGGAAGCTTACACCGAAGCAAGCGGTATCATGATCAATTCCGGCGACTGGAACGGGATGGAATCTGCGGAATTAAAGGTAAAAGCCCCTCATATTGTAGAAGAAAAGGGCTTTGGAAGAGCTAAGAAAAACTTTAAGATCCGGGACTGGGTGTTCTCAAGGCAGAGATACTGGGGAGAGCCCATACCCATCATTCACTGTCCCGACTGTGGTGCAGTACCGGTTCCGGAGGAGGAACTTCCTGTTCTTCTTCCTGAAGTTGAATCATATCAGCCTACAGATACAGGAGAATCTCCTCTTGCGGCTATAGATTCATGGGTGAACTGCAAGTGTCCTAAGTGCGGAAAAGATGCAAAAAGAGAGACCAATACCATGCCGCAGTGGGCAGGGTCATCCTGGTACTTCTTGAGATATGTGGATGTTAAAAATGATAAGGCTCTTGTAAGCCGCGAAAAAGCTGACAAGTTCCTGCCTGTAGACATGTATATAGGCGGTGTTGAGCATGCAGTGCTTCACCTGTTATATTCGAGATTCTGGACCAAGTTCCTATATGATATAGGTGCTGTTGGATTTGAAGAGCCTTTCTTAAAACTCTTTAATCAGGGTATGGTTCTCGGCCCCAAGGGAGTAAAGATGAGTAAGTCCCTTGGAAACGTGATCTCTCCTGATGATATGATAAGAGACTACGGATGTGATTCACTGAGGCTTTATGAACTCTTTATCGGACCTCCCCAGCAGGACAGCGCATGGGATGACAGAGGTATAGACGGAGTATACAGGTTCTTATGCAAGTTCTGGAATCTTGTGATGGATAATAAAGATAAGAATGCAGAAGCTACTCCCGAACTGGTGAGACTCCGCCATAAGCTTATTAATACGATCACCTCCAGGCTTGAGACCTTCTCATTGAATACGGTGATATCAGGCTTTATGGAGTTCAATAACTCACTTGCAAAGTTACCTGCAGTTGACAGGGAGACTTTGGAAACATATGTTATATTACTTGCTCCCTTTGCTCCTCACATAGCAGAAGAGCTCTGGCAGCAGCTTGGACATCAGGAGTCTGTATTTAAGTGCGAATGGCCTGAAGCTGATAAGGAAGCCATGAAAGAGGATACCATCGAGGTTCCTGTTCAGGTTAACGGAAAGGTCCGTGCAACCGTCAGTGTTTCAGCGGAAGCTTCAAAGGACGAGGTTCTCGCTATAGCCAAGGAAGCAGTTCAGGACAGGCTCACAGGTAACCTTATAAAAGAGATCTATGTTCCCGGTAAGATCGTAAATCTGGTTGTGAAGTGAAACAGGGTATGTCCATCAGAAAAACGCTTTTGATGCTGACCTTAAACTATATACTGATATTTGTCTGGATGTTCTGGGCACGGCTCGAGGTGGTTAGCGCACTGATCATTTTCCCGGTGACCATGGTGGTGGCATTTTTCGATACCATTCTGGCAGAGGGAAGAAAGAGTGCCATTCTATGGTGCGGGAATCTTCTGATAGCAACGATAGTTGGTATCATTCTGCAGAATTATCTCTATGCCAGATATACGCGGGACACAGAGACAGCCATGCTGAGGGCAGTGGTGGAGATAACAGTAGCCATATTTTTAATATCCATAACGGCTGCTATATCTGGAAGAGAGGCGGCGAAACTCCGGAAAAGCAGAAAGAAAAAGATGAATACCGTGCCCGTTCGAAGTACAGGCTTTTTATTCTCAAAGGACGCGAAAGCGGAGTATGAAGATGATGATGACGAGGACGAGTATTTGGAAGAATTTGAAAAGAGAAGGACTATGTCCTTAAGGAGTCAGGTTTCTTCGGGGGATGAACCTGAGGACGAAGATGAGGATATTGATGAGAGGGAGAAACCCGTATTCAGGGTTATAAAAAAATAAAAGGGGAATTCCATCGGGAAACAAAAGAGAGGTAAAATATGAGGATATTTAAGAAAGTTGTGATCTGTGCAACCATTGTGGTGCTGCTGCTTCCTTTTATGGGAATAAACAGCCTGAGAGCGGAAGGGGAAACTGTAAACTATGTTTTTACGGGTCTTGCCATTCCAGAAGGACAGGGCGAAGTTTTTAGTGTTGATGCCGGGACAATAAACCTTTTCAGACAGAATCCGGCAGTGATCAACGTGTTTGTGGCAGCTCTTGCCGAAAAGTATAATACCGGAACGGCTGTTATAGATCAGGCAGCAGAAGTTGCCTATCTGAACGGTGTTATCAACGGGACACAGCTTCCGGGTAATCATATTCCCGTATATATGCCGGTTGTGCCTGTTATCAGGACGGAGGAAGCTCCGTTGCCTGCCCCGGCAGAGACACCCCAGGTGGTTGTTGCGGGGAATATGGATATAAATAATGGAAATTACATAGATATCAACATTACTACGCAGACACTTACACTTTTCCAGAACGGAGTAGGTACCTATGCGGTTCCGGTAGTAACAGGAAATGTTGCGGCAGGACACAATACGCCGGAAGGACTCTTTGCAGTACAGTATAAACAGCTTGACCGGGTATTAAAGGGAGAAGATTATGAATCCTTTGTTCATTACTGGATGAGGTTCGTAAATAACTGCGGTATACATGATGCTAACTGGAGATCGAATTTCGGAGGAGAGATCTATAAGAGGAATGGCTCACATGGGTGCGTGAATGTTCCGCCTGAGCTGATGCCTGCACTATATGCAGCGACTCCGGAAGGAACTCCGGTCTGGGTACATTCATAACGGGGCACATCAGATGGTTAATAACGAAAAAGAAGTTCTGAGAACTACAGATATAGAAAAAAAGAATAAATTCGTAAAACGTCTCGTTAATTCCGGCATCTCTTATCTGGAAAAATGGGAGAAGATCCCTTTTTTCAGCAGAAAGAAATATGACGGAGCAAAGGAGATCTGCGTGATCATGATCAATGATCATCAGATGGAGAAGGCCATGAATATCCTTTATGAAGTCAATAATGACGTGGCTGATCCGGGAGCAGGAAAGAATAAGATAAAGGCTCTTATGGACGGAGATAAGGATAAGATCAAGGCTGAGGAAGAGGATTTCTTTGACGAAGAGGACCGTCCGCAGTGATCATTCACAGAGGGTATAGTATGAATACAAGATTTTTTAACGGAAAGGTACTGACTTTTGGTCATGACGACAATATCATTGAAAACGGTGAGGTTCTCGTGCAGGGCAGTGAAATTGCTTTCGCAGGAGAGGCATCTTCAGAGGAATGCAGAAAAATATCTGCAGATCTGAAATTTGACAGGGAGATCGATCTAAAGGGCGATCTTATAATGCCCGGATTTAAGAACTGTCATACACATTCTGCAATGACCATATTCCGTTCAGCCGCAGATGATATGAAGCTTGATGACTGGCTTCATAACCAGATCTTCCCGAGAGAAGCCTGCCTTACTGCAGATGACGTCTATTATGCAACATATCTTGCATGCCTTGAGTATCTTACAAGCGGAATAACCGAGATCTGTGAAATGTATTACTTCCCTTATTCTGTTGCAAAGGCAGCAGAGGAAGCCGGGATAAGATGTGTACAGTGCGGCTCCATGAGCGATTTTTCATCGTCTGCAGAGGAATTAAAAGAGCTTTATCAGAAACTGAATTCCGGAAATGACATGAATGCGTACAGGCTCGGTATACACGCTGAGTACACCAATTCAAAAGAGAACCTGGAGAGGGTTGCTAAGCTGTCTCACGAATTAAAAGCTCCGGTTTATATGCATATGTCCGAAACAGATGCGGAAGTTAAGGGCTGTATGGACAGGAATGGCGGTATGTCACCCGTGGAATTAATGGACTCGCTTGGGGTCCTCGATAACGGGGGAGTATTTTTCCATGGGGTTCACGTGACTGAAAAAGATATGAAGATAATGAAGGAGAGGGGTGTTTCGGTAATCACAAACCCCGCTTCAAACATTAAACTCGCAAGCGGTATCGCACCTATAGAGGATTATCTTAAAAAAGGCATAAGGCTCGGGATCGGAACAGACGGGCCGGCCAGCAATAACTGCCTTGATATGTTCAGGGAGATGTTCCTGACCACCGCCCTTGCAAAGTACAGGGAAAATGATGCTGCTGCGGTAGATGCTGTAAAGGTATTGAAAATGGCATGCTGTGACGGTGCTGACGCCATAGATACTCCGGATACTGATTCACTCGCTGCAGGGAAGAAAGCGGATCTGATAGTGATAGATCTTCATCAGCCTAATATGCAGCCTGAAAACAATATAGTGAAGAACATAGTATATTCAGGATCAAAACAGAATGTCAGGCTCACAATGACAGACGGGATCGTAAGGTATGAGGAAGGCAGGTTCAATGTGGGTATTCAGCCTTCAAAGATCTATGAAGAAGTCAAAAAGACAGTTGACAGGATCAATGAGCAGATAAAGAATAATGCGTAATTACAGTAAAGATGAGTATGAACGGATATCCGGATATTTCAGGATGAAGAGGGATTCCGGGGATGCAGATGCACTTATCGTGGATGACATCACCTGGAATGATCTGGATATGGATCAGTTCTTCAGGACATTAGATAACACTAGTTCACAAAACGGCGGGGAATATCTTTATGATATGCTTCGCCGTCCGCTTATGGAGGAAAAAGAACTTAAAGAAAGAGGCAGGGTCGCTGATTTCTTTAAGGAACAAAAAGAAATTAGGGACAGGTATCTGCATGCTTTTGAAAATGCCGGAAGTCTGGAGAAGACCTGTTTTCATGAAAAAGTAAGGTCCCTTGACCGGGGGAAAACAGAGAGTAATATCAGTCACTATTTTTCCATGTGTTTGGGGGCTGCAGCCATGGCCGCAATATTTTTAAACCCGCCTCTTGGGTTTATATTATTTATTGCGGCTTCTGTATTTAATGTGGCTACTTACTTCAAAAGAAAGGGAGAGATCGAGAGCTATATCCCTGTGTTCAGATACCTTATCAGAGAGATAAGGGAATGTCGGGAATTATTAAAGATAGAGACACCGGAATTAAAGGATTACCATGACAGGCTGGAGCTTTCTCTTGATATACTAAAGGGAATAGAAAGAAATTCCTGGATAGTGACAACCGGTAAAAGGCTGACCGGCGGAATTTTGGAACTTCCGCTCGATTTTATCCGGATCTTTTTCCATCCGGATCTTATCAAGTTCAATAATATGCTGAAGACTGCCCACAGGGAAAGAGAAGCGATCTACGAGCTCTTTAACGTGACCGGATTTCTTGATGCGATGATATCGGTATCACTTTTCAGAGAGAATTATAAGATCACAACTGAGCCGGTATTCAGAGAAGAAGATGGTATAGAGATACGAAGGGGATATCATCCGTTATTAAAAAATCCGGTTCCTTATGATATAGACAATGAAAGACTGATACTGTTAACGGGATCCAATGCTTCCGGGAAATCCACATTCCTGAAAAGTGTGGCGCTTTCCATAATCCTGTCGGAAACTATATACACGGTACCTGCGGAAAGATTTTCAAGTCCCAGGCTTTTCTGTATGACATCCATGTCCATAAGAGACAGCATCATGGACGGAGAAAGCCTGTACATGGCGGAGATCATGTCTGTTAAAAGGATCCTTAATATTCAGAAGAAGGGAATAAAGACGGCGGTCTTTTTAGATGAGGTGCTAAAAGGAACAAATACGGTTGAAAGAATAGCCTCACTTTCTGTATTATTAAAAAAGATGGGGGATGAAAAGGGGTCTCATGTATTTGCGGCAACCCATGACACTCCGCTTACGGATATACTGGAGGATGTTTATTCTCTTTATCACTTTGACGAGGAGATAAACGGGGAGGGTATTTCGTTCCCCTATGAGCTAAACAAAGGAAAAACCGAGTCGAGAGATGCTATTATGCTTCTTTCGGTAATGGGATTTGATGAAGATGTAACCCGAATGGCATTTAAGATGAGTGACAGCTTTCTGGAAGAGGGAACATGGAAAAAGCTATAACGCATGTTACATTATATTCCGACGGTTCCAGCAGGGGAAATCCGGGACCCGGAGGATACGGTACCATCCTTAAATTTACCGACTCCAAAGGGAATGTTCATGAGAGGGAGTATTCCGAAGGGTTTAAGGAGACCACCAATAACAGGATGGAATTAATGGGCGTGATCGCGGGACTTGAAAAACTCACAAAGCCCTGTCATGTTCATATAATATCTGATTCCCAGTATGTGGTGAACGCTTTTACAAAGCACTGGATTGATTCCTGGCAGAAGAACGGATGGAGAGGTGCTGACAAAAAGGAAGTAAAGAATAAGGAACTCTGGCAGAGGTTATTGAAAGCAGGGGAAATACATGAACTTGAGTTTACCTGGGTCAGAGGACATAACGGACATCCGGAGAATGAAAGGTGCGACGCCCTTGCTACCGGTGCAGCCGACAGGATCGTTTCGGAATAAATGCAAGCTTTCCTGCAAAATATTTTTTGAGAAATACTAAATTATTTGGAACTATCCGCCGATATATAAAGTGATATAGGAGACTAATGTCCCGAAATCGGATAACACGGATGGATTTTACGTTTGTATAGCGGAAAAGGAGGTTCACGGAATGAACAATGTGAGTGGGTACGGTATTTACCAGAACGCCGGAATGGTCGGCGAAAATATCAGAAAGTTTGGCGGCAAAAGAGCCGAGGGTCATGAAAGACCTGAGAACAGGCCGGAAAATGCTGCAAATAAGCCGGGAGATAAGCGTACAGATAATGTAAACGGAATATTAAACGGAGTTGAATTATCTGATGGTGCTAAGAAGATCCTTGAAGAATTAAAAGAAAAATACGGGAACAATACGGATTTCTTTGTTGCAAGTTACTCATCCGAAGAAGAGGCACAGGATTATCTTTCACGTGGCACAAAGGAATACAGTGTTCTTATAGAGCCGGAACTTTTAGAAGAGATGGCAAGAGACAGTGAAGCCAAAGAGAAATATATGGGCATCATTGAGAACGGAACGAAGCAGCTTGATGAGATGAAGGAAGAGCTGGCAGCTTCCGGAAAAGACGGAGACGTTAAGAACATCGGATTCTCTGTTAATAAGGACGGCACGTTAAGCTTCTTCGCACAGCTTGAACAGTCTACAAAAGCTCAGTCCGAGAGGATAGCGGAGAAAAGAGAAAAGAACGCTGAAAAGGCTGAAAAGGAAGCAGAGAAGAGAAGTGAACGTCTGCGGGATAAACGGGACAGCTTTGCTAAGGATCAGATCAAGAAAGCTACAGTAAAAGCTGAATCCGCAGAAGAGCTTTTAGAGAAGATCAAGAATTTTGACTGGGAAACGGTTAAAGCTGAAGAAAAGATAATGGTCGGATCAAAGGTTGACTTTACTGCATAAGGGCCTATGAAGAAAGCAATAGTTACCGGAGGCGCCGGATTTGCAGGATACAGTCTGGTAAAAGAACTCCTGGATCGGGGGTATCAGGTTGTATGTCCTGTGAGACCCGGCTCTCCGCATAATGGGAGACTTGAAGCTCTCAAAAATTCATTTGACGAAAAACAGGGTCAGGATAACCTGATCCTCTTTCCTTTGGATATTAAAGATATTCTGAAACTCCATCGCACTTTACAGACAGAGCGGCTGGATATGTCGGGATGTCTTTTTTTTCATCTTTCATGGGCAGGAAAAAGGGATGATGCAGAAGAACAGAATTCCAATATCATTCCGGCAATGGATGCAGTAAGGGCAGCGTCTGTTATTGGGGCTTCACGTATTCTTATTACAGGATCCCAGGCAGAATACGGATTTAATGCCGGAGGATCTGTTCTTCCGGACGGATCATATAAACCTGCAGATGAGAATACACTTACATGTCCCGTGAATTCATATGGCAGCGCCAAGACTGCTGCTATGTATCTTACCCGGGATCTTGCGAGACATGTGGGTATTTCCTGGAACTGGCTCAGGATATTCAGCCTGTACGGAGAGTATGAGCACTCTCATACCATGTTGAGCTACTTAAGATCATGCCTTGAAAAAAGAGAAGTTCCAGATCTTTCATCATGCACCCAGACCTGGGACTTTCTCGATGTAAAGGATGCAGCCCGGGCTATGGCCGCTGTTTCTGAAAAGGGCAGAGAGGGAGAGGTGTACAATATTGCCAATGGAGATTACAGGCCCTTAAAAGATTTTACTGAGATCATAAGAAATAGAATAGCACCTGATATCAACATCAATTACGCGCCGGAAACGGCTGAGCCGGTGCTTTCACTCCGTCCTTCGGTTGAAAAACTGAAAAATGATACCGGCTGGAGACCGGAGATCCAATTCTGAAAAATTTTTGTCTATTTTTACCCCTTTCATTTTTAAATTTTCATCTTACATTTTATTTTTTTTAGTGTTAAAATGTTTTTCGCTGGACTATTTTTGGAGGTCCTGATTTTGGGTTATATGGGTTTACGGTTACAGAATTTTTAGAAAGGAGTTCTCATGTATAAGACCGGAGATTATGTTGTGCACAAAGTTGATGGGTTATGTAAGATAACTGATATTTCAGTTCTTGACATACCGGACTGCGATAATACTAAGAAGTATTATTATCTGATACCTACTGAGTCGCCTAGCAGTAAGATTTATGTGGCTGTTGGTACCGGCGAGGCTTCTCTCCGGGATCCGCTTACGGAAGAAGAGGCTCTTGATGTTATAGATTCCTATAATGATCTGGATGAAATAAGCGTAGAAAGCGAGAAAAACCGCCAGAGCGCCTATTCTGAAGCACTTGTTCAAAATGATGCAAAGGAACTCCTGCGTCTCATTAAGACTACCCGCACCAGAAAGAGTGAGAGACTGAAGAAGGGACGCACTGCTACCACAGTGGATGAGCACTTCCTTAAGTCCGCCGAGCACGCTCTTTACGGTGAACTGGCATATGTACTCGGGGTTGAAGGAAACATGGTTGACTTCATCAAGGCGAGGATATCAAAGTAAGCAAGGAGTGAAATAACAAAGATCCGGCTCTTACGGCAGTGTTCATAAGACGGTAACGCAAAATGAGCACTGTCGCGGTGGATTGGCAAAAAAAGAAAATCTTGGCAATCCTGCGTTGGGGGCAACCATATCAACCACAACATTAATGGTAGGAACGTTTGGTTGAACGACCCTCCAAATTTGGAGGGTCGTATTTGTGAAACAATAATGGCTCCTTAACCCCGTCACTCTGGTCCATTTTGCTGAGCTGTTTTACCTTGGCCGATTTTCTGGAGAATACCCATAAAATCCCCCGCCTCCGGATGCTTTGTCCAGTTCCTCATCATCAAGAGGCGTCCCGGCTTCTTCAATGATATCCCTGGTTATCTCCTTTGCTTCCTCCTTAGTCTGCGCTTTTTTCACTTCTTTTTTTAGATTTTCTGTAAGCATCATAATATGTTTCCTTTCTGATGATTCTTTATATAATTATACGATAGAATAGCCGGATACGGCAGAAAAAAGTGTTACGGTCCTGAAATATCATTCTCCCATAAAAATGGTCCATCAACCCGTCCCCCTGGTCCATTTTTTCATTTTTCCATAAGCGGCAATATAAACCGGCTTGGCATGCATTTATGTTCTTTGCCGCCTGATGTGCCCAGTTTGATACCACAGCATCATGTTCATGGATTCATTATAGCATGATGTGACAGTACGTACCAACGGTTTTTTCTTGTTCATCAGGAGGTCATATACCGCGGTAAAACTTTTCGGATGGCAGTTAATTTGGTTCGCGAGTATAATTGCGTATTAACTCCATGTCTGATACAATACGGAAAATATATATTTACTGAGGTATTTCATGTATCCAGCCGGAAGATATAATCTGAATTACAATATCAGTGCTATACTCCTGACTCTGTTTCTGCTTGTAATATATTTCAGAAAAAAGGACCGCACCGGAATGCAGAGCAGGATATTTATTGCCATAATATTTATCCTGAATATCACCGGAATACTGGATCTCATTTCCACGATAATGAGAAATGATCTATCCATTTTTAATCCCGGGATCGATAATGTGATCACTTTCTTTACGCATCTTCTGCATAATTCTCTGGCATATGTATATGCGCTTTACATCATTTATATGGCCCGGGTCAATTACCTGATGAAAACGGTTCACCGGGTCTTCCTTGCTCTTCCGGAGCTTATCCTTATTGTATTTTCCGTTGTTCCACCCTTGCAGGCGTTGCTTTATACCATCAGTCCTGACGGCGGATACAGCCATGGTCCCTGGTATGAACTCTATTTTGTCATAGTGGGGATTTATTTCATCATTACTGTTTATGTGATCATCAGGTACAGGGAAATATTCAGCTCGGATCTCATATTTATATGTATTTTCTTTGCCGGGATCATACTCAGTAGCTTCCTTTCCGCTCTGTTCCCTTATCTAAGGGCAACGATCTTCGTGCAGTCGGTATGCGCTCTGGGTTCATTCATAATAATAGAGAATGAAAAGACCTTATATGACAGGGAATCCGGTGCGCTCTCAAGATATGCGTTGATCAGTGAGGCCGAAGTCATTTATGCCGGGCCTTTCCGTTCATTTGTGATCTCCATAAAGCTTCATAATTTCGATTACTATGTCTCTGTTTTCGGTATGAGAAACGTTTTCGGGCTGTTAAAAGGCATAACAGCCTGGCTTCGCTGTCTCGGAGGAAAAAATGCGAAAGTCTATTTCCCTGTAAAGGGTTCATTCACTATCATCCTGTATAACACGACATGGGAAGAGGGAATGAAGATGGCAGAAGAGATAAGGACAAGGTTCAGAAAGAAATGGGATGTGCCGGGGGTTAATACTATAGTTCCCGTACAGGTCTGGGCAACCAATATTCCTGACAGGATAAAATCTCCGGATCAGCTGATCCTTTTTTCAAATGCGCCCTTTGATAAAAAGCTCGGGGATGAAGTCCATGTGATCGACGGAAAGAGCGAAGAAAACAGGTACATGGATGTAAAGGAGGCTATTAAGAGAGGGATAAGGAAGAAGCTTTTGCAGGTCTATTACCAGCCTGTTCTGGATACTGCAACCGGCAATTTCAGATCTGCCGAGGCGCTGGTGAGATATACCGATGAAATTCTTGGACCTATTCCGCCAAAGGAATTCATTTCTGTGGCGGAACAGATGGGAGTCATAGGGAAAGTGGGAGAAATCGTTTTCAACGAAGTTTGCCGTTTTTCCAGTGAAGTGCATCCTGAGCAGTATGGGATAGATTTTATCTCAGTAAATCTGTCTGCAGTTCAGTGCATGGATGAGAATCTGCCCAAGAGGCTTTCTGAGATAGCTGCCAAATACGGCACAAATACGAGGAGGATCAATCTCGAGATAAACGAATCCATCTTTTCATATAATGAGGCTATGATGGAAAACGCAGTAAAGAGCCTCCGCCAGAACGGATTCTTTATCTCACTCGATGATTTTGGAGCAGGAAATACCAATCTGAACGATCTTATCAAATATCCTTTCTCAATAATAAAGATAGACAGGAATGTACTGTGGGACGCCGGTTCGGAAGAAAAGAAAGATAAGATAATGACCCACATCATTCAGATGATAAAAGACCTTGGATTCAAGGTTGTTGTAGAAGGCGTGGAAAATGAAGAACAGAAAGAAAAGCTGATCAGACTTGAAGTAGAATATCTGCAGGGATTTTTATATTCTCTCCCTGTTTCCAGGGAGAGCTTCTTTGCAATGATATCAGATGCCGCAAACTGACTGTATGAGCAGGATCGTCAGGAGTATTGGCGCTATGAATTTTACCATCAGTACAAACAGTCCCTTGTTCCAGAAGTTTTCGCCGTTCTTTGTGGCTTCATCGATGATCACCTTTGGCTTAACGGCCCAGCCCACAAGGAGGCAGGTGCCGATGGCGGCAACAGGCATCAGGAAATTATTGCTTGCAAAGTCAAGAACGTCCAGGATCTGTCCTTTACCGCCGCCGGGAAGAGGCATTTCAAAATACAGGACATTGTAACCCAGACAAACAAAGGTACCTATGATAAAGGCTATCACTCCTTCAAGGATGGTGGCCTTTTTTCTTGACATATGGAATTTCTCCATAAATGAGGAAACCACTGCTTCCATGATGGAAATTGAGCTTGTAAGAGCTGCTGTGAAGACCATTACGAAGAAAAGGGCTCCGAGCACTCTTCCGACTGTTCCCATGGATGCAAAAACTTTGGGCATGGATATAAAGAGAAGAGAAGGCCCGGAAGCGTTCATGCCTTCACGTCCCATGAAAACATAGAGAGGAAGGATGGTCATAACTCCGGCAAGGAAAGCAACGGCGGTGTCGAAGAACTCTATCTGGGAAACACTTTTGAGAAGATCATCCTTATCTCCAAAGTATGAACCATAGGAGATCATTATTCCCATGGCAACACTGATCGAGAAGAAAAGCTGTCCCATAGCGTCCAGTAGAACATTCATAAAGGAACGGAATGTGAGTCCGGAAACATCGGGTATGAGATAGATCTTCAGGCCGTCAAGTCCGGTTCTTAAAGTGTCACCATCCTTATAGCTTAATGTTGTGGAAAAAACAGCTATTCCGATCACGATGATAAGAAGTACGGGCATAAGGATTTTTGAAAGCTTTTCTATTCCTTTATTTATACCCCGGTAAATTACAAATGATGTGAGAAAAACGTAGATCGCCATAAAAATTATAGGTTCTGTTATACCGGTGATATAGCCTGTAAAAAATCCATCGGAGACAGGAGCTTCTGTCTGTCCGGTAAGATAGATGGTGCAGTACTTCATGACCCATCCGCCGATAGCACAGTAGTATGGCAGGATGATAAAGGGAACGGTCACTGCAAAAAAACCAAGCCATCCCCATTTGGGATGCATCGCAGTATACGCATCGATAGGGCTCTTTCTTGTCTTTCGCCCTATGGATACTTCCGAAACGAGAAGGGTGAAACCGAAGGTCGCCGCCAGGACAAGATAAACGACCAGAAACAGTCCGCCGCCGTTCTGTGCGGCAAGATACGGGAATCGCCAGAGATTCCCGAGACCAACGGCACTGCCGGCAGCTGAAAGAACGAATCCGATGGATCCGGAAAAAGTACTTCTTTTATTCTCCATAATGATACTCTCCCTTGAAAAAAATACTAAAAAATTCTACACCGAAATAAACACATAGTCCAGTAGTAAAATCAGCTTTTTTTGGTAGTTAAAATCAGCATTTTTTGATAGAATGATTGGTATGATAACGGAGGTTTAACCTGATACCAGACATGCTGCCGGAAGAGTTTTTATCCAGAATGAAATCATATCTTGAGGGGGATGAGTATGAAGCATTTCTTTCATCTTATGATGATATATCGAATAGATCCCTTAGGATAAACAGATTAAAAAAATCATCCGGAGGTAAAACCCCGGAAGGAACATTGTCTTTGATCCTGAAAGACAGAGTGGCGTGGTGTGAAAACGGGTATTATTATGATGAGGATGACAGGCCGGGAAGACATGCCTATCATGAAGCCGGCCTGTATTACATACAGGAAGCCAGCGCCATGGCACCGGTTGAATGGCTGGATGTACGTCCGGGAATGAAGGTACTTGATCTATGTGCGGCTCCCGGAGGGAAAAGCACAGAAATAGCAGGTGCTATGGAAAACAAAGGCCTCCTTATCACCAATGAGCCGGAACCGGACAGGGCAAGAATACTTTCCCTCAATATCGAGAGGTCATCCGTAGGAAACGCCCTTGTTACAAGCGAAATGCCTGACAGGCTTTCGGGCAGGTTTGAAGGCTTTTTTGACAGGATACTGGTGGATGCACCCTGCTCGGGAGAAGGCATGTTCAGGAAAAATCCCGATGCCGTTAATGAGTGGAGTTCTGCGAATGTCGGTTACTGTGCCGAGAGACAGACGGGAATCCTCAGAGAAGCAGCGAAGATGCTTTTTCCCGGGGGAATAATGGTCTATTCCACCTGCACATTCTCAAAAGATGAAAATGAGGAAATGATAGAGAGTTTCCTTAAAGAAAATAACGGCTTTAGTCCGGTGGACCCCGATACGATAAAAAGGCTGCCGGAAGGATTTATAAAGACAGAGTATGGGGTAAGGATATATCCCCATAAGGTCAGGGGAGAAGGACATTTTTTCAGTATTCTTAAAAGAGAAGGAGATGTCCCGGGGGAAATAAAACGGCTTTCATCAAACGGCGCGTTAGACAGAGCGTTAAATGCAGATATTAAGCTTTTTAATGATTTCGCTCATGAAAGTCTGCCGGATCTCGTTCTTCCGGAGGGCATGATCCATACTTTCGGAGAGCAGCTCTATTTAGCACCGGAGGATTGCCCTGGGTTAAGAGGATTGAAGGTTTTAAGACCGGGTCTTCATCTCGGAACTCTTAAAAATAAGAGATTTGAACCGTCCCATGCACTCGCACTCTTTATTTCTCCGGATGAAGCTGTATTAAATGCAGAGATAAACGGATCACCGGATCTGGCGCTTAAATATATGAGGGGAGAAACTCTACCTGCGGATATCATAAACGGGAATGGCAGGAAAGGCTGGTGTATTGTCAGCGTGGACGGATATTCCATCGGGTGGGGTAAATCTGACGGAAGGATAATAAAAAATCATTACCCGAGAGGGTTAAGGATATAAGGAGGAAAATATGAGCGAATTAGAAAAGAAACCTGATGAAGTACTTAGTGACAAAGATGCAAAGGAGATATTAAAGGAACTTTTAGAGTTTGAAAAACGTGAGGCCAAGTATCAGAAGGTGACCTCGATCCTTATTTTCTGCCTGGTGCTTATAATGGGGATCGTATCCTTTATGATAGTTCCGGTTGCGGTTCAGACGCTTACAACTGCCAATGCTACGATCATCCAGGCACAGGAAGCACTCGCCAAGATAACTGACGAGATGGAGAACATAAACGGAATGGTTTCCAGTATCACTGAAACCAGTGACAGCGTTAACAGGATGGTCACCGATAATGCAGAAGACTTAACAACCTCTGTTCAGAATCTTAATTCCATAGATTTTGAGGGATTAAATAAGGCAATAAGGGACCTCCAGGATGCTGTGGCGCCAATGGCGAAGGTCGGCCGGATCTTTGGTGGCTGAGTTGTGACAGATCAATAGAAGTGTGCTAGAATAATAGTTTACAAGGCAATTCGTTGTTTTTTGAAAATGCAACAGGGATGGGTGATAACATATGATATTAGAATTCATCGGTGCAGCTCATGAGGTGACAGGAAGCTGTCATTATCTTAATGTCAACGGAAAAAATATCCTTGTGGATTACGGAATGGAGCAGGGTAAGAATCTCTTTGAGAATGTTGACCTGCCTGTGTCAGCAGGAGAGATCGACTATATCTTTCTGACCCATGCCCATATCGATCACTCGGGCCTTCTTCCCTATGCCTATGCAAAGGGCTTCAGGGGACGTATTTATGCTACGAATGCGACGGCAAAGCTCTGCAGCATCATGCTGCGTGACAGTGCCCATATACAGGCTTTTGAAGCAGAGTGGAGGAACAGAAAGGCCAGAAGAAACGCAAATATAGAAGAATTTGTACCTCTCTATACAATGGAGGATGCAGACGGAGCCATAAGACTCTTAAAACCTGTGAGCTACAATGATGTTATTAACGTGGACCAGGGTATAGATATCAGGTTTACGGATGTGGGTCACCTTCTGGGATCTGCAGCCATCGAGGTATTTCTGAAGGAAGACGGGGTTAGTAAGAAGATCGTATTTTCCGGAGACGTGGGAAATACGGGACAGCCGATAATAAGGGAGCCCCAGCCTGTGGACGGAGCAGACTATGTCCTTATAGAGTCCACTTACGGAGACAGGCTTCATTCTGAAGAAAAGCCTGATTATATCGGTGAACTCACGAAGATCCTTCAGTTCACCTTTGACAGAGGCGGAAACGTGGTCATCCCTTCTTTTGCAGTGGGCCGAACCCAGGAGCTCCTCTATTTCATAAGGGAAATAAAGGAGAAGGGGCTGGTCCACGGACATGAAGATTTTCCGGTTTACGTTGACTCTCCCCTGGCGGTGGATGCTACCAGCATTTTCGGTAAAAGCTCACTTGAGTGCTATGACGGAGAGGCTAAGAAACTGGTTGAAAAAGGGATCAATCCACTTACCTTTACCAATCTGAATCTTTCCATCACGCCGGATGATTCAAGGGATATCAATACGGATGATGAGCCAAAGGTTATCATCTCTGCATCCGGAATGTGCGATGCCGGACGTATAAGACATCACTTAAAGCATAATCTCTGGAGAAAGGAATCCACCATACTATTCGTGGGTTACCAGTCGGCCGGTACATTGGGTCGGGCTCTGTATGAGGGGGCCAGGACGGTAAAGCTTTTCGGTGAAGAGATCTCTGTAAATGCATCAATAGAGATCCTTACGGGAATGAGCGGACATGCAGATCAGAAGGGGCTGTTAAACTGGGCCGAAAAGAGCTTTGATCCGGAAAAGACCCGGAAAATATTTGTGGTTCACGGAGAGGACACTGTTACAGACAGATTTGCTGCACTCCTGACTGAGAAATTCGGATTTAAGACTTTTGCTCCATACAGCGGTACAAAATATGACCTTATAAAAGATGAGATCATAGAGGAGACAAAGGGGATACCTGTCGTCAAGAAGGTTATCACCCAGAAGAAGATCAGTACCGTATTTGAGAGACTTCTTGCTGCCGGGGAAAGGCTTCTTTCGGTTATCAGAAAGAACGAGCATGGAGCCAATAAAGATCTTGCAAAGTTCGCAGATCAGATAAATGCGCTTTCAGATAAATGGGACAGGACATGATCAAATGATATTAATAGCTGCTGTAGATAAAAACTGGGCGATCGGCAAGGATAACAGCCTCCTTGTACATATTCCCGCTGACCAGAGGTTTTTCAGGGAAACGACCACGGGGAATGTTGTGGTAATGGGACGTAAGACACTTGAAAGCTTCCCTAACGGGAAACCTCTTAAAAACAGGGAAAATATCGTGCTTTCCCGTAATAACGGATTTTCACCGGAGGGAGTGACTGTTGTAAGGGATCTGCCTTCGCTGCTGGAAAAGATAAGTAATTATCCTAAGGATACCGTTTTCTGTATAGGAGGAGCTTCGGTATATAAGGAGCTTATGCCCTACTGCGACAAGGCACTTATCACGAAGATCGATGAGGCCTATGAAGCAGATGCTTACTTTCCGGATCTGGACAGTGATCCGGACTGGGAATTAGTAGATACGAGCGAAGAACAGACATACTTCGACCTTGTATATCATTTTGTTACTTATGAAAGGAGATCTTAATGTCTATCTTACGATTAAAACCCGCATATCTTAATGATATCTGGGGCGGAAGCAGGTTAAAGAAGGAGTACAATAAATCCGATTATCCGGGATATGTGCTTTCTGAAACCTGGGAGCTTTCCTGCGACAGCGAACACCCTACGATCATTGACAGCGGTTCCTATAAAGGAAAGACATTGAAAGAGTACCTGGACAATGAAGGTGCAAAGGTACTGGGAACTAATTATGAGAGATTCTCGGAGTGGCCTCTGTCTGTAAAGCTTATAGATGCCCATCAGAATATTTCTATAAAAGTGCATCCTTCCATTGAATATGCGGAGAAAAACGGCCTTCCCAAGGGAAATGACGAGTGCTGGTATATTCTGGATGCTCTTCCCAATGCAGGTATTTTCTATGGCGTTGACAGAGATGTGACCCAGGAAGAATTCACTACAATGGTCAGGAATAATACCTTTAAGAAGGTTCTTCATTTCCAGCCGGTTAAAAAAGGGGAATTATATTACTGCGGTCCCGGACTTCTTCATTCCATAGGAGCCGGAGTGGTAGTGGCAGAAATAAAGCAGTTAAATCAGGTGAAATACAGGGTTTACGACTTCGGACGTGTGCGTCCTGACGGCAATCCGAGGGAACTCATGATAAATGAGGCAAAGGAAGCAGCCATATTAAAGAAGGATATTCCTGCAAAAGACATGCACGGGCACCTCTGCGACTGCGATACCTTCACTATAGACAAGGTCAAAGTTGATGGAGAGAAGACATTATCCACTGACGGTTCAACATTCCATCACATGCTGGTGGTAAAGGGAGATATGATCCTTACTTCGGAAGATACCAGGATGGAGATCCTGCAGGGTAACGGATTCTTTATCAGTGCAGATCATGGTGAATACAGATTAAAGGGACACGGAGAGGTTCTTCTTATTTCCGTATAATAAAATATGGAGAAATCCTATGAATCCATCCCTGCCCGGGAAGTTATCAGGACCCTTGGCAGGGAAGTGAAAGAATTTAAATTTGATTCCATTATGACACCGGTATCTATGGTGCTGGAAGTAGTGATGGAAATGGCGATCCCTTATCTGATGGCTTCCATAATAGATAAGGGAGTGACTGCAGGAGATATGCAGCATATAAAAGAGACTGGTGGAATAATGATCGTGATCGCGGTTGCCGGTCTTCTTTTTGGCATTATGGGGGCGCATTTCGGAGCAAGGGCATCGGCAGGGCTCGCAATGAATCTGAGGCTTAGGATGTTTGAAAGCATTGAAGCCATGAGTTTTCCGAATCTGGACAGGTTTTCCACAGCAGGATTAGTTACCAGGCTGACTACGGATATCACCAATATACAGAATGCTTATCAGATGATACTCCGTATGTTCATGAGAGCTCCCAGCTCAATTATCATAGCCATGGTGATGGCTTTTGTAATAAACCGGAGACTGGCATTTATTTATCTTATCGCGGTTATTTTCCTTGGGATATTCATTTTTACCATGATGGGCAGGGTGTCCAGATATTTTGCCTATGTCTTTACCAAATATGATGACCTTAACGAATCTGTTCAGGAAAATGTGACAGGTATCAGGGTTGTAAAGGCTTTTGCAAGGGAAGAATACGAAAAAGACAAGTTCGATAAAGCTGCGGACAATATTTATCGAATGTTTGTAAAAGCTGAGAGGATGATAATCCTCAATATGCCGGTAATGCAGTTCACGGTATATGCATGCATTCTTTTGATAAGCTGGTTCGGAGCTCACATGATAGTCGGCGGAAGCCTTACTACCGGGGAACTCATGAGCCTGCTTACCTACTGCATGAATATCCTCATGTCATTAATGATGCTGTCGTTTGTCTTTGTAATGATCAGTATGTCCGCTGCAAGTGCCCGAAGGATCACAGAGGTCATAAAAGAAATACCTGAGATAAGGAATCCGGAAGATCCGGTAATGGAGGTTCCGGACGGAAGCATAAAATTTGATAACGTATGGTTTTCATATTATAAGGATAAGACCGGTGAAAAGGACTGCATCCTTGATGACATAAACCTGGATATAAAAAGCGGAGAGACTATAGGAATAATCGGAGGTACGGGAAGCTCAAAGACCAGTCTCGTAAACCTGATAAGCAGGCTGTATGATGTAACCCGGGGCAGTGTGAGCGTTGGCGGAAGGAATGTTAAGGAGTATGACTTAAATACCCTGAGAATGAGTGTTTCCCATGTTCTACAGAAAAACGAACTTTTCTCCGGTTCAATACTGGAAAACCTGAGATGGGGGCGGGAGAATGCAACTCTTGAAGAATGCATTGAAGCATGTAAGATATCGAATGCCCATGAATTCATAGACAGGATGGAAGAAAGGTACGATACCCGTATCGAACAGGGAGGATCAAACCTCTCCGGAGGACAGAAGCAGAGGCTCTGTATAGCGAGAGCCATCTTAAGGAGACCGAAGATACTTATACTTGATGACTCTACTTCAGCAGTTGATACTGCAACCGATGCCCGGATAAGAAGGGCCTTAAAGGACTATCTTCCCGGAATGACGAAGATCATAATCACCCAGAGGATATCTAGTGTTATTGATGCTGACAGGATAGTGGTAATGGATGAAGGGCGGATAAACGGTATCGGCAGTCATGAGGAATTATTAAGGAATAATGATATTTACAGGGATGTTTACGAATCACAGAATAGCGGTAAAGAAACCCCTGATTTTGACACGAAATAAGATTGGTAAAATAATGAAAAAGGTGTGGAAGCGTTTATAAAGGGAGATATGGCAGAGGAAAAGGTAAGACAGATCGGCCGGCACAGAATGATGACACACGGGCCTAAAGCCGGTGATCCGGGCAAGATCATGAAGAGACTGTCATCTTTCATAATGAAGCGGTACAGCGTACATATAATAGCTGTTATTATATGCATTTTTGTCGGTGTGCTTGCAAATGTTCAGGGGACCCTGTTTACCAGAAGCCTGATCGATGACTATATCATTCCAATGGTCAAAAGCGGAAGCCGGGATTTTTCTCCGCTTTTGTCCGCTATTGCAAGAGTTGCTTTATTCTATTCTATAGGGATATTATCCACCTACATTTATCAGAGGATGATGGTTGAGGTATCCCAGGGTACATTAAAGGATCTGAGGTGTGAACTCTTCGCTAAAATGGAGAGTCTGCCGATAAAATACTTTGACACGCACGCCCATGGAGATATAATGTCTGTCTATACCAATGATATAGACACCCTGAGGCAGATGATAAGCCAGTCAATGCCGCAGTTTCTTAATTCGCTGATAACTATCATAAGTGTACTGCTTAGCATGCTTTTCCTAAATATACCTCTGACTGTAATATCCCTCATCATGGTTGGGGTCATGTTGTTATCATCCAGGAAAGCTGCGGGGATCTCGGGAAGATTTTTTTCAGCCCAGCAGAAAAGTCTCGGTGCACTTAACGGATATATCGAGGAAATGATGACCGGGCAGAAAGTCGTCAAAGTATTCTGCCATGAAGAGCAGGCTATAGAAGAATTTAAGAAGCGTAACCGGGATCTCTTTGTAAGCGCATATAACGCAAACCAGTATTCCAACATCCTTGGGCCATTAAATATGCAGATAGGCAATGTAAGCTTCTGTATCTGTGCGATACTGGGAGGGGCTCTCGCTCTTAGCGGGATATCGGGACTCACCCTCGGAAAGCTTGCTTCATTTCTGACATTTAATAAGAGTTTCAGTATGCCGGTAAACCAGATCGGTACCCAGATGAACTTCTGCCTTATGGCTCTTGCGGGGGGAGAGAGGATCTTTGCCCTGCTTGATGAAGAGCCGGAAATGGATTCAGGCTATGTAAGTCTTGTAAATGTTGAAAGAAGAGAGGATGGAAGCCTTTCAGAAACTGCTGAAAGAACCGGGATCTGGGCGTGGAAACATAAGCATACCGCTGACGGATCCGTGGACTATGTGGAACTTAAAGGCGATATTACCTTGGACGGTGTTGATTTTGCGTATGATGATGAGCATTTCGTGCTTCATGATGTAGAGCTTTATGGCAGGAGCGGTCAGAAGATAGCATTTGTGGGTTCCACAGGTGCCGGGAAAACCACCATAACCAATCTTATCAACAGGTTCTATAATATTCAGGACGGAAAGATCCGTTTTGACGGGATAAATATTAATAAGATAAAAGTCAGAGATCTTAGAAGATCTCTCGGAATGGTCCTCCAGGATACCCATTTGTTTACCGGGACCATTATGGACAATATAAGATACGGAAGGCTGGATGCCTCTGATGAAGAGGTAATGGAGGCTGCGAAGCTCGTGAGTGCCGATAGCTTTATAAGGCACCTCCCGGAGGGATATAATACGGTGATAACCGGGGACGGATCCTCGTTATCGCAGGGACAGAGGCAGCTCCTGTCGATCGCAAGGGCTGCGGTGGCAGATCCTCCGGCATTGATACTTGATGAGGCCACCAGTTCCATAGATACCAGAACAGAAAAGATGATACAGTCCGGAATGGACTCACTTATGAAGGGAAGGACCAGCTTTGTCATCGCCCACAGGCTCTCAACAGTTAAAAATGCGGACTGCATAATGGTACTGGAGGGCGGAAGGATAATAGAACGTGGCGATCACGAAGAACTTATGGGGCAAAAAGGCCGGTATTATCAACTTTATACCGGATTAAAAATAGCAAACTAAAAAAATTTAAAACCTTTTCCTACTTAAACCGTACCATAGTATAGCCGATCAGAAGGGGGATTTTTTCTGAAGCCCGTCGGGACGGAACTTTGGGGATTCCGGGTATACGCTGTGTGTAATGTGCCTTGCATATAGGGGGTACAGGAATTTTCGAGGCGAAGAAACGATTGGCGGATGGAAAATGAACCAATGTGTCACGGTGTCATGGTGTCACTTTGAATGACACCGTGAATACTAAAAATGTTTTTTGGATTTAAGAATCCAGATACCGTTCGAAGCTGCGGAACAGCGAAATTACGGGATCGGATACGACTGGTATTGGTAAAATAGTAAATTGCGTCTACTAGAGGAGGAACAGGTAATCGGAGCTAATTAATGGAAATAGATCCTAAGCTCAAATCGGCTGTTGAAAAACTGAAGAGCGGAGATGCGGAAGGGTTTAACGAGGTATACAGTAAGACATACAACTATGTCTATTTCCGGGCGAAGCAGATCATGAAGAATGAAGATGACACCATGGACCTTATGCAGATCGTATATATGGAGGCATATAAATCCATATCGGGTCTGGAAACCCCTGAAAGCATATATTCGTGGCTCAGTTCGATTACCTTCAGGCAGGGAATGAAAATATTCCAGAAGAAAAAAGAAATATTGCTGGATGAGGATTTCGAGAACATCTTTGACAGTATCGAAACCTCGGATAAGGATTCCAGGCCTGAGCTCTCCTACGAGAAGAAGGAGGAGCAGAGGCTGCTCGCCGATCTTATCGATTCACTTCCGGAAGTACAGCGTGCTACAGTGGTAGCATTCTATTATGATAATATAAAGATTGAAGAGATAGCAGAAGTTATGGACTGTTCCGTCGGAACAGTTAAGAGCCGTTTGAGTTACGCTCGCCAGGCCTTGAAGAAGAAGCTGGAAGCATCCGGTAAGGGCAGGGCAGGAAAAGGAGCCATGGCCTTAACAGGTGCCATGATCTTCGGCGCGGTTCAGCTAATGTCAGAGGAAACTGTACTGGCAGCTCCCATAGCTGCAGGTGCATTTGCCAACATTTGCTCGGGGCTTGGTATTGCAGGCGGTGCTGTTATGGCGGGTTCTGCTCTTGTAGGAGGAGCCGGTATTTCTGCAGCAACAGGAAGCACTGCGGGAACTGCAGCAGCACTTGCAGGAGGAACAGCTGCGGCAGGAACAGCGGCCGGATCAGCGGCGGCGGGAACAGCAGCCGGTTCAGCGGCGGCGGGAACAGCAGCCGGTTCAGCGGCGGCAGCAGCAGGAACAGCAGCAGTTACCGGAGGAGCAGCAAAGGGTATTGCGGTTGCGGTAGCAGTCGCAGTAGCAGGTACAGGTGGAACAGTAGGCACCATATACAGAAATACCGTTTCCTCCGTGGATAAGATCTCAGCGAATGAAGAAGCATACAGTACTGCTTCAGACGATATTCTGGTTCCTTCAGATGCGGTTTCAAGTGTTGAAGATCCTTTAGAAGAAGCGGTTATTCCTTCAGAGGCACCTGCAGAGATCCCTGATGCTGGGGTACCGCTGGAAGAAGAGAACACTTCTTCAGAAAGCGCAGAAGCTGAGAATGGGAAGTCTGAGTCTGAGCATGAGAAGAAAGAAAAAACGGCTGTTTCCGAAAACGGTACAGAAGATGTAAATGAATTCGGCATGCCAAAGAAGGTTAAGCAGCACATTGCCAAAGCGGTTGCTTCACTCTTCATGACAGGCGGCGGAGTTCTTTATAACGGATCAGTAGATAATGATACACTGGAAGCTGCATACATACTTGAGAACAATCTCTTTAAGACAAAGAAGGAATTGAAGTCTGTTTCCGGAAATCTTATATTCCTTACAGAGCCTGATGTTTCCAGAGCATACAGAGACGGGGATGTCATCACTGTAGAAGGAAGCTTCAAGGCAGGAAATGCTGAAGAAAACGGAACCGTTAATTCCAAAGAATATGCATTTACCCTTAAGGGCACAAGGCTTAAGAATGAAGGTGTATTCGGCAGGTTCGCTTCGAATATGCTTATAATAACAGATGGTAGTAATGATAACGGAAGTTCTTCATCAAATGAGAGTGGCAAGAAGACTTCCAAAGATAATACAGAGAATAAGGAAAAAGAGAAAGAGAATAATTCACCCGAGACTTCTTCTGAAATGCCCGGAGTTATAGAACTTCCCACATCATCCCATGCTGTGGAAGAAGTTGACATAGAGGGAGCAGCGATAGACGAGGCAGCAGCTTCGGATGGACTGCTTCAGTAGAAGGAGAGAAAGAGTTTATGAAAAGCAGGAGGGGACACGGAAAGCGTAATGCTTCGTGTCCTCTTTTGCTATTGTAAACGAAATACTATATAAATCACAACAAATGTTTTTTAATGCAGTTTATAAGACGCATATTGTCTTCATGCTTCATAAAGCAGACCCGCACATATCTGTTATCCAGGAAGGGGAAGGTACAACAGTTACGGATCATCATCTTCTCTTTGATGCATGCTTCGAAAAGAGTATCTGCGTTAACGGTTTCGGAGTCGATCCTGAATAGAACGAAATTAGCGTATGGCTCATAGACTTTGAGCTTCGGTGATAAGGATCTCAGTTCGTCAGTCATGAATTTCCGCTCGCTTCGTATTAATTCAACGGTTTCTTTTATATACCGGGTGTCGGAGAACATCTTTTTACCTGCTTCTTCTGCAAGAGAATTGATGGTCCAGGGGTTCATCCGCTTAAATATCTCTCTTATAAGGTCGTGATTGCCGGTGACCGCATAACCGAGACGGAGACCGGGAGATGCAAAGAATTTGGATACTCCGCGGATTATAAAAAGGTTATTGTAGTAGTCGGTAAGGGGGATTCCTTCGGTCTCCTCCCTGCGATCAACGAATTCTATATAGGTTTCATCTACCATTACGAAGATATCACGCTCCTTACAGATATCCAGGATCTGTCTTAGGGCCTTTCTGTCTATGACTGTGGATGTGGGATTATTGGGGTTGCAGATTATAAGCATATCTGTATCCCCTTTAAGAAATTCGTCCAATCCGGAAATATCAAGACGGAAATCGTCCTTTTCTTTAAGCTGATAATAGTACGATTTACCGCCGGACAGGGAAACCTCACGCTCGTATTCGGAGTAAGTAGGTCCCATGATCACAGCCTTTTTGGGACGGCGGATATCTATTATCATGGCTATAAGCTCTGTAGAACCGTTCCCGGGGATGATCTTATCAGGTGTAGTAGAACAGTAGGAAGCGATCACTTCCTTAAGTCTTTTATACTCTCTGTCGGGATAGGATGAAATGCAGTCAATTTCTTCAGCTATGGTTCTCTTTAACAGCGGAGATATTCCCAGAGGATTTACATTGGCTGAAAAAGAGACGATCTCTTCTTTTTTGATCCCGTATATCTTTTCGATCTTTTCCAGATCACTTCCGTGGAATTCATCTTTGTGAAACATGTTATTCCTTTCAATGAAGATGTATTAGTGGTATACTATAGGATGGTATGTCGTTTGCAGAAAACAGAACATACAATAAACATTTGATTGATTATATCACAACAGGGGAGCAATGGAGAGCCATATTGACCGAATATTAGAAGGAGAGACGGGATACGAACACACATCCCTTTATTTTCCCGAGAAAAGTCTGTCGCTTACGGTATATGAAAATGAGGATACCGAAGGCGTTTTTCATGTGCTTTCCGGTAATGACCGTGAGATAAACGGTACTGTCTGCACTTCTGATCCCAGAATGAACTGTGATAGCGTGACCCTGGATAAGGGTAAGGCTGAGATCCACTTCTGCTTCAGAGCAAGAGGGCTTGAAGCCGGAGCTGTCATAAAAGGGGATATTTCCCTGATATGTGAAGAGGGGGAATTCAGACTTCCCTTTTCCGTAAGCGTGGTCATGAAATATCCGGATAGTTCACAGGGCCCTGTCAAAAATCTTTTTCATTTCACCAATCTGGCACGTAATTACTTCAAAGAAGCGGTTAACGTGTTTTATTCCCCGGAGATGATAAATGTATTTAATTCGCCTGACAAGAGATTCAGAAATCTCTACAAGGCTTTTTCGGTATATCCGGGTTCTGCAGTAAATGTAGAAGAATTTTTGATAGCCATACATAAAAAATCCCCTGTTATTTATACAACCGAGACAGACGAGGTTAATCTCCTCGGAATAGAGGATATAAGTGGATTAAGGGAATTAAGGGTTAGAAAGAGCGGCTGGGGCTATATAAAGCTGTCTGCTTCAGCAGAGGGAGATTTTATAAGCCTGAAGCAGGATGTATTCCGTGAACATGATTTTAACGGAGATATAGTATCACTTCCCTATACTATAAACAGGGAAGCGCTTCATGCCGGAAAAAACTACGGTCTGATCATATTAAAAACCTTTAACTCCGAGATAAAGGTACCTGTATTTGTGGATATCACTACGGTATCCCGGATGGAGAGCAATAAAGCTGCAGTTAAGAGGCAGAAGATGGTGAAAGAGCTTATGGAGTGTTACATCGCCTTCCGCCTCAAAAGAATGGATCTGGCAACATATTGCGCTAAAACAGCTGAAATGTGCAACAGGATGACAGAGGCTGATGAAAGGGACATACTCCCAAGGCTTGTTGCTACCCATGTTTATCTCCTGGAAAAGAGGGAACGGGACGCAGAGCTCATGCTTTCCATGATCGGAAATGAGGCTCTTTTAGGACAGATCCACTATGAAGCTGAGGGGTACATCAAATACCTTGAGGCCATGCTTAAAAGAGAGAGGACCCATACCAGGACTAAGGCAGAGGAGGTAACGGTTCTCTTAAATGATCATCCTGATTCGGCATTCCTGATGTCACTTAAATTCAATCTGGATGAGGAACTGGAAGGAAATCCGGATTTCAGGCTGGAAATACTGGAGAGACAGTTCTCTCTCGGGGTCAGAAGTCCTTTTATCTACATAGAAATACTGGCTGCCATGACAGAAAGGCAGGGACGTAACAGCAATAGCGGGATATCAGAGATATATGCTTTGTACTGGGGGGTAAAAAACGACCTGTATTATGAAAGTCTTATTTCCACCCTGTTATCCATAAGCTACGGATTAAAGGGCTATTCTCCCATACTTCTTCATGTACTTAAAAGTTATTATGAAAAATATCATTCCCCTGAGCTGCTTGAAGCCGTATGCACAACCCTTATACGTGAAAGAGGCAGCAGGAAGAAGAGGGGTGACGATTTCCGCTGGTTTGAAGAAGGTGTCAGATATGGGCTTAAGATCACACGGCTCTATGAGTCATATTTAAATACCCTTCCTGAAGATTATGATGAGCTTCTGCCGGAGCCGATATTAATGTATTTCAGTATAGGTGCGGGAGTAGGCAATGAAAGGATGGCTTTCCTTTATGCCAATCTTATAAAGCATAAGGATACCGAGATAGTTTCCGAGATACTTAAGAGTAATGAGCAGCGTATCGCTGGTTTTGCGGTAAAAGAAGCAGAAAACGGCAGGATAGGTGATAACTTAAAGATCATCTATGAATATGTAGCTCTCCTTAATATAAAAGAGATCCAGAACCGGTTCATGCTCGCCATAAGCCCGTTATTATTCAGGCATGAGATATTTGTATATGATCCTCAGGTCAGAATGGTGGTTTCCGTGGAAAACGGATTTAATAAAGAACATTTCGGAAATGTGACCGGAGGAAGGGCTGTCATCAGTTTTTACGGAGGAGACTACGACCTAATACTTGAGTACAATGACATGCGGCGCAGTATTGCCAGAAAAGGCATACAGGACAGGGTATTACTCAATCCCTCCAAATTCATCAAAGCTATAAGATACGGCATCCAGAAACAGGTGGGACAGGCTTTTTATGTATGCGGCTCCGGAAGACACAGTGTTCAGGTAAATCAGGTAAATGAATCCAGTGTCAGGATACTTGCTTCATCTCATGAGATCGAGAGGAGCTTCAGGGATGAATGCATCTTTGCGCTTATAAGATATTATTCCGATAATGACAGATTTGATGAGCTGGACAGGATCGTAGAGGATCTGGATGTTTCGGAAGTGTCTACAATGGTGCGTTCAGAGCTTGCCAGGCTCTTTGTGGCCCGGGGTATGCTGAAGGAAGTATACGAGCTTATCCGTGAATACGGTTCGGAAGGAGTGGATCCGGGGATCTTAGTGCGTCTAGCCAGCAGGATGATCTCGGAGGGTATAAATACTGAAGATCCCTGTCTCTTGAACATTTCTTTTGAAGCACTGAAAAGAGGGAAATACGACGAACACATATTAAAGTATCTTTCTGACGAATACCGGGGAACTATAAAAGAACTCAGGGACATCTGGAAAGCTGCTAAATCCTTTGGAATAGATACTGTCAGGATTGAGGAGAGGATGCTGTCCCAGATGCTTTTCTCGCATTCCTTTGCAGCAGACAGGGATGATATCCTTATAAGCTGTATTGAAAACGGTGGAAGAGAAAAGGTGATAGCTGCATTTCTCGACCATATCGCCCATGAGTATTTTGTATATGACAATATCGTGGATGACAGGATATTTGACCTGATACTGAGGCGATACAGGCGTGACGGTGAGTTAAGCGATATCTCCGCATTAGCCCTTTTGGGAAGATACGCAGAAAAGGAAAAGGATGAGAAGACATTAACCTTCCTTTCTCCGCTTGTCAAAAATCTCGTGGAAAAGGGGATCATATTTGACTTCTTCAGGGAATACAGGGATCAGGTGCCTGAGATGGCCCTTTATCATGACAAAACTTTTGTGGAGTACAGGACCGGCTCGGAAAAACGTGTGCTGATCCATTACTGTATTTCTGATGATGAGGCAGAGGAATCCGAGTATACCGATGAAAATATGGACGAGATGTATCAGGGGATCTATACAGGGGATTTCGTTCTCTTTTACGGCGACAGACTTCAGTATTTCATTACAGAGGAAAGTGAAGACAACAGAAATATCACAGAGAGCAGGGTCGTTGAACGGGATATTACCAGAAGCGGAAGAACAGAATCCAGATATGACATGATAAATGACATGCTTCTTTCTGAGTCTGTAAATGACGATCCCAGCCTTGATGATCTGATGGATCAGTATATTAAATTATCCGGAACTGTAGAGGAATTATTTTGAATATTAAGCAGCTGGTCGTAGGTATCGACATTCTGGAAAATTACACATTAGTTTCTACATGTCAGGACCCGTCCCAGGGAGTAGTGACCTTTTCTGCGGATAAAGAAAATGAGGATTTCAGGATACCGGTGGCGGCTTATAAACTGCCTGGCAGTGAAAAGTGGGTATTTGGAGAGGAAGCCGTTGCCCATGCGGATAAATTCGGCGAGAAATATAAGACCGACCTTTTGGGAAATGCCATAAAGGAAGCTGAAACATCAGGAATAGACAGGAACAGGCCGTCGATAGAAATACTCGGTAAGTTTATCTCATTTTTACTTCATTTGCCGGAAGAAACCTTTACTTCCAGAGTAAATGCCCTTGTGATAACAAAAAGATATGTGGAGCCTCTGGCGCAGGCTGTGGTGACGGAAGCCGTTAAAGCCGCTGGTATAGGAATACCTTCAGTGCGGGTGATAAGCTATAACGAGAGCTTTTTCTTTTACGCCTTAAGTCAGCCGATCGGGCTTTGGAGAAGCGGGGTTCAGCTGTATGATTACTCTGACAAACTATTCGAATCCATAAATATGTCGATCGACCACAGTACCACCCCGGCTCTCGTAAAGACCGAAAAGACTGTTCGTGAAGATATGATACCCTTTTTCGGCGGTGACAGGAGAAAGCTGGATGAAAGGTTTCTTCAGATCGCCACAGAGGATCTGAAAAGATCCGTTTCAGGCACCTATCTTACAGGAGAAGCCTTTAATGAGAGGTGGGAACAGAAGACACTACGGTTCATCTGTACGAGATCCAGGGCTTTTAAGGGACAGAACCTCTATACCAAGGGTGCCTGTTACGCCGCAGCTGATGATGTAAAGCTTATCAGGATAAGTCAGAGGTATTTATTCCTGGATGAAGATTCCATAATGACAAATGTAAGTGTGAGAGCGCTCTCCGGCGGCAGAGAGGTGCTGCTCCCGGTTTCCGATGCCGGTGAAAAGTGGTATAGGGCCGGAAAGAGCCTGGAAGTTCTCTTAAGCCACGACCGGGAAGTAATAGTAGTTCTCACGGATATAAAGGATCATAACGAAAGAAATGTCGTAATGCGTCTTGACTGGCTGCCGGAGAGACCGGACAGAGCAAGCAGGGTAAGACTTGATTTTAAATTCCTGACACCGGAAAAGATCAGGATCACTGTACAGGATCTTGGTTTTGGTGAGATATTCAGGTCTACCGGAGAGAAAAGAGAAGAGGATATACTGCTGTGACCTATGAATGTATAGGAAAAAGGAGTGAAAAGCCCTATATCATAAGAGATACCCAGACAGGGATCTATTCGATCGAAGAACTTCTCTACTATATCAGGGAGAATATCTTCATGCTGGACCCTGCGGATTATGGAAGATCCTTGTCGAAATTTATCAGGAGAGATCTGGGATTACAGGAACTGGGTGAGAAGTATGAGCTGATGCTGAATGAGGAGAGATCCTTTGCGGACAGGATGTGCATGCTCTATTTCCACACCGGTTTTGCAGGAGAGGCTGAGACAGAAACCATTAGAAAAGCTCTTACCATGAGTGAGCACATGAGTAATAATGACGCCCACAGGGTTAAGGGTGATTTTTACTTTAAGAGCGGCAGAACTGCAGAAGCGGTCATTGAGTATCAGGCAGCATTAAGTCTTATTGATGAAGAACAGGATCCACATGATGCAGCGAAACTTCTGTCGGGTATCGGAAGCGCTGCGGCCAGGAATTTTAAGTTTGAGAGAGCCAGAAGCTATCTTGAACACGCACATTCTCTAATGCCGGAGGATCCGGGGATACTGGATAAGCTCATCGCAGCGTCAAGGCTTGAAATGAATGACGAAAAGTTCCTTGAATACATGAGTGAGAAAAATATCCCCGAGAATATCTATTCAAGGGTTTTGGACAAGATAAATAACGCAGAAAAAAAGGCGCTTAAAAGCGAGTCTGCAAAAGCTCTTAGTGACGCCAGAAAAGCAAAGAGAGACGGAAACTATTCTGAATACGTGCGTATCAGAAAAAATGTCCTGAAGGACTGGAAGAGAAAATACAGGAATTGATGAGGGTTAAAATTTGAATCCGATCAAGTGGCTCAAAAATAAAATAGAATCCGTCAGGTATGGCGATCTCTTTTTCGAAGAATACGACGATGACAACGAAAAGGAAACTGTCCGTGAGGATAACGGCCCTATAAAACGGGACTCTGTTAATATGCGCTCCAAGAATCAGAGGGAGAGATATATTGAGAACTGCTGTGAGCAGATGATAGAAGCGGATAAAGAGATCGAGCGCTCCCGTATGGAGTACAGACTTGTTACCGAGTACCTCACGGATATTGAAGTGATCGAAGCCCTGCCCAATGATTCCAAGAGAAGACTCTCAAAGATCGCAGAGAAGATCAATAACTTAAGCGAACAGAACAGAGCAAATACCAAGAGTCTGGGTCTTATTTCAGAAGAACGTTACCGCATACTCTTAAAGAACGAAGCACAGGTCCCGGACGATATCAATAACATGAAAAAAAATGAAGAGTTTAAGGAGCTGGTGCGGCAGGATCTTCAAAAACTTGAGGGAGAAAAGGCGGTAAGCGATTTTAAGATAAGGGAACTCAGGAGTACCATGCGGAATATGAAAAACATGGTGGTCATAACCTTTGTTTTCGGGGTTGCGCTGGTGATCATGTTAAGTATTCTTGAATTCGTACTTCTCATGCATGCGGAAGTCGGTTTTCTGGCAACGGCTTTTCTCGCCGCAGGTGCATTTATTTACGAATATCTCACATATTCCAAATCTGTCCGTGAGCTTGAACGGACTGAAAGATATCTCAATGCGGTCATTTCAGAGCTTAACAAGGTGAAGATAAGGTTTGTAAATACCAGTAACCTTCTGGAATATGAGTATATGAAATACAGTGTGAATGCGTCAGACGAGCTTGCCTATCAGTGGGACTGCTATATCGAGGAGAAAAAGGCAAGACAGGCAATGGAGAGAGCGGACAGCGCACTTTCTGCAGAGCGTACCGCGCTTCTCAAGGAACTCAGGAGTATCCGGATCAAGGATCCTGCGATCTGGCTTAACAGATGTGATGCTCTTGTAAATCCGGGTGAAATGGTGGAAGTCAGGCATGAACTCTTTGAAAGACGCTCAAGCCTTCGTAAGAGGATAGAATACAATACCGAGACCAGGGATATTTCCAGAGATGAGATCAATTCAATAGTGAAGGAATATCCTGAATACGGACAGGAGGTTTTAAATATAGTCTCTTCCTATGGACCGGTGTGACGGTGAGGGGCTATATTCCAAGGATCTGCTTCTTTTTGGCAGTGAATTCTTCTTCGGTGATGATGCCTGAATCAAGGAGCTTTCGAAGCTCAATAAGGGAATCGTATTCCTTATTGCCGGAAGGCTGCGGTACGGCATTTGAAGAAGTGTTGAGCATGGATGAACGCTGCTGCATCATACCCCAGGCATTCATTGTTCCGCCCAGTCTGTGGGTTATACCGGAATTTGCGTGAGAGGATTCTTTTTGAAGCTCCTCCGCTTCTTTTTTTCTGGCCTCTTCTTCCTGAAGCATCATCTGCCTCATGGCATTCTGTTCCTCTTCAAACTTTAAGCAGCGCTGCCTTTCCTCTTCCTGACGCTCCTTTTCCTGCTGTTCTTCAAGTAAAACCCTTTCGGTTTCTGCTTTAAGCTCCCTTATCAGACGCAGAAAAGTACCGAAGGTCTTATCAAATTCATGTCCGAGATCCGTGGAATCATTTATGATGTAGAAAAAAAACTCACCCTTGTATATTAACTTCACCTTAAGGCTTCTGCGGCCTTTTTCACCCTCATAACGGAATCCGGAACCGGGTTTCAGAACGGTCATGGCAGGAGAAGTGTCAAGAGCGGTCTCATTTCCGTTAATAAAAGTACGGATTTCAGGGAGGTTCTTTTCATTAAGAGAGATATCATAACGCTGGAAGCCGTTATCAATACACTTTACATCGGTAAAATTCAGAAGACGGTACGCAGTATTGGAATTTGTCTGCATGATAAAGAGTTTTTTCGTTGTAAAGTTAAATATGATATCGTGTCTCGGACGTACACAATCTTTGAGGGATTCCTCAAAGTATGCGGCATCATGCTTTAATGAAAAACCGGTGGGATCTAAATAATATTCACCGGAAACGGTCACATAGTTCTGTACACAGTCTTTGCATAAAGGCTTCCTGTCCCTGGTATAGCGGTCTATAAAAGTATCGGAACGACCACAGACGCAGCAGCCATCGTCATTTATTTTCTTGTAATACGGCGTAGTGGAAGGACAGGTGGAAGGATCTGCCAGATAAATAAGAAGCTCTGACGGAGTGAAATCCTTTATAGGAACCGGATCTCCCAGCATGCGCTGGATGGATTTGGCACAGTTGGGGCATAAAAGTGCATTGCCTTTTATTGTAACCCCGGCTGTATTAAAGCGCATATTGCAGATGCTGCAAGTGTTGGTCATGATATGCGAAACTGCCTTTCAGAAAGAAATATTAACTTAATTATATTATATTCCCTTTGAAAATCAACTAATTCAGCATATATATTCAAAAAGACCGAATATTTCTTGATACTGGTAGTCTATTACGATATAATAATAACCTGTGTTTAGACAAAGGTCTTATTTATAAGGAGATAATATGTCAGACAGAGATAAATATATAAGTCCGCTGTCGGGAAGATACGCGTCGAAGGAAATGCAGTATATCTTTTCACAGGAAAAGAAGTTCAAGACCTGGAGGAAGCTTTGGATAGCTCTTGCTGAAACGGAGATGGAGCTCGGGCTTCCGGAGGTTACAAAAGAAAAGATAGATGAGCTTAAAAGCCATGCTGAGGATATTAATTTTGAGGTGGCTGAGAAAAGAGAAAAAGAAGTACGCCATGATGTGATGAGCCATGTGTACGCATATGGTGTTCAGTGTCCAAAGGCTGCAGGCATAATCCATCTCGGAGCTACCAGCTGCTATGTGGGTGACAATACCGATATCATCCTTATGAGAGAAGCTCTTGAGCTCACAGAGAAAAAGCTTGTAGGTGTCATAAGGAAACTCAGGGATTTTGCTGATAAATATAAAAAGCAGTCCACCCTTGCTTTCACTCATTTTCAGCCTGCACAGCCCACTACAGTGGGAAAGAGGGCGACCCTCTGGATGCAGGAATTTGTGATGGATCTGGAGGACCTGAAATATGTGAAGTCTTCCCTTAAGCTTCTTGGTTCCAAGGGTACCACGGGTACACAGGCCAGCTTCAAAGAGCTTTTCCACGGAGACCTTGATAAGATCAGGAAGATAGATCCCATGATCGCAGAAAAGATGGGATTTGAAGCATGTGTTCCGGTTTCCGGCCAGACCTATTCCAGAAAGACGGATACAAGGGTCTTAAATGTTCTTGCAGGGATCGCAGCCAGCGCCCACAAAATGAGTAATGATATCAGGCTTCTCCAGCACTTAAAGGAAGTGGAAGAACCCTTTGAAAAGAACCAGATAGGTTCAAGCGCCATGGCATACAAGAGAAATCCCATGAGATCTGAGAGGATAGCGAGTCTTTCCAGATATGTGCTCTGTGATGCTCTTAATCCTGCCATTACTTCTTCAGTACAGTGGTTTGAAAGAACGCTTGATGATTCTGCCAATAAGAGACTGTCAGTTGCAGAAGGGTTCCTTGCTGCAGACGGGATCCTGGATCTTGTGTTAAATGTGACGGACGGACTGGTGGTTTATCCCAAGGTCATCGAGAAGCACTTTATGGAAGAACTGCCCTTCATGGCTACAGAGAATATCATGATGGACTGTGTGGAAAAAGGCGGCGACCGCCAGGAACTCCATGAGGTGATAAGAGAAAACTCGATGCTGGCAGGCCGTCATGTTAAGGAAGAAGGGAAGAGCAACGATCTCTTAAAACTCCTTTCTGAAGATGAGAGACTTGGAAAGAAGTTTGGTATCACCGAAGAGGAATTAAAGAAGAATCTGAAACCCGAAAACTACATCGGGCTCTCGGACATTCAGGTGGAAGATTACATCAGACAGTTTATCGATCCCCTGCTTCAGGAATATGGGGATGTTTCGGATATAAAAGCTGATATTACAGTTTGAGATTGAGGAGGAATTGTATGGTAAAAGCGGTTGTAGGTGTTAACTGGGGTGATGAGGGAAAAGGAAAGATCACCGATACGTTAGCGGAAAATGCGGATATTGTCATCCGTTTCCAGGGAGGAGCAAATGCAGGACACACCATAGTAAACGACTATGGTAAGTTTGCACTGCATCTTCTTCCATCCGGTGTATTCCATCAGAATATTATGAATATTTTGGGAAACGGTGTTGCTTTTGATATAGATAAGTTCGTGAATGAGATCGAAGATATCACATCAAAGGGAGTTCCGAAGCCACAGATCATGATATCCGACAGGGTTCAGGTGATGATGCCCTACCATGTTCTTTTTGATACCTTAGAGGAGGCAAGGCTTGCCGGAAAGTCTTTCGGATCCACTAAATCAGGTATAGCGCCTTTCTATTCAGATAAGTTTGCAAAGATCGGATGGCAGATAAACGAATTCTACCAGGATGATGATGCCCTGATGGAAAAGATAAACAGGGTGGCGGATCAGAAGAACGCACTCCTTGAAAATCTCTACCACACCGATAAGATCGACAGGGAAGGGCTTCTTAACTGGATAAAGGAGAGAAGGGATAAGGTAGCACCTTACCTCGGGAACGTTTCCCTTTACCTTCACGATGCCATTAAGGAGAATAAGACGATTCTCTTAGAAGGACAGCTTGGAACCATGAAGGATCCTGATCACGGGATCTATCCTATGGTCACTTCATCCAGCCCCATTGCCGGATACGGTGCTATAGGAGCAGGAATACCGCCTTATGAGATCAAGCAGATAGTGGCTGTTTCCAAGGCATATTCATCAGCTGTCGGAGCCGGAGCTTTTGTATCCGAGATCTTCGGTGACGAGGCAGTGGCTCTTCGTAATCATGGCGGTGACGGTGGTGAATACGGAGCTACAACCGGACGTCCCAGAAGAGTGGGGTGGTATGATATCGTGGCATCGAGATATGGATGCAGACTTCAGGGAGCTACTGATGTGGCGTTTACAGTACTTGATGACCTTGGGTACCTTGATGAGATCCCCGTATGCGTGGCATACGAGCTTGACGGTAAAGAAATACACGAATTCCCGGTTACCCGTGATCTTGAACGTTGCAAGCCGGTTATCAAGGTATTTAAGGGTTGGAAATGTGATATCAGGGGAATAAGTAAATTTGAGGATCTTCCGAAAGAAGCTCAGGACTATGTTAATTTCATAGAAAAAGAGCTGGGATATCCCATAACCATAGTCAGCAACGGTCCCGCCAGAACAGACATCATCTACAGGGAGTCAAAGCTGAAAGGATAGAAAGCTGATGTCATTCTGAGCGCAGCGAAGAATCCCTTTTATACCGTGCGGGGCATACTCGCACCCGGTGCTCGTAAACATGCCCGAAAAACATCCACCGGATGTTTTTCCATTCTGAGCGTAGCGAAGAATCTCTTAAGATCCTTCGGACTGAAGCCCTCAGGATGACAATCGGATGTCATTCTGAGCGCAGCGAAGAATCTCTTAAGATCCTTCGGACTGAAGCCCTCAGGATGACAATCGGATGTCATTCTGAGCGTAGCGAAGAATCTCTTGGGAACCGGATGGGATTCCGAGGGAATATATTTAGTGGATTATTTGCTAACAACATACAAGTTGTGGTATTATATCAAGCGTGTTGTTATACGGCATCACCTGATGCAATATGAGTATTATTTTTAGAGAGGAATCATTATGAAAAGAAATATAAGCTGTTTACTAATTCTTGGACTTACGGCATCCCTCCTTTTTACTGGATGCGGGAAGAAAAAGGAAGAGGCAAAGGCTCCCACAGAGCCCAGTGAAGAGGCTCCGATCATAGCGGTTGAAGCACCTGAAGAGCCGGCTCCCGAACCTGAGGTTAAAGAAGAGGAAGAGGAAGTGGAAGTTCCTCCGGAAGGAAAGTATGCAAGTGAGCTTACAGGTGAATGGATCGACGAATCCTTGAAGGATCAGAGACCTATCGCTGTTATGGTTGATGACGAGAAGACAGCTCTTCCCCACTACGGAATATCCACATCGGATATCGTATACGAAATGGTTAACTCCACACAGAATGAGGGTGTTACCCGTTTCATGGTAATGGTTAAGGACTGGGACAATATAAAGCAGCTCGGTTCCATCAGAAGTACGAGACCCACAAACCTTCAGATCTTCCCTGAATGGAATGCGGTGCTCTGCCATGACGGAGGTCCCTTCTGGAACGACAATTTCTATGCAAATGTATTCGTAGAGAGATTCAGCGGTACATTCTCCAGAGTAGATAACGGAAAGCCCAGGGAATTTACTGAGTACATCCTTCCCGGCGACCTTGAGAAGAACTTTAAGAATACAGGATACAGCACAACATATAATGAGTACTATTCAGGACTTCCTCATTATCAGTTTGCTTCCCATACAAAGCCCAATGATCTGTCACAGTACAGTGATGCTAAGAAGTGCGAGAAGATATCGCTTCCTTTCCACCACAATAATCCCTGGCTTGAGTATGACAGCGAAAGCCAGACATACAAGTATTTCCAGTACAACCAGAAGGAAGTGGATGCAGGTAACGGCAATGAGCAGATCGCTTTTACCAACCTCCTTCTCCAGAACGCAAGGCTTGAGCAGTTGGATGATCACGGATACATGATGTACTATCCCAGTGAGTCTAACCGTGATGGCTGGTTCATCACCCAGGGTAAGGCTATACCTGTTAAGTGGACTAAGCAGAATGACCTTGATGCTACCCGTTACTATGACATGGATGGTAATGAGATAAAGATCAATGTCGGAAAGACTTATGTTGCGCTTATCCGTGAAGAGGAATGGGATAATATTGAAATGGAATAAGGCGCAAGACAGAGTATTTTTGCAGCTTACCCGCAAACTGTATGGTTTGCGGGTATTTTAAAGCCTTCCACCACCCCCCCCCTTTAGGGGAAGGCAGACGGATGAGGGTAAGAGGTGCCAATACATGAATTTCTTCAAATGGCTCGTAAAAAAAGAAAAGTGGTCGGATAAGAGTAAAGCGGCAAGGTTTTATGCCACTGACGCCTGTGACGGGTGTAAGCTGTGTTACGATGAGTGTCCGACAGGTCATATCAAATGGATAAATGAGAGGCCAGAGTGGGAAAAGCCCTGCCTTATGTGTGCGTCATGTTCTACAGTATGCCCTTCGGATGCCATTAAATACGGGGTTGTACCTCCCAAGGAATAATAATGGAAAAGTATAGAACTGTTAAAAAAGATAAGGTGTTTTCCGGAGAGATCACGGAGAAAAAGTCGAGATTCATAGGGTACTTGAGCCGCGCTGAGAGTGAAGAAGAGGCGGCGGGCTTTTTAAATGAGATCCGAAAAAAACACTATGATGCGAGGCATAACTGCAGCGCCTATATAATCGCAGGAGAAAACGGCGCCAGAGATATCCTTCATTCTTCGGATGACGGGGAGCCCTCCGGTACTGCAGGGAAACCAATAATGGCGGTGATAGAGGGAGAAGGATTTAAGAACGTGATCCTCGTAGTTACGAGATACTTTGGGGGAACCCTTCTCGGAACCGGCGGTCTGGTAAGAGCCTACACAGATGCCGCCAAGGAAGCAGTGAAAACCGCTATGGAAGGCGGTCTTGTCACCATGGCTCCCTTCATTCCTGTTACATTTTCTTTTGATTATCCGAAAGAGGGTGCAGTACGGCGTCTCCTTGAAAAGTACGGAGTATTTCCTGCAGACACAGAATACTCTGACAGAGTAAGATTCAGGGTAAATCTTCCGGAAGAAAATGCGGAATCCTTTAAGAACAGTATCCGGGAACTGCTGTCAGGACTGACCGACTACACGGAAGATGAGGCTTTGATGATGAAAAAAATTGATAATCAACATTGAAAATGATATAATATCAAAAATGTTGATGAAACATACATTTGCACATTCCAAAATGTTGATTCTACATACATTTATACATTCCAAAATGTTGATTCGGAGTAAATGCATGTTAAAAAGAAAAGCAACAGAACAGATTAAATACTGGATTCAGCATAAGGACAAGAAATGCCTTGTTGTTCAGGGTGCCAGACAGACAGAAAAACATATCTGATAGAGAGATTCGCTGAAGAAAACTATGAGGAAGTAGTTGAAATTAATTTTAAGGAGATGCCTTCAGCGGATGCCTTATACAAAAAAGGATACAGCCTTTATTTTTATAAGAATGAAACCACTAAAAAGGAATTGGATATAATCATTCAAAAAGATGGTCAGGTGATTCCAATTGAAGTAAAGGGTGGAAACAATAGAGCTAATTCATTGAATTCTGCTCTGAAGAAATATGATAATATCACCTGTGGATATAAGTTTATTGATGGAAATATAGGTGTTGATGACAATGGAGTTATAACAATGCCGCTATATATGGCGGCATTTTTCTGAAATCTGATAATCACCTCCCTCCGGGACCACCTCCATGTCCGCCACGGCCTGAGCCGCCACGATCAGAGCTGTCGTTGGCATGGCTACCATGGTCAGAATCACCGTGATCAGGCTCTCTGTGCTCAGATCCGTTATTATCTGGTGCATTATCATTGGGGGTGTTTCCGCCAGGATCACCGTAACTGCCTAGGTTATCTCCGGGAGGTGCCATTCCGTTGTCTGTCGGAGGATTGGTATTGCTGCCTTCAGGAGGAATGTTAACTTCACCAGCCGGTGCAGGAACTGCTTCAGGCATTGGCACTGTGTTAGCTCCCTGATCCGGGATAATACCTGGTGCGTTTGTTTCTTCTGAACCGGGATTGTTTTCGGGAACAGGGTTATTCTCTATAACAGGACTGTTACCCGGTGCCGGTCTGTTTTCGGGTGAAGGATCGTTATCAGGATTACCGGATCCATTTTTTCCGGAATCGCGGTCTGACTTCTCTTCAGAGCTTTTATTATCGTCTTCATTACCGGATGCAGGAGCGGAACTTTCCGGATATGATTCTTCAGCCGGCAGTGAGGGAAGAATCTCTTCATTAACAGGAGTGTCCTGAATGATCACGGGACTTGATTCTTCTGTCCCGGGTTCATCTTCGTTAGCCGCTTCGGACGGTTCATTATAGTTGTTATCATAATTGTCATCTATGATCCCACTTACCATCTTTTCTACATAATCTACATTTTTTCCGGCGATATCTTTGCTGATATCTTTTAGAAGTGTTTCGTTTTTCGGATCAGCAGTATTGATCTCCACAACTTTTCCATACACATTGACTCCCAGAGTAATGGAAGAATCAGATGAAACGGTCACGCTTGATATGGGACAGGCATAGCTTACCATGGCACCAGAAAGTGTGATAAGTACAAGACATGCAGCCGCTGAAGAAACAAAGCGGTAAGGCAGGCGGAATGCATGGGTTTTAACGGAACCGGTAAACGGAACAATATCCGGAAGGGTTTCGGTATCAGGAAGTTCCAGTACCGTACCCTGCTCATAGCCCATATTATCGATATAACGCATGGTACCGTCCTTCATCAGGACTGCGGCTTTATTCTCTTTTATCTGTATTACAACGGCTCTCATTAATCTATAAAAGCTCCTATATTGTCATAATCTCCGCATTTAATAAGTATGGAGGTTAAGATATATTTTCTGTGTCTGTCAAAGGTCTTCCGGTTCATGTCTGATCTTTCAAGCATTTCAGCTACGGGCAGAGACTTTTTCTTTTTGAATATCTCTGTCAGAGGAGGCGGATCAAAAAAACGCTTTATGATATTGGAACAGGCTGATTTGGTTTTCTCAGATTTGGGAGAGCTTTGGGGAAGCTCGAAAAGATCTATTCCGTATTCACTAAGTTCCGTTTCAAGAGCTTCCAACTCATATTTCAGGCTGTTATCTGTATATACTGCGGTTTTTCTGCTTAATTCCTCACGAAGCTTAATATCAGCAGAGTCACGATCATAATCAATATCACCGGAAAAGGAAGACGGATCGGTTAACAGCTCCATATTTTTTCCGCTTTTCTTCATCATGTCGATAAGCCTGCTTCTTATTACAAGGGACGCATAGCTCCAGAAAGCCCCTTTTTCCTCATTATAGGAATCAAGGGCTTCGGACACGGCAAGGAGAGCAGTGGAAAATTCATCATCGCTTTCAGAAACCGTACATTTTAGTATTCTTGCAGTGAGACGGAGAATATGGGTTCGTTCTTCTGTTAGGAATTTGTTTTTTGAATCCCTGCTTTCTCCGGCAGCTGCAGCTCTTACATTTTCTTCGTACTTTTTATCCGCCATGAATAGATTCTATCATTTTTCCTCCATCAGTAATACGAAATATTTGAAAAACATTTCGGGGTAAAAATATTTTGATATACCCCGAAATTTTTATTTTGGCCTTCGTATTACTGTTCAGAACAAAAAAATGCTTAAATCGGAGGTAAAAGTGATGAGAATAAAAAAACTGTTTATAACAATGCTTACTCTTTCGCTTCTATCCGTAAATATGCCTTTTACGGTATTTGCAGAGGAAGTGAATATCGATGAGGCCAGTGAAGATACGGATAACGAGGAAGTATCCATAGTCGAGGAAACAAGCAGTACAGAGGAATCCTCTGGAGCAGTCAGTGACAAAGAGGATGGTATAGAAGAAACAATTGACGAAACATCAGAAGAATCATTGGATGAAGTAGTCAATGAAGATGAAACAGAAGATGAGCAGGTTTCAGAAAACGAAGCAGATGAAGAAGAAAGTGAGTCAGGATCTGTCATGCGTCTGGGAGCTTCTTCCATAAGCACAGAAGACGAGGTAACGCTCACATTTGACGGGACAACTGTTACAGCTTCTGACGGTAATGACTATGAGGCAGTTTCAGATGAGAGCGGTAATTATTATCTTACAGTTTCAGGTGGAAGCTATATTCTTAAAGGTGCTGCGGAAAACCTGTATCTGTCTGTAGGAAATAATACAGAGGCAAACTTTGTTACGGATGGACTTACAGTGAATAACGATGGTGTATCAAGTGCCTTTATTACAGCTAAAAAAAATACAGCAGTTAGTATTACTCTGAGGGGATCATCACAAATAAATTATGGCGCAGGCTTTATTTCCCAGGGGAAAAACTCGACACTTGATATTGGCGGAAGCGGGAGTCTTACGGTAGAGAGTCCTGAAGCGGATGCAATAAAGACGAAGGGAACATTAAATATAACGGGTGGAAATATCACCCTTACAAAATGTGAAGAAGACGGTATACAGGCAGAGGACCTGAATATTTCCGGCGGTGTCATAAACATAGATACATATTATCTTAATGCGGCGACATCTTACTATACAAGTGGACAGTATAGAAGCGGAAGTTCTGATTCCTTTAACTATCTCTGGGAATCAGGGGATACCATTAAGTATGAAAGGGTAAACGTGGATACCGGAAGCCATAAGGGTATAAAGGTGGGCACAAAAGCAAAAACCTACGTATTTACGGATGAGGGAGGAACCGAAGACCCGCAGGATGCAAGTGGTACCCTTAATATCAGCGGCGGAAAGATCACAATAGACACGAGAAAGAGCGGCTTAAAGGCAAATGCTCTTTCTACAACAGGATATACTGCAACGGCCTCCGGAAAGTATATTATCGGTTCACCGGATGATGCCCTGCAGAGTAATAATGACATAGTAATAACAGGCGGGGAGATTGATCTGTATTCCGGTGATGACGGCGTTTCTGCCATGGGGACGATCGATATATCAGGTTCAGCAGAGATCAATATCTATACTGCTTATGAGGGAATCGAGGGACAGACTGTTAATGTGGGTTCATCAGGAAGCCCGGAGATCAGTATCTGGAGCACAGATGACGGGATTAATACTTCGGGGAAAACCCTGACCTATACCTATGATACATATAGTGGGTTTGAGAATAACGAGGATACAGGCTATGTAAAGAAGTCGGTTTCATCTACCACTGGAAATAACCTCACTGTCAATGGAGGTACAGTTAAAGTTTATATTGATTCACAGGGAACAAAGAGTGTTTCTCTTCCTGACGGGAATCTCTCATCTCTTAAGACGGTAATATTCAGGTCGTCCGGAGACGGACTTGACTGTAACGGTTCGCTCACCCAGAACCGGGGAGAAATATACGTATACGGGCAGTCTTCAGGTGATAATTCTCCCATTGATACCAATGACGGTTATACTTTTAATTCAGGTGCAAAAGTACTGGGTACAGGAGTGGATGGTATGAATGAATCAAAACCCGAAAGAGGTAGCGGTTCTTACCTTACATACGGAAGCAGCGAAGGAAACATGCCGGGAAATGGGAACGGTAATCCACCTGAAATGCCTGAAAACAGACAGATAATGAGTACTGACAGCTTAGATGAAAGCAGTACAGTGGATGAAGCTCCGTCCAACGGAGGCACACCTCCGGAGATACCTGATAACGGAAATGGCCCGGAGAACGGGGATGGTCCCGGAAACGGACAGGGTCCGGAAAATGGCGGATCACAGGGAAATGCTTTCAGTGCCGGACAGTACTGGGTTGTAACCGATGCAAGTGGCAAAGTCATTGACTGTGGAAAGCTGGAATACTCAGGATCATTTATGGTATACGGATCCAACCTCATTGATGACGGAACTTATACGCTGCAGGTCATGGACAGTGAACCTGAGATTGGAAGCATAATAAACAAAGAGGAAATTACAGAAGCCGTAACCAATGAAGTAAAGGGAAGCTTTAGCATCGGGGATCTTAACTGTGAATATACCTATACAGCAAAGGTAAGTTATAATGGCGCTAAAATTGACCTAAGTGATCTTAAGATCAACGGACAGGGAGCAGGCTCATCTATAAGTGGAAATGTTGTTTTTAAGAAAGTAAGATATAAGAATAATAAAAAGGCAGGCGAAGCATATGCCATTCCTGTTTTCAAAGCCGGAAAAGGCGCAGACAAAACAGTAAAGAAAGCAGTAAATGAAGCAAATAAGTACTTCAGGAAAAATCCCCTTATCTTCGATATTACTGAACGCAATCTGTCAGACATAACGATTAACGGTACCGCAGTTTACAGATCATCATCGGGAAAATGGAGATTCAACTTAAAGGCGGATACGGGTTTATCAAAACTCCAAAGAATTAAAATTAAAAGGGATTTTACCGTTGTATCAGGTTCCTACGATGAAGAAAAGGGAACTGTCATGATACAGGGTTGCGGTAACTATACAGGTACAGCAACAATCTCAGGAGTGGTAAAAAAGTAAAAGAGAAAAGTAATTCCCTCCCAATAAAGGGAGGGAATTGTAATTATTTTATCTATTTTGTAATTATTTCAGGATGCTTTGAAATCGGAAACTGCCTTGAAGAATGCTTCGATATTCTCCCAGGGTGACGTGGGAGGTATGTCACAGCCGGATGAGATCACGAAATTATCAAACTTTGAGCACTCTTTCAGTACCTCGGTTGTAGCTTTGTAAATACTGTCAGGAGTGCCGTTCCTGAATTCACTGGCGGGATCCACATTTCCCATTGCGATGCAGTTTGCAGGAATATGGCTCATCATTTCAGCCATATTGATGGCATTTCCAAAGTGGAATAATCTGCAGCCGTTATTGACGATGGTATTTATGGTACGGATGGTGGAATTTCCACAGTTATGATAAACCACCAGGAAGTTTTCTGTCTGGACTTCCTGCACGATCTTCTTCATGTATTCGGCGGAAAACTCTTCTGCGAGATCTTCTGAGAGAAGACCTGCCAGGGGCTCTGCCACAACCACACCGTCTATACCTGTTTCTTTATAAGCATTACAGTAAGCAATAAGGAAATCTGTAACTTTACCAAGGACTTCATGTACCATATCAGGATCATCATAGCAGTAGATCATTGCTTCGGATACGTCCATAAGTCTTCCTGCAAGGGAGAAAGGACCGATAACTCCGGCGAAAAGGGGCCTGTCAGTCACCATTTCACGGGCTTTTTTCATTGACTCGATATTATCACCTGTTCTGCCTGCGCCCACTTCGGGAACTTTCAGCGCCTCAGCTTCTTCCATGGTGCTGATGATAGAGCCGATCACGGTTGGCACATCTTCATCGGAAAATCTGATGGTGGAACCGAAAGCTTCGGCTTCCACGGACAGATCCATGTAGCTCACTGCTGCAGCTGTGTCAAAGGAATCTGCTATTATCTTTATTCCTTCTGCCTGCTTGTCACTGTCATGAACGATGTCATTTACGGTAACTCCCATTTTCTGGATGGATGGAAAGGAAAGTACCGGAAGAGCCTTCTTGTCTTTACTCGCGATCATATCCTCCACCCATTTATACATGTTTCTTGCCATAAAATACCTCCTTAGGTTCATAACTTGATGAGTAAAAGTATCTTATAAACAGAAGGAGGCGTTTTGTATTAATATTTAATTCTTGGGATTTTTTTCACCGATATTGTTTCGGGGTAAAGCCGGTATAGCGCTTAAAGACTTTTGAAAAATAGCTCTGATCCTCAAATCCCGTGGCAATAGCGATATCGATTATGGAGTAATCTGTATTTGAAAGAAGCTGCTTACTGGCTTCGATCCGCACCATGTTCAGATATTCCTTAAAGGAGGAGCCGCAGGACTCCTTAAAGAGAGCGGAAAAATAGGTGGGATTAAGGTGCACGGTATCCGCGACATCACGGAGAGTCAGGTCGTGATTATAGTAATTTGCGGAAATATATGAAACAGCCTTTTTCATAATATCGCGGTTACTCTTATTTGCTGCGGTAAACATGCTGTCGGAAAAGACTTCCACGATCTCAGAAAGCTTCATGCACAGTTCGTCAATGTTTTTAATACTGGATATGTTCTTTAGGAATTCATTATTTATCTTGAGTATTGCATCCGTGGGAGCACCGCCCTCTATTGCGGCACGGGATAAAAGCGAAGTGAGTTCCACGGCCCGTGCGTTGATGTTTTCAAGGTTACGGCCTCTGGAAAAGAACACATATCCCAAAAGCTGGTTTAAGATCTCTTTTGCAGCCTCGATATCGCCGGCTTTTACTTTGGACAAAAGCTCTTTTTCCATTTCAAAAGGATATTCGTTTTCGGGTTTGACTCCGTCATTTTTATACTGATGAATGGATTCGCTGATCTTTGCCTGCTGGCTCACGTGCTGTTTTCTCGCCATGATGTCTATATGGCTGTCGGTAATGAGGCCGTCAAAAAGGAAAGTGATGAGCCTGCTGATCTGGGTTACTTTTGAAGGCTCCACCACAGGTATTTCCGTAATACTGTCGTAAAGCTCGAGAAGAGGATCCGACTGTATACCGTATTTCTTTGCGAGATCTGATAGCATGGTGGAGTCGGGAATACCCATAAGGAAAGGACCCGCCAGCACCGCTCCCATAAACGAACCCTTTATAAGGATAGGGTATATTATGTGGCTTAAATTTGAATGGCAGGAAAATATATAGGATTCTCCCAGCTCCGCACTGTAGCGCCCGGCTTTCAGGTGCTGCTTTTTACAGGTGTCGCCGGACGGGAGAAACTTCGTTATGTAAGAACAGTAGTGGAAAGACCTGCCTTTTTTACAGATCACATTGCCGGTCTCGTCTATGACCTGAAGAGGGATATTGATGCAGGCTTCCAGTGATACCAGTACTTCCGCAAGCTTTCCGCTGTTTATTATTGAATAGAGAAACGGTTCTTTCATGTGGATAACTATAACATAAAAATGACCCACAAAACTAAAATAATTACAAAAAGGGAGAATGAAATATGGTAAATTATATTTATCAAATAGGAGGTGGCTATATGAGCACTATTTCGGAAATATCAGAATTCTTACAGAAGGGCAGAGCAAAGAATGTAAAGCAGCTTGTTACACAGGCTATTGAGGAGGGAGAGGATCCCAAGGTTATATTAAATGACGGACTCTTAAACGGTATGATGAGTATCGGAGAGAGGTTCAAGAAGAACGAGGTTTTCGTACCGGAAGTTCTGGTGGCAGCAAGAGCTCTTAATGCGGGGCTCACCATCCTGGAGCCAAAGCTCATCGAAGTCGGAAATGAGCCCGTGGGTAAGGCCGTTATAGGTACCGTAAAGGGAGATCTCCATGATATAGGAAAGAATCTGGTCACTATGATGCTTAAGGGTGCAGGCTTTGAGATCTTTGATATCGGTGTGGATGTGGAAGCCGATGTATTTATTGACAAGGCTGAAGAAGTGGGAGCGGATATCATCTGTATGTCAGCGCTTCTCACCACCACAATGCCTCAGATGCAGGTGGTCATCGATGCTCTGAAGGAAAAGGGCTTAAGGGACAAGTACATCGTAATGGTGGGAGGAGCTCCCGTTAACCAGAAATTTGCAGAGCAGATCGGCGCTGATTACTATACCGAGGATGCAGCGAGCTGTGCAGAGGCTGCAAGACAGGTTATCTTAAAGAGAGCTGAAGGGTAATCAACTCACGCTGTCTGGCTATTTAAAGGCTTCCCCCTTTTAAGGGGGAAGCTGTCGGCGTAGCCGACTGATGAGGGTTGAACAGAATATATGTCAAACATTAAGATAATAAAGGGGAACGGACGAGAACTTTCGATCGACCGTGAGATTGTCTTTAAGCAGATCAAATGTGACGAAGACAACCCGATGTATGAAGATTTTAATGAGGAATATGAAGAACTGCTGCCGGAAGTGCTAACTGCACTGGAACCGGCAGCGGCGCTTGTATTTGCGCCCTATCCTCAAGGTATAGGCGGGTCCATAAAACCGGGTACAGAGGTTCTCTATATGATAACCACTGTTGGAAAGAAGATCTGCGATATTGTCAGTGACTATTTTAAGAGTGGTGACTACGTTAAAGGCATGCTGACCGATGCCATGGCGAGTGCTGCTCTTTTTTCTTTTGAAAAGCCTGTTTTCAAAGCTATATATGAAATGTGCGGTGAGAAGCATATGGGGATAAGGAAAAGGTATGAGGCACCGGGGCATATACCGATGGAGATCCAGAGGGTGGCTTATGATGCGCTGAACGCAGGTGAGACACTGGGGCTGACTATTTCGTCGGGATTCATGTACGATCCGGTGAAGTCTTCATGCCAGGTATTTGAAACCACGGATAATGAACGGGTCATGAGACTCACCCACGGCTGTGCTGACTGCTCGAATACAGACTGCCCCCATCGTATGGAAAGTGTCACCGTAAGGGTTTCCGATCCTGAAGGGGATTACGAGTTTTCTGCAGCACCGGGGACACTTCTCTCAGACATACTGATTGACAATAATATTAAATTGAACCTTCTCTGCGGAGGAGCAGGGAGATGCGGGAAATGCGCTGTTAAAGTGCTGGAGGGGAGCCTACCCGTAACAGATGCCGATAAGAAATTCTTTTCGGATAAAGAACTGTCTGATGGTATGAGGCTTTCCTGCAGGGCTCTTGTTAAAGAAGATATCCTTATTGAGCTAACCCAGGCAGACGAGAGCAGCATGGTCTCACTTTCTGCGGAAGTGAGCCGGGAGAATAAGGATACAAATGCATCTCTGGGGATAGCTATAGATATAGGGACAACTACCCTCGCTTTTTCACTTATTAATAAGGAAACCGGGGATATAATAGACACTTATACATCCATTAATTCCCAGCGGCAGTATGGTGCCGATGTTATCACAAGGATAGAAGCCGCCGGGAAGGGACTTGATAAGGAGTTAAAGAGTCTTATAGAAGAAGATCTTATAACCGGGATAAATACACTTCTTGATAAGATACCTGACAGTAAGAAAAGGCTTCAGATGCTCTGCATTGCAGGTAATACCACAATGCTCCATCTCCTTATGGGATATCCGGTGGAAAGCCTGGGGGTCTATCCCTTTACACCCCACAGTATTTCCCTTGAAAAGAGGAAGCTAAATGAAGTACTGTCAAACTGCGGTAATGTTCCGGATGATATAGAAAATACCGAAACAGTCCTAATCCCCGGTAATTCTGCATATGTTGGTGCGGACATCATTTCAGGGCTGTATTCATGCGGATTTTATGAAAATGATAAGATCTGCGCCCTTATCGATCTCGGTACAAACGGGGAAATGGCTGTGGGAAATAAGGATAAGCTCTATGTCACTTCAACCGCAGCAGGACCGGCCTTTGAAGGCGGAAATATCAAATACGGTGTCGGGGGGATACGGGGAGCCATATCTTCAGTTGAGATAAACGGTGATAAGACCACCATAAAAACCATCGGTGATTCTGAGGATGTTACAGGGATCTGCGGGACCGGAGTCATTGAAGTTACTGCAGAGTTATTAAAAGCAGAGCTTCTTGATGAGACCGGGGTCCTTGATGATGATTATTTTGATGACGGCTTCCCCCTCGCTGCGAAAAAGGACGGAGAGACTATAGTATTTACAGAAAAGGATATCCGCGAGATCCAGCTTGCGAAGTCTGCGATCCGCGCAGGCTTTGAAACCATGCTTAAGCGCTACGGTGCAGGGTATGATGATATAGATAAACTCTATATTGCCGGAGGATTCGGCTACTTCTTAAATGCAGAGAAGGCTGCGGCGATCGGAATGATCCCGGAAGAGCTCCTTCCAAAGTGCGTGGCAGCCGGAAATACATCCCTCTCCGGTGCAATAAAAACCGTTACCGAAGGTGAAAAAGCCTTTGATGCACTGACAGAGCTCGCGGAAAAAGGAGAGGAGATCGCCCTCTCCACAGACAAGGACTTCAACGAATTCTATATGGAATACATGATGTTTGAGTGAGTCAGAGAGTCAACGAGAACCGTCCCCACTGACTCGATACTTTGAATATTACTTTACATCCACCTATTATGGTGGTATCCTTACCTCACATTTCGGGAAAACATGTCTGGACGTATCGTCCGTATTTTCCATGAATTGCTTGAAACTGATAACAGCACATTTTATAATGAAAGGAGAGTCGGATGAGAGAAAAGACGTACGACGAACTTGAGTTTACTGATGATTTTTTGTTCTGTAATATCCTGATAGAGAACGAGGATCTGTGTATCGAACTAGTGGAGATGACTACCGGAAGGAAGGTCAAATCCATAGTGAAGCCTGAGGACCAAAAATCCATAAGACTTACCTATGATGGCAAAGGCGTCAGGCTGGATGTATATTTTGAGGATGAAGATAATGTCATCTACGATATAGAGATGCAGACAACCCGTAAATATAACCTTAGGAAGAGATCACGATATTATCAGGGAATGATAGACCTAAACATCCTTTCAAAGGGAGCAGATTATAATAGGCTGAAAGAAGCCTATATCATATTTATCTGTACGTTTGATGAGTTTGGAGACGGCAGGCACATTTATTCATTTGAGAATGTATGCAGGGAAAACCCTGAGATCAGACTTAATGATGGCACACATAAGATATTTCTCTGTGCAGGCGGGGATAAGGATGACTGCTCAGAGAAGATGAAAGATTTCCTTGATTATATCGCCGGAAGAGAAACCCACGGGAAGTTATCTGACAGACTCAGAGATGAAGTGATAAAATCCAGGAATCACGAGCAGTGGAGGCTGAGCTATATGCTTTTAGAAGAAAAGTACAGGGAAAAGCTGGAAGAAGGATTTGAACGTGGTCTCAGGCAAGGAATGGAGCAGGGTCTGGAACAAGGCCTGGAACAAGGCCTGGAACAAGGTCTGGAACAAGGGCGTGCCGAGGAACGCCGGAAAACCGAAGCCGAGCGCATGAGAGCAGATGCAGCTGAAACCCGTATAAAAGAGCTTGAAGCTCAGATCAATGAGCTGACTTCGTGAGTCAATACTTTAGACATCTGAATAGATTTATGTATTTGCGGCAGTGCCCCGGAGAGAGATCTCCGGGGCGTTTTCATAGCGCAGGAAATTCATAAGTCATTGGAACCGTCCCCAATGACTCCCATTGACTCTCTAAAATCTTTGGTGTAAAGATACTCCAAAATCAATACTGACAATTCATAGAGTTTGTGCCATTATTTTCAGGTAAGCAGATTTCAATAAAATTCTTTTGGCATTTTGCCTTCTATTATTCTATAAATTCTGAAATTCCTGCTTATATCCCATTAATCATAGGTAGGAAGAAACAGAACAAGATCTGGTTATCTGGATGCTTACTGCCAGTATTTATTACCTAAAAAGGAGGTAAAACGGATCTTCCGGACAGTATTATTTTATTCATATGTACTTTCGATCCTTTTAAGGAGGGATTGGGACTTTATACTTTTACTACAAGATGTGAAGAAGACAGAAGCATAGAGTTGGGTGACGGAACGAAAAAGATTTTCTATAACTGCTGCTATGGCGGAGATGATATACCTGAAGATCTGAGACAGTTCTACAGGTATATCGAAACAGGAAAGGCGGAAAATGAAATGACAGAACATTTGAATGATGCTGTTTTCAGAGCCAGAAGAGAGGGAGAATTGAGGTCATCATATTTAAAAGAGATGGATTGGAAATTATTTTCAATGGTATCTGGGTTTATTCAGGAGATCAGTACAGATTATTTATTGACGGAGTGTCAGTTACTGAAGACGAGTATAAAGTAAAACTGGAAAAGGCGAAAGGTTCTGAAGAATTTGACCGATATGTTGAGATCATTCCACAATAATAGAGGATAGCACTTTTTTGGCTATATATACCATGGAAATAATAGGGCACATGGCTATCGTGAAATAAAATGCTCACTTTGACAACTTCAACAGCTCCTGCTGGCCGTATTTCAGGGCATCTTCTATAGACATCTCGTTATCATACATTTTCTTAAAGATATCGGAGAGGATATTTTCCACCGCATAGGGCGGGATCAGGTTCTTTCCGTCACCGGAAGGATAGGTCCTGTTCCGGCTCGCTTTCTGACCCTTTTCCGTAAGGGACATCCAGGGGTAGAGTTTCATTATCTCATAATTATCATACGGATAGGTGATGACCGACTGACCGTTAAGGGTAGTCATATAGTAGCTCGTGCTCTTTTTTGCGAGCCACTTGTAAAAGTCAAATATCAGATCCTTCTTATCGGAGTTCTTTGAAAGACCGAAATTCCATCCCACATTCACGGGGATGCCGCCCGGGATCATGGCATAATCCACCTTTGAAACAATGTCACTCTGGACAAAGTTACTGATATTTGAAGCATATTCCGTGAAGGAAATGAGCATCGCGGTATTACCGGCGCCGAATGAGTGGAAGCTCTGGTCAATGGAGGTCTCGAGGAAATCCTGCTCCGCATAGCGGCAGCTTTCAAGCATGCTCTCAAAGCCCTTCACATTCTGACTGGAATTGAGAGCGAGATGGCCGTGGGCATCATAGAGCCCGCCGCCGAAGCTCCATAGCCTTATCAGCAGCTCAAGAGAGAGCTCCTCATGAATACTTCCCATTACGGAAGTGCCGTAAATAGTGGGAGAGTAAGGGTTATAGGACTTGGTAAAGAGCCTTGCTATCGCGTTAAATTCGGTCCAGGTCCGGGGCGGACGTAAAGGAGCATTATGCATGGACTCAAACTGTCTCTGCATAAGAGGCATATCAAAGAGGTCTTTTCTGTAAAAGAGAATGTGGGTTCCGCCAACAATCGGGAAACCTATATAGCGCCCGGCGTATTTACAGTTATCGAGGTTCCTCCTTACGATATGACTGTGCATATTCTCATCACCGCGGATAAAGTTTGAGATATCACAGAAAGCGTCCTTTTTCCCCATAAAGGTGAGCCAGGATACGTCAAATACATAGATATCATGATCGGATACTCCTGTGTCGGCATATTCCACTATGGCATTAAAGAGATCCTTATAGCTTAAAATATCGTATTCAATATGAACGTTATGCTTTTTCTCAAATTCATTTGCGACCGCGCTCATGGAGAGGAGGGTGGGAAGTGAAGGAGCCAGGATCTTCAGATTCCTTTTTTCTGTCTCGTGTATGACAGGGGGCTTTGGAACAGAGGGAAGATCCAGACCTGAGTCCATCACATTATCCTTAAAAAGCATGAATTCCTTTTCAAAGAACCTCGGGGATTTGATGTTACTCACAAGTGTATCAACGCAGCGCTGCCCAAGCAGATAAGCGGTCCTGGATGTGTGAAGGATATTCGGAAGATAATTAGTCTTATTCCAGCAATCTTCACCGAGAGTAATGACACAGCAGTCATCGGGGACCCGGACTCCGCAGAGGTCAAAGGCTTCCATAAGGCCGAGAGTCAGGAGCTCCGATGAAACAAGGAGCGCCTCCGGCGGATCCTGAACTATCCTGTACATGGCCTGCCTGAAGGCAGCTTCCTTTGACATCACGGTCTCTATGATATTTCCGGGCTTATTCGGGATACCGGAAGCATCCAGGGCATCTGAAAAACCAAGAATGCACTCATGCTCGGAAAAATAGTTATTAAAGCCGCACATCAGGGAGATCCTACGGTAGCCCTTATCAATAAGCTTTAAGGTGATACTGTTAAATACCTTGTAATTATCAAAGGAAAGGAAGTTCCCGTAGAAGTTTTCGGGGAACCTTTCTATAAAGACAGTAGGGATATTGCGGCTGAACATGCTCTCCTTAAAAAACTCACTGTTCTGGGGCTGGCATGTCATCAGGATGATCCCGTCCACATTCTTTCCTATGAAATTCTGTATGATCTTTTCTTCCAGACGCGGCTTATTGTACGAAAAGCTTATATCCAGGGAATAATCATAGTTTTCGGCATTTGCCATTATACCCTTTAATATCTCGGAGTGACAGAGGTCGTCGATATCGGTAAAAACGACACCGATCTCGCGTACACTCATGTTTTTTAAGTTCTTTGCAACAGTATTAGGTATATATCCCAGCTCCTGTACGGCGTTCATTACCCTTTCCCGTGTTTCGGGACTGACGCTTTTTGTATTGTTAAGAACATATGAAACCGTAGCGATGGATACGTTACAGTGCTTTGCGATGTCTTTTAATGTGACCATGGTGACTCCTTCTTATGTAAGATTCTTCGCTTCGCTCAGAATGACAACGAATAATGTCATCCTGAGGGCTTTAGCCCGAAGGATCTCTTCGCTCAGAATGACAACGAATAATGTCATCCTGAGGGCTTTAGCCCGAAGGATCTCTTCGCTCAGAATGACTCCTACCAAATCATAATACATCCCGGTTAAATTTTCAATTGAAAGGTTAAACGTTTAATTTTTGAATTTAATTTAACTTGAATTCACCGATTCACCAATGTAGATTAAATATTAAGAAAGGGTGTCAGGCGATGAACACCCATAATCAAATAGGGAGGTGCTTAGATAATATGAATAGTGTGGAGCGTTTTTACGCCACTATCGAAAGAAAGCCTGTTGACCGTCCGGCATGCTGGATGGGAGACCCCACACCTGCCGAGGCAGAGAAGCTCGTAAAGTATTATGGTGTTAAGGATGTCAGTGAACTTAAGAAGGTATGCGGAGACGATTTCTACGCAGTTGAGATCCCTTATCACAACGGAACCTGTAATGCAATATTTGCCGCATTTGACTGGTATATGAACGGATCAAATGTGGATGTGGAGCACAGGACCCTTACCGCTGACGGATGCTTCGCAGAGTGTGAGGATCTGGATGACGTAATAGCCGTGAATTATCCCTGGCCCAATCCGGAGGACGGGATAGATCCGGAGCTCTGTAGGCAGCTTGTGAATGAGGCTCCTGACGACAAGGCAGTGCTAGGAATGATGTGGGCATGCCACTTCCAGGATTTCTCGGCGGCTTTCGGCATGCAGACTGCAATGATGAACATGGTCTCCGATCCTGAAATGGTCCATTATGTGGATGATCATATCGTAGCTTTCTACACAAGGGCAATGGAGATATTCTTAGATGCCACAAAGGGAAAGGTTAATGCGATCCTTATCGGAGACGACATGGGATCCCAGAGAGGACTCATGATAAGCCCCGACATGGTAAAGGAATTCGTTATCCCCGGAGCAAAGAAGCTCATTGATATTGCACACAGCTATGATGTAAAGGTTATATATCATTCCTGCGGTTCAATAGTGGATGCGATCCCTCTTCTGATAGAAGCGGGAGTGGATGCGGTTCACCCAATACAGGCTCTTGCGGCAGGAATGGATCCCGCAAACCTTAAGTCAAAGTTTGAAGGAAAAGTATCCTTCTGCGGAGGAGTGGATACGCAGGATCTTCTGCCGAACGGGACTCCGGAACAGGTTCGGGCAAAGGTTAAGGAGCTCAGGGAATTCTTCCCTACGGGACTCATCATCTCACCGAGTCATGAGGCACTTCAGGAAGATGTTCCGCCTGAGAATGTAAAGGCCCTTTTTGAAGAGGCAAACAAGGTTTATTGAAATTAGGAGAGTTTTTAATAATATGAAGCGTTTTGGACAGATGATAAAGATCAAATCGCCGGAGGATCTTGAAAAATATAAGATGCATCATGCAGATCCGATGCCCGGCGTAAACGAGATGATAAAGAAGTGTCACCTGAAAAACTATTCAATATTCAGCAGAGGTGAGTACCTTTTCGCATATTTCGAATATGACGGTGATGACTTCGATGCCGATATGGCCATGATGGCGGAGGATCCTAATACACAGGCCTGGTGGGATGTGGTAAAACCTCTTATGCAGCCGCTTCCCGACAGAGCCGAGGGTGAATTCTGGTCAGATATGGAGCAGGTATATTATCTCGAGTGATGTATACTGCCGTCCATAAAGGGCGGAGATATATACAGTGCAAAGGCACTGCAAAACAAATAGGAGGAATAAAAATGAAAAAGAAGATCTTAGCGGTAATGTTGACAGCAGCCATGGCATTCTCACTCATGGCCTGCGGCGGTGGAGCTGCTGCATCTGGAGATTCGGGAGCAGCACCCGCAGCGGAAGCACCTGCAGCTGAAGAAGCCGCAGCTCCCGCAGCAAAAGGAGACAAGCCTACCATAGCTTTCGTTCCCAAGGTAGAAGGCCAGGCATGGTGGGATTATGTACACAGCGGAGTTGATGAATGGGCAAAGGATAACGGTATTGACGTTATCTACAAGGGACCTACAGAGATCGACGCAGCTGCACAGGTTCAGATCATGACAGACCTTGTTAACCAGGGTGTTGATATCCTCTGCTTCTCACCTAATGACCCTGACGCTTGTGAAGCTATCTGCAAGCAGGCAATGGATAAGGGAATCATCGTTATCGCTACGGAAGCATCCGGAATGAAGAATGTGAACTACGATATCGAAGCATTCGATGAAGCCGGAATGGGCGGATTCCTTATGGATCAGCTCGCTATGCAGATGAATTCCGAAGGAAAGTACATCACAATGGTAGGATCCATGACAATGGAATCCCAGAATAACTGGGCAGACGCTGCAGTTGCACGTCAGGAAGAATCATATCCCAATATGGAACTCGTTCCCGACAAGAGAGTAGCTGACGACTCAGACGCAGAGAAGGCTTATGAACTTACAAAAGAGCTTATCCAGAAGTATCCCGACCTCAAGGGTATCTGCGGAACAGGTTCATTCGACGCACCCGGTGCGGCACGTGCCATAGAAGAGCTTGGACTTAACGGAAAGGTATTCGCTATTTCAGTAGCGATCCCTTCAGAGGTTAAGGACTATCTTGAGTCAGGAGCCCTTCAGTCAGTAGCACTCTGGGATCCCGCTATCTCTGCTAAGGTTATGCTTAATACAGGTGTTAAGCTCTTTAACGGCGAAGAGATAAAGACCGGTTCGGATCTCGGCGAGACAGGTTATAAGGCTTCAGATGTGACTGTTGACGGAACCCTTATCACAGGTAACGGACAGATCGCCATCACCAAGGACAATGTAAACGATTTCAGCTTCTAATTGACTTTCATAAAGCATGCAGGGGCCGGCAGGGTCCGGCTCCTGTAAAAAAGAATTGTAGAAGGAGAGCTCATTCATGTCAGAATATCTGCTTGAAATGACAGGCATATGTAAATCCTTTGCCGGAGTGCATGCGCTGGATCACGTGAATTTTTGTGTTCGACCCGGATCCGTAATATGTCTCGCAGGTGAAAACGGATGCGGAAAATCCACTCTGGTAAAGATCATATCCGGAGTGTATACAAAGGATGAAGGTAAGGTTACCTTCGAAGGAAAAGAGATTGAAAAGATCACTCCCGCTGAAGCAACTAAGCTCGGTATTCAGGTGATCTACCAGGATCTTTCCATATTCCCAAATCTCACGGTTATGGAAAACCTGGCCATAAATTCGGAAATAACAGCAGGAAATAAGCTTGTAAATAGAAAACGCTGGGAGAAGACCGCAAAGGAAGCCCTTTCAAAGATCGGCTACGATATAGATCTTAATGCGAAGATGGGAGATCTGTCCGTTGCGGATAAGCAGCTGGTGGCTATCTGCCGTGCCCTTCTTTTTAATGCAAAGCTCATCATTATGGATGAGCCCACAACAGCTCTTACAAAGAAGGAGGTAGACGCATTATTTAAGACTGTCCGCCAGCTAAAGGAAAAGAATATCGCCATTATGTTCATAAGCCACAAGACGGAAGAGATATTTGAGATCTCGGATGATGTGTGCATTATGAGAAACGGACATAATGTATATGCGGGAAAGACCGCAGATCTTACCCGTGATGATTTCACATATCACATGACGGGCAGAAGGCTTTCCAATGAGAAATTTAAACCAAAGAACATAAGCCGTGATCCGGTCCTCAAGGTAAAGGGTCTGACTCTCGAAAATGCTTATAAAAATGTGAGCTTTGAGCTTCGGAAGGGAGAGATCCTTGGTATAACCGGACTCTTAGGATCCGGCCGTACAGAGCTTGCCCTGTCGCTTTTCGGAATAATGAAGCCTAAGTCCGGAGATATAGAGCTTAACGGGAAAAAAGTTACTATAAGTTCACCTATGGAAGCTCAGAAGTTAAAGATAGGCTATGTGCCGGAAGACAGGCTGACAGAGGGACTCTGTTTAAGGCAGCCCATTGCTGACAATATAACGCTTTCTTCATTAAAGCGTCTTTCGGGAGCTCTTGGTTTCTTAAGGCACAAAGATATTTATGAAGATGCGAAGATCTGGGTCGATAAATTCTCAATAGCTACAGATGACCCGAGAAAACACGCTTCAACCCTTTCCGGAGGAAACCAGCAGAAGATAGTGCTTTCAAAGTGGTTAAGTAACGACCTTGATATCCTGATCCTTAACGGACCTACCGTCGGTGTGGACGTGGGAGCAAAAGAGGATATTCACGATCTTGTACACACCCTCGCAAATGAAGAGGGTCTCGCAGTTATCATTATTTCAGACGATCTTGCGGAAGTAGTCCAGAACTGTAACCGTGTGATAGTCATGAAGGACGGAATGATCTCGGGCGAGATAGGTTCAGAGGATATTAACGAAGATAATATCCTGGATATTATTAGGTAACGGAGGGCAGGATCTTTCATGGATAAGTCTATGTTAAAACGAATAACACAAAGAACTGAATTCTGGATCTTTATAGTTCTGATAGTAATGTGTATAGCGATACAGGCGATCTCAGGGGGACAGCTTTTTGAACCCACCAC
>CACZBM010000006.1:0-79364 GCA_902779445.1 uncultured Lachnospiraceae bacterium
AAGAACCTTGTCCGGGTGTTATAGGAATCCTGTCCGGATAATTCAAGAATCTTGTCCGGATGTTACAGGAATGCTGTCCGGGTGTTACAAGAATCATCATCCATATAAACACTCACTTTTCAGATGAATTCTGAAATAATGCTGTGAACCTCTTTACTGTAGCCTTATTTTTCCTACTGTTGCTAATAATGCTGATACCCTTGATTTCCCTATGCTGTCCTGAATGTATATCATTTACCCTATGCTAAAGAGCACCCCTGAACTCCACAGAATTTCCAGACCATGCTATCCCCATAATGCCACCTTAAAAATAACCCCTCTGTTGTCCGGTCTGAAAGCCACTGTTAAATCATTTCTCCACTTTAACAAAGGTCTCGAAGCAGTCTAAACACATTACATTTATGTCCTTGGTAGCCCTGAAACTGTTGGAGCATTTGGGACAGATGTATTTTCTTGTGCTCGTTTTCTTTTTTGCTGTTGGTGTCCCCCCTGAACCGTTACCACCACCCATGCCAAAAGGAAAGAATAATTCCCCATCCCTGTTTATATCCATTGGCTTTGTAATGCTGTACTGATTGAGGATTTCTATAAAAGCAGGAGAGGGATCTGTAACGCTCCATCCAATATATTTTCCCTGAGATATGATCAACCCCCTTGCTTCTGCTTCACGTTTGAAATTCTTATTATGATATCTGCCTCCCTGCGAAGTGTCAGATATTCCATTCAGACTGCAATAATAATGTACCATCTCATGATTAAGGGTAGCGCATATATTTTCTATGGGTCTGTCAAGGTGCTCTGCAGAAATATTTATTTCGTGCTTCTGTTCATCACCCTCTTTCCAGACGCACCCCACTGTAAAATGCCCGTTCGTCCTTGGACTGCTCATAATAGTTATCACAGGATCGGGCAGTTCATTACAATAGTAAACCTCATTAAATACCCTGAACGCATATTCCAGAACATCCTGCATTGACCCCAGCATAACGCACCTCCTGCAATCCCTTTTTTCAGAGGTATATATCTTTCATGGTGATCTTTTGGCAGTGCACTTCCAAAAAACAGAAAAGAATAAAGGACATGGAATTTCTCCATGCCCCTTATAGAGAATTATTATGTTGTTATTTCAGGAAAATCAGTTATCAGATGAGATACTCTCATGCAACTGTTATCACATTACCATCATAACTGTAAACTGTATCCGATAAATAGTCCTCCTCTGAAACTGAGGTAGAATTAACCTCAATTACCATTTTATATAGCATGTCCACATCGAATACTTCAGTTGTAGGAACAGCTATTATCTCATGTATGCTACTGGGGATTATGTAAAAATCTCCTATTTCACTATGGAGCTTTTTCATAAAGCCTTTGTCAGCCATCACTGATGCACCGTTTACCTTTCCTTCATTAGTTGCAACAAACATCCTGATACCTGCATCAAACGGCTCGCCCTTTGTAACCATACCTGATAGTAATTGCTGACCTGAACGCATCCCTATGATCAGATCATCTAAGCCTATGTATACTGGTTTCTGTAACATGTTTGTATTCTTTTTGGCATAAGTCCAAAGCATTTCTTCACTTGCTGACCACAAATCCATTAAAGAATTATCAATCCTGATACTTGCTGACATATCATCTCCATTATGATCCAGCAGGATTTTATAAGTGACAGCTATATCATCTATTAAGCTCCTATGAGGAACTTCTATGAGAAAATCTTTATTCCTATGCTCATTTATGACCTGATAAACAATCCTGTCCTTTATGATGTCAACGTCAATTATGAAGTCAGGATTGAACTGGAAAGTATTCTGCTGATAAACCCTTATTATCTCGTCAGCCACCCTATCCATATCTGATGTGTCCCTGAACATCCTGTAATAAGGCTCAAGGTAGATTATAGGCGCTGATGTATTTGACATACCCCTGACTGTAAGTCCTGTGTAGAGTACTGAGTTATTCTTCCTTACAGTCTGTATGCTGATATCCATCCTGTCATTCCTCTCTGATATCAGCCTCCTTATTTCCTCTGTAAACTCTGTGAAATCCATGTGCATATCCTCCTTCCTATCCGTACAATTAAGGGTGGGGATAGTAACGCCTCGGAAAATATATGTCAACAAAAAGATTATTATTGTAATAAATATGGCAGGGAAAGATGTCCCTGCCAATTCATCTACCCTATGAGGTGTATGTTTTATTCTATATGTCTATAAATAATGCAGTAAATTATAATGTAAAGTATTTATTATTCCCGCTTACTTATGTATATATTATTTTGATGCTGAAAATTATGTTATAAAAAATACAAACAACCGTAAGATATGGCAAATACCATGTATTTTTTTCCACTATAGCTGCAAATATTAATTATTTTTATATTTCTTTATAACATCATAAACGCTGCTTTTACCATAACCTGTCGTCTCGACAATCTGTGACGGCTTCATTCCGGCAGCATACCTTAAAATGATATTGCTTTCTTTGTGCTCATATTTCTTTGCAAGCTGTGATCCTTTTTTAAGGCGTCCATTCTTTTCACGTTTTATTCCTCTTAGTTCTTCGTGGTATTTCTTCTGCTCCTTTATCAGCCAGTCAGAATCAGTTTCATCATAAACAGGCTCCATATCACTCACCATATCAACGATGTATTGTTTATTCATTGACTCTAACGTATCATCATCTATATCCTCTTCAAATAATTCTTCATCAAAATCATCTATCATAATACACCCCCTTCCTTATTTAAAATATCGAAACTGTAAATTGTTTTAATTTCTGGTAATCTGGTAACAAACCCTGTACCGGGTTCAGAAAATACCCCTGAACAGATTTTCTATCATGGGGACTTTCCTTCTTTTCCATGGCATTGATATAGTCAGATAGTTTGCCAGAAGTGTTTTATATGATTTATCCTCATCATTCTCATGTCCTATCCATAGCAATATTTCTTTTAGATCCCATTCCCCGGTTTCAAAAAGAAGTGTAGTGCACGTCTTCCGCATATCGTGGAAATGATAATCATCAGGAATGTTCGGGCACAATTTTATGATCTTCTTGAACAGTTTACTCATATAGTCAGGACTGTATGGCTTATTATTTTCAGTATCCCAAAATACAATCCCGTCCGGTCTGTGGCATCCCTTTTCTTTCTGAATCCTCTCTAATTCCAGAAGGCTTTTCCTTATAGGTGCAGTCATAGGATACATTCTGTGCGAGCTTTCTGATTTAGTATTTTCCTTATAATAAGTGGCATTATTTCCCCTAACTACGGTGTTTTTGATTTCCACTGTGCCATTATCAAAATCAATGGCATCCCACTTAAGCCCCAACACCTCACTTCTCCGGCATCCGTACGTAACACATATCTTGATAATAGGTATAAGCCTCTTATCCCTGAAATTCTCGGAAACCGCCATTAACTCCTTTAGTTGCTCCATCTTAAAATAATTCTTTTTCTTTATATTGATTTTTCTAGCTCTTGGAATGCTCACCTTGTCACAGATATTCTCAGGTACGGTATCGTTTTCCACCATATCCTTATAGAAACTATGCAGAAGCCCAGAGTATGATAGAACCGTGTCACGACTTAAGCCCGAAACTTCCCCTGTCTTTTTGTTTACTTTCCCAGAATTTAATTCATGCCTATAAAAATCCAGAATGTCTGATGCCTTTATCTCATCGAGGAATATGGCATCCACTCCTCTTGCTTCTGTAAGCTTTTCAAAATAACCTATGATGGCTTTTGAGCGTATTACATAACCGTCATAAGTGTTAATCTCCACGGTTTTTTTCTTTGACTCCAGCCATGACCTGAAACGGTCTATGAATATGATCCTGTTGCCATCATCCCCTGCAGATTTAAGTATGCCGAGTTCCTCTCTCTTTTCTGAAATGATCCTCTCCATTTCTTCCTTGGCTTCAGACTTTTTCGTGACCTGTCCGATTGAACGTGTCTCCCTTTTCTCATTGCCGTCATCATCAGTATAAACCAGCTGTACATAATAGTATGAATACGGCTTTCCCTTTTTGGTGCTTGTCCTCTTTGAAAGATATCCCCTGACCTTTATTTTTTCATCAATATTTGACATAATCGTTACCTCTTTCTTCTTTACCGGGGTGGGATTATAACGCTCCCACTCCGTATTCTTCAACAGTTTTCAAGCAGTCTTAACATATTTCAGATAAAGCTCGATTTCTCTTCTATCAAGTGCAAAATCTACAGTATTGACACAGTATGAAGCAGTCTGAGGTAAAACATAATTTGTCCAAACAAACTCCTGTGCCTTGTTATGCGGATCTCCCTTTTCTGCTCTGTACATTCCGGCAGAGCGTGTAAACTCACCTAATGAATAAGTGTGCCAGCCCGAATCTTTATTTAAATATCCGTCATACAGCAACGAACCTCCACGGTAGCCGGAAATGCATATTTTTGCCTTTGCGTCTGTTATCATTTCTAACATTGCTTCTTGTTCTGATGTTTGGAACTTTATATTATAAAGATCCTTCCTGTCTCCCATTAGATCATAAACATATGGCGGATCAAGATATAAAAGGGCGTTAGGTTCATCCCTATATTCCTTGACAATATTCAGTGCATTCTCATTCAATATAGTAGCGTTGGCTGCCCTGATATGCGCATTCCCCACAGTTTCCATCAGCCTTGATTTGGCTGCATTTTCCATATCTTTGTGCATTTCAGGCTTGTTTCGATAACGCTGGCTTTTCATGTCCCCATTAAATGAGTATACTGTTAAATAATAAATAATCAGCGCTTTCTGAAACTCGTTATTATCAGGATATCCACTGTCCTTTTGTAACTTATAATTGTAGAAATGTTTATAATCCAGCGGAATATTACAAAATGTTTTAGTAAATTCTCTGTATCTGTTTCCGGCAAGTGTTTTCCAGAGGCTGTAAACCCCAGCATCCAAGTCATTTATTACTTCTTTTGCACCCGTAATTTCACGATTTAAGAACAGCCCACCCGAACCCATGAATGGCTCAACATAAATGTCATGTGTTACATTCAACACGCTGTTAAGTTTATCAGCAAGGCGGTATTTGCTGCCTTGCCAGTGCATCAATAAATTACTCATTATCGGCTCCCCCTACTTTCAGAATGTCATCTGAAATTTTAATACAAATCCATCTTCTGGAGTCATTACTGCTGAATTTGTGATCTTTTCTATTTCCATCTTTTTTAAGAAGCGTGCCACCACCCTCCCAATTATCACATAGTTCCAGGATTTCTCTCTTATTGTATGGAGAATCTATTTCTTTGAGGAGAAGCTTGAATGTCTCGCTGCCACAGACACAAGCATAGTCAGATAAAACGCCACTCTCATCTTTCATTTTCACTATTTTATATTGCGATGCACCTGTCGGGTCATCAGGGATCTCCATCTTCTTTACTTTATCGATGATTTTCGCAAGCACTTCTTCTGCAAGTTCCTCCTCGCTTATTGTGACTTCAACCTTTTCAAGTACAGGAAGCACTTTTTGCAGAGTGTCAGAAATAAATTTGATGACCGCTTCAGTCATACGTGGGTAATCCATCAAATTCTTCCTGACCCATTTCTCTGGATCATTTATAGAACCTCGCGGCAAATCTTCTATCACCGGAGCCTTAGTGAAACCAAACCAGAGATAAAATCGAAAAATCTGCTTATTGGAAGGTAGTGTGACATATGATGTCAGAGCAATTTTAATTGGCTTTCTATCTCCAAATAGAACCTTCCTTAATTTGTCCGGGTCAAGCGACAGTTCAAAAAAATCTTCAACTCTGTTGCCTCTGATTTTTGAAACATCAATCCCGGTAGAAGCCTTGATTTTTTCATTTATTTCAGTTATTTTACCAGATGTATCCTTTTTTTCTTTGAGTCCCTTTGATTCCTTGTCGATTTCATCCCTGTTTATAAAATCCGTTTCTGCTATAGTCTTTTTTTTATCCATGACGTTATCCTCCTTTTCATGGTGAAATAAAGAATGATATGTCATCTATACAAAGACGGTCTGAAACCACGTCTGTACATTCTAAGATGAATGCTGTCGCATGGACGCAATGCTTGTGTCAAAATACGGAATGCTATAACTGTTTTTCCCTTTTTTCTATGTTTTCCTTTCTTATTGTTAATTTGACGATAATTGAGTGTGAAGGGATGGTCCGATTGTGCGAAATGACCATGATTCACCCAGGATTATTACAGAGGAGAAACAGATCCCTTACAAGGATAAGACCATAAGAAACGTTTTTCAGATTTTTTCATCAGTTTTCATCAGATTTTAAATATCAAAAAAGCCCTGATCTACTGGAACCCCAGTAAAATCAAGGCTTTTCTACAGCGACAGACGGGATTCGAACCCGCGGTCTCCACCTTGGCAAGGTGGCGCTTTACCAGCTAAGCTACTATCGCGAACGACAAAAGCTATTTTATACAGTCATTACGCTTTTGTCAATTGTTTTTCGAATAAAAATTACAAATCTGTCATTCAAAGGGAAATACTATTCCGAACTGCTTTCGGATCTCATCCATCTGCTCCATGATGGTTATGGTTTCACTGTGAGGCATTTCCTCACACTCGATCCTGCCCTCCTCCAGCGCTTTTTTGCAGGCTTCCACCTCATATTCATATCCGGTGATCTGTTCAGGAACCGTGATATCCTTTCTTATTGTGTAGCTGTTTCTGTCAGGCTCATAGACCGTGATCCTTTGCGGGTTATTGATATTCTGCACGGTGATAAAACCGTCTGTACCGCATATCAGACCTCTCCGGTCAGTGAGGGCGTACATTGTTGTAAACATACTGGACATAGTGCCGTCAGCATATTCCAGCATTATAGTATCCTGTCCGTCCACACCGGTATCAGTGGGTACCATAGCGGCCTCTATTCTTTTAATATCATTTCCAAGCACCATACTTGAAAAATTCAGTGTATAAACCGTGAGATCCAGAAGGCATCCTCCGGCAAGCTCCGGCTTTACCATCCTCTCATTCATATCGATCCTGTATCCCAGATTGGAGGCGACGGAAACGATCTTTCCTATCCCGCCTTCATTCACGAGTTCATCAATGATCTTTCTGGACGGCATGTATCTGGTCCATATAGCTTCCGTGAGCAAAAGCCCCTTCTTTTCGGCAAGGGAGATCATTTCCTCGGCCTGGGCCGTATTTGCTGCAAATGATTTTTCACAGAGAACATTCCTGCCTGCATTCAGAGCTTCTATGGTCCACTTATGGTGGTGAGAGTGGGGAACAGCTATATAGACGAGATCGACCTTTTCATCATTCAGCATATCTTCATAGGACCCGTACGCTTTTTCAACGTTCCAATCCTTTGCAAATGCTGAAGCCTTATCCATACTTCTGGAAGCAACTGCATAGCACTCCACATCCCTCATCCCGGATATGGTCTTCGCCATTATTTCTGCGATCCCTCCTGCTCCAAGTATTCCGACTTTCATACTATACTGTCCTTTCCCGTGAAACCAAATGATCCTGTCTTCAAATATCAAAGAGACCTTTCATGTCCCTGAAAGAAGAAATAACCGCAGCTGCATCTTTTTCATCTATGGAGCCAAAGCCGTATGATGCAAAGATAAAAGGTACGCCGGCTTGTTCACAAGCTTCAAGGTCGCCGTCCGTATCCCCCACATAGACCGGGTTCACGAGACCGTTCCTTTTAACCAGCTCGCGGATATTATCAGCCTTACCGTTGCCGGTATTTCCGAAACACTCATAATCCGTGATACAGTTCATTATTCCGGCTTTATCGCATACCAGCTCGATATACCCGGTCTGACAGTTACTGACTATAAAGAAAGGTACCCGTTCAGATAGATCCCTTATTGTCTCCACAACACCCGGGAAGAAAATATCGCACGGATCAGCAGTAAGCTCTTCGTGCTCATATCTGCAGCAATGCTCCATCATCCGATGTTTGCTTTCTTCTGATTCTCCCACGAAGATATTATCTGCTATCACATTCATGGGTTTACCGAACTGAGTCTTTAAAAGCTCTGAGGAAATAGGTTCCGTCCTGTGAATACCCGAGGACTTCACTGCCCGGTTCCAGGCTCTTGCAACTATTTCGGTAGAATCCCATATTGTTCCGTCTATATCGAGAATTATCCCGTCTGTTTTAATCTTCATGTGCCCTATAGTAAACGTAATCGTTCCCACGGTCAAGAATATGCTGATCAAAGCGCCAAAAGTAAATGTCTCCACACGAAATAAAGAAGGGACATCATCTAGTGTTTCCTCGATGCCCCTTCAGCCTATAGATCCTTCTTCATGTCCCAATGGAAGGTACCTCCTTAATGCATCCGTTCCGCGCTCATCTATTAAATCGGGCCTGTCGTCCTCACCTGGTGTCGGTAAGACTCTTATATGTTATTCTTGCCCGCTTCCGCTTTAACGATGCCTTTTCTGCAGATCAACGGTTACTTGATTAAATTTTCTCTGACCGATCCTTTCTACGGTCGTTGTGTTCACCTCTCTTGTTTTGATGCTGTAAGTATATCTCTGTCTTCATTAATTGTCAACACAATTATTGTAATTATATGTATTTGTTTACGTACAAAATGGTATATTGCCGTAATTGTTTATACATTTTTCGACTTTCCGGTTTTCGGTACAACCTCACGTAGTCCGCATTACTACGTTGTTTGCGGCATTTTTTTATGCTAAAATACACAACATGAGAGTGGCGGTATTAACAGATACAAACAGTGGAATTACGATAGATGACGGCAGAAAAGACGGGATCTATGTTCTTCCCATGCCTTTTATAGTTAATGACAAGGAATATCTCGACTGCATTAATCTTTCCCACGAAGAATTCTATACTTTCCTGTCTCAGGGTGCTGCTGTCACAACATCACAGCCCGCTGCCGGAGACGTGATATCCATGTGGGACCGTATCTTTGATGAGGGATATGATGAGATCGTATATATCCCCATGTCCAGCGGACTCTCAGGATCTTGTGCCAACGCGATCATTTATGCTTCCGATTATGACGGGAAGGTTCAGGTGGTCAATAACCAGCGTATTTCCGTTACCCAGCGTCAGTCTGTTCTGGATGCTGCGAAGCTTGCAGCAAAAGGCCTCTCTGCTTCCGAGATCAAGGGTATACTTGAGCGGGTAAAGTTTGAATCAAGTATATACATCACCGTAGACACCCTTGATTACCTTAAAAAGGGCGGCCGGGTTACCCCCGCCGGAGCTGCTCTTGCGAAGATACTGAATCTGAAACCTATTCTTTCCATTCAAGGCGAAAAGCTTGATGCTTTCTCCAAGTGCAGAGGTATCAAACAGGCGAAGACCATCATGCTGAATGCCATAAAAAAAGATATCGATACACGTTTTGGCGGCTATGATCCTGCTTCTCCATCTGTATGGCTGGCTGTTGCCCATTCCAATAATCTGGAAGCAGCTAAAGAATTTGCAGATGAAATAATGGCTGCATTTCCCGGCTGTGATATCTATATCGATTCACTGCCATTAAGCATTTCCTGCCATATCGGCCCGGGTTCTCTTGCTATTGCATGTTCAAAGATCGTTCCGGAATGTTCAGACTGATAATTTAATTTATATCATCTCCGGTTTCCCATCCCCCGGAAGAAGTGCCGGGTGATGTGCCTGTTGAAGTAGAAGGCGCAGGTTGGGAAGGCTGTGCCGGAGTTGCAGAAGTCTCTGTAGATGACGAAGATTCGGGTTCTTCATCCTCGTCATCTTCATCATCCTCTTCCAGATCTTCCTGATCCTTTAGATCGTCAGACGGTTCATAGGTGCTCTTTCCCTCGATATAGGCCTCATCTTTGTCTCCGCTGATAACAGCGTGCTTTTTCAGGAAATCCACCCAGATATTCATATAGCCCTGTTTAATATGTATTCCGTCAGCTGCATAGTCTGCAGGAAGGCATCCCTCCTCATCGGCAAAAACAGAATTCAGGTCGAGGTACGCCACATGCTCATTTTCAGCCACTTTTTTCAAGGCTTCGTTTCTCTCGTTTATTTTAGGATTAGTGAAAACACCGGATTCCTCACTTTTCGATTTTGTTACATTGATGATGCTCTGGACATATATGACCGCATCCGGCTGATAATACTTGAGCATATCTATAAGCTGATAGTAGGCATTATCAAAAGTATTCTCATCAGCCCATCCCATCTCGTTAAGTCCGAACTTGATATAGATCTTCTTAAACTGGCCCTGCCTGGCAGCCATTGCTTCTTCCAGGGTAAGCTTGCCGAATTCGGAATCTATCCATTTCTTTGTAAATACCTGATGGACTCCATAGCTCTTCTGGGCATAATTCACCACATTCAGTCCGGAGTACAGTCCAAATCCCTGTTCCCTCGAATCACCGATTATCACGGTATCTCCGCCGTTAAAATAGTCGTCAGTCACAGTATAGAATCCGTCATAAGTGTCTCCGGGTGTTGAGGAATCATTGGGATCCAGAACGGTCTTCATCGCTTCTCTTATCACATCATCGGCTTCGCCGTTCTTCATCCGTTCGCTCCGCTCTTTTCTGCGGGCCTCAGCTTCAGCATCGAGCTCTTCCTGTTTTTTCCTGGCAGCCCTTTCCTCAGCAGTGAGGTTTTCCCCGTCATCTACTCCAAAAGCCTTGATAATATCTTCATCGGGAACATACTCTGTAGGAGAATAATCAACCGAATAATCCCTCTCATTGATGCCTTCGATCCAGTTTCCAAGCCTCGTCTTGATATCCTGGACCGCAGTAGCCACCCCGACTGTTTCGGGATCATTACTAAGGTTCACTGTATTGGATGCTTTCACAACTCCCGCAATGAGAAGCATCCCATAGATAAATAGGGATACAGAGATAAGTAATATAGTTGTCACAAATGGATATTTCTTGAAGTAATTCATAATATCTCCGGACAAGTCAGAATCTGAAATAAAGGAACGGATTATAAACCGAGTCCACAAGCAAGCCAACTGATATCAGGAAAACAGCTATAAGGAAAAAAAAGCTTACTGCGCTGTGCCTGTTCTTTTTATACCAGACTGCCGGAAGAGGCGATGCAAAAAATGCCCCTGCAGCAAGGAAATACCAATAAGTATTGAAGTATTCAATAAAGTCGGTTCCGGGATTGATGGTAAACATCCTGGAAATAAATATAAGTGCATCTCCAAGGGACGGGGAAGCAAACAGAACCCACCCCAGCATTACGATAAGGATGGTATACGCCCAACCGAAGAATCCGATCTTATCCAGAAATTTCTTCAGGAACAGCTTCTCTATCAAAAGTATCACAAAGTAATAAAGCCCCCAGATCACGAAGTTCCAGGCTGCCCCGTGCCATAATCCTGTGATAAGCCAGACTATCAGCATATTTAGAACAGTCCGCAGTATGCCCTTCCTGTTTCCTCCAAGGGGTATATATATATACTCACGAAACCATGAGGTAAGTGTCATATGCCATTTTTTCCAGAATTCTGTAATGCTTCCTGCAGCATACGGATGATCAAAGTTCTTCGGGAACCTGAAACCGAGCATTTCGCCAAGTCCTATGGCCATAAGAGAGTAACCCGAAAAGTCAAAGTATAGCTGAAGGGTATATGCAGTTATCCCAAGCCATGCAAAAAGTGTAGAGATATTTGCAAAGCCCGCCTCCTGACAGGCGCTCCATATATTCCCGAGGCTGTTGGCAAAAATAACTTTCGATCCAAGTCCCAGTACAAAAGTCCTGAGTCCGTTATCGATATTTATCGGATGCATCTTTCTTCTTTTCAGTCCTTTTTCAACTCTGGAGTACTTTACGATGGGTCCTGCGATAAGCTGTGGAAACATCACGAGATAGGTGCCGAGGTTGAGTATGGACTTCTCAGCCTCCACATTCTCCCTGTATACATCTATGACGTACGACAATATCTGGAATGTATAGAAACTGATACCCAGGGGCAGAGGTATCACCGGTTCCGGAATATCTGCCCCGGATACAGAATTGATTATAGATATCAAAAAGCCGAGATACTTGAATATAAAAAGCATCCCCACGTTATAGAATACTGCCAGAAACAGTATTATCCGTCTTTCCGTCCGCCGGAATACCGGATTAAATCTCTCGATACTCGATGCAAAATAATAATTTACCACAATGGAGCAGAGTATGAGAATGGTATACTTCGGTTCACCCCATGCATAAAAGACCATGCTCCCTAAAAAAAGCACGATATTCTTAAACCTTGAGGGCACAAGGTAATATATTAAGAAGAACACCGGCATGAACCGGAATAAAAACACAAGTGAACTGAAAACCATATTATTTAAATAAGCGGGTATTTATCCGTAAGACCCTTTACGATCTCCTTTGCCTTGGGAATACTGCTGCTGCCTTCCAGCACTACAAGGGAAATAGCTTCTGCCACCTTGTCAAGGTCATCCGCATTGAATCCCCTTGTGGTAACAGCAGGTGTTCCGAGCCTTATGCCGCTTGTGACAAAGGGCTTCTGGGGATCATTCGGGATAGTATTCTTATTGGCGGTAATGTTCGCTTCATCCAGAAGATTCTCTACAACCTTACCTGTCAGGTCCTGAGGTACCAGATTGAGAAGCATAAGGTGATTGTCTGTTCCTCCGGATACAAGTGAAAGACCTCTTTCTGTAAGACCTTTTGCCAGCGCCTGGGCGTTTACTACTATATTCTTTGCGTATTCCTTAAACTCAGGCTGAAGAGCTTCCTTTAAGCACACAGCTTTTGCTGCAATAACATGCATGAGCGGACCGCCCTGTGATCCCGGGAATACTGCCTTATTGAACTTGAATTTGTCGGCTGCTTCCTGACTGCTCAAGATCAATCCACCTCTGGGACCTCTCAGCGTCTTGTGGGTAGTAGTGGTCACCACATCGGCAATGCCTATGGGAGAAGGATGCTGTCCTCCTGCCACCAGTCCTGCGATGTGCGCCATATCAACCATGAGATACGCGCCAACTTCATCTGCTATCTCTCTGAATTTCTTAAAATCTATGGTGCGGGCATATGCCGATGCTCCGGCTACTATGAGCTTCGGCTTACATTCCTTTGCGGTCTCAAGGACCTTTTCATAATCAATAAATCCGTTATCGTCTACTCCGTAAGGCACACAGTTAAAGTACATGCCCGAGAAATTAACCGGTGAGCCATGGGAAAGATGTCCTCCCTGATCGAGATTCATTCCCATAAATGTATCCCCCGGCTGCATTATAGCCATGAACACTGCCATATTGGCCTGAGCTCCGGAATGGGGCTGTACATTTGCATACTCACAGTGGAATAATTCCTTTGCTCTTTCGCGGGCAAGGTCTTCAACCACATCAACACATCCACATCCCCCATAGTACCTGTGTCCCGGATAACCTTCCGCATACTTATTGGTAAGCGGACTGCCCATTGCTGCCATAACGGCTTTGCTTGTCCAGTTCTCGGAAGCAATAAGCTCTATGTGGCTGTTCTGCCTCTCCTGCTCTGCCACAATAGCCTCTGCTATCTCGGGATCTACCAGTCTGATCTCATCCAGTGAATACATTATGCTCCTCCTTATTATTTGTTTCGTTTACTATACCAGGGGACATTCTAACACAGCTTCATTTTTTTGTTAACGCTTGATGCTCTTAAATTACTGTGCTAGAATTAAACTTCACAAAAAGGAGATACCTTATGATTGCTTTTCTAAAGCGTTATTCTCACGGGCTTTGGGCCCTGGCGTATACGTTTTTTATATACTTACCCTGGTTTACATTTCTTGAAAACAGTGTAAACAGGAACTACCACCTTATTCATATGGCGGTTGATGATCTTGTGCCCTTTAACGAGCTGTTTGTGATCCCTTATTTATTATGGTTTCCTTACGTTCTTGGAGTGGTGCTCTGGTTTGTGTTCAATAATAAACACGACTATTGGAAGCTGTTTTCATTTCTGGCGATCGGCATGACCATCTTTCTTGCCATTTCGTCCTTCTACCCTAACGGCTGCCAGCTTCGCCCCACGGTCTTCCCCAGGGATAACGTATTTACCCAGCTGGTACTGAAGCTTTATCACTCCGATACCAATACCAATATCTTTCCCAGTATCCACGTATATAATTCGCTGGGGATCCATTTTGCCATACTCAATTCCAAAGATCTGTCCCGTAAAAAGATAATACGTGCAGGTTCTTTCGTACTCTGCACGCTTATCATACTTTCCACCATGTTCTTAAAGCAGCACTCCGTTTTCGATGTTGTGACTGCATTCCTCATGGCGACTGTTATGTATTTTCTTATTTACGTTCTGGAACTGCACACCATGATATCAGTTAAATCCCACAAACCAGTGGGCAAGCTTATATCCGGCTACGGAAAGCTTCCTTCCGGATCTTCCGGGAAGATTCATGGCTCTGCCGAGTAAACCGTATCTCAGCTTGACGAATAACAGTGCATCTTTCTCAGCCAGATATTTCCAAAGTTCTTCTTTCTTTTCCAGAGCTTCCTCGGATTCTGCTCTTATCAGCATTATGGAGGACACTGTCATCATTATCTCCAGATAGCTGACCATATAATTTCTGAGCTTTCTGTTGGGAATGTTTCTTCCTGCCAGATAATCTATCATTATCTTATTGACCCTTATCTGCTGGTCAACTCTTCCGATCATCACCTTTTCATTTACTGACTGGTCATCTCTTCCTATAAAGTATCTGTAAAAATTTACATTAAGATAATAGATGGTCTTTACATAGGGCAGAGGTTGAAATACGAAGATATTGTCACAATAGAACGTATGCTTCGGAAGCTCCATTCCACTGTCTATTAAGAGCTTGGTCCTGTATATGACAGAATGCATAAGGAGATACTGTCCCTTGTGGAACTTCCTCACTTTATCCCAGGTTATCAGCTCATTCGCAGGAAGCGCGAACCTGTATGTCATGACCTTTTTATGTCTTGCGCCCTTCTTCTCGTAAACAAAGTTGCATACCATCATATCCAGCATGGTGTCACCGTGAAGAAGCTCCTTCAAAGTGGAGAGAACTTTTCTGTACGCATCTGCGTCTACCCAATCGTCTGAATCCACACATTTGAAGTATAGTCCGGTTGCTTCCCTCAGACCGGAATTTATAGCATCTCCGTGACCGCCGTTTTCTTTATGGATGGCACGGACTATCCCCGGATAATTCTTCTGATATTCATCTGCGATGGCAGCGGTATCATCCTTTGATCCGTCATCGACTACAAGTATCTCTACATCTTCTCCGCCGATCAGCAGAGAATCTATGCAATGCTTCATATAATCCTGCGAATTATAGCAGGGTACGATAAACGATATTAATTTCATCTGTAAAAAAATCCTTTCAAATAATACTATAATAACCTATCTGTCAAATCCGCTTCAGGATCTGAGTCTTGCGCCCTCATATTTCATCATTGTAAGGATATAATTTCGTATTTCCTCATATCTCTCAGGGATACTGCCCTCTCTGATCTCGGTATCAAGAGACATGGCGATCGCATTCACGGTTTCATCCGTGAGCCTCGGACGTATCTTATATAAGACGTCCAGTTTTTCTTCATAAGTCACGGCATCGAGGTAGGCCATCAGGTCTTCCGACGGTTCACCTTCACTTGCAGCCTCTGCCTTTGCCGGGGAAGTACTCTCCGGCTCTTCCTTTTCAAACCTGTACTTCTGCTTTACATCGGGATATTTCTCATGGTCCACTTCACTCATGAACATCTTTAGAGGCCGTACAAACTTTTTTGAAGGATCCTCTTTGTTTCCGTAGACCACCATCTCTTCCATGGTTTCAGAATCTCTGGCAATACAGATTATCCTGTATGTATTACCCTTAAAATGTCTGTAAATTTCTCCCTCACAAGGTAGATCACGCATTTTGTCTTTCCGCCTTTCTGCCGGAGTATTTTATTATCAAAAGCTCTACTCCCAGTCTGTCGCTTATCCTGCCTTTTTTAATGTCGTTTTCCGTATTCACACAGTCTTCCACCGCATTTATGATCTGCTGCCTCGTGAATCTCCCGGCAGCCCCGTTATATTTGCGCACAGCAAAAGCAGGTACTTTCATTATACCTGCTCTTTCTCCCATTGGTACCTTTTTCTTTTCCAGCTCTTTTGAAATGAGAAGGATATTGAACTCCCTTGACAGCAAAAATAAGATCCTCATGGGTGCTTCTTTTAATAACAGTAGTTCATAATATCTTTCCAGTGCTTTTTTCTGTCTTCCCTCTGCTATATCGTCTATCATGGCAAATATGGAAGAATTGATATTTAAGGAACAGGCTTCCGTCACATCTTCGACAGTGATCTCCTCCCTGTCTCCGCTAAAAGAGATCAGTTTATCCATCTCGTTACGGAGCATGTTCATGTCAGAGCCCACTCTTTCCAGCAAAAGCTCCACAGTCTTTCTGCGTATCTTTTTTCCGTTCCTTGACAGATAACCACCGCTCCAGGTCACAAGCTCATCCTCTGAAGGAGTGTCGCATGATATGACTTTCCCGTATTTCTTAACAGCCTTGAAAAGCTTTTTCCTGCTGTCCACTTCCGACTCGGAAAAGATCATTACCGTTCCTTCCGGTATCTGTCCGATGTATTCCGTAAATCTGTCATCCACAGCATTCTTAAAAAACATACTGTCTTCTATCAGTATGAGACGCCTGTCTGAAAGGAACGGCAGTGTTTCTGAAAGCTCCATTATGGAGTCAGCGCTTACATCCTTTCCCATGAATACCGTTCTGTTCATGGTATCTCCCTGAGGCACTACTGCATCAGAAAGCCTTTTCTTATATGAATTTCTAAGATAGTCCTCTTCACCGTATAAAAGATATACTCTGCTGAAACTCTTATTCTTTATATCTTCTGACAATGAATCCATATAGCCTCCGACAGGATCTCGAACATCCTGTCTATATGTTCCTTTTCTATTATGAGAGGCGGTACGAAACGGATGATATTGCTTCCGGCGGATATTATCAGCAGGCCGTTTTTCTGGCATTCCTTAATTATGTCAACCACGGGTACGGTAAATTCCAGTCCCTGCATAAAACCTTTTCCGCGTCTCTCCTTCACTATATCATACTTGCTCACTAACTCATCAAGTTTTTCTTCCAAATAGGGAGTGAGGGAACGAACATGGGAAACGATCTCATGCTCTTCAAATTCATCCAGCACTGTTGCTACAGCCGCACATACAAGAGGATTCCCTCCGTAGGTGGAGCCGTGATCTCCCGGTGAGAGCGACTTTTCCGCAACTCTTTCCGTCATAAGGAATGCTCCCACCGGCACACCACATCCAAGAGCCTTGGCAACTGTCAATATATCCGGGCGTATTCCATATTCCTCGAAAGCAAACATATTTCCGGACCTGCCCATTCCGCACTGTATCTCATCCAGAATGAGAAGAATATCCTTTTCATCGCAGATCGCCCTCAGTTCCTTCAGGAATCCGGGATCAGCCGGGTAGATACCGCCTTCACCCTGAATGGTCTCCAGGATCACAGCGCAGGTCTTACCGGTGATCTCCTTTTTCACACTTTCAATATCATTGAATTCCGCAAACTTTATATGTCCAAGCCCTGTTCCGAAAGCCTCCCTGTAGTGGGAATTCCCTGTTACGGAAAGAGCACCCATACTCCGTCCGTGGAAGCTCTTATTCATAGCTATTATCTCATATTCGTTTGACGGCTCTTTGGAATAAGCAAATTTAAAAGCCGATTTGATTGCGCCCTCTATTGCCTCTGTTCCGCTGTTCGTAAAGAATACCCTGTCCATACCGGTGACTCTGCAGAGCTCCTCCGCAGCTATCACCGCAGGTCCGTTATAGTAGAGGTTACTGGTATGGATAAGCTTGTCTATCTGGCGTTTTAACGCATTATTATAGATCTCATCACCGTATCCAAGCGCAAATACTGCAATCCCTGCAGCAAAATCCAGATACTCCTTTCCGTCCGCGTCATAAAGGAATACCCCTTTTCCATGGTCAAGTACTATGGGGAACCTGTTATAGGTATGAAGGAAATTCTTATCACCCTTCTTTATATATACTTCAGAACTGCTCATTTTTGCCTCTTTCTTATAATCCGTCTTCGTCTTTTACGATTGCAGTACCGACACCCTTTTTCGTGAATATTTCAAGGAGCAGGCAGTGAAGGATCCTGCCGTCCAGTATGATAACATTGTTAACTCCGCCTTCTATGGCATCTATACAGTTTCCGAGCTTCGGTATCATTCCTCCGCCGACAAAACCTTTATCCAGAAGCTCCTTTGCTTCTTTCGCAGTCAGTCTGGAAATAAAGCTTTCCGGATCATCTATATTTCTGTATAGTCCCTTGATATCGGTAAGGAAAAACAGTTTCTCTGCATTCACCGCTTTTGCTATGGCACAGGCGGCATCATCGGCATTGATGTTATATGTATTATATTCGCTGTCAAGACCTGTGGGTGCCACTATAGGAAGGAAATCCTTTTCAAGGAGATCAAAAAGGATCTTCGGATCCACATCCTCTATCTCTCCCACAAACCCTATATCATGTCCATCGGAAAGCCTTTTTCTGACCTTTAAGAGTCCTCCGTCCTTTCCGCTCACTCCCACTGCTCTGACACCGAGTACTTCCACGTTCCTGACAAGATCCTTATTCACTTTATTCAGGACCATCTCAGCGATCTCCATGGTATCTGCATCTGTAACTCTGAGACCGTTTATGAACTGCGGTTCCATACCTACTTTTTCAACCCACCGGCTTATCTCTTTTCCTCCGCCATGGACTATTATGGGCTTAAAACCAACCAGTTTAAGAAGGGTCACGTCTTTAATAACGTTTTCTCTCAGTTCGTCACTGGTCATGGCAGACCCGCCGTACTTCACCACTATTATCTTTCTGTTAAACTGCTGGATATAGGGAAGTGCTTCTATCAGTACCTCAGCCTTTTCCTGTATTTTCTGCATTTCAATATCGTTCATCTTTTCCTGCCCTTTCTCACGTTCTGTAATCTGCGTTTATCTTTACATAGTCATAGGTGAGGTCGCATCCCCAGGCAGTTGCCGCTGCTTCTCCCTCATTCATATCTATGAATACTGTCACTTCCTCTTCTTTCATAATGCTGACAGCCTTATCCTCATCGAAGTCCAGAGGTATTCCGTGGTCAAAGACTTTTAATCTGCCGCTCCTACTTTCAAAGTAGAGTTCCACATCCTCTTCATCAAAGTCAGCTCCGCTGTAACCCATGGCACATAAGAATCTGCCGAAATTGGCATCGCACCCGAAAATAGCTGCCTTTGACAGATTAGATCCCACTACTGCTCTTGCAAGAGTTTTGGCATCTTTCGTGTTTTTTGCGTTCACGACCTTTGCTTCAAAGAGCTTTGTGGCGCCTTCCCCGTCTCCTGCCATCCTCCTTGCCAGATATCTGCATACATAGAAAAGTGCTTCTCTGAAGACATCATAATCCTTATCTTCTGATGTTATCTTTTCGTTTCCACAGAGACCGTTTGCCATAACCATGCATGTATCATTGGTAGAAGTGTCTCCGTCTACCGTGATCATATTGAAAGTATCGGCAACGGCCTCGCTGATGGCTTTCTGTAAAAGGCTCTTTTCTATATTCACATCTGTTGTGAGAAAAGCCAGCATAGTACACATATTGGGATGTATCATTCCGGAGCCCTTACTCATTCCTCCGATAAATGCTTCCTTCCCTCCAACTGTGAACTGCACAGCTATTTCCTTATTTACAGTGTCCGTGGTCATTATGGCCTTTGATGCTTCTGTTCCTGCTTCTCCGGAATCAGAAAGCTTTTTACTCATATCGCTGATACCGCTAACCAGCTTATCTACAGGAAGCTGCATACCTATCACTCCGGTTGAAGCAACTGCCACCGAACCCGCCGGAACATTAAGGGTATCCGCCACAGCCTCTGCTGTTTTCCTGCAGGCACTGAATCCCTCTTCTCCGGTACACGCATTGGCAATCCCTGAATTTATCACTACTCCGTGAAAATGTCTTCCCGATGAGACCAGCTCCATATCCCACTTTACACAGGCGGCCTTTACCTTATTGCTTGTAAAGGTTCCTGCGCATTCACAGGGTTCCTTTGAAAAGACCATTGCCATATCGGTCCTGTCACGGTATTTTATTCCCGCTGCAGTGGAAGCAGCCTGAAATCCCTTCGGAGAAGTCACTCCGCCGTCTATCTTTTTTATCCCACTCATTGCCGCCCTCCTTAAGCCTCCACAAATCTCTCTATGTTTTCGGAATTCAGTGAAAAATCATAATAGTTAAGATCTGTCCTCTGTTTCCAGCCTATGCATTTCCAGAAAGCGTTTCCCACGTCATTCCTGGTGAATGCTATAAGTGCCACTTTATTTATCTTTTCTTTTTTTAATGCGTTCATAGCCTTGACTACCATGGACTTCCCTATACCCTTCATCCTGTGCTCTTTCTTAACACATACATGATAGAAGGTGCCCCGTCTGCCGTCATGTCCGCAAAGAATCGCTCCTATTATCTCGCCATCCTGTTCGGCTACGATGGAGGTATCCGGGTTTCTTTCAAGGAATTTTTTCACTCCCTCAAAACTGTCATCCAGACTTCTTATGGAAAATCCTTTTATAGACATCCACAGATCATGCACTCCCTCATAATCTTCAATAGTCATTATCCTTATATCAGCCACTTTCGCTCCTCCCTTAAGGCACCATTGGAATAGCTGTCAGTCCTTCATTTTCTTCAAAGCCGAACATGATGTTCATATTCTGGACTGCCTGTCCCGCTGCACCTTTTATGAGATTATCAAGGGCTCCCATCATAACGATCCTGTTGGTCCTCTTGTCTATCCTGAATCCAATGTCCACGAAGTTACTGCCTTCCACAAATCTGGTCTCGGGATTTTCGTCCTCTCTTAATAACCTTATGAAGAATTCTTCTCCGAAGTATTTCTCATAGGCAGCCCTGATCATATCTTCACTAACTCCTTCAGTCAGGTTCGCCGTTTCAGTTACCAGGATACCTCTGTTCATCGGAATCAAGTGCGGAGTGAAATTTACCATTATTTCTTTTCCGTATGCATATCCAAGCTGTTCTTCGATCTCCGGAGTGTGGCGGTGGTTTGTGACACCGTATGCTTTTGCATTCTCATTTACCTCGCAGAAAAGGTTCGCAGTCTTTGCGCCTCTGCCGGCTCCCGACACACCCGACAGTGCATTTATGATAAGCGTATCCGGCTCTATGAGATGTTCCTTCATCAGCGGATAGGCTGTGAGTATAGAGCAGGTGGTAAAGCATCCCGGATTGGCGAGAAGCTTTGTTCCCCGTATCTTCTCCCTGTTTACTTCTGAAAGTCCGTATACAGCTTCCTTAATAAGATCCGGAGATTTATGCTCTATCCTGTACCATTTTTCGTATGTTTCAATGTCCTTTATACGGTAGTCCGCAGACAGATCTATGAACTTTGCCTTATCGAGCATTTCCTTATTTAATATAGAAGATAAATATCCCTGGGGTGTGGCAGTAAATACCACGTCGACCCTGTCAAGCAGCGGATCCAGATCGTTCCCGAGGCACTCCATATTGAGTACTTCAAAGAAGTTTCTGTATATAGTCGAAAAATCCTGTCCCTCAAAACTTTTTGACACCATCCACTCCACAGAAGCATTTCCGTGAGACATTAAGAGACGGACTATTTCATTTCCTGCATATCCTGTTGCGCCGATTATACCTGCTTTGATCATAATAACCCCTTATTTTTCGTGTGTTTGTTATTCTATTCCTGAAAACCGTATATGACAAGCCCAGAAAAAACATTGTATAAATATACACCCTATTAGAATATTATGCAATAAAAATCTTGATTCTTTTAAAATTAGGGTGTATTATAGCGGAAAATATACATCAAAGTTCATGAAAGGAAAAATCAAATGGCTGAAAAAGAAAAGGTAATACTTGCATATTCAGGCGGTCTTGATACAACTGCTATCATCCCCTGGCTCAAAGAAACATATGATTACGATGTTGTCTGTGTATGCATAGACTGCGGACAGGAAGAGGAACTTGACGGTCTTGAGGAAAGAGCAAAGTCCTGCGGAGCAGCTAAGCTCTATATTGAAGATGTTATCGATGAATTCGCTGATGAATACATCCTTCCCTGCGTGCAGGCTCACGCAGTATATGAGAATCAGTACCTTCTCGGTACTTCCATGGCACGCCCTCTGATCGCAAAGAGACTTGTGGAGATCGCCAGAAAAGAGAACGCCGTAGCTATCTGCCACGGTGCTACAGGAAAGGGTAATGACCAGATCAGATTCGAACTCGGTATCAAAGCTCTGGCACCTGATCTTAAGATAATAGCTGCATGGCGTGATCCTGCATGGACCCTTGATTCCAGGGAATCCGAAATCGAATACTGCAGGAAGCACGGTATCAACCTTCCTTTCAGCGCCGATTCTTCATACAGCCGTGACAGAAATCTCTGGCATATAAGCCACGAAGGACTGGAGCTCGAGGATCCTTCAGAAGAGCCGAACTATAAGCACCTCCTTGTTTTAGGTGTACGTCCCGAAGACGCCCCCGAGGAAAGCGAATACGTAACCATGACTTTTGAAAAAGGTGTTCCGGTTTCCGTAAACGGCAAGAAGATGAAGATCTCCGATATCATCCGTACTCTAAATAAGCTTGGCGGAAAGCACGGGATCGGTATAATAGATATAGTGGAAAACAGGGTCGTTGGCATGAAGAGCCGCGGAGTATACGAGACCCCCGGCGGAACCATACTCTATGCAGCTCATGAACAGCTGGAAGAGCTGATCCTGGATCGTGAATGTGCACGTGTAAAGAAGAGCCTGAGTGATGAGCTTGCACAGCTCGTATATGAAGGAAAGTGGTTCACACCATTACGTGAAGCATTATGCGCATTCATAAAGAGCACTCAGGAATACGTGACCGGTGAGGTAAAGTTCAGACTTTATAAGGGTAACATCATTAAATGCGGCGAGACTTCTCCTTATTCTCTTTATAATGAAAGCCTTGCTTCATTTAAGACAGGTGATCTCTATGATCATCATGATGCACAGGGATTCATCACCCTTTTCGGTCTTTCCACCAAGGTCCGTGCGATGAAAATGAACGAAGTAAAAGGAAAATGAACGGTAAATGAAAACTGTTATGACCGCAGCAGGATCTTATCTCCTTATCGTTAATCTCTGGGGATTTATCCAAATGTTTGTGGACAAAAGAAGAGCCGAAAGAAATCACTGGCGGATAAGTGAATTTTCTTTATTTATTCCGGCATTCCTCGGAGGCGCCCTCGGGTGCCTCCTTGGCATGCATCTATTTCATCATAAGACCAAACATCTCCAGTTTGTTATCGGCATGCCTCTGATCCTCATCATTCAGATCGCTGCGGCTGTCGCTTTCATATTATTTTCCCCGTTTAATATAAGCTTCATGTAAATGTAAAGGGTGATATATGGCTGTTTATCTTGCCCTCCTTGACGAAAACCCTGCTGACAGAAAGCAGGCAGAAAGACTTCTGTACAGGGAATCATCATATCGTTCGGATATTGGCGAATCCCTTTATTTTGATACTTTTGGAAGTGAGGAGAAATTTCTCCCTTTTATGGAAAAATATGATCTCGCCCTTATCGATGTGCATGAGAAGCGTGACGGAATGATGGTTGTCGTCGATATGATGAAAAAGGGCTGTGATTTTCCGGTGTGTCTATGTTCAGGAGAGATCGATTATAAGAAGAAGTACGGCTGTGACGAAAGATACGGATTCGATAACCTCTACTACATGAATAAACCCTTAAAGGCTTCTGATTACAGAGCTATAATAGACATGGCTCTTGATCATAAGAAAAACAAGCCGAGGAAAGTGGAACTGCGTTCAACCGATGAGACCCTGTATGTCCGGCCGGAAGAAATAGTATACGCGGTCATGAATAAAGATAATCTGTCTGTAGCCCTTACAGAAAATAGGTTCATACATCTCCCCTGCTCAATGGACGAATTCATAGATACCATAGGTATCGATACTCCCGGCTTTATAAGCGTATCTGAAAAAGCAGTCATCAACATGGATGAAGTGGTGTCCGTTTCCGGAAATTCTTTTAAAATGTCAAACGGCGCCGTGATAAAATTTTCCGTTTTTTCAAGGCACCGTATATTAAAAGCATGGAAGAACCGGGTCAAAAAGTAACTATTATTCCCCCGTCACCGGCGTACAGAGAGCTGATCCCTGCAGTATCCAATATTATCGTTTTGGCAAAAGCTGCTTTTTTAATATATGAAGAAAGCACCTCTTCTGCCCTTTTCCTGCAGTTGCAGTGAGCGATCAGAAGTATCCTTTCTTCCGTATTCTTAACCTTTTCAAGGGAAATATCTATCATCTTATTCAATGCATTCTTCATTCCCCTTGCTATTGCGAGCTGTACTATGGTACCTTTGTCGCCGGCGCAGATCGGTTTGATATTAAGGGCTGCCGCCGCAAGTGATTTAAGTCTTGACAGTCTCCCGTTCTTTCTTAAGGTCTCCAGGCTTTCCAGAACAAAATATGTACAGAGGTCATTATTTATAAATCTCTCTGTTCTTTCTATGGTCTCTTCAAAGGAGAGCCCTGCCTCCATATATTCCGCTGCTTTCATCAGAACCTGAAGCTCTCCGCAGGAAGCCGAACACGAATTAAATACATGGATCTTTTTACTTCCCTTTTCTTCCTCGTAAAGCTTTCTCGCAAGTTCCGCACTGTTATATGAACCGGAAAGCTCTGCAGATAGAGTGGACACAAAAATATAATCCGCATCACAGTCATATGCTTCCATAAACATTTCCGGGGAAGGACAGGAGGATCTGGGGCACTTGGGATAGTCCGCCACTCTCTTTAAGAAATCAGCCTGATCGAATGTATCGTCATCTACTATGGTATGTTCCCCGATCTCGATCGTTAAGGGAACTCTTACACAGTTATATTTACTCTGAAACTCTTCAGGAAACTCGCAGCAGCTGTCTCCCACAAATCTTATCTTCAAAACGTCTATTGCCTTTCTGTTTTACGATTAGAAAATTATTTTATCATATTTCAATAAAAATATAAATTTGCTCTTGTGTGAAAATTAGTTTTGTAATATTATTGTACCTATCTTTTTAAGACCCCACCAAACTATCCGATCATGAAGACGATTTTCGAAATACTTCTTAATAAGCTGAAATCGCTTAAAAGTCTCAGATTCTTTATTATTTTACTTCTGTTTCTTGTGGGTCTCATTCCTTCGGTCATTATCTCAAACAGTATTGTTCATAATTATAAGACCCGTGCTATTTCTGTCCGCACCACAGAGGTCGTGGACCAGAGCCGCATCCTTGCCACCAGACTGGACTCATCGGGCTATCTCCTTAATCCTTTAAATGATGAGTTAAACAGCGAAATGAATCTTTTGACCGACATTTATGACGGCAGGATCATGATAACCAATGACCGGTTCCTGGTGATCTATGACAGCTACAATATGTCCACCGGCAAGACTATGATCTCTCAGGAGATAATAAAATGCTTTTCCTCAGGAACAGGTTCAACTGCCTATGACCCGGATAACGGATACATTGAGGTAACCGTCCCGGTAAATGACAGCCAGACATCCGAAACAGAGGGAGTCCTCTTTGTTTCCGCTTCAACCGACAATATATCCGACAGTGAGATAATCCTTAAGAGAAATGCCCGTATAGTGGTGGTTACGATGACTATACTCCTTTTCTCGCTGTCTCTGTTCCTGTCCTACCTCCTTGTAAGGCCTTTTAAGCGTATCACTGCTGCCATAAGCTCTATTCATGAAGGTTTCGGTGATCCTCAGGTGACCATCCCCGATTACAGAGAAACGGAAGCCATAATGGACGCTTTTAACAGTCTGATGTCGAGACTTAAAACTCTTGACGAATCCAGAGATGAATTCGTATCAAATGTGTCCCACGAACTGAAAACTCCCCTGGCATCTATGAAGGTACTTGCTGATTCCCTTATCGCAGCTGACGAAGTTGATAATGAAACTTACAGGGAATTCATGGTTGATATAGCAGATGAAGTAGACCGGGAAGATAAGATAATCTCCGACCTTCTGTCCATGGTGAGAATGGATAAAGCGGAATCTGCCATAAATGCTGAAGAAACTGATATGAATGAACTTATCGAACTCATATTAAAGAGGATCCGTCCCATCGCCGACACGAAGGGTGTACAGATGATCTTTGAAAGCAAGCGGCAGGTTACTGCCTATGTAGACAGGACCAAGCTATCTCTTGCCATAATGAATCTCATGGAAAACGGTGTCAAATACAATAAGGATAACGGGTGGCTCAGAGTCGGACTGGATGCGGATCATCAGTTCTTTACCCTGACCATATCCGATTCGGGAATAGGTATTCCGGAAGAATCTCTTGACCAGATATTTGAAAGATTTTACCGTGTCGATAAATCCCACTCCCGCGAGATCGGAGGTACCGGTCTGGGACTCGCCATTACCAGAAGCGCGATCCTTATGCACAGAGGAGCTGTCAAAGTAACGAGTGTTGAAGGCGAAGGCTCCACATTTACAGTGAGAATACCCCTGAAGTATTCTGCATGAATCATTAGTATCTGAAATATGAAAAAAAACATTCTTAAAAAACTGAATATCATTTTCCTCATATCTACAGTCCTTATCTTCATGCTCTCAGGCTGCTCTCAGGAAGCAGGAGAAGAAGCCGGGAAAGATACTTACGGTGTATATTACCTTACCCAGGATGAGGACCAGATAATATTGGAACCGGATACATCCATTAATGGAAAAACGGGTATCCCGGAACTTATACTCGCGCTCCAGAACGATCCCGATGATGTACATCTAAAGAAGACCATGGGCAGTGATGTGATGCTCATAAATTACAGGATGGAGGAAAAAGGCGTAAACCTGAACTTTGAAGACAGATACCGCGACATGTCTAAATCAAAGGAGGTCCTTTTCCGTGCTGCGGTAGTTCAGACCGTATTACAGAATGATGCTGTAAATTTCGTCACTTTCGAAGTAAACGGCGAACCCTTAACATATGATAACGGCGAGGAAGTGGGCGGTATGACCGTCAACACCTTCATAGATGATGCCGGAGACGAAATAAGTTCATATAATAAAAAAACAGTCAAACTTTACTTTGCAAATTCTGCGGGAACCGGTCTCAAAATGGTAGAGCGGGAGCTCGTATACAGCAGTAATGAATCTCTCGAGAAAAAAGTCATGGAGCAGCTTATCGCAGGGCCTTCACCGAATGAAGGTTACGCTACCATATCACCGGATACGAAGATCAATACCATCGTGGTGAAAAACGGCATCTGTTATGTAAGCCTTGATTCCAGTCTTATAGATAAACCCATTGATGTCAGTGAAGAAACCCTTCTCTACTCAATAGTCAATACTCTTGCCGACCTTCCCGGTGTCAGCAAGGTTCAGATATCCGTTAACGGTGAGACGGACAGAGTTCTTCGGAGTACTCTGTCTCTCGATGAGATCTATTCTTTCAATAAGGAAATCGTAGACAGTGATTAAAAGACCTCTTTCATTTATTGCCTGTCTTTTCCTTATCGTGATGATCCTTCTGATGAAGCTTCACCCCATCCGGGGTAATCCGCCGGACCTTCCGGAAGGAAGCCTTATCACTGTCACCGGACGGGTGCGTGACAGGCAATATAAAAACAATTCCTATATTCTGATCCTTTCTGATGCAGTTCCTGAAAACGGAGATTCCGTTAAAACTTCCCTTCTTGTCTATCTTGAAAAAGAACCTGTTGCTTTTAATCTGTCACCTCCCATCGGTTCATCCGTGAAAGTCCGCGGAAAGCTGTCACTGTTTCAGGAAGCCACCAATCCCGGGCAGTTTGATATGAGGGATTACTATCACATACGAGGGATAGATTACCGGCTCTTCAATGCCTGCATCCTCTCTCACGGAAAAAGATATGACATTATGCGTGAAGAACTGTTCCGTCTGCGATCAAGGATCGGTAGGGTATATGACAGTCTTCTTCCGGAAGATGACAGTGGCGTCTTAAAGGCCATGATCCTCGGAGACAAAAATTCTCTGGATCCTGACATTAAAACTCTCTACAGGAATAGCGGTATTGCCCACGCCCTTGCTATTTCCGGTCTTCATATTTCTATCCTCGGCTACGGTCTCTACCGGCTTCTAAAAAAAGCAGGTCTGCATCCGCTTCCCGGCTCGCTCTTCTGTATATGCTTTATTTCTCTGTATTCCATTATGGTCGGAGGAAGTACCTCCACTATCCGGGCAGTGATCATGTTTGCTGCCTGTCTCCTCGCAGATATTACCGGAAGGACCTACGATCTGTTAAGTGCACTTTCTCTTTCTCTTATGATGATCCTGTTCACGGATCCACTGTATATCTATGACTCGGGTTTTATGCTGTCATTCGGCGCGGTTATGGGTATCGCCCTTATAAGTCCGTTTCTAAAGCACTGCCTTCCATTCGGAGATAAGCCCTTTCTATCCGGATTCATAGCCAGCATCTCTGTAACACTTTTCACTCTCCCGGTCACACTTTACTTTTTCTATGAGATCCCTTCATACGGGGTCATTCTGAACCTGATGATAATCCCTTTGATGGGGATCCTCGTGGTCTCCGCTGTACTGACTGCCTTTGCAGGCATGATCCTGCCGGCCTTCGGTATCCCATCAGCATTTATCTGCCATATGATCCTGACTGCCTATGAAAGGGGGTGTTTAATATGCCAGAATCTTCCCGGTTCCATGATAACCCCGGGACGCCCGGAAATATGGAGAATAATCATTTATTATCCTCTTCTCATCACATTATGTATCTTATTCGGTCATGCCCGACCTTCATCGGGGCATACCCGGAAAAAACGAAGATATATACTTTTCCTGCCCTTAATCCTTCTCATGGTCCTCCCGCTGATACTCACCATCCGGGTCCACCGGGGGCTCACCTACACTATGCTGGATATCGGGCAGGGTGACTGCAATGTGATAACTGTCGGAACCGGGAAAACCCTGATAATCGACTGCGGCAGTTCCTCGGAGAAAGAGATAGGCAGATATATTGTGATCCCTTTTCTCAAATATAACGGGATAAATACTGTCGATACAGTCATCCTTACCCATGCAGACAGCGATCATATAAACGGGTTCGAAGAAATGCTAAATATGAATGATCCGGAAGGTATCCGGATCAGGAACCTGATCATTCCCGGCGAAAAAAACATGAACGATAAATTCATCCGGTTAAAAACTCTTGCAGAGAATAAGGGCATCAGGTGCCTGACCTTTAATAGTGGCGACCGAATAAAAACAGGGATGGCAGAACTTGAATGTCTGAGTCCCAAAAAAGGATTCAGTGCTGAAGATGAAAATGAATACTCCATAGTATTAAAACTAACCTTTGGTTCTTTCATCGGACTCTTTACGGGAGATATCCAGGGAAATGCCGAAGAAAAGCTCATATCAAAAACAGGGGGCGACAGCGGGATCACGCTTCTGAAAGTCGCCCATCACGGATCCAGGTATTCAACGCCATCCAAATTTCTAAATAAAATTAAACCCAGATATTCCCTTATATCCGCAGGCAGACATAACAAGTATCACCATCCTCATAAGGAACTTCTGACACGCCTAAGAGAAGTAGGCACAACTATCCATTCCACTGCGGAAGAGGGAGCAATAACCGTTAAAACAAACGGAACAAAAATCAAGATAACAGGAGAAAAAAATGAAAAAGATTAACCTATTTTTGATCACATTAATCATAGCAACCTTGTCCTTCGGCTTTTTCTGCATCGCCTACGGATCTGAAAGAGTCCAGGGTTCCAAAAGAAATTTCTATGTCGAACTCTCTGAAACCCATAAAGTTTCAAGATATGTTACCGCCAGCTTGAAGCCGGTCAACTACAATCAACAGTTCAGAGGCGGTCTCACATATTACTGGGACTGTGACTCCGTAGATATCGACTTGCAGGGAGGTACCAATTACACCTTTACCACAAACGGGCGGCATACCATCGCGGTCTATAGCGGTGATAACGGCTATCCCAATTATCTGGAGGACCTGATAACCATTAATCTCAATAATGTGGATAACACTGCTCCGCAAATAGGTAATATAGGAGCGGAACTAAATGACGGAAAGTGGACGATCTCCCTTGAAGGCTGCACCGATAACCGCACTTCATCTTCTTCTCTTAAGAGTATGTGTATGAGTGCAGATCAAGCTTCCGGATTCAGACTGGCAAGTGGATGGAATGATGACCGCCTGCGTAGTGAGGGAAGCTGGGGCAATACTATGTCCTACATAAAAGATGAGGGAACCTACTATCTGTTTCTTATGGACGAAGCAGGAAATATAGCCGAGAGGGATTACTATACCGGACATCAGGATCGAACAGTCCCTGTATTTACCGGGGATCCTGTCATCGAAAATGAGGGAGGTGATAACGGCTACACCCATGCAGTACTCATCACCGTAAATGCGGAAGATGACGAAAAACTAAATGCCTATCCTTTCTCATTTAACGGCGGACAGACCTGGCAGGAAGGAAATCAGCTGCGTGTGGTTGAAAACGGTATTATAGAAGTAAAGTGCAGAGACTGGGCCGGAAACGAAAGCGAGACTCTTGAGATCGAGATAAACAATATAGATAATGATCCGCCTGTTATCTCACTAGCCCAGAATGATGATAACCGGAATGATGGCTCGGTTGAGATAACGGTTAACGCTCATGACAGTCTGTCCGGTGTTTCCGAATTAAGTTATCAGAATGATACAGTCGGAATCCCGGTGATCATCGCAGGAGGAGACGGATCCTCATCAGAGAGCAGAGGTACTTCCGTTACAATAAACCAGAATGGTACCTACACCTTCTTCGCGTTCGACGTTCTTGGAAATATCAGTTCTTCTCAGATCAATGTAGTAAAGGCAGTTAAGACCGAGTACCGCAATGGTGCAGGAAATGATCCTTCAGGTTCTGATACAGGAAACGGAAAGAATACAGGAAAGGATAGCAATAAAGATCACAACAAAAAGAATAAGGATAAAAACAGTAAAGATAAGAACGATAATATCTCACCCGGAGGTACTACTATCATTAATCCGGGAAATGGTGCAAAGGAGACTCCCGACGTTACAACCCCCGGCAGTACAGGTACGAATAACAGTATAGTGATAAAAGACAACAAAACTTCAGGCGCTGAAAAAACGAAAAAAAGCTCGTCATCCCGCACTATTACAGTAAGTTCACAGGGAACAAAGGACAACAGCAAGTCCGATACCAATACTTATTCCATTTATGACGGGGATATATCCAAACTTGATGAGAGTGACTCGTCAACAGCGAATTCCACAGATGCATCAGAAGAACCTAATCAGCCGGAGATAAGGGAAGTTACCCTGGATGAATATCTCTCAGGTCCAAACGATGAACTCCATGAAGAAGAGCTGGATCCGGAAATCTTGGAAGATCAGGCCGATTCCGGTAAAAAAAGTACGGGAGCATCCGGAAAGATCCTGATGACATGCATTATTCTCATAATCCTCGCTGTACTCACTCTCCTTCTTCTCATCAGTAAAGGGATAATATCCATACCGGAAATAGATGCAGAAGACAGTGATGACGAAGATAATGACACCGGTAACTTGAATATATTCGACCGAGTAAAAAACGCTATCACAAAGTGACCTTATCATCCACCCTGTTCCTGTTATAAAAAGCAGTTATAAGGAATAGGGTGAGATACAGGTAAACACAAAAATATACCGGAAAATAATATTTGAAATATGACGCGGGAGCCAGGACAAAGACAATGATAAAATGGCAGATGAGCCCCGAAGCCGCAAAAAATACATACCACTTCTTTTTTATGAGGGAAATGATCCACCCTGCAAGCAGCAGTATATGCGGAATATACAGATTATAGAATCCTGCCTTTACTGCACTGAACAGGAGCTTTATAATTCCCTTTATCCCCCCGGCATCGGTTCCGATATGATAGGGCAGAGCCGCGTAGTTAAACGCACCGACCCTGGTTCTTATAAACACGTCCGGATTATTCCTGAAAATATTCATACAGCCTTCAGTATAGGCATTATAGTCCTCGCTCTCCGCGCCTTCTTTTACTCCCACATATCCGGGATAATATAGTATCAGAACATCTTCATAGTTTATATCCTTAAGGTCATCATTGATCCTTTCGATAGCACTGATATCTAGATACCTTCCGACTTTTTCAATATCGTCGGTATTCTTTTCAAGATCAAGACCGTTCCTGAACATATTTGTAATGGTATAGGCATAGAAAGGACCCATTCTGTTATTTGCTTTGTCTCCCATCCTGCCGGGCAAGACCCCGGTCTGCGGGATAGATACGACATACTGGATCAGGATAAAAAGTACAATAAGGCATACAGCCTTTTTCCTCTCCCTTAATGCAGGGTAAGCTATAAAGATAAGGATTGGAAGAATGATCAGGAGATAGATCCCCTCTGTCCTCCACTGTGTGAGCACTGCGCCCAGTATAAGGATCCTCACGCAGTCAAAAGTAGAGAGAGACCTGCCCTCCGCTTTATCTATCAACATCTTAACAAGTAAAAAGGCATATAAAAGAAAGTACACCGGTATCCTGTGCGCTGATGTGGTGTAAGCAAGCACAGGGAAAAAAATAAAGGGAATATAGGTGAATAGCCCGTATGCTTTGGATGTAAGATCCGTCATCCTCTTTACCACGTAACCGCATACCAAAAGCTGGATCACCACTTTTACAAAGATAGGTCCGTACTTAAATGGTATCAGCATGAGAGAGAGAATATAATACCAGGTTGTGAGATAACTGAACCAGGTATAGTCAGACAGCCTGACTGCCTCTTCAAAGATCAGACTTTCGTCATTGGAAAGATACCCCTGACGCAGCTTTACCGCCATTACAAAGACAAGGGGTATGAGATAGATCCCTGCATATTTCAGAATATCCAGGGTTTCTTTTTTATGCTCCAAAACAGCTTTCCATATAAGGAAAAGTAACGGGAGCAGGATCACCTTGCAGGCAGCATAATTAAAGACGTTACTTTTATCATCCCAGATGAATACCAGTCTGTCTGTAAAAAAAGTAATACACCAGTGTATGACTGCTGCAATAATGTAGATCTTATTTGAAATGAAAAAGGCTGCAACCCGGTTGCAGCCTGTCTTACCCTTTAAGATATCGCTCATTCGCCCAATCCGTTTTCTATTGCGGTTACAAGAGCCTTCAGAGCATCCTCTTCGTCTTCTCCTTCACACATAAGCTCTATTTCATCACCGCTCTTAACACATGCACCGAGTACGCTTAATACACTCTTTGCATTTGCTGTATTCTCCCGGAACCTGAATGTTATCAGTGACTTAAACTCCATTGCTTCTTTACAGAGGATACCTGCCGGACGAAGATGAAGTCCGGTGGGGTTTTTAATAACTATCTTCTGACTGACCATGTAATGCCCTCCGGCAATCGACTTTCCGAAAACCTGCACTGCACGTTCCCGTTAGTTAGATTATACCATAAATTTGATTTAATACAATAAAATTTGTATACTTTTCATAATTATAAGACTACCTGTTCGATAAGATCCGCAAGATCTCTGGCATCCTTTTCGATGACCTTCTGATCTTTTCCCTCTATCATGACTCTGACAAGAGGCTCTGTTCCTGAAGGTCTGATAAGTACCCTGCCTTCACCTGCGTATTTCTTTTCCAGATCAGCTATGGCATCCTTTATCTCCGGATATTCCATATATGTTTCTTTCTTATGATTTGGTACCTTTGCGTTAAATAATGCCTGAGGAAGTACCTCCATTATCTTCGAAAGCTCAGAAAGCTTCTTCCCGCTCAGTTTGATCACTTCCAGAAGGTGAAGTGCTGACAGGAGTCCGTCTCCTGTTGTGTTTTCATTAAGGAAGATGATATGTCCGGACTGCTCTCCTCCAAGGGAAGCACCTATCTCTCTCATCCGCTCCAGAACATACCTGTCTCCGACCTTAGTCTGTTCTACCTTTATCCCCCTGTCTTTGCCCATCAGGATAAATCCCAGATTGGTCATGACAGTGACCACTATGGTATCTCCATTTAAGGTACCTTCTTCCTTCATATGGTTTCCGATAATGGCCATTATCTCATCACCGTTAACGATGTGTCCGTTTTCATCGCAGGCGAGGAGTCTGTCTGCATCCCCGTCAAATGCGAGTCCCAGATCTGCATGTTCCATAACCACTCTTGCACAGAGCTCTTCCATATGAGTAGAACCACAGTTGGAATTGATATTTGTGCCGTCAGGATTATTATGGATTGCGATCACATCGGCACCAAGCTCCTTCAGTGTCTCTACAGAGGTAATATAGGAAGCTCCCTCCGCACAATCCACGATGATCTTAATCCCGTGGAGATCCGTTTTGATCTGACGCATGGAATGATTGATATATTCTTCAAGAGCATCTCTTCTGTACTTGATCTTCCCGACTCTGGATCCATTGGGCTGCGGAAGACTTTTATTACCCTCTTTTATGTAGGATTCGATCCTGTCTTCCATTTCATCGGAAAGCTTATATCCGTCCCCGTTGAAAAACTTGATACCGTTGAATTCCACAGGATTATGTGAAGCAGAAATAACTACTCCCGCATCAACCTTATATTTCCTTGTAAGGTATGCAATAGCCGGAGTTGGCATAACTCCCACATATACGGCATTTGCTCCGACAGAACACACTCCGGCCATCAGCGCATTTGCCAGCATATCTCCGGATACTCTGGTATCGCACCCAACCATTATGGTGGGTCTGTATGAATGCTCTTCCGTCAGAACGTAGGCACCCGCAGCTCCGAGCTGCATAGCAAGAAGCGGCGTCAATTCTGTATTTGCTACGCCTCTTACACCGTCTGTTCCAAATAATCTAGCCATTTATTTATGTATCTCCTTCTGCGTTTTCTGTATCGGAATTATCTCCGCCTTCTCCGGAATTTTCCGTGTCTCCTGCGTTTTCTGTGTCTTCTGTGACACCGTTCACCTGCAGGAGAACATGGGCAACCGCTGTATCCTGAATGACTCCGTCAGGTAATAATAGAACCACTTTACCTGCATAAGACCCGGGTGTCACATTCCCGTTCTCATCCCTTCCGATATCTGAAAGATCCAGGGTTCCCGTAAGTGCCGAGCCGTTTATGGCATCCAGGGAAGGCTTTAATCCTCTTATAGTCACTGCCACCATACTGGTAGCCATATCATTTCCGATCGTCATTCCGTCCGGCAATCCTTCAACCGTCAGGTTGGCATACGGCACCTGAACAACTGCAGACGCAGCTTCGTCGATGTCCGCCGTGATCTTTATATTTCCGTCACTCCTGGATGTCTCCAGATATACTCCCGAAGGAAGATAAGCGGAAATATTGACTTCCTTTGTCACATCTCCGGTGGCTCCGGAAATATCCAGTTCGGTTCCCGGTATGGTCATCGAAGTACACGAATTCAATGCACTGTTGTCACCTGTCACATATACCGTTGCAGGTGATGCCGTAATATTTCCTGTAAATACATATCCGCCTGCAGGTGTACCGGTATGGCCTACACTGACAGGGATCTCCACCACCTTCCATATCTCTACGGAGGCAGTAACCTGATCCAGCGATACGTCAAGTGCAGAAGTATCCACTGTATTCCCGTCCTCATCCAGAAGCGAAATGGGAACTGCGGTATGTATCTCGCTGGTCATGCCGCTGACATTTACCACTGCCACGGCTTCAGCTATGGAGGATACTACGGACTCAGGCCCGGAAACTCTCACGACGTTATTCTGGAGCGAAGTACTTCCTACGGAATATCCGTCCATAACATTACCCGCAGGTTCAACCTGTATCCTGAACTGAGAATATGCCAGATCCTCTATTATCACATTTGCGAATTCTTTTGAGGGACTGACACTCTGCACCCTGTCTGAATATCTGGTGACTTTAACATCTATCGGAACCTTATTCCCTTCCAGTTCCGTCATATCTACCGTGGCTTTTATATTGTCCCTTGAAAGCTCGGAAAGCACTGACCTCTCTGCCTTCACAGTTACAGTTACCGAATGGCTGGAGTCTGCAAGTTCAAATGCCTTTCCCTGTGCTTCCATAACGTCCCCGTTTTCAATGGTGATCGGGATCGATGAAAATGACATATTCATTACAGGGTTTTCTATGCTGACAACAAACAGCCACAGCAGGAATGCAAGACCCAATGATATAAGCTTCAGACCGATATTTTCGGTTGCTTTTTTCCAAAATGCAAAAACCGTCTCCATTATGATCCATCACCGCCTTTTCCCCGCCAGAAGAAAAGACCTTTCCTGTCATCCGGAGTCTTTCTGGTCTTATTCTGAAGTCTTACAAGATGTTCTTTGAGTTCCGCTGCCTCAACATTCCTGTATAGTCTGCCCTCGTATGCCACCGATACTCTTCCTGTTTCCTCAGAAACTATAAGAGTAAGGGAATCTGTAACCTCTGAAATTCCCACTCCTGCCCTGTGCCTGGTTCCGAGATCCTTTGACAGTTCCATATTGTCCGAAAGCGGAAGATAACATGTGGCGCTGGTCACCCTGTTGCCCTTTACTATGACTGCACCGTCATGAAGAGGCGTATTATGCTCAAATATGTTTATAAGAAGCTGACTGGATACGATCGAATCCAGCTCTATACCGGTCCTCTCGTATTCGGAAAGGGAGTCATTCCTCTCCATTACTATAAGCGCACCTGTTCTCGCGCGTCCCATCTCATAGCAGGCTTTGACGATCTCATTTACGGTCTTGTCGGAAAAACGCTCATCCACACTTACAGACATATTGAAAGCCACAAAATCCGTGAGGATATTCTTTCTTCCGAGAACATCAAGAGCCTTTCTGAGTTCTGGCTGGAAAATGACTACCAGTGCCATGATCGCCACATTCAGAGCGTTGCGGACGATCCATATTATGGTATTCATCTGGAAAATATAAGCAAGGATGATAAAGACCGCAATAATCACAATACCCCGAAGCAGTGACCACGCCTTTGTATTCTTGATCCATGCCATCAGTTCGTATATTAGGAACGTAATGATAATGATCTCTACAAAGTCGGTGCCCACCATCATCGGGATCGAATCAAAAGATATGTACTTTTGAATGATTTCCATAAAGGAGGCTGTTCCAGGCATTATTCAGTCTTTCTTCTGGCTCTGTTTATTTCCTTTTCTGTGTCATCTTTCTCCGTGCCCGAGATCTTCTTCACTCTCTTCTCGGGAAGGGATACCGTCATCTTGGGTACTGCTTTTACGTAATAATAATACTCGTCATCTTCAAATTGGAGGAACTCCGTCTTTGTATAATCTACTGACAGTATGAAGAACTGTATCACCACTGCCAGCACAAGAGATAAGATACCTCCGAATAATACTCCTCCTGAAGAGATATCAAGATCGTAACGGATGATCCCTATCAGCATAACAGCGATCTCTATAACACCGCCGACTCCGACTGCGATAGTCCAGCTGTATTTGATCGCCAGCCTGTGCAGCAGACAGACAACGATACATGATAATCCCAAAGCTATGATCATAATCCTCATAGTCTGATTTCCCATTATCCCGTCAATAACTGACTTCAGTTCCCGGGAAAGAGCTTCGATATCCGTATCCTGAAGGAGAGTACTGTTGGTCTTTATATAAATGATCGTATAGTACACGATCACTCCGCATACTATAGGTATAGCAGAAAAGACTGACCCTATCAGACCAAAACAGAGCGGGATGATATAGGGAAGTCCTATAGTGCATAAAAGTGGAGTTAAGAGGACTGCGATCCCGTCCTTAGGTGCAAAATGGAAATATAACAGAAACAGCAGCACAAAAAGGATAAGCACTATCCCCGCACAGATAAGCGAAAGTTTATATAAATGGAGTACTGTAAAAATACCGGCAAATAAGACTATAGCATTAACCGGAAGAAACGAATTTACAAGAGATGCACCCAGTACGATCACCGGACTGTCAAGCTTCTCATAATATCCGATGCTCCTGTTTATAACAGTATATGTAATCATTGCCAAGAGAAACCTGAGTAGTGGTGTGATATAAATATCAAACCTTCCGTAAAAATCTTTAAGTCTCTCCCTTAATAGTAATAATTCCGTCATTTTTCATACATCAGACCCAGCCTTTTTAAGGCCTTCTGATAAACCCTAACACTTTTTTTCGCCTTAGTATAGCGATATGAATATACGATAAACGAGATAACAACATAAAATCCCGCAAAAACAAGATATCTGTTCAAGATGCCTTTCCCCATGGAAAGAAAATCAGTCTTATAAAAATTTGAAAGAAATGACTCCATTCCGCAGAACAGATTCATTCCGGTTATAAGCATGAAAGCAACGGTAACATAGGCCACTGTCAGGAGCATGTGAAATCCCACATAGTCACTCCTGAAAAACTCTGTTACCGGTATTGCTTTCCTACCTTCATTTTCCTCAAATGACGCCATACGTGTCATAAGCTTGAGGCGTTCTTCGTCTATCATGATCTAACCTTTTATTACCTGTTGCCCAGGAACCTCATCTTATTTCCGCTGGGTTCGGGCTTAGTGGGCTTGGGAGCCTCAGGCTTCTTAATAGCGTCGGCAAATCCCCTGCTCACTTCAAGCTTGCAGGCATCACAGAATTTACCGGACATAATGGGCTTTCCACACTTTTCACATGTCAGGTCGGAACCTTCCGCAGATGCAAATGTAAGTCTTTCTTCCCTGAGCCACTGGCGGATCTGTGCAACTTCAACCTCGCATGCATCAGCTGTCGCAGCAACGCTGGAATTGGGATTCTCCGTAATATATTCCTTGACCTTCTGGAAGTCCTCTTCTGACTTTTCCTGGCACTGAGGACAGATAGGAAGTCCACTGACATAATTGAAGATCTTACCGCACTTCTTACAATTCCTTACATCCATAGAAATATCTCCTTTTTATAGAATCATCGAACAGCCATATGTCTACAATGGCGTACCCGAACACACAGTAGCCACATATACGGATCTCACACCTGCCACCCTCAATAAATCTGATATCTCATCAACGGTGCTGCCAGTTGTGTATATGTCGTCTACTATGATCACTTTTGTCAATTTTACACCATTTCCCGATAACTTAAAAGCCTTTTTCAGATTTTTCCGTCTTTCTTCACGGGTCAGAGTCTTTTGGGGAGCTGTTGCCCGCACTCTTTTTACAAGATCTTTTTCTACCCGGATACCCATGATCTTACCCAGTCTTTCCGAGAGGAGAACTGCCTGGTTATATCCTCTTTTCTTCAGCCTGTCCTTATGAAGAGGAACCGGTATAAGGGCCTCAGCTCCGAATCCCCTTAATTCCCTCCCAAGGTATTTACTCATGCTTTCTGCGAAAAAATCAGCATATTCCTGTCTTCCCTGATACTTAAACCTGAAAATGGCATCCTGCATGGCATCGTTATAGACAAAAGCCGATACAGCCCTTTCAAATCCGTGTCTTACATTTTCACAGTCCGGGCAGTATTCTTTTCCGGCACCCGTAAGCATCCTTCCGCATTTCCTGCATCTAGGCTCTCTTACATTCCTGAGTTTTTTACTGCAGTCTTCGCAGATCAGATCTCCACCAAAAGGAAGAACGCTGTCACAAACCGGACAGCGTCTGGGGAATAACATATCCAGTACTATGTCTTTTATCATATTCTCTCTATTTCCTGCCTGAGTCCGCTGAACCTGTCCTGTTCACTGGTATTTGATGCCATTTTATCCACTGTATTCCTGCTCCCGATTATCACCACGCACTTTTTGGCACGGGTTATGCCTGTGTATAGTAAATTCCTGTTCATCAAAAGCTCAGGACCATTAAGAAGGGGCATGACGACTGCAGGATACTCGCTTCCCTGGGATTTATGTATCGTAACTGCATAGGACAGTTCCAGTTCCGAAAGGTTTTTCGGAAGATATTCAGCTATCCGGTTATCCTCAAATCTCACTTTAACCGATCCGGTGACGGGATCTATTCTCTCTACTACCCCCATGTCACCGTTAAATACTCCGGTGCCGCTTTTCTTAAGAAAATGTCCGGGGATCTCCATCTGCCATTCCGTTTGGTAATTATTCTTATTCTGCATGACCCGGTCTCCCTCTCTCAAGACATACCCGGGTCTCTCAAGTTCTCTCTTTCCCGGAGAAGGAGGATTAATGGCGTTCTGGAGTACATTATTTAAGTTCTCCACACCGAGAGGTCCCTTCCTCATAGGAGTAAGAACCTGTATCTCCGATGGTTCTGCCTTCACGTATGGCGGCAGCTTTTTCTTTACGAGATAGATTATACCCTCGGTTATCTCCCTTATATCTGTTCTGTTTAAGAAAAAGAAATCCCTGCTCTTATTGTCAAGCTTCATACTGCTCCCTTTTAGGAGTGCATGGGCATTCATCACTATATCGCTCTCTTCAGCCTGCCTGAATATCTTTTTTAAGGACTGGCTTCTGAACCTTCCGGATGAAAGAATGTCCTTTAACACACTTCCGGGACCCACACTGGGAAGCTGATGCTCATCTCCCACCATTATGAATCTGGTCCCCGCCTGAAGAGCATTCAGCAGGTTTTTCAGTAGAATTATGTCAACCATTGACATCTCATCCACTATCACCACATCGGTCTCAAGCGGATTGTCGCTGTTTCTGCCAAATCCCATGTCTCCCATTCTGTCTCCTGCTTCTCCGGGAGCTCCGGACACCTCTAAAAGCCTGTGGATGGTCTTGGCTTCCATCCCCGAAGTTTCGGTAAGCCTCTTGGCAGCCCTTCCGGTGGGAGCCGCAAGGCTCACATCCAAACCCTTTGACATGAAGTACCTTAAAAGAATACGCACAATGGTGGTCTTTCCGGTTCCGGGTCCTCCCGTCAGAATAAAAACACCGCTTCTCACCGCTGATATAACAGCCTCACGCTGGTCCTCATCCAGGGTCAGACTGCTCTTTTCCTCTATTTTTCTGATATCCCGGGATATTTCCTCATACCCTATGTCGTAGTCCACATTCAGGTCATTCAATATCCTCGCGCATTTTACCTCGGTCTGATAAAGGGACTTAAGATACACTCTCTCTTCTTCATCCCTGACCCTTATCTCTATCTTCCGCTCTTCCTGAAGAGTCCGGAGTTCATTCTCCACACTTTCGTTTTCAAGGCTCAGTATCCTGACCGCCCCTTCTACCAGCCTCTCTCTGGGAAGATAGGTATTCCCCTCTCCCGAACCGTTAAGCAGTTCATACAGTATCCCTGCCTGTATCCTGTGAGGCGAATGTCTCTCTATTCCAACATTCTGCGCTATCTCATCAGCTGTCTTAAACCCGACTCCCGCGATATCCTCCGAAATCTTATAGGGATTCTCACTTATAATGGAGTAAAGTCCCTCTCCGTATTTTTCGTATATCTTAACCGCCAGATTATTTCCGATACCATATTGCTGCAGATACATCATTGCACGCCGCATCCCGGCCTTTTCTTCAAAGCTTTCCGAGATATCCCTCGCTTTTTTCAGGGATATACCCTTTACTTCAGCCAGTCTCTCAGGTTCCCTTTCCATTATCTCGAAAGTTGCTTCTCCGAATTTCTTTACCACCCTTTCCGCCAGGGCGGGTCCAATACCTTTTATGGCTCCGGAAGACAGATAGCGGAGAATCTCTTCCTCACTGTCCGGTTCATGTATCTCAACCTTTGTAGCACTGAACTGTTCCCCGTAACCGTTCGAATATGTAATATCACCCTCGGCAGTTATCATATCCCCGTCAGAAACCATGCTTAAAAGACCAACGAGGGTAATCTCCCCATCGTCGGTCATAAGCTTTAATACTGTATAGCCGTTATCTGGATTTCTGAAAATGATGTGATCTATATAACCTTTGATCTGCATTTTATCTGATATGGTGAATCATACGGAATCTGCAGTATCCTGAACAGATCCGTTTTCTTTTTCCGCAGTCTTTGCAAGAGCTTCCTCCAGCGTAACTCCCTGGGAACGCTTCATCTGCTCGAAAAGCTCCCGGGCAAGACCTATCTGTCCGGTTTCTGTGGCCTTTGTCGCTATTTCCTTAGAATACTGATCCTGATAATAATCCTTCATGGTATTCAGGTATGCGGAAGTATTCTCTTCTTTTTCTGTAAGCATAGTAGTAGATTTCCACGCTGTCTTAAAGATCTGCTCCACAAAATATTCTTCAAACTGCTTGCAGGCATCCATCAATTCCTCATCATTGGCATTTGACAGATCCTTTTTGGCAAGACTTGAATTCTTGGCACTTGTAAGAGCATTCTGGGCGATCTCACTTGCGTAATCAGTTCCGAGACTGGTCAGATCCATGCTTAAAACCTACCTTTCTCAAGATTTCAGCTGGTTCGCGATAGCCATCATATCATCAGATGTGGTGATGACCTTTGAATTAGATTCGTATGCTCTCTGGGCGATGATAAGATTTACCATCTCCTCTGCTATCTGAACGTTTGATCCTTCCAGATATCCCTGAACCACATCTGACTTAACAAGGTTCTGATTTGTATTCTCATTCATAGCAAGTCCTGATGCTGCAGTAACGGAGTAAAGGCTTTCTCCGATCTTATCGAGACCCTTCGGATTCTGGAACTGCCACACGCCTATGGTGTGGTTCAGGTTCTGAAGCTTTCCGTTGGCATCGGGATACATGAGAGTTCCGTCTGTATCTATCTTCACTCTTTCAGCAATATGATCCCCGGTAATGGTGATGGGCTGTCCATTGGTATTTAATACTCTTAAGCCCGAAGTGGTGGTGAGTGAAAGAGAATTATCCGCATTGAGAGCAAATACGAAATCACCGTTTCTGGTGTAATAGGTATTTCCGTCGTCACCCTGGATCCCGAAAAATCCCGTTCCCTGAGTGTTACTCAATGCAACAGCTGTGGGATTCTGTGACTCCAAAAGTGATCCCTGGGAAAACTCTGACGTGATGGAAGAATTCCGTACACCAAGTCCAACCTGGGAACCAATGGGCTTATTCACTCCATTGGCGGTTGTAGTCCTGGTCTGTATCGTCTGATAGAGGAGTGATTTGAACTCATTTACCTCCATCTTGTATCCTGTGGTATTAACATTAGCAAGGTTATTTGCTATGGTATCAACATTATTCTGCTGGGCTATCATTCCCGTAGCCGCTGACCATAAAGAACGTACCATAAATCCTACCTCCTTTGCTTCATCATGACAGACGTCCAAGATCGTTAGCTGCGATCTGCAGTGTACCGTCTATTGTGGTGATCACTCTCTGATTGGATTCATACTGTCTCTGAATGGCTATCATGTTCACCATTTCCTCAACAGTATTGACATTTGACTGTTCCAGATAACCCGAAAGAACCCTTGTATTAGCCGGCTGTTCCGTAGCTCCCTCTACTGTCTGCCAAAGATTCTCACCATAGTGCTCCAGATAATTGTAATCAGCAAAGTCGGTGGTCGCTATGGTTCCGATCATTGCATTTCCCTGATATATCTGTCCTGCATTATTGATAGACGCTTCCAAAGTGGGATTCAAGACTATATGAGCCCCCGCCGTATTCAGGACAAAGTCCCCGTCCTTGGTAACGAGCTCACCCTTCTGATTCAGAGTGAACGAGCCGTCTCTTGTAAATTTAACGGATGTGTTTCCTTCCTTATCCGTAAATTCTATTCTGAAAAAACCGTTTCCTGCCAATGCAAGATCAAAGGTATTATTGGTCTCATGCAGTGCACCCTCAGACCAGTCGGTGTAATTTTCTCCGATCCTGACTCCGGGGTTGGTGGAACCCATTCTCTTGGTAAGGTAATACTCAGATTTATCCTTTATCTCATACTTGAGAATGTCACCGAAGGCCTGGCTTGTAGCTCCTTCCTTCTTGAAACCGGTGGTATCTACATTGGCAAGGTTATTCGCCAGTGTGTCCATCCTGTTCTGCTCATTGATCATTCCCGTATATGCAGTGTATAAACCTTTTACCATTTACCGCTACCTCATAATCCTCAGAGCTCGTCCCTGTATCCTGCCAGGAATTCCACATATCTGCCTGTTCCAACAGCTACTGCTGTCATGGGATCTTCGGCTGTCATAGTGGTAATACCTGTTCTGTCTGCTATGAGCTCTTCCAGTCCTCTTAACAGGCTTCCGCCTCCCGTAAGGACTATTCCTCTGTCCGCAATGTCCGCAGCAAGTTCGGGGGGAGTCTTTTCAAGTACACCATGGATCGCCTCCACTATCTGGGAAGTTGTTTCCCTGAGTGCCTCCTCCGTTTCCTCGCTGGAAACTTCTACTGTCTTCGGAAGTCCTGTCACCAGATCACGGCCTCTGACATTCATGCTGTCCGATTCGGGCATCTTGAAAGCCGTTCCGATCTTTATCTTCAGATCTTCCGCTGTCCTTTCACCGATAAGAAGCTTATGCTTCTTTCTCATATATCTGACGATAGCTTCGTCAAAGTCATCTCCTGCGATCTTGATGGAGGTGGATACAACCGTTCCTCCGAGTGAGATAACCGCGATATCTGTTGTACCTCCGCCGATATCCACTATCATATTACCGCAGGGTTTGGAGATATCTATCCCTGCTCCGATAGCTGCAGCTATGGGCTCCTCTATGATGGAAACCTCTCTGGCGCCTGCCTGATATGCTGCATCTTCCACAGCTTTCTGTTCCACTTCGGTAACTCCGCTGGGAACACAGACGCTTATCCTCGGCTTTCTGAAAGTTTTCTTCCCAACTGCCTTCTGGATAAAGTACTTAAGCATCTTTTCCGTAACGGTATAGTCGGAAATAACTCCCTGTCTTAAGGGCCTTACCGCCACTATGTTTCCGGGTGTACGTCCGAGCATCAGCCTCGCGTCTTCCCCTATTGCCTTTATCTTATTCGTATCCCTGTCAAAAGCCACCACAGAGGGCTCCTTAAGAACCACTCCCTTGCCTCTTATATAAACAAGGATACTGGCTGTTCCAAGATCAATTCCTATGTCAGTTGCGACCATTTTCATTCCCCTTTCGATAACAGTCGGTTAATTCAAAATCTTCCAATCCAACTAACTAATTATACTAGAAAATGGCGCCTTGACAATAAATAAATCATTAAAATATAAAAAGCCACGCAAAATACCGTTTCGTACAATACGAAAATGCATCCTTGCATGATTTGAAGATAAATCCTTTGATTGTATATCGGCACCATTTTCGTCAGACTTAACCCCTGACAACTATTTTTTTCTGTTTTTTTCTTTTTCCAGTATTTTTTTGATGTACTGTCCCGTGTATGACTTCTTAGATGCTGCCACTTTTTCCGGAGTTCCGCTTGCTACTACGGTTCCTCCGCCGTCTCCACCGTCAGGCCCCATATCTATGATATAGTCACCACACTTTATCACGTCCAGATTGTGCTCTATTACCACAACCGTATTTCCGTTTTCCGAAAGCCTCCTTAAGATCTCGATAAGCTTTCTCACATCCTCAAAATGCAGTCCGGTCGTAGGTTCGTCCAGGATATAGATGGTCTTTCCCGTTCCCCTGCGGCTGAGCTCGGTGGCGAGCTTCACTCTCTGGGCTTCCCCTCCGGAAAGCTGGGTAGATGGCTGCCCAAGCTTTATATACCCGAGTCCCACATCATAGAGTGTCTGGATCTTTCTCCTGACAGACTCCACGTTCTCAAAGAATTTAAGCGCTTCTTCCACTGTCATATCAAGGACTTCGTATATATTTTTTCCCTTATATCTAACATCAAGAGTTTCCCTGTTATACCTCTGTCCGTGACATACTTCGCAGGGAACATACACATCCGGCAGGAAATGCATCTCTATCTTCACGATGCCGTCCCCGCTGCATGCTTCGCACCGTCCTCCCTTTACATTAAAGGAGAACCTGCCCTTATTATATCCTCTCTCCTTTGCATCAACCGTGGCTGCAAAAAGATCCCTTATGATATCAAATACTCCGGTATAGGTGGCGGGATTACTCCGAGGTGTACGTCCTATTGGCGACTGGTCTATATCTATAACTTTATCCAGCTGCTCTATACCCTCTATCCTGTCGTGACGCCCCGGGATTGTGAGAGACCGGTTCAACTTATGGGACAGGCTTTTATTCATCACTTCATTTATCAGTGAAGACTTCCCGGATCCTGAAACACCGGTTACCACAGTCATTATCCCGAGAGGGATGTCTACAGTCACGTTTTTCAGATTGTTCTCTCTTGCCCCCACTATCCTGATAAATCCGGTGGGTTTTCTCCTCTTATCCGGCATGGGGATCTTTAATTCACCCGAAAGATATTTTCCGGTAACAGATCCTTCTATCTTCTCTATCTCTTCTGCGGTTCCCTGGGCAACAACCTCTCCGCCGTGGGATCCCGCTCCCGGTCCTATATCTATGACCTGATCCGCTTCCCTCATAGTGTCTTCGTCATGCTCTACCACTATAAGCGTATTTCCCAGGTCTCTGAGTTTTTTCAAAGATGCGATGAGCCGTCCGTTATCCCTTTGGTGAAGACCGATACTGGGTTCATCCAGGATATATGCCACTCCCACAAGTCCCGATCCTATCTGGGTCGCAAGCCTTATCCTCTGGGCTTCCCCTCCCGAAAGTGACGCCGTGGCTCTGGCAAGGGTGAGATAATCAAGTCCCACATCGATAAGGAACTGGACTCTGGATCGTATCTCCTTAACTATCCTTTTACCTATCATCTCCTGATGGGAAGTAAGCTTCAGTCCATCCATAAATTTAAGAAGATCTATTACGGAAAGGCTGGTTATCTCAAATATATTCTTGTCTCCCACTGTAACAGCAAGAGATGATGCTTTAAGCCTCTGCCCCTTACATGTATCGCAGGCAGTGACTCTCATATATTTCTCATATTCCGCTTTCTGATTGTCAGAGCCGGTCTCTCTGTAACGCTGCTCCATGTTTTTAATGAGCCCTTCAAATGGCACATCATATACACCCTCCGATCTCTGACCCTGGTAATGTACTTTTAATACAACGCCGTCAGTCCCGTAGATGAAGGCATGCCGCACTTTTTCAGTAAGCTTCTCATAGGGTGTATCTAATGAAAAGCCATAATGCTCTGCCATAGCTTCCAGTACCGCATGGGAAAAGCTCGAGTCATCTTTGCTGGAAACCCAGCCCATGGCCTGTACACAGCCCTCGTTAAATGAAAGAGACCTGTCAGGGATCATAAGTTCCTCATCAAACTCCATATGATACCCGAGGCCCGAGCAATCCGGGCAGGCACCGAAGGGATTATTGAAAGAAAAACTTCTGGGTTCGATCTCCTCTATATTGATGCCACAGTCCGGACAGGAAAAACTCTCAGAAAAATTCAGTTGTTTTTCTCCGGGTATATCCACTATCATCAGGCCGTTTGAGAGCGAAAGAACGTTTTCTATGGAGTCGGTGAGACGCCTCTCTATGCCCTCTTTTATAACAAGCCTGTCCACTACTATCTCGATATTATGCTTGATATTTTTGTCAAGGGTGATCTCTTCAGAGAGTTCATACATATTTCCGTCCACCATGACTCTCACATATCCACTCTTTTTCGCCCTCTCGAATACTTTCTCATGGCGTCCCTTTCTGCCTCGCACAACCGGTGACAGTAGCTGGATCCTGGTCTTTTCCGGCAGGGACATGATCTTATCTGCCATCTGGTCAACAGTCTGTCTCTCTATCACCCTTCCGCAGTTCGGGCAGTGGGGAGTACCCACTCTGGCATAGAGAAGCCTGAAATAATCATAGATCTCGGTAACAGTTCCCACTGTGGATCTGGGGTTTCTGTTGGTGGACTTCTGATCTATTGAAATAGCCGGTGGAAGTCCCTCTATGGAATCTACTTCCGGTTTCTCCATCTGTCCCAGGAACTGCCTCGAATATGAAGACAGGGACTCCATGTATCTCCTCTGTCCCTCGGCATAAATAGTATCAAAGGCAAGAGAGGACTTTCCGGATCCGGAAAGCCCTGTAAGCACTACCATTTCATTTCTGCGAATATCTATATTGATATTCTTTAAGTTATGGGCTTTAGCCCCCCTGATCTTAATGTATTCGCTAAAGAGTTTTTTCATACACCTACCTGTTTAGTCTTGTTATCCGTGTATTCTTTTGACCACCTGATAACGGTTATACCCTTTCTCTTCGTGGCTCTCTTCATAAGCGCAAAGAGCTGTTCTATATACTGAAGGGTAACCTTTCCGCTGAGCTTTGATTCACCGCTTTCTCTATCCTGAAATACATAGGGGATCTCAATGATGGTACTGTATTCGCTCATGGCGAGGACCTCCACCATTATCTTCCATCCTACGGGTCTGAGATCCGCATTTTCAATACATTCTTTTCTGAACATAAAGAGTCCGCTGGTAGGATCGCTTACCTTTCTAAGACAGGGAAGTGCGATCTTTCCCATCCATCTGGCGGTTCCGGACACAAACTTCCTGTATAGGTTCAGTCCGCCGTCGTCGCCTCCCGGTATAAACCTGGAGGGAATACAGAAATCAGCTCCGTTAATGACTGCTGCGTACATTGATCTTAAGATCTTCGGAGGATGCTGGAGATCTGCATCCATGCAGGCCAGTATATCACCCTCCGCAATCCTGAAGCCCCGGATGACCGCTGTGGCAAGGCCGGTCTCATTTACCCTGTGCTCGTATCTTACACCGGGATTCTCTTTTGATAACTTTTCCAGAACTTCCGGAGTCTCGTCAGTACTGTCATCTATAAAAACGATCTCATGGTCTATTCCCTTAAGGGCATCATCTATCTGGCTGACCAGATTTTCCACGTTTCCCTTTTCATTATATGTAGGAACAACTATTGATAACTTTTCCATTTGTTACTTCCTTCCATCACGCCAGTAAAACATTATATAAATTCATGTGAAAGAATTCAAGTTCTTCCTGAGTTCCAGCATATGATCACGGAGTGTGGCAGCAGTTTCAAAGTCAAGCTCCGCAGCCGCCTGTCTCATCTTCTTTTCCACCTGCTTAATCAGCTTTTCAAGCTCCGCCTTATCCATGGACTCGGGATCTTTCTTGAATTCATACTCACTCTTTGCCACAGATTTGGTAAGAGATATAAGGTCTCTCACTGCCTTCTTTATAGTCTGGGGGGTGATACCGTTTTCCTTATTGTATTTTTCCTGTATCTCCCTTCTTCTTTTGGTTTCGTCAATGCAGGTTTTCATGGAGTCCGTCATCATGTCGGCGTACATTATGACACGGCCTTCGGAATTTCTCGCGGCCCTTCCCACAGTCTGTATAAGGGATGAAGCAGAACGCAAGAAGCCTTCCTTGTCTGCATCAAGCACCGCCACAAGTGCGATCTCCGGGATATCCAATCCTTCCCTGAGAAGGTTAATACCCACCAGGACATCAAAGACATCCAGGCGCATATCCCTTATGATCTCTATACGTTCAAGAGTATCTATATCGGAATGAAGATACCTTACCCTTATCCCCACTTCCCTTAAGTAGTCGGTCAGGTCCTCCGCCATCTTCTTTGTAAGAGTAGTGATGAGCACCTTATTCTTTGCTTTTATTACCTTGTTTATCTCGCCAACTAGATCATCAATCTGTCCTTTCGTGGGCTTCACCGTGATCTCCGGATCCAGAAGTCCCGTGGGACGGATGATCTGCTCAGCCCGAAGAAGTTCATGTTCCGATTCATAATCCGCCGGGGTTGCAGATACGAAAAGCATCTGGTTTATATGCCCCTCAAATTCATCAAAGGATAAGGGTCTGTTGTCCTTGGCAGAGGGCAGTCTGAAGCCATATTCCACAAGGGTATTCTTCCTTGACAGGTTACCGTTAAACATCCCTCCTATCTGGGGTATGGACATATGGGATTCGTCTACGATAATGAGGAAATCATCCGGGAAGAAATCCATAAGAGTGGTGGGCGGAGTCCCCGGTGCATTTCCCGAAAGCGGTCCCGTATAGTTCTCGATCCCGCTACAGAAACCGGTTTCCCGTAGCATCTCTATGTCGAAATTAGTCCTCTCTGCGACTCTCTGGGCTTCGATCAGCTTATCATGTTTCTTAAAATATGCTACCTGTTCATCAAGCTCTGCCTGTATGCGTTTGATACCCGCCTCCATCTTGTCTTTTGGCATTACGTAATGTGACGCAGGAAAGATGGATATCTGGCGGAGCTCCTCCTTTGGCTCTCCCGTAAGAACATCAATAGTCACTATCCTGTCTATCTCATCTCCGAAGAATTCCACCCTGACTGCGGTATCGTCTCCCTCGGCAGGAAATATCTCCAGTACGTCACCCCTTACCCTGAAGGTTCCGCGGTGAAAGTCCGCATCATTTCTCGTATACTGGATATTCACAAGCTCGTGGATCACGTCGTCCCTGTCTTTTTCCTGCCCCGGCCGGAGTGATATTATCATGGAAAGATAGTCATCCGGGGAACCAAGGCCGTAGATGCAGGAAACCGATGCCACCACCACAACATCCTTCCTCTCGGAAAGAGCGGCGGTAGCCGCAAGCCTCAGCTTATCGATATCATCGTTGATGGATGAATCCTTCTCGATATAGGTATCAGTAGATGGCACATAGGCCTCGGGCTGATAGTAATCGTAGTAGCTAACGAAGTACTCAACGGCATTATTGGGGAAGAATTCCTTCATCTCCGAGTATAGCTGACCGGCCAGGGTTTTGTTGTGCGAGATGATCAATGTAGGCTTATTGAGGGCCGCTATGACATTCGCCATCGTAAATGTTTTTCCCGATCCGGTCACACCAAGCAGGGTCTCAAACTGGTTGCCCGCTTTGAAACCCTCAACTAATTTCTTTATTGCCTGCGGCTGATCGCCGGTAGGCTTGTAGTCTGAGTGTAATTCGAAGTTCATTTGTCTGTCCCGATCATTTCCTTTTCTTTGGAGCCGGTAATTCATCATACATCGCTTCGACCAGTTCGCGCAAGAACTCACTGTTATCTATGTCATCTACCAGTATCATCTCTTTTGCTCCTTCATAAGGAAGCTCCATAGTTGCATCCGGCATCAACTTCACAGCCACCGGGACAGGTTTGACCAGAAGCCTATCATCATAGATACCGCCGAATACTCTGCCGCGATAATATAGGATATATTCACCCATCATCGCTCTGTGACTTATTTCATCAAGTCCGGATAACTGCTCCAACACAAATTCCAGATACTCTTTTGTTGATGCCATGCCGCTTTCCTCCTATCCGTTGACAAGCTTCAAGAACTTCTTATCATTCATTTGCTCATTTGTAACGTACTCACCGTCATGGAACAAGGCATAATTCGTGATCGGAATCGGAGCATTCTGCGCTTCTTCCCTCATATCTCTTTGCAATTTCGGAGGTGATCATAAAGAGTTTTTCCCTGATATGCTCAGGCTCCAGGACAGTCACCTTGTTTCTGCAGGAAAGCAGCCATGCAAGCAGTCCCTCGTCATCAGCATACTCATGTTCAAACAGCAGACTTCCGTCATCCCTTTCTGTGAAGGAATCTACGCCATACTCTTCCACAAGCTGCCATTTCATCGAAGGATCAAACAGTGCCTTCACCCTGTCTTTAGGAGGAAACACGTTCTCACTTGAAAGATCCGGCATCGGAACCTCGCGATCTCCTTCATAAAATGCAACATGCGTGATGCCATCCATACGGTCCAGCTTAAACAGCCTGAAATCGTTTCTTAAATAGCAGTAGCCGTATATGTACCAGCTTGTCCACCTGAAGATCAGATAATACGGTTCGATCTCCCTTTCTGTATCCCCGCCCGGTGAATAATAGTTAAATCTGATGGTCTTCTTTAATCCAATAGCATCCTGTATGGTTTCTATCTTCGGCGCCAGTGATTCACGATGCCATGACGAAAGATCGATCAGTATGGAATCCCTTCCATGAATAAATTTAGAGGATCCTGACTGGATCTTCTCCATAAGCTGCCCGTAATAGCTGCTTCCGCTCACACTGTCCAGGCTCCTTAAGCCCGCAAGGATCATCTGCATATCTTTTGATGTCAGGATAGTCCTGTCCATCCGGTATCCGTCCATAATACTTATACCACCACCGGTTCCCTGCATTGTCTGTATGGGAATTCCCGCCCTGCACAGATCTTCAATATCCCGATTGATCGTCCTTCTCGAAACCTCGAACCGCTCTGCCAGCTCCGGCGCTGTTGTCCTTTCCTCATGCAGCAGCACGGACAGTATTCCGATCAGCCTGTCTATCTTCATCACTCTCACGCTCCATAACGATCATACCAAACCTAACACGTCAATAGTATGTCATGTTTGGTCTGATAATTCAAATTGCCATAATAAAAGTATAAATCGTATAATACTGCAAATAAGATATTAATGAGGAAAACCGAATGAACATTTCTGTTTTAACCATAATAATAATATTTGCAGTTTATTTCTGTCTGATCCTTGCGGTTTCCGGACTCGTTTCACGGAACAGCGATTCCAATGTCTCATATTTCACCGGTGACCGTAAGTCGCCCTGGATAGTGGTAGCATACGGAATGATCGGAACAATGCTTTCGGGAGTGACATTTATGTCAGTGCCGGGTTATGTGCGAGAGTCCGGATTCACGTATCTCGGTGTCGTCCTCGGCAACTTTGTTGGGATTTTTGTGATCTCATATATACTGCTTCCGCTGTATTATAAAATGAATCTGACTTCGATCTATACATACTTAAGAGAAAGGTTTGGACAAAGATCTGAGAAGACCGGAGCAGTACTTTTTATTATTTCCCGTGCCATGGGATCCGCTCTTAGAATGTATATTGTGGTGTTTACTCTGTATGAGTTTTCATTTAAGAAAGCAAATATTCCCTTTTGGCTGCTTTCGGCAATACTTATCACCATGATCCTTTTATATACTTTCAAAGGCGGGATCAAAACCGTGGTGTGGACAGACGTGCTTCAGACCACATGTATGTTTCTGGCGCTGGGAGGAACGATCTGGCTCCTGAAAAACGGCCTAACGGATTCCTTTTTTTATATCATGAAAGAAGCCGGCGAAAGCGGGATAACGAAAGTATATGATACTGACTGGAAGTCATCTACTTTCTTTTGGAAACAGTTCGCCAGCGGGGTTGCCGTGTCGATAGCAATGACCGGTCTTGACCAGGATATGATGCAGAAGAACCTGTCCTGTTCAAGCCTTAAGGATTCACAGAAAAACATGTCACTGTCAGCGGTACTGTTTCTTCTGGTCAATATTGTTTTCCTGATCCTGGGAGTATTGCTGATCTCTTATGCCGCTGCAAATAATATCCCTCTTCCGGCACAATCTGATGCTATTTTTTCAACGATCGCGTTATCTGCAAATAATGTCTGTGCAGTTCTTTTTCTGCTTGGTCTCATCGCAGCAGGATTTTCCAGTGCAGATGGCACTCTCGCCTCTCTGACTACGGCTTTCTGCGTTAATGTTCTGGATTTTGAAAATGATGATAAAAGAAGCGAAGATCAGAAGATGCGTATCAGGAAGATCATCCATATCTTCTTCGCAGGACTGTTTTTTATAATTATAGTCGTATTCAGACCCTTCCATTCAGAGTCACTTATTGCGACTATTTTTAAGATCGCCGGATATACTTACGGTCCGCTGTTAGGAATGTTCGGTTTTGGAATGCTGTTAAAAAACCGCAGAGCTTATGACTCAGCGGTTCCTTTTATTGCCGTACTGTCTCCGGTAATAAGTCTTATTGTTGACAGATACTCTGCAGAATTGTTTTTTGGATATAAATTTGGATTTGAGATATTGCTTTTTAACGCTCTGCTTACCTTTGTAGCGTTGTTTGTCTTCAGTAAGAAGACCGATAAAGAATAGCAGGCCGGAGCTTTAACATATGATCCCTCCTCCGATCACATAGCCGTCTTCATCATAGAACACTGCTGACTGACCGGGAGCTGCGGCTTTCACAGGTTCATCAAAAACTATCCGTACCCTGCCTTCGTCTGCGTTTTCGATGACGGCTGTCTTTCCCGGATGATGATACCGGATCTTCACCGCACACCTTATTTTATCTCCTTCGGGAATATCTTCAATACTTAGATAATTCACATCCCTCAGGAAGATCTCGTCCTTATAAAGGGAATCCTCTTTACCGATGACCACTTCATTTTCACCGGCCCGTATCTCTTTTACGTATGCGGGATATCCCAGCGGAAGACCCAGACCTTTTCTCTGGCCTACCGTATAGTGGATGATCCCCTTATGCTTTCCGAGAGGTTTTCCGTCCTCATCCACGAACAACCCTTCTCCACGAACCCGTGTACCGGCGTTCTCTTCAATAAAGCACGCATAGTCATCATCAGGGACAAAGCATATCTCCTGTGAGTCCGGTTTCTCTGCAACCGGAATACCCGCCTCTGAAGCGATCTTTCTCACCTCATCCTTTGAATATTTACCGAGGGGCATTAGTGTAGAGGAAAGCTGCTCCTGAGAAAGCCTGTAGAGCATATAGGTCTGATCCTTCCCCGGATGAAGTGCTTTTTTCACACTGTATCTTCCGTTTTCCAGCCTGTGCACAAAGGCATAATGGCCGGTGGCCACATACTTTGCATCCATCACTTTTGAGAGATACAGCATCTTATCCCATTTCACGTACCTGTTGCATCCGATACAGGGATTTGGCGTCAGCCCGTTTATATAGTCATTTATGAAAGGGTCTGTAACATATTCCCTGAATTCCGAAGTACAGTTATGTACATGATAGGAAATACCAAGGGAATCGGCGATCTTTCTGGCATCATCTATCTCGCAGCAGCGGCTCTCTTCTCCGGTCGAAGACTCCCAGGTGCGGAGCGTAACCCCTATCACCTCGTATCCCTCCTCTTTAAGGAGATATGCTGCTACAGCGCTGTCGACACCGCCTGACATTCCTACCAGTACCTTTTCCACTTATCTGTCTCCGATACTATGATTCCGTCTCGCTCAGGCTCTTTCCCTGAACTATCTCAAATTCCACGCCGGTTGAATTCGGCTCGTCATCTTTAACATTATAATCCTTACCCGGAAGCAGGGCGTTCAGTACTATACCCACAAAAGATCCCACTGCAAGTCCTGAAAATGCTATATTCATATTCCCGACTGGAAAGCTTATGGATCCTGTTGCGGAATAATTTATACCGATAGAGAGAACCATGATAAGCGCTGCTATTATTACATTTCTGCTCTTACTGAAATCAACCTTTGTTTCTACTATGTTTCTTACACCAACTGCAGATATCATACCATAAAGGACAAGGGAAATTCCTCCCATTGTGGCTGCCGGCATAACTTCGATTATAGCAGCGAATTTGGGACAGAATGAAAAGATGATGGCAAGTACCGCTGCTATACGGATCACCTTTGGATCGTATACCTCTGTAAGTGTGAGAACTCCCGTATTTTCCCCGTATGTTGTGTTGGCAGGTGCCCCGAAGAGGGAAGCAAGGGTGGTTGCCAGTCCGTCTCCGGTCAAAGTCCTGTGAAGTCCCGGATCCTTTATATAATTCTTACCAACGGTTGACGAGATGGCAGAAATATCACCGATATGTTCCATCATTGTTGCAAAGGAAATAGGAACAATAGTAAACACAGCGGTAATGAGAAGTGCGGTACTGGCCTTTCCTCCGGTGAAGACAGCAAATACCGTCCTGCTATAGTTAACGGGAAGACCTATCCACGCCGCTTCCTTAACAGGCGTGAAATCAATAATCCCCGCCACCGCCGCAGCAATATAGGATCCTACAACACCGCAGATAATGGGAATGATCTTTACCATGCCCTTTCCCCAGATATTGCATATCACAATGATGACTATCGCTACAAGTGCGACCCACCAGTGGGTAGCACAGTTATCAATAGCTGAGCGGCTCAGGTTCAGACCGATGGCTATTATTATGGGACCCGTTACCACCGGAGGGAAATATTTCATGACCTTATTAGCTCCATAGATCTCAAACAGAGTAGCCAGAATGAGATACAGAAGTCCCGCCACAGCTACTCCGAAACATGCGTAAGGGAGCAGCTCTTTTTCCCCATTTGGAGCTATAGCTGCGTATCCTGCCAGAAATGCAAATGATGAACCTAAAAATGCGGGAACTTTTTTCTTTGAAATAAGATGAAAAAGAAGTGTGCCTATACCTGCAAACAGTAATGTGGTCGATACCGAAAGACCTGTCAGAACGGGTACCAGAACGGTAGCTCCGAACATTGCAAACATGTGCTGAATTCCCAGTGCGAGCATCGTTGGCATGCCTAAAACCGAAGCATCATATATCGGCTGCTCGTCTATCTCTGCTATTTTTGAGTGTTCCTCCATCGTCATACTCTCCTGTTCTTGGCTTTAACATATTCGATAAAGTCATCTGCGGGTATAGGCTTGGAGAAGAAGAATCCCTGCATATAGTCGCATCCCATCTCTTCAAGCACCCTTACCATTTCATGAGTTTCTACTCCCTCACATACCACCTTAAGTCCTCTTGCCTGGAACATGGGAATAAGATCCTCCAGAATATTATTATCCCGTCCGGTCCCGTTAATCGTCGTAGCTGTCGTATTACCCACAGCCGCATTAAGCGCAAATGACTGATCAAAGAAGGACCATACAATAGACTTATCTATTTTGATAATACTTAAAGGTAGTGAGAGCATATTCATCAGATTGGAGAATCCGGTGCCGTAATCATCCAGGGAAAAAGCAAAACCGTCTCTTGAAAGCTTCACCATGTTTTCCATTACAATGGTTGAATCAGAGGCTGCTGTTTCCGTGATCTCCAGATTTATAAGTCCCGGATCTATACCATAGGACTTTCTGATCTCTATAAATTCGCCTGCCAGATGGTCATCCAGGCACTGAATAGGCGAAAGATTAACTTCCAGATAATCTATTCCCATCTTCCTGATATCATGTGTACTGATAAATTCACATATCTTTCTGAATACCTGACGTCCGAGATTTACTATGCTTCCGTTTGCCTCGGCAACCCTTATGAACTCATCAGGATATATGGTCCCGAGCTCTTCGTCTTCAATTCGCACAAGGGCTTCAGCAGAACTGATCTTGTCTGCTCCGGGACACCATATAGGCTGGAACCAAACTTCCAGTTCGTCATTTTCAATGGCGCGGTCAAGCGCTTTTTTGATCTTATCCTCGTGCTTGATCTCAAAGAGCATCTCTTCATCCACAGATATAAATGAAAATGACCCGCTTCTAACGGCATCCTTCAGGGCACTGTCTATAAGAGAGCCCGCTTCCTGTACATCCGAGATCTTAATATCCGAGGAAATATATGCATAAGTGGGAGAAAACTGAAAACTGTTCCCGCCGATCTTCCAAGGATTCAGGAAAGAATTGTCGATGGCAGCCTTTTCATTGGAAAAATCATAGAACCCCTTTTTCAGCAGGACAAAACGCCCCATATGTATGTAAAAGGGAATTACATCCTTCCTGCAGACTTCCCTGGAAAGAAAGCTGGAAATATCCCTGAGGAAGGGTTTCATTATCTCGTCACCGTATGAATTACGGACAAGCTTGTAATCTGTAAACGTAAGGCAGAGAAGTGAATAGCTGGCTCCTTCACTGATAAATTCCTTCTGAATTTCATTTAACCCCTCTACCGCAAAGATACCGGTCTTCTGATCTCTGAATGAATCATGGGTCTGCACAGAGATGAACAATATCAATACCGAAAATGCAAATCCGGAGCATATGATCGGATAGTATGAAAATCTGACGACCTGAAGAATGCATGTGAGAAATGTAGCAACTGTATAAATATAAATCGAGCTTCTCTGAATAAGAGTAGTGACAGCTCTGTTTATATAAATATAAATACTGCTTAAAAGCACAATGACTGCTTCGATCCCGTTTATGATATGGAATCCGAAGTTCATCAGATAACCCTGTTCATCACTGTATGAGAAAACGAATCCCGTAAAGGGGGATGTGATAATGCAGAGCTCGGTAAATATAAAACATGCGGCAATAAAAATCCTGGTATTTTTCTCGATCTTACCCAGCCGCCCCGTTAGACTTACCACCATAAGTCCGAATAAAACCGGAATCGTCACAACCACCATATAAAATACCATGACCGACAGGTATAAAAAAGAAACCGGGAAAATATCCAGATGGACTTCCACGAGTGACGAAAATATATCAATAAGATCCGCAACAGTAACTGCGATCAGAAGATAACTGAAAACCTTATTTCTTCTAAGAGGAAGGTCTTTCCGTATATTGTTGTAGAAAAGAAGTACGCCAAGCACCAGTAACGATGCCATACCGTAATCCGTATTCCAATTCATTAAATATCCTCAGATTATCTCTACTCTCAAATAAACATAAGCGTTAAAATTGTAATACATAAGTCAAGACTTGAAAACAGACATATTATACAAACAATTTTGCATACTTTCATATTTTCTATCCTGTTTATATATATGATACAAACATTTGAACGCAAAAGCCGGCCTCCTTACGGAGACCGGCTCTGTAATACCCCCTTAGGTCAAAAACCGTTGTTCATCAATCCCAGGGATTCTCTCCCTCGTATCTCACTCCTTCAGGATGATTGTACTCAATCTCCTTAGGATCTACTCCAATGTATTTCAGTGCATCATAGAGCGATTTTCCGTAATGTCCGAACATAACGGCTCCGTGATGAGGGAAGTTCTTTCCGATGAGCTCGTATCTGTAGAATCTGCCCATCTCCTTGATCGCGAATACGCCTATTCCTCCGAAGGACTGTGTAGCTACAGGAAGCACTTCTCCCTCAGCTGCATAAGCCCTAAGCACAGAATCAGCTGTTGACTGGAGGCGGTAGAACGTGATATCTCCGGGATTGATATCTCCCTCGATAGTTCCTTCGCACCATTCAGCCGGATGGGTATTAGCCATGATCTTCTGGTAGTCAAGATGAGCTCCGTGAATCTTTGAAGAACAGGTATTTCCGCAATGGAATCCCATGAATGTATCTGAGTGTTTATAATCAAATTTACCCTTGATGCTCTTCTCATACATGTCCTTAGGTACGGAATTATTGATATCAAGAAGGGTAACAGGCTCGCCTGTGATGCAGATACCGATGTACTCGGAAAGTGTTCCGTAGATATCAACCTCACATGAAACAGGTATTCCTCTTCCGGTCAGGCGGCTGTTTACATAGCAGGGTACGAATCTGAACATATCCTGGAATGCAGGCCAGCACTTAGTGGTAAGTGCCACATATTTTCTGTATCCCTTATGCTCCTCGACCCAGTCAAGAAGAGTAAGCTCGTACTGTGCAAGCTTGGGAAGCATCTTATTGTCTCCAAGCTCTTTTGTCATATCAGCTACAACGTCTGGTATCCTCTTATCTCCTTCATGTTTCTGATATGACTCGAAAAGATCCAGCTCGGATTCTTCCTCGATCTCTACACCCAGATTGTAAAGCTGTTTAATGGGCGCGTTGCAGGCAAGGAAGTTTGCAGGACGGGGACCGAAAGATATGATCTTCAGGTTTGAAAGTCCTACGGAAACCCTTGCTATAGGCAGGAATTCATGGATCATATCTGCACAGTCTTCCGCATCACCTACGGGATATGAAGGGATCCATGCCTTTGTATTACGAAGTGCCAGATTGTAGCTGGCATTCAGCATTCCGCAGTAAGCGTCTCCTCTTCCGGTGATCCCGAGGGTACTTTCGGATTCCTCTGCAGCAGCACAGAACATCTTAGGTCCGTCAAAGTGCTTTGCAAGGAGGGTCTCTGAAATCTCGGGTCCGAAGTTACCAAGATATACGCAGAGAGCATTACATTCGTTCTTCTTAATATCTTCAAGGGCATTGACCATGTCGATCTCACTCTCTACTATTGTTACGGGGCACTCATAGATATCGTCTTTACCATACTTTTTCTCATAAGCCTCTACGAGAGCTTTTCTCCTGTTCACAGCAAGAGGTGCAGGGAAACAGTCTCTTGATACTGCAACGATACCCACTTTGATCTTTGGAATGTTATTCATTGTGATTTCTCCTTTTACTTTTTAGACAATCTTCGGAAATACCGGCTTCATCGCAGGGTATAACTGCTTAAACTGCTGATATCTCTCCTCGTACTTTTTAACAAGTTCAGGTTCGGGCTCTATGGTCTCCTTTACCTTTACTATTGCTGCAGCCGCTTCCTCAACAGTAGCATATTCACCGCAAGCTACCATGGCAAGCATAGCTCCTCCCATTCCGGGACCCTCCTCAGACACCGGTACATCTACGGTAATGTTCAGGATGTTGGCTATCATCCTTCTCTCCAGAGGACTCTTTCCGCCGCCGCCACAGATCTTTGTGCGTTTCGGGCAGACTCCTATTGACTTAGCCACCTCATACATATCCCTGGTGGCAAATGCCATTCCTTCCATGACAGCCTGAAGCATGTCATATCTGGTCGTATCCATTGTGATCCCTGTAAAAGTTCCCCTTGCGTTGGGGTCATTCCACGGAGATCTCTCTCCCATGAGGTAAGGCAGGAAGAATACATGATTCTCTCCAAGCTCCTTATTTATCTTATCCTCTTCTTCAAAGTATTCCTTTGAATTCAGGATGTCCTCCATCCACCACTTCTTTGTACTTGCCGCACTCAGCATACATCCCATGAGATGATATGTCCCGTCGGCATGGTCAAACGAATGAAGAGCATTATTGGGATCCACTCCGAACTTCTTTGAAGAAATGAAGATGGTCCCGCTGGTTCCAAGGGAAATATTGCACATGCCGTCTCCGACTGTACCTGTCCCCACCGCTGCAGCCGCATTATCTCCGGCTCCTGCAGCGATCACGATATCGGTTGAAAGACCTGTCTCTTCGGCTATTTCTTTTTTAAGTGTGCCCACCTTTTCATAGCTCTCATAGAGCTTCGGCAGCTGCTCCTCTGTGATGCCGCAGATCTCCATCATCTCTTTAGACCATTTCCGGTTCTTTACATCGAGAAGGAGCATTCCGGAAGCATCGGAATAGTCTGTGCAGAAGGTGCCTGAAAGCTTATATGCCAGATAGTCTTTCGGCAGCATGATCTTTTTTATCTTCTTAAAGTTCTCCGGCTCGTTTTTCTGCATCCAGAGGATCTTCGGAGCAGTAAAGCCGGCAAATGCGATATTAGCAGTATATTCGGAGAGCTTATCCTTTCCGATCTTATTGTTGAGATAGTCCACTTCCTCAGTAGTTCTGTTGTCATTCCAGAGGATAGCAGGACGTATAACCTTATCATTCTCGTCGAGAGCCACCAGGCCGTGCATCTGTCCCCCAAAGCTGATGCCCTTTATGTCAGCCTTATTGACCCCTTCCGTTATCTCCTTAAGCGCTTCCATGGTCTTATCAAACCACTCATCCGGATCCTGTTCAGACCAGCCCGGATGCGGGAACATCAAAGGATAATCCTTTGATACGGACTTCTTAATACCACCCTTTTCATCTGTGAGTAAGAGTTTTACCGAAGATGTCCCCAGATCGATCCCTATATATAACATACCGTCCTCCTTAATTATAAAATTGGCTCCGAATAAACGGAGCCATATATTACCTCATCAGTCATCCATGACGGATTACTTTGTTGCGTTCTTCTTATCAGCAAGAATATCAAATACAACTGCTGCAAGGAGAACCACGCCCTTTACGACTTTCTGCCAGTCAGCGTCAACGCCCATAAGAGACATTCCAAGGTTTATAACACCTATAAGGGTAGCTCCTACAACCATTCCAAACACATTTCCGGCTCCACCGTATGCGGAAACACCACCAACAACGCAGGCTGCGATAGCATCCATCTCGTAATATGTACCGGCCTGGGAATTGGCGGCCTGGAACCTTGCGGTAACGATGAATGTGGTTATCGCTGTGAGTACTGCCATGTTCAGGTAAGCAAGGAACATGATCATTCTGGTATCCACGCCCGAAAGCCTTGTAGCTTCGGCATTACCACCGATGGTGTAGAAATATCTTCCGAGTGTTGTCCTGGAAGTGATGAAATTATAGATAAGAACTATAACAACCACCCAGACAAGAACCGTAGGAATACCTCCTGCCAGTGAAAGCTTATATGCTGTGAGCATTATTGCGGCTACAGAGAGAACACACTTTGCGAGAAGAGCTGCCATTGACTCCACTTCATAACCCTTCTTCACCTTATTGGCTCTGCTCATAAGTGAGGTTACGACAACGATGACACATGCTATCACACCAACTATGATACATACCATGTTCATCTTGTTCACGGCAGTGGGCAGGATCTTTCCTGAGAAGATACCGAGGAAGTCCTTCTTTGCTGCAAGAGAAATACTGCCTGTCGTACTGTTGGCACTGAGTAATGCAGTTCCCCATCCTCTGAATGCAAGGTATCCTGCCAGTGTTGCGATCCACGGGGGGATATTGACATAGGCTATGAGATAACCCAGAGCGCATCCGTAGATAATTCCTATAAGAAGCATGAGCACGATGGAAACCGCAGGATTCATTGACTTGACCGTCATCAGTATCCCGCCGATCGCTCCCAGGAAACATACAAAGGAACCGCAGGAAAGATCGATATTACCACCTGTTAACATACACATCAGCATTCCTGCCGCAAGAACGAATACGTAGGCATTCTGCGTTATCAACGCATTGAAGTTCATGGGCTGGAACATCTGTCCGCTTGTCATTACAGTGAAAAAGATATACACCAGGACAAGGACTATCAGCATCGCATTTTTCTTTAATACACTTGCAATATTATTATTTGCCATGACTCTTTCCTCCTCCCTTTACTTTTTCTTCTTATTTGACAAAACGTCAAAGACAATAGCAACTAACACAACGATACCTTTTACTACCTTCTGGTAGTTGGCTTCCACACCCATGATACTCATACCCATGTTGATAACACCCATGAGAAGAGCACCGATAACGATACCGAATACATTTCCTTCTCCGCCGTATGCGCTCGCTCCGCCAATGAAGCAGGCTGCGATGGCATCCATTTCATAGCCCTGTCCGAATGTGGGCTGTGCCTGGGTTGCTCTGGCAACAGTGAGGATTCCTCCGAGACCGGACATGAGACCCATGTTTACATAGGCAAAGAAGTATACTTTTCTGGAATCGATACCGGAAAGGTTTGTAGCTTTTTCATTTCCACCTACGGCATAGAGATAACGGCCCATGGTGGTATTCGAAGTGATATAGGCATATGCTAAGAGCACTACCCCGATCCAGATTAAGGATGTGGGTATTCCCTTGTACTGAGCCAGCTTAAAGAAGAACCATATAACCGCCGCACCAATGATGACTATCTTTACAACATCGGATGAAAGAGGTCCTACGCTGTATCCGGCTGCTTTTGCGCTTATCCTTCTCTTGAATACGAGCGCAATGTAAATAGCAACGAGGACAACACCGGCAAGAACACAGGTGATGTTCAGGCTGCCGCCGCCGAGGAAATCGGGAATGTAGCAGTCGGCTCCGCCGCCGAAGACATTCAGGAATGCAGTGTTATCAATACCTACCGTATATCCCTGAAGTACTATATTTGAAAATCCTCTGAATGCATACATGCCGGCAAGTGTGGCGATAAAGGGCGGTACCTTTACATAGGCGATCCAGTAGCCCTGCCATGCTCCGACCAGCATTCCGCCGATGAGCATTACGATAACTGCAAATACCCAGTTGATATCCTTATCCATCATAACGGCACCGATGCCACCCACAAAGCAGACAACCGAACCGCAGGCAAGGTCGATATTACCACCGGTCAGAATACAGAGGAGCATACCTGCCGCAAGGACAAATACGTATGCGTTCTGTGATATAAGGTTATTGATGTTCTGCGGGAGAAGCATCTTTCCGCCCGTCATTACATGGAAGAAAATGATAATAACTATAAGGGCGATCACCATCGTATATTTTTTAAGTACATCTTTAATATTTATACTCACGTCATTCACCCCTTCCCGACTGTAATATGCTGGACATTATAAGTTCCTGGGAAGCTTCTGCCGCATTGAGTTCTCCGACAAATTTTCCCTCATTCATTATATAGATCCTGTCACTCATTCCGAGAACCTCGGGCAGCTCGGAAGAGATCATGATAACAGATTTTCCTGCCCTTACGAGGTCGTTTATGATGCAGTAGATCTCGTATTTGGCACCTACGTCGATACCTCTGGTAGGCTCGTCCAGTATAAGGACATCGGGATCTGCGAACATCCACTTGGCAAGGAGCACCTTCTGTTGGTTTCCTCCGGAGAGGTTACCCACATTCTGTTCTACCGAAGGTGTCTTGGTATTGAGCTTATCCTTAAACTCCACAGCCACCTGGTACTCTTTATCCTTATCTATGATACCCTTATCGCTGACATCCTTCATATTGGCGAGGGATGTATTAACCTTTATGGTATTGGAGAGCACGAGTCCGTTGCCCTTTCTGTCCTCGGTAACATACGCAAGCTTTGCATCGATGGCAGCTCTTGGGTTCTTAAGCTCTGCTACTTTTCCGTTGATCTTTAGAGTTCCGGTAATAGTGGAACCGTAAGATCTTCCGAAAATACTCATGGCGAGCTCCGTACGTCCGGCTCCCATAAGTCCGTATATTCCAACAACCTCACCTTTTCTCACGTTGAGGTTGACATTGTCCACAACTTTTCTTTCTGTATAAAGAGGATGGTAAACTGTCCAGTTCTCCACCTCCATGTTGATCTCACCCTTTTTGATCTCTTCCCTCTTCGGGAAACGGTTTGTGATCTCACGTCCTACCATTCCGCGGATGATCCTGTCTTCATTGATCTCCATTGTATGGCAGTCAAGTGTCTCTACTGTAGATCCGTCACGGATGACCGTGATCTTATCCGCAACGTAGACCACCTCATTTAATTTATGGGTAATGATGATCATCGTCATTCCCTGCTTCTTGAATTCGAGCATCAGGTCAAGAAGCGCTTTTGAATCTGTCTCATTCAGGGATGATGTCGGCTCGTCAAGGATCAGAAGCTTTGCATGCTTTGCAAGAGCCTTCGCGATCTCAACAAGCTGCTGCTTACCTGTTCCTATATCCTTTATGAGCACTCTTGAGGATTCCGAAAGACCTACCATCTTCAGATATTTATCTGCTTCTCCGTAAGTCTCGTTCCAGTTGATAGCATTCTTTTTTCCTCTCTCATTTCCGAGGAACATGTTTTCGCCGATAGACATCTGCGGAACCAGAGCAAGCTCCTGATGGATGATAACAATTCCTTTCTCCTCGGAATCCTTGATCTTCTGGAACTTGCATACCTCGCCATTGTATACTATGTCGCCTTCATAGGTTCCGAACGGATAGATGCCGCTTAAGACATTCATCAGCGTAGATTTTCCCGCTCCGTTTTCTCCAACGAGAGCGTGGATCTCGCCCTCCTCAACCGAAAGGTTTACGTTGTCCAAAGCCTTTACTCCGGGGAAGGTTTTAGTGATATGATCCATTCTCAGCAATTCTTTTGCCAAAGTAAGCCCACTCCTCTCTTAAATATGCTTTCATAGCAATTTGGAGCGGGCTAAGCCCGCCCCAAACTATTGTTGTACTGATTTTTAGCTTCAGTAATATGAATTACTTAAGCTGATCCTCTGTGTAGTATCCTGAATCGATAAGGATTTCCTTATAGTTGTTTGCATCTGCAAATACAGGCTCGCAAAGGAATGAAGGAACAGTTATAACGTTGTTGTTGTATGTCTCTGTATCATTAACATCAACGGTCTCTCCCTTAAGGATCTGTCCAACCATCTTAACAACCTGGCTTGCAAGAGTACGTGTATCCTTGAATACGGACATTGACTGCTTTCCGGCGATCATGTTCTTTGTATTCTCGATATCACAGTCCTGACCAGTGATGATGGGATATTTGCCGTTGTAGTTAGCTGCAAGTGCGTTCTCAACACCCATAGCTGTTGAGTCATTTGAGCAAAGCCATACATCAAGGTCTGTTCCGTCTGCGTAGTATGAAGAAAGGATGTTCTCAGCTCTGGACTGTGCTACATCGGTTCCCCATGTAGGAGTTGCAACGTCTTCGAACTTGGTCTGTCCGGACTTAACAACGAGCTTTCCGCTGTCGATGTACTCTTTAAGAACATCATATGCACCGTTGAAGAAGAAGCCTGCATTGTTGTCACCGGGATCACCTGCTGTGAACTCAATGTTGAAAGGTCCTTCAGCGTTGTCAAGATCGAGCTGCTCTTTTACATATGTACCCTGAACAACACCAACCTTGTAGTTATCAAATGTTGCATAGTAGGAAACTGCGTCGGAATCCATAAGAAGACGGTCATAAGCGATAACCGGGATTCCTGCTTCCTTAGCCATGTCAAGAGCTTCACCGAGTGAAGATCCCTCGATAGCTGCGATAACGAGAACTGAGCATCCGCCGGAGATCATGTTCTCAACCTGTGAAAGCTGGGTCTGAACGTCGTTGTTTGCATACTGAAGATCAACTTCATATCCTGCTGCCTTCAGTTCCTTCTCCATGTTGGCACCGTCCTGGTTCCATCTCTGGAGATCCTTGGTAGGCATTGAAACGCCAACCTTTCCGCCTTCTGCGGGAGCTGCTGCTTCCTCAGCTGCAGGTGCTGCTTCCTCAGCGGGAGCTGCTTCCTCTGCTGCAGGTGCTGCTTCCTCTGCTGCGGGAGCTGCTTCTGCTGCAGGTGCTGCATCAGCTGCAGGTGCTGCGGTGTTTCCTCCGCAAGCTGCCAGTGAGAATGTCATAGCGCCTGCAAGTAATACTGCCAGTAACTTCTTTGCCATAATAATTTTCCTCCTTAAAGAATGTTGGCCGCCACTTTTTGTAAGGTTATTTTACTAAAGTGACTTTCATAAAGCAGTTTTATAATATTGCTTAATGAGTTCAAAGTCAATACACTTTTGTATGTTTTTTTCGTTTTAGTTAATTTTCATAAAATTCAGTTGTTAATTCTGTCAAATAATCCCTGTTATATCTTCTCGATATAATCGTTGGCGAAATGCCAGGCTATTCCCATCATTCCGGCCTTTCTGGGATACTTGCCGAGCCTCACGAACTCCGCATCATCTCCAAAGGAGTTTCTGTCCGCCACATACTTCTTCAGCTCCGGCAGATACTCTTCCAGGTATTCGGAAACAAATCCTCCGAGAACCACATCACAGTCAAAGATCATCCTTATATTGGAGATCCCTATTGCCAGATGCTTCAGCACATCATCCCACAGCGCGTTTGATGCGGGGTCTCCCTTATGTACCAGCTCAAAGAATTCGTCGATGGATATTCCCAGATCGGTACTGAACCTCATGGCACTGCAATACGCTTCAAGGCATCCCCTTTTGCCGCAGTTGCATTCCAGACCGTCAGGATGCACGCACATATGTCCGAATTCACCGCTTCTGTGATGTACTCCGGAATAGGACTTGCCATTTATAAAGAAAGTGCCTCCCACGCCGTTTTCCAGAAGTAGATATACGAAACCGTCCTTTCTCTCCTTAGGACTCATTGCCAGCCATTCTGCGTATCCCGCACAGTTACCGTCATTTTCGATATACACGGGATAGGGCTCAAGACTCTTTCTCAGAGACTTAAGACTCAGGTTCTTTATTCTCATACTGGGGGATAAAAGAACGGAATCCTCGGAAACATCCAGAACACCAGGGATCGTAATACCCACGCCCAGGATCCTGTTCTTATTCAGACTATTTTCCTCAATGAAAATATCCAGTTCTTTTTTGATCTCGCTCTCCAGATTGATGGGCACACTGGCTTCCCTGTATATGCTCTTCTCAGCCATCTGGTTCATCTTGATATCGGAGGCAAGAAATCTGATATGATTCGTTGTAATGGAAACACCTATGGAAAACCGTATATTATTTTCAACAAGATAACCCACCGGAGGTCTTCCTCCTGTGGATCTCTGTGTTTCACCTGCTTTTATGAGGCCGGCATCCAGAAGCTCCGAAATATTCTGGTGGATCGTGGGAAGGCTCAAGTTCAGCTCTAAAGCCATTGCCTGCTTACTCACCGGCTCATCGGAATTGTAAATATACCTGAAAACCCTGTTTCTGGTCTTTCTGCGACGCTCAGTGACCGTCGGTTCCAAAATCTTCATCTCATCTAACTCCAGAGAAAACTGCAACTACTTTTGCAAAATAGATTTACTAAACGTCTTAACTATATACGCAATCTTCTCCAAAGTCAAGCAATTTCGATGGTCCCCGAAAAAATTCTGTCAAGCACGGCTACCGCACAGTTTGAGGACAATACCTCGCTCTGTTTCTCGGATTTTATGAGACTTACCTTCCTGTAATCCCTGAACATTATCCTCTTATTAACTTCTTCCTCACATAATTTTATGTATCTGTCAGGAATATAGTACCCATCGTGTCCGATGATGAAATTCTGGTTTCCGGCGGCGTTTACCATATTTGTAATGCCGTATGACGTTTTGATCGCCATATCTGTAAATATCTCATCGACTTTTTCAGGTGCCCTTTTTTTGTATTTATCGCAGAATTCCCTGAAGCTTAAGTTTTCTCCCGTAGCCTCTCTGAGTCTCTTCTCTATAGTCTGTGTGGAAGTATATATCTCCACACACCCCCGGCGCCCGCAGTTACATACAGGGCCGTTAAAATCTATGCAGGTATGTCCGAATTCACAGGTAAATCCTGCTTTGTTCCTGTGCAGTCTTCCGTTGGCCACTATACCTCCGCCCACGCCCCAGGATACTCCGATAAACACAAAATCCTGCTTGTCCCTGCCTGCCCCGAAGTAGAGCTCCGTCATCGCAGCGCAGTCATATTCCTGCTCGACAAACACGGGAATGTCATATCTCTTTTTCATTTCCCCCAGTACATCAACGTCATGTATGCCATAGAAATTCGGGGGATTCAATATCACTCCGTTAATGGCATTCATCGGTCCGAGGGTTCCCACACCGACCCCCAGCACCTTCTCTTTTTTTCTTTTACAGTCTCTGATCATTGAATCGATGATCCCGTATATCTTCTCAAACAGTTCTCCGTGGTTTTCCTGTGTAACGTCAAAGTACTCTTCTTTTTTTATCCTGAGATCCAGAGTACACAGCGATACCCCGCATCTGTTTCTGCTTATATGGACTCCGATCAGCTTCGGGGCCCTTTCGGATATGGCCAGCATGACAGGATTCCTTCCCTTTCCGCTCACCTGCTGCTTTTCCGTTTCCTCAATGATCCCGGCTTCCATGAATTCACTTATCACATTAGATGCCGCCATTTTAGACAGGCCGGTCTCTTTAGCGATATCTACTCTCGAAGAACACTTTCCTGTAATGATGAGGCGCAGAATGAGTCCCCTGTTCTGCTGCTTCAGTATTGCGTTATTGATTCCTGATCCTGACATAGTATCCTTACTCCGATTTTTATTTATGATTCAAACACCAAAAGTCCTGAATCACTGTTTTGATACAACGAATCGCTCCGTTGCTTCCAGCAACTCTCGCGATTCTATCTATTTATAAAACCTTTTTATTTATTGTATCAAAAAAAATGCATATCCGACACATATATTTGAATAAATGTGGTATTATATGAAATGTTTTTCAAAAAATAGCACTGACCAAAGGGAGGATACCGGCATGGGCGGCTTTTTCGGAATAGCTTCAAAGGAAGACTGCGTCTTTGATCTGTTTTACGGCACTGACTATCACTCACACTTGGGGACCAGAAGAGCAGGTCTTGCGGTATACAGCCGTGAAAAAGGCTTTGACCGATCCATTCACAATATCGAAAATTCTTATTTTCGTCCCAAGTTCAGCAGCGATATACAGAAAATGGAGGGGCACCTGGGCATAGGGTGCATAAGCGACTACGAACCCCAGCCTCTGATCGTCCGCTCACATCACGGAACCTATTCCATTACAACCGTCGGAAAAATAAATAATGTAGATGAGCTGGAAGCCATCCTTTTCCGGAATAACAACGCCCACTTTCTCGAAATGAGCGGCGGTGACATAAATCCTACCGAGCTGACAGCAGCACTTATCAATCAAAAAGAGACCATTTCCGAAGGTGTCCGTTATGCGCAGGAGATCATCAAGGGTTCTATGTCGATGCTTATCATGACAGAGAAAGGCATCTACGCTGCAAGAGACCGTTTTGGAAGAACTCCCGTACAGATAGGCAGTAAAGAAAACAGCTTCTGTGTATGCTTCGAATCTTTTTCATACCTTAATCTCGGCTATAACCAGGAACACGAACTTGGTCCCGGTGAGATAGATTTCATCTCTCCCGACGGCTATGAAATAGTTGCCGCACCTTTGGATAAAATGAAGATCTGTACGTTCCTGTGGATCTATTATGGTTTCCCTGCATCCACATACGAGGGACTGAATGTGGAAAATATCCGGTATAAATGCGGAGAAGCTCTTGCAAGACGGGACCGGACCCGGGGAATTAAACCTGACCTCGTTGCAGGAGTTCCTGATTCCGGAGTTGCACACGCCATCGGCTACTCCAACGAGTCCGGAATCCCCTATTCCAGACCTTTTGTAAAATACACGCCAACCTGGCCCCGTTCTTTCATGCCGACTCATCAGAGCAAGCGGAACCTTATAGCCAGGATGAAGCTCATCCCCATTCAGGATCTTATCAAGGAAAAGAAGCTTCTTATTATAGATGATTCCATCGTAAGGGGAACACAGCTCAGAGAGACAACGGAATACTTATTTAACAGCGGAGCCAGCGAAGTTCATATCCGGCCCGCCTGCCCTCCTCTCGTCTTTGGCTGCAAATATCTCAATTTCTCCAGATCAAATTCCGAGATGGAGCTGATAACAAGAAGGGTCATAGAAAAACTGGAGGGAACCGCAGATCCTGCTCCGGATATACTGGATAAATATACCGACCCGGACAGCGACCGTTATGCTGCCATGCTTGAAGACATCAGAAGTCAGTTAAAATTCACTTCTCTTCATTATCACCGTCTGGATGATATGATCGAAGCTGTAAATATAAATCCATGCGATCTCTGCACTTATTGCTGGAACGGAAAGGAATAAAAAATGCACAATATAGGATTTGATAATGACAAATACTTAAAGATCCAGTCCGAACACATCTCTGAGCGTATCGGCCAGTTCGGAGGAAAGCTGTACCTGGAATTCGGTGGAAAGTTATTCGATGACTTTCATGCTTCCAGAGTGCTTCCCGGATTTCATCCCGACTCAAAGATCCGTATGTTGAAAAAGCTGAAGGATCAGACCGAGATAATAATCGCCATCAATTCGGCAGATATCGAAAAGAATAAGGTAAGGGGAGATATCGGCATCACCTACGATATGGATCTTCTCCGTCTTGTGGATGCCTTTACAAATAACGGTCTGCAGGTTGGAAGCGTTGTTCTCACACATTTCGCTGAGCAGCCCTCTGCCATAGCTTATGAAAAAAAGCTTAAGGCCCTTGGGCTTAAAGTGTACCGCCACTATATCATCCCCGGTTATCCTTCAAATGTACCTCTTATTTTAAGCGATGAGGGATACGGAAAGAATGATTATATCGAGACCACAAAGCCCCTTGTAGTTGTTACCGCTCCCGGACCCGGAAGCGGAAAGATGGCAACCTGCCTTTCACAGCTCTATCACGAGGCAAAGCGTGGAGTAAAGGCCGGATACGCTAAATTCGAGACCTTCCCTATATGGAATATTCCGTTAAATCATCCCGTAAACCTCGCATACGAAGCAGCAACCGCAGATCTCGATGATGTAAATATGATCGATCCTTTCCATCTGGAAGCCTACGGAAAGACTGTCGTAAATTATAACCGCGATGTGGAGGTATTCCCTGTTCTCCGCACTATGTTCGAAAAGATCAACGGAAGTAGTCCTTATAAATCTCCCACTGATATGGGTGTAAATATGGTCGGAAACTGCATCACAAATGACGAAGCGGTATCCAGAGCTGCAGAGCAGGAGATCATCAGAAGATATTACGCTGCACTCTGCGACAAGAGAAAGGGAAATGCGGGAGACGGCCCTGTACATAAGATAGAACTGCTGATGGAAAAAGCCGGCATATCCGTCGGTTCCCGCCCCGTAGTGGCTGCAGCCAACATAAGGAGCGAAGAGACCGGAGGACCTGCCGCTGCTATGCAGATGGAAGATGGTACTATCATTACCGGAAAAACTTCACCACTCCTCGGAGCTTCATCTGCCATGATCCTGGATGCTCTGAAATATCTTGCAGGCATCGATGATCCGGTAAAGCTCATTTCCCCCTCTGTAATAGAGCCTATCATGGAGCTTAAGGTAAAGTACCTCGGAAACCACAATCCTCTTCTGCATATTGACGAGATATTGATCGCCCTGTCAATAGAAGCCCTGCGAAATGAGCCGGCAAAGCTTGCTTATGAGCAGCTGCCTAAGATTGCAGGGCTTGAAGTTCATTCATCTGTTATACTTTCACAGGTGGATGTGGGAATATTTAAAAAGCTGGGCGTTAACCTCACGTGTGAACCGAAGTATCATTCAAAGAAACTGTATCATACGTGATGACCCTCATCCCTTAACACCTCCAAGCGTTACGCCTCCGATGATGTGGCGCGAAAGTACGAGGTAAACCAATATAACCGGGAAGATTGAAAACGCGATCATCACGTAAACCTGTCCCATGTCAAACTTCAACCAGTCAGCGCTTCTCAACTGAGCGATCAGTATGGGAAGCGTTTTCATTTTGTCATCATGAAGGATGAGCGAAGGAATAAAGTAATTATTCCAGCTGGTGACAAAGGTAAATATAGCCTGAACCGCGATCGCCGGTTTCATAAGCGGAAGGACTATGGTATTAAAAGTCCTGAATTCTCCGGCGCCATCGATACGCGCGGCTTCCACCAGAGAAATAGGGAGCGTGGAATCCATGTACTGCTTCATATAGAAGAAAGTAATGGGAGCAGCTATCTGTGGAACGATAAGTGGTATAAAGTTATCCTCCATCCCCATATTGATCACCAGCTGCAGAAAACCAAGAGCAGTTACCTGACTCGGTATCATCATTACCATCAGGATAAATGTGAAGACAGCATTCTTGAACTTAAAATCATAAACATGGATCGCATAAGCCGTCATAGTAGAAAAATAAGTACTGAGTGCAGCACTGGTAATGGCTATGAAAAAGCTGTTAAAAAGCCCGTTCCATATCGGAAGGGAACCATGAAACAGATTATCAAGGTTCGTAAAAAGATAACTGCTGGGTAAAGGTGTAAATCCTCTTGTCAGCTCAGCATTTGATCTGGTGGAATTGATGAAGAGGATGTAGAACCATATCAGGCACATAAAAACTATCAGTACCAGTACTACATAAGCGATCAGTCTTCTGACTCCGATACTGACGCCGTTCTGCTTTTTCCCATTAAGAGTATCGTTCATTTTATCAGGCCTCCTTTCTTCCGCTGGAGAACCTGAAAACGAGAAGGCTCAGTATTGCGGTAATTATAAACAGAAGAACTGAAAGGGCTCCGCCCATACCATAATTCTTGCTGTACAGGTGCTTATTCAGATACATGATGAGAGTAAGTGTAGTCCTCATGGGATCACCGGTACTCTTTGTCAAAACCTGGGGAACATCGAACATCTGAAGTCCACCGATAAGGGATGTTATTAGTACGTATATGAAAATGGGTTTCAGAAGCGGAAGTGTGACCTTGAAAAAGATCTGGGTGGAATTCGCACCATCCACCTGAGCCGCCTCAAAAAGGGACGGATCTATTCCCATCATTCCTGCCATAAGAAGTATGGTGGTATTACCGAACCACATGATGAAGTTCATAAATCCCACAAGTCCTCTTGCAGCCCATATATTCTGAAGAAAATCAAAGGGTTCCTTAAACAATCCTATCTGCATGAGAATGGAATTTATGGGGCCGCTCACCGAAAACAGTGTATAGAACAGCATCGCAAAAGCCGACGCCATGATAAGGTTCGGAAGATATATCACTGTTTTGAAAAATCCCTGACCCTTCAGTCTGAGTGAAGGATCTGTAAACCACGCCGCCAAAAGAAGCGAGAAGAACAGCTGTGGAATAAAGCAGAGTATCCACATGATAACAGTATTACCTGCATAGAGCCAAAGATCAGGATTGGACAGGATATCAGCATAATTTCCGAATCCGACGAAATTCGGTCCTACCTGCATGAGCCCCGAAAGATAATTCTCAAAGAAACTGTTCCATATAGTTGTTATAAGCGGAATCAGCTGAAACAAAAGATAAACCACCATAAACGGTATCAGGAATATATAACCCCATTTATTGTATTGAACTATTTTGCTCTTCTTCATTTCACATCATTCTCCCGTTCAAAAGCTGCATGGTATAAATGACTAAGGTAGATATAAATACCCCGGGACGCCGGAACCGGCTGCCCCGGGGCCAAACACCTATTAATGGGTTACTTCAGGATACATTTCTTCTACTGCCTTGTAGAACAGATCCATTGACTCTTCAAGAGAACCGTTTCCATTGAGATAGTTCTTCATTGCTTCCTGGAGCTTTTCGTTACATCCCTGATCATAAGGAGAGAGATTTGAAAGATCTATCTTTTCAGCTCCCGCACAGAACATGGGCAGAGGATTCTGTCCGCCGAGTACAGTGTTCTGATAGTCAGGATCCGCAGCAAGTGCTTCCATGGCGGGCTTGTTATTTACAAAGTCATTATCAGCATTGACTATTTCAGTCATGATGTCTTTATCTGTTGTGAGCTTACGCATGATGTCAGCTACGAGGTCTGCATTATCTGTACCCTTGCATCCGCAGATCCATGTTCCTCCCCAGTAGAATCCCTGAGGTCCTTCACAAGCTGCCCATCCGCCCTGGTGTGCGATGGATGCTTCATCATCGGCTGCCATACAGAAATCTATAAACCATGCAGGACCAAAGTAACAGAATACATTTCCTTCAGGATAGAATCCCTTGCCCCATGTATCTCCATCCCAGAGGTCATATACATTGGTGGCCTTCTCGTCAACCCACTCTTTACTGTAATTGATCCACTGCTCAATGTTCTTGTCTACAACGATCTTTCCATCCTGTACCCAGGGGCCGGAAACGTTATTTGAGAATACACGGTAAGGATCCACAAATGAAGATGTCATAAAGTGTCCCTTTGCAGCGACTTCCTTAGCTGTCTGATTGTATGTATCCCAATCCTTAACTTTAGCCTGAACTGTTTCGGGATCATCTGTTCCGAATACATCCTTTGCGATATCACGGTTATAGATCATTACACCGGGACATCCCTGCCATGAAACGCCCTTTAAGACGCCCTTTGAGTCTGTAACGATATCCTTTGTATACTTATACTGATTAGCGAGCTCATCATCCTTTATGCCAAGATCCTTTACAGGTAATGCATAATCACTGTTTATATACTTAAGCGCATAGTCCGCCTCGATTAAGAAGAGATCGATCTTATCATCAGCCGCAGCTTTTTCCTGATTTAAGAGATGCTGGTCCAGATTGTCCTGATATGCACTTCCCTGGTTAGGAGTGATATTCCATTTAACTGTTACATCGCCTATCTTACCGGTTGTGGCATCCACTTCCTCATATCCGGGATAGTGATCCGTTACCCTTGACTTGAATTCTTCATTCCAGCAATAGATATTGAATACCTTTCCTCCATTGGACGATGCCGACTTGCTGCCTCCGCATCCGGTCATTGAAAGTACCATTCCGGCTGCAAGTGTTAATGCGATCATCTTTCTTACTGCTTTTTTCATTTTATTCCCTCCCTTTAAGAATATTGATTATTGATTTATGATCAAGCGTACTCCCAACACCTCTTTAGATACGCAAATCACCATATTAATGTTTAAGTTTTTTTACGCTTTTACCTTCCACAAGCTGTCCCGAAACCATTATCTGCTCAGCTATGGCTCCTTTTCCCTGATCAATGATCTCTATAAGCTTTTTCGCCGATTTCGTTCCGATAGCGTCGGTATCCTGCCTGTATGTAGTGAGCCTTGGTCTTATCACCTGGGAAAGATTTATTCCGTCATATCCCACAACACTGACGTCATCAGGTATCTTTATCCCCATTTTCTCCAGTTCATTCATACCTCCGATATAAGCGAAATCATCGGGATAAAGTATAGCTGTAGGCGGATCGTAAAGACTCATAAGCTTCTTCGTAAGTGCCGCACTCACACCCGTATCATGGTACCTGCCTTCCAGCACATATCCTTCGGGTACTTCCAGTCCGTATTCGGAAAATGCTTTATAAAATCCCGAAAGTCGTTTCGAAGTGACCGATGTCATTTCGCCGTGAATAAAAGCTATCTTTTTATGCCCTGCATCGAGAAGATACTTTGTAAGGATATACTCACCTTCCACGTTATCGGATAATACCGAACTCACATTATCGAAAACGTAATCGATGGTGATGGTGGGTATTTCGCTCATCACGAGCTCACGTACCGAATCTGCCCCGAAATTTACATTTGCTATAAGCACGCCGTCACATTTTCTGTATCTGACGTGTTCCAGAAAAGACGATCCCCCAACCCTCTGGCCTATGAACGTGATATCATATCCATGTTTTTCAAGTTCCAGTTTGGCGCTGTTTAAGATCCTCGAAAAATAATCATGTGCAAGACCGCTTAATGTCTCATCTTCAAAAACAACCCCTATATTATAGGAACGGTTTGTCTTCAATAGTCTTGCCGCCACGTTCGGCATATAATGCAGCTCATCTGCGGCTTTTCTTACTTTTTCAAGTGTACTCGCCGAAACATCGCCGTATCCGTTAAGAGCCTTACTCACCGTTGCCGGCGAAACTCCACATTTTTTCGAAATATCTTTAATCGTAATCACTTGCAGACAGCCTCACTGCGTTCTGGAAACGCCTATTTTTACTGCATTTATCGCGTCGCAAACGTTTTAGTAATTTCAATATAAAACGTTTTCGTTTTAAATTCAATCTGCATTGTTACACAATAACAAGAGTGATTTTTGTGCATATCACACAAACATCGCTATAAATAAGGGGTTGAAAACGAAAAAATGCTTACCATTCGAAAATTCTTCACGAAAACGTTTCAGATGATTTCAGACAAAACTAATGCCCGACGATACGGGGAGAATTAATTTCGTCGGGCATTCGTAATGAAATATGAGGGTAGAAGTTGTAATCAACAACTCTTTACAAAGATTACCATTTTATAGCTGCAATGTCAAGATAAAACTACTATATTTTCTAATTCACGTGTATTTTTAATCAATATCTTGTGTTTTGCCATTGTTCAGATCCCATTGTCATCAATCCATCTGATTCAAGCGAACCTGTCTATCTCCACGAGATTCCGGCCATACTGAGAAGCAGCCTGCTCCTTTCTCCCATTGCAGGGTTTTCCGAAGAATTTTCTATAGTGATCTTTCCTTTTCCGGATCCTTCTTTAAGAAGCCCTGCTTCTTTCAGTCTTCTTTTCAGTTCTCTGGCAGTTCCCAGGCTTCCGTCGATTATCTCGATATTATCGTTATTCAGATATTCTTTCAGGCGCTCCTTGATAAAAGGATAGTGGGTACAGCCCAGAACTATAGTCTCCGTATCCGGTGTAAGATATGATTTCAGGTGCTCATCAAAATACTTTGGCAAGTCCGGTCCGTTTAAGTCACCTTCCTCTACAAATTCCATTAGGCCGGGACACGCCGCGCTCACCAGATCCGTTCCGCCTCTGTATTTCTCCACCAGTTTTTTATATTTTTCCTGGGCAATTGTCATTGGCGTTGCGAGTACAATGATACGCCCGCCCCTGTTACTTTCCACTGCAGGTTTGATCGCGGGTTCTATCCCTACTATAGGAAAATCAGGGTATGTTTCTCTTAAGGAACGCACAGCAGCGCTTGTGGCAGTATTACACGCCACAGCTAACCCTTTGATGCCCCTTTCCATGAGCTTTTCTACCACGTTAAAGGTAAGCTTTTTTATTTCTTCCTGAGGACGTACTCCGTAGGGAGCGTTTGCAGAATCCCCGAAATACAGGAAATCTTCTCCCGGCATTTCCTTTACTGCTTCTATTAATACGCTCAGTCCTCCAAGGCCAGAATCCATGAATCCTATTGGAAGCTTTTGTTTGTTATTATCACTCATCTTCATTGTCGTTTTCGGAAGCATCTGTTTTTTTCGCTTCATTCATTATAACAGTTTCTCCCTTTGTTTCAGACTTTACCTTTCTGTTCATTTTTCCTGCGGCCTTTGCCTCTCTCCGTTTATTATCCGCTTTTATTATACGTCTTATCACAATGATGATCACGAAAATGATAATACAAAGTAAAACAAGTACGGGAATATGGGTCAGTATCCATATCACAAATTCTGTAACGGCATCCATAACGGATATAAGATTATCGACAAAACCGTTTCTGATCCTGTCCCAGGTCGTTTCTTCCTCAGTAACGGTAAACTTCTTTGTCTCTGTAACGTTGATATACACCTTACTGTACGAAATATCATTATCATATACACGTAACTGCGAACGTATACTGTCCAGTCTGTATCTCACATCCGTAAGCTGCGACTGTATGGCGATGATGTCTTCCATCGTCTCGGCATGTGCCATCATATTCTCAAGAGATTTCTGCTCAGCGCTGAGCGCCCTCTCCTGCGCTTCAGTATCGGTATATTCCAGTGTTACATCTCTTGTGTTGATACTACGGCTTGTAACATTGGAACTTCCCTCCACGTCATTCATGAATTCCTTGAATTTATCAGACGGGATCCTGGCTGTGATATCCGCTGACTTATAGCTGTCCCGGTAATAATCCGAATCATTATATATACTGCTGGACTCCACATAACCACCGAGAGCCTCTATTTTTTTCTCAGTGTTTGAAACAAAGGCTTCCACATCATCGGTCTCTGTACTGATATCTGCGGTAGTGATCAGCTTTCTGCTGTTCTTAGCGTTATTTTCGGCTTCGCCTTCATTAAGTACCGCATTTTCACCACCCGCTGATGACTCCGGGCTTTCTGCTGCTTCTTCATAAGCTTCAGCGTTATAATCTGCTGAATCCGCCGCAAATGCCGGTGCCTCTGCCGCATATCCCAGATTCTCTGCTCCTCTCGACTTTGACACATATGCTCCCGAATCTGCTGAAGTGGCAGATTTTGAAGAGCCGCATCCGGTAAGTACAGCCGCCAGTATAACCGCCAGAATGATATAATTCTTTTTCATAATCCCTCCGTCGTACGAAAAGTGTATTCATTTTTCGTTTACCATAAGTATACCACCATATGCGAGTATATAAATTAAGAACTTATTAAAGACAT